>NZ_CALSBP010000002.1:547500-1241577 GCF_943373825.1 Aquimarina spinulae | reverse complement strand
GATCTTGCAGAAGGGCTACCGATTGTAAATGTTGTAGCTTCAGAAGATCCAAAAGATCCTCCAGAGGCTATTGTAGTTCCTTCCGAAGTAAGCGTATAGGATCCATTACCATAGGCACAGCAGATACCATCACCATACGTGTCATTAAGTGTAAAAGTATAGGTTCCTGGTTCTAAACACTCTGTAATTGTTAATGTTGATCCATCAGGTTGAGAGTCATAAGTTCCTCCCGATGCAACGACCTGGTTATTGCTATCGGTAATTTGCCAGCTTGTCTCTTGTGGGTAATTATCAAAATTAAGAGTTAATACCACATCAGTACAGGTAGTTTGTGATCCTCCTTCACTTAGACTTACATCATCTATAGCTATATCACCTTGCCAGGTGTTGCCTGTAACCCCATTAAAACGTAATTGTACTGTAGAACCTAAGTATGTATTTAAATCTACATTTGCCGATTGCCATGAATTTCCTTGATTTCCTGATTTAGACCAAACCGAGGTCCATGTAGCACCATTATCATTACTGGCTTCTAATGCTAAACTACCCATAGTTGAAGCACCATACATGTGATACTTAAATGAGAAATTAGCTTTTGTCTGGGCGGTTAAATCAAAACAAGGAGAGTTAAGAATTGCTCTTTTGGTAGGATAATTAGGCGTAGACGATTCCATATACACATAATAAGTTCCTTGTGAAGCACTAGAAGGCCCAGTGTTTCTGGATGGAGTTCCGTTAGCATCTACAGCCCAGTCAAAATCATCTCCGGTTGCCTGTTTCCACGCTCCAAGAGTATTTTCAAATCCTTCAGTATATGGAAATGATGAAATCTCTCCGGTACAAGACGAACCTCCTGTATCTGGAAGTGTCGTAATATTTACAGTATTACTGGCATTAGATTCGTTACCAGAAGCATCTTTTGCTTTTACGCTGAAGCTATAAGCAGTATCTGGTGATAATCCAGTAACCTGATAAGAAGTAGTAGTAACTGTAGAAATCACTGTAGTACCTCGATAAACATCATATCCACTAACCCCTACATTATCGGTAGAAGCATCCCAGGAAAGATCAACTGTGGTCTTTGTAATATTAGAAGCTGCTAAATTAGCAGGAGCCGTTGGCGCCTGAGTATCTGGTTGAGAAAGCGTAGTGGCATTAGCAGTGTTACTGAAATTAGATTCATTACCTGCTGCATCCTTTGCTTTTACTCTAAAACTATATGATGTATTAGCTGATAATCCGGTAACCTGATATGAAGTAGAAGTTACTGTTGTGACTACAGTATTTCCTTGATAGATATCATATCCTGTAACTCCTACATTATCTGTAGCCGCGTTCCAGTTAAGATCAACAGTGGTTTGTGTGATATTTGAAGCAGCTAAACCATTAGGAGTTGTAGGGGCTTGTGTATCTCCACCACTTCCTCCAGAGATTTCAAAATTGGCATTAGAAATATCGTAGAAAATATGTCCTGATCCTCTAACCATTATTCTGTTCTGTGTTCCTACCGCATTTGGTACAGTGATGCTATGAGAACCATCATTAGGTACTGCAGAAGCAATTGTCGTTGTATACGTATTTCCTCCATCGGTAGATAGTAAAATATCTACGTTGGCAGCATTAATACCATTACCAGTTGTTCCTGCAACATCCCAGGTAACGGTTTGTGTTGATCCCGAAGCCCAGTTAACATTGGTATTGGGTGCATTAACAACAAAAGGCCCAGCTGCACCTGCAACGGTTATTTTTGTATCGTCACTGGCAGTACTTGCTCCACCAGATGCATTATCTCTTACGGTAAGTCTAAAATTCATTGTTCTGCTTACAGAAGGAACAACTTCCCAGGTAGAAGAGGTTTGCCCCGAAATCACTGTTGGTAATGCTGGCATATATCTATCAGGCGAAGCAGCTGGAGTCAAAGATCTAAAAGCAGGTCCGTTGGTCGAAGTGGCAACAGGTGGCATAGTTGCAGGTTGCGCGTCCATTTGCTCCCAGCAATACGTAAGATTGTTTCCCGAATTAGTATCAGATCCATTACCTTTTAATACAAATGGTGTTGAGGCAGGAATCGTATAATCCTGTCCGGCATTAGCAGTAGGGGCAGCATTACCAGTATTGCTTTGGGTACCACATGTACTGTTTCCCTGCGAAATATTCTGCCACATTTCCTGGATGCTAATTGCATGAAAATAAGCATCACTATTGTTTTGTACGTTTGGAGAACAAATACCAGCATATCCCATAATCGTAGAAGCACTTCCTGGCTCTACAGATGCATTAGATCTCTGACAGCTATTGTTTTGAGTATGATTTCCACCGTATTGGTGTCCCATTTCATGAGCAACATAATCTACATCATACGCATCTCCGATAGGACGACCACTTCCTGTGATTCCTCGTGCCTTAGAATTTGTACAAGGAGATCTAAGTTGTGCCAATCCTCCTCCTCCGGTGCTAAATGCATGTCCGATGTCATAATTGTTAAAACCAATAGCATTGTCACAAACAGTCTGACTTTCATTAATTAATGCATTGGCATTACTATTACTTAAGTTATCGGTATTAGCGTCTAGAAAAATGATATCTGTATTATTATTTACCAGTACCATGGTAAGAGCAAGGTCTCTTTCAAAAATACCATTTACTCGAGTCATAGTAGTATTTACAGCAGAAAGTACAGCTTCTTTTTTTACCTGATCAGAGGCACTAGAGCTAATTCCCTGATTGTTGATATGAAATTGAGAATATTCTCCGGTACATGCGATAGCTAACCTAAAAGTTCTTAGTTTGCCATCATTGGCATTTTTTAAAGCATTGAATTGTTGATTAGAAAAGTTTGATTTAACGTTTTCTTCAACCAGACACTCAAAACTATTAGGATCAGCAGGTAGATCTGCTTTAGCATAACAGATATAACTCGTTTTGTCTTTTGTATAAGGATCAATGTAAATGGTCGAATGATTTCCAGAAGTTATCATGGCGTGTAAACCAACATTAGAGAAACTAAACCTGGCAATAGATGTAGGATCATCAATCCCGTATCCAACAAAAGATTGGATACTTGGAAATCGTTTTGCGAGCCCTTCTTCAAGAACAGAAGCTTCAAGAACTCTAAATTTTTGTAATACTCCTTTTGCAGTAGGGAGTTGGATTACAACACCAGAACTTTTTTGCTGTACTCTTGATGGTGTACGTTGCAAGATAGATCTTAACGCTGTAGTGTTTAAGTTAAATAGTTGATACTGCGTTGGAGTTGTTTTTCTAAGTTCTTTGGATTTGGCTTGTGCTTTTGCAGGAGATACGGGACTCCATAGTTGTGCATTAACACTAATACTCACGAGTAAGAACGTGAGCACCAGTATTTTGTTAAAAATACTTGTTTTCATAATTGAGTTTGGTTTGTGTTAGTAAATCTATGTCATTGGCTGTACAACTCTTAAACATGAAATTTAGTACTTGTAAAATAACATTTAACATAAAATAATAATAACCGACTCAAAATCTTAAATTAATGTTAAATAATATGTATGAATGTATTTCCTTAAAGTAGTAAGGTGAAAAGCAAGGAAATGCTCTGTAGTACGGAGTTATGTGTGAATTGAGTTCTGATAAAAGAAAACATGAAATTTAAATTTCAAGTTTTCTTTTATCGATGTTTTTTAACAATAGATTAATTTATTTGGTAGATAAGTACCCCATTTTCTTCTCCCTGAACTACAAATTCGAGATTAGGATCCTTATCCATATTCCCTAAACTTAATACAGAATTACCATATACCGGAAAATTAGGAAATAGCTCTGCATTGCTATCGTATAAGTATACTTTTTTGGCTTGTATATCTGTAATGGTAACATAAATCTTATTATTGATAAAATAAAGTTTAGGCTCTGTATACACTCCAAAATCAAGTTCAAGGGTTTTACCTTTTATAGTAAGCTTATTTTCAGAAAAAGTAACCAGGGTTTTATTGGTAGCTACCATTCTATTATCCTCATGCAAACTTAGATTTTGCTCTACAGCATTACCATCGTTTTGTACTTGAATTAATTTTCCACTTTTAGTAGTAGATGTAAATTTGTTCAGGTATTGGTACCATTCATTTTTAGAAAAATCAACTTTTTCTTTTACATTAATTCGCGGTTTACCTATTCGATCTAGGATAGTTAATGTTCCATTTTTTTCAGAAAGTAAAATATAATCTTTGGTTCCGATTCTAATATGTTTTGGCGGTAAAATAAGATCTGTTTCTGTGTTTTTAAACCTAAAACCGGTTACAGCTTTTGCCTCTGCATCAAACATTTTTATTTCATTGCCCTGGGTAATAACAATACGATAACGTTTGCTTTTGTCATAATCAAATAACGCAAGAGGTTGTGTAATTGGTTTTTCAAATGTCTTAGGATACGGTTTTACATCTTTTCCATCGCGATCAACCAGATATAAGGTATTGGCAGTATTAAATAATAGTTGGTATCTGCCATTTTTGTAGATATCGATTTGTTGAATATCGCCTAGTATTTCACCATCGACTTGTTTTTTCCAGAAAATAGCACCTTTATCAGAAATTAGATATACATTGTTTTCGATATCCTGTACTGCAACATCCATACCTTTGGTTCTGTGGTTTTTAACAAGAACAGGCCTGGTTAATACCTTATTTTCCAGAGTAGTTGACGCGGTTTGAGTGACAGATGTAGCGGCACCTTTAGCTCTGCTTTTTTGTAAAATGCTATGCACGTGAGCAAAATCGTTTTCTTTTACAACCTGTACAATTCCTATTTGATATCCTTTATTTTTAAGTGCTTCCCATTGCGATGAATGTTCTTCTTCAACATTTTTAGAAATGTATTCTTTTATGTTTTTGATAGTACCTGCTATTAATATCGAAGATTCGTCGGATAAATCTTTTACAGTTGCTTTGTAATACTCTTGATCATAGAGTAATGTTTGATTCAGGATATTAGCAATAATATCTTTAAGAGCTCTTGTAGAAGATCCAAAAATGATAAAATCATCCCGAACAAAATAAAACTTGGCGTCAAAATCGGTAACCAAAGGAGTAAGGATTTGCGAAAAAGCAGAGGAGCCTTTATAATTGTATATCGGTGTATTTCTATAGGTGTCTACTTTATCTCCTGCCAGACTTTCCTGAGCCGTTTCGGGATTAAGAGAGTTTAGAACTAATATATTTTCTTTTTCGAGAAAAATCATACCGATTTCAGAAACACCTGATAATATATCGTCAAGGTCTCCAGGGATATCTTCTAATTCTCTATCCTGTGCTACGGATAGATTTTTCTTCAATACATCAAAGTCATCGTAAGTATAAGAGATAAAACCTCTTGCAGTAACAGGTGTCACTTTTGAAATTTTATTTTCCTGGGCAATTGTATTATCAAAAATCCCAATGGTACTGGATAGTGAATCTTTTTCTATAGCAATACCATCCAGATACATTGCATCCTGTCCTATAGTAGCATCGGCTGATATCCAACCGCTAAAATTTTGCAAGCTTTTGAGATCTGTATTAGGCAGTAATGTATTGTGAATGTTTTGTAATTTTTTTCCATTAACCAGTACAGATAATGTGTTTTCGGTACCAGACACTTCATATACTTTTTGTAAATCTTTATCAATAGGAATTGGAGCGGCTTGCATTCGTATAGCATTTTCGATCAATAATTGAGAAGAAGAGGCAATAAGCAGGCTATCCTGTCGGGTAGCAAAAAATGACTCTCCCTTTGATGTCACCTTATAAATGGTATTCTCAGAATAATTTATTGTTTCAATTTGCTTTGTATTTAGCGAATCGGTATTGATTACAGCAGGGTCGAATTTTGAAATATAAGTATATTCATAATCGTTTTTTCCCAATGGAGAGAAACATAATATGCTTTCTGTCTGATGAGTTTGATCCAGAATAGACAAGTTTTTGAAGTATTCAAAAAAAGCAACCTGGCTATTGTTTTTGATAAAATTATTATCTCTTAATTTACTGGCAGCACCTTCAAGATCATTAATTTTTATAATAATTTGAGTATCTCTTGGGATGTGATCCAGTAAAGAATTTGATTTTTTCGATGTGTCCTCGCAAGAAATAGCAATAAAAATTAAAAGAACAGCAGTTATCTTTTTCATTATGCCAATGCGTTTTGTATTCCTGAATTTGGTTGTCAAAATAAAAATTTTCAGTTTCCCGGTTTGCAAAATATAAAGTCTAATATAATGATCGAAATATAATTTAATATATTTTAAAATTTTCTCTTTCTTCAGCCTCAAAGATATAACTATTTAAGATCTAGTGTAAGTTGTTCTGGTAATAACCTAAAGCTTTTCCTGTGATATTTGGTAATTCCATATTTACGAATGGCATCCCGATGTTCTACTGTTGGGTATCCTTTATTCTTTTTCCAATTGTACATAGGGAACTCTTCATGTATTTTTTCCATAAACTCATCACGATATGTTTTTGCCAATACAGAGGCTGCTGCAATATTTAAATATTTTCCGTCTCCTTTTATAACGCAAGTATAGGGTATATTATGATATGGCTTAAACCTGTTTCCGTCTACAATGATGTGTTCTGGCTCAGGTTGTAATTGCGCTATCGATCTTTGCATAGCCAGAATAGAGGCATTTAAAATATTGATCTCATCAATCTCTTCCATAAAAATATGTGTAACACCGTAGGTCAAAGAGGAGTCTTCTATTATAGGTTTTAGTAGATTTCTTTTGGCTTCGGTAAGTTGTTTAGAATCAGTAAGAATCGAATTATTGAAATCATCGGGTAAGATTACGGCAGCTGCTGTGACCGGACCTGCCAGGCATCCTCGCCCTGCCTCATCGGTACCACATTCGAGAATGTCTGGATTTAATTGTAATGTAAGCATATTACGAAGATACGGTATGAATAGAATACCAAAAAACTATTTTTATAAATTGACTAAAAAGTTAATTTAAACAAACAATGAGTATCATTTACTTTCGTTAAAAAAGTATATTTTTGCCACAGTTTAGCATTCTAATGAGAAAAAACATAATATTTATAGTTGCACTGTTATCGGTTTCGATGATGTGGGCACAAAGAGATCAGGAGAGAGTAGGTGATTCTAATCTAGGAGATGGATCTCAAGAACCCAGAAAATCGTTAAGGCAGCCAAAGACTAAAAAAAAGAAGCCACCGGTTACAGACTATAAGATCATTACGATAAAAAATGATACAACGTATCAGGATACGACATTAACGATACGAAAGGATTATAAGTTTAATTATCTGCGTAGAGATGATTTTGAGTTACTTCCTATTCATAATGTTGGGCAAACCTATAATAGTTTAGCAAAGCGAGAAGAGCGAGACCATATATTACCACTTATGGGAGCCAGGGCCAGGCATTTCAATTTTATGGAAGCCGAAGATATAAGATACTACCAGGTGCCCACTCCGCTTACAGAGTTGTATTTTAGAACTACCTTTGAACAAGGGCAGCAATTAGATGCATTTTTTACGGTAAATACTTCACCAAGACTTAATCTTTCGATCGCTTATAAAGGTGTGCGATCTTTGGGGAAATATCAACATGCCTTAACGAGTACTGGTAATTTTAGAGCTACAGCTAGTTATTCGACCAAAAATGACCGATATAAAGTACGCACACATTTTGTGTCACAAGATTTGCTTAATGAAGAAAACGGAGGATTATCGGCAGAAGGATTAAACCAGTATTTGGGTACAGGCGATTTTGTTGGAGAAGATGACGAATTTGCAGATCGGGGTTCGGTATCTGTTAATTTTCAAAATGCCGAAAGTATATTGCTCGGAAAACGATTTTATCTAAATCACGAATACGCAATACTAAAAAAAACAGATAGTTCTTCTACATCCTTGTCTGTAGGACATATTATGGATCTTACAGATAAGAGATTTAAATATGATCAGGCAGCAATTGCTCCTAATAATCTCTTGGGGGCATCCTATGTAGCTACAAATATTTCAGATAATGTAGCCTTAGAAGATTTTAGCAACCAGGTATTTGTGGATTTTACCAATAAGTGGTTGGGGAATCTGCGTATACTGGGCAGAAGCTCTAATTATAACTACGGGTATAATGCAATTGTAAATCAGGTAAATAGCTCTGGCGCTCAAATAAATATAACAAACCGTATTAAAGGAGATATATATTCTGTTGGAGGTGAGTATAAGAATACCTATAAAGGATTTCAGCTGTTTGCCGATGGAATGAACATTGTCTCTGGTGATTTTACAGGAAATTATTTTAATGCAGGTGCTGGATATGACCTTAATGAGAAATATGGTATCCGAGCCAAAATAAGCTCTAAATCTGTTGCTCCCAACTATAATTTTTTACTTTACCAAAGTGATTATGTAAACTATAACTGGCAAAATAATTTTGATAATACCGAAACTCAAAAAATACAGGTTAATATCAAAGCTAAGAAAATTGCTGAAGTAGAAGCGAGCTATGCTACAATTAGTAAATATACCTATTTTACAAAGGATGCTAATGCTGCAATTGTACCTCTACAAGCTCCAGAAAGTATTGATGTATTGAAGGTAAAACTTACACAAGGACTTAAATACTGGAAACTAGGTCTTGATAATACCGTAATGTACCAAAACATTCAGGGAGGAGATCAAATATATAATGTACCCGAAATTACCACCAGAAACAGTTTGTATTATCACGATCACTGGTTTAAAAAAGCATTGTATCTACAAACAGGAGTCACCTTTAAATACTTTACAAGCTATAAAGCAGATGCATACGATCCTGTGTTGTCCGAGTTTTATGTTCAAAATGCAGAAGAGATTGGTGGTTACCCTCAGTTTGATATCTTTTTTAATGCTAAAGTACGACAGACAAGAATCTTTTTTAAAGTCGAAAATTTTGGTGAAGCCTTTAGACAGAACAACGAGTTTTCTGCACCGGGATATGCAACACGTGATGCTGTATTGCGCTTTGGTCTGGTTTGGAATTTCTTTTTGTAAGCGAATCCTTTATTATATAGTATCATGATAAAACAAATGTTTACAAACGTGTAGAAATAAGTACAAATAGGTATATGCATTTTGTTGCATATATAACATTGTTGTAGATAACTCAAAATTAACATTTTGAATAAACAAATACGAAATAGATTGATTCTACTTCCAATCTTAATGATTTTGGGAGTTGTCTTATTTTATAAGTTTATGACTTATGACAGAAATTATACTTGGTCAAAAGAGTATTATTTTGAGGTACAAAATGCTATTGTTGATTTGGATTTTGAGGTTCAAAAACCTATTAAGATTAATCCTAAGAATGTTCAACTTTCAAAGGAAAAATCTGTTAAACTAAAAATTCAAAAAACGTTAAATAAGCTTGATTTAATGAATTATGGATATGAATATGGAGAAAAAATCATTCTAAATTCAACTAATTCTAACCAAAACATAATTTGTAAAGGTTGGTGCTTAAGTGATCATTTAATCGGAATTGAAATTGAATATAAAAATTTGGATTACTCTTCTTTAAAAAACATAAAGGATCGGTTTGAAACTCAATTCTCAAACTATAAGATTATTTGGAATGAAATGTAAAAAACTATTTACAAAAACATATATGTGATCATAGCAGTTAAGTGATGAACCACATGGTTACTATATTTTATGAGGGCGCAATGCTTGCAGAAAGTAAAAGTTAGCAACCAATACGCAGAAAAGATCAAACAACGCAAAATGAAAGAAAAAAAGCTGTCAGGATTAACTAATGAAGAACTTTTAAACGAGGCTAAAAAAATGAAATCAACCGCAATTATAAATGCTACATTAATTGGAGTGTTAATCGGGATTTTGATTTATAGCATTGCAGTTAATAATCTTGGTTTCTTAACTTTAATACTTTTATTTGCGATATATAAATTGGTAAATAATTCTAAATATAATAAACGAGAAATTGAAAACCTTTTAAAAGAGCGAAATTTAAAGTAGAGGATAATGAACATTTGTAAAAATTGAAATTCAAGATCGGATTAGTTTGAAATAAAGAGAACTACACACAATAATTTGTATATTATATATGCTCCCTTCGAGAAGCAAACATAACATACAAGAGACCTTGTACTACATTAACAAAATGAGATATTTCACAAAACGAAAAGTAACCATAGTTATAGTCTTTCTTATCATGATTATCTTATGCAGAGAATTCTTGTGGAAGACAAGAGCAACTTCTTATCTTGATGAAAACATTAAGATAAAAATTGTTTATACTCCTCATTTTGTTTTCGGAATTGACCCAATGGTAACAAAAAAGATTATTGTTGAAAATATAAAAACGGAAAACACTTTAAAAATTGAAATAATATCGCTTGAATGGGATTTAAAATTCTTCGTTGAAAAGACCCAAAAAAATGAAAATTTGAAAATAGCTGATATGTATCTAGGGCAAAACACTTATAATTATGAAACTTTAAATTTAGATCCCAATACTGAAGATTGCTTTAATCCCGAACTCAACTATTGTGGAGGGTTTAGTGAAAAAGCTTGGAAAGAATTAGGCAATTCAAATCTATATTTTGACGGAGATAATTTTGAAAAATAAACGAGGACAACAAAATATATGGGATCATAGCAGCTTGATGCTTAATCGAATGGTTGTTGTATTTTTATGAAAGCAACATGCAATAGATATCGACAACAAGTTGAAGAAACATCATAAACAAACTAAAAACATTACCAAAAACAGCCTTTAAAAATAGTATAATCACAGATACTGAATACACTTATAATAAAGTGAATTAGCATTGCTGCAAAAAATCGTATTCACTTATAAATAGGTAGTTTTATAAAAGAAGAATACAATAATGTGCGAATTCAATTTAAATATTTTCAACCTTATTATAATAGCGTCTATATGTATAGGAATCACATTTGGGTTATTACTAATTTTTACTAAGCGGATAAATAAAAAAGCTAATGTACTACTTGGCTTAGTTACTTTTATTATTGTTTTTTGGAATATTTGGATATTGAGTTTGGATTTTCAAATCACTAATTATATACCACATTTTTATTTAATACCATTAAATTACTCTTTAGCTCTTGGACCATTATTATATTTATATGTAAAAAAAATAACCAACTTTAGTTATCGTCTTTCTAAAAAAGACAGCATTCATTTTTTGCCATTAGTAATAGAACTCGCGATACATTTTATGATTAGTCGTGATGCACTTGTTAATAATACTATTGGTATAGAAACGAATACCTACCTTCAATTAATGCCTGTCGTTCAGTTTTTTGCAATTATTTCTATAGTAACCTATTGTTTATATGCCCTAAAAGAAATTAAAGCTTATCATACATGGTTAAATAAAAATTACAGTAATAATGACGCATATAGTTTAAGATGGTTATATAGGTTGATTATCGTATTTGCTGTACTTTGGTTTTTGTGGACACCCTATACTATTATTGATTATGTAGTATTTAATTTTCAGTTAAGCATAAGTGATTATTACCCAATTTATGTAGTACTGTCTATTATCACTATTTGGATTAGTGCAGAAGCTTTTTTAAGACCAGAAGTAATTTTACTCGAGGCTAATAGAGAAAATAGTATTGATAAAGAAAAGCCATCTGAAGAAATCTTCAAAAAAGCATCTTGGTTAAAAGAGCAAATGGTAACTAATCGTTTTTACCTTAACTCAGAATTGACATTAAAGTCTTTAGCAGAAAATCTTAATATGCATCCCAATATTTTATCTAAAGTAATAAACGATGGTTTGGATAAAAATTTCTCGGATTTTGTAAATGAATATCGTGTAAATGCTATTATCGAAAAACTACATAGTGGTAATTATGATCATATAACCTTATTAGGTTTGTCTTTTGAGTGTGGTTTTAATTCAAAAACAACTTTTAACAGAGTCTTTAAAAATATTAAAGGCATCACTCCTTTACATTATAAAAAGTCAATAAAAAACGACTCTCAATAGCGTTAAATGAGTCCCATTATATAATATGGAGCTTTTGTAAGCCTTGATAGATCTATGTTTGTTGAATAATTCAATTATCAATCAAATATGAAATCAAGTTATTTAATACTTATTGTTTGCCTCATCGTAGCTTGCAATACCAGTAAAAGTTCAACACCAAAAAAATCTCAAACCAATGAAATTGAGAATCTATTTTTTTCAAAGGCTGACTTTAAAAAAAATAGACCTAGACCAAATAACTACGTCAATAGTTTTACACTTAATAAAGATGAGTTTCTGAACATTCATTTTACATTAGATAAACCTCTTGTTGAAAGTCTTAAATTATTAGCTCCAAATTTATCACAAGATCAATTATTAAATAAAGGGAATTTTCAATTTTCGTTTTTAGTAGATGGTAAAAAAATTCATGTAGAAAATTTAAACAAAGGTGCAGGAACTATAGATTCTAAGACAACCAAACTTAAACATATGGTTCCGTTAATGTATCCCGAACAGATTGACTTTTGGGGTTGGTTTATGTGGCTAAAGTTTATGAAATTAAGTGGAGGACAAGATGTTCTCGCACAAGGCAACCATTCTTTAACTATTGAAATAAGACCTTATTTAAAAGAAGAAACGCTAAAAGTAGGTGCGATTTTAGCCAAAGGGAATATAACGATCGAAGTGGCCAAAATTCCTATAGATGAAAGTCTAATACCAGTTCAAAAAATACAACTCGATAGTGGTTGGCAATTATCTAAAGATAGTTTTGATCGTCACAAAATAGAAGCACTAAATAGAAAAATAGCTGAAAAAAGATTCGAAAATATTAATGGAGTTGTCGTTATAAAAGAAAATAAGCTTTTAATAGAAGAATATTTTAATGGTGAAAACAGAAATAGCTTACACAACTCAAGATCTGTAGGGAAATCATTTGCATCTACAATGCTGGGGATTGCTATAAAAGAAAACCATATCAATAGTGAAAATGCATTTTTAAAAGATTTTTACAAATTAAAATCCTTTAAAAACTATAGCAGTAAGAAAGATTCTGTAACATTAAAATCTCTTCTAACTATGAGTTCGGGATTTGTAGGTGATGATAGTGATTACAATAGCCCAGGAAATGAAGAAAATATGTATCCAACCGATAACTGGGTTAAATTTTCACTTGATTTACCAATGCAGAAAGATAAAACAATAGGAAAAGACTTTACTTATTTTACTGCTGGAGTCGTGATCTTAGGAGATATCATTCATAAATCTGTTCCTGAAGGATTAATTTCTTATGCAGATAAAAAATTATTTGCACCACTTAATATTACCAATTATAAATGGCAATACACACCACAAAAAGTTGGTAATACCGCTGGCGGAATACAGCTAAGAGCCATCGACTTTGCTAAATATGGACAATTATACAAAAACAAAGGAAAATGGAATGGCAAACAAATTATAACAGAAAAATGGGTAGAGAAAAGTGTATCAAAACAAGTATCACAAGCCTATGCTGGTATAAAAGATAGCCACTACGGCTACCTTTTCTGGAATAAAATATATACTGTTAATGGCAGAGATTACCCAGTTTCTTTTTGTAGTGGTAGAGGTGGAAATAAGATTTTTATCTTTAAAAATATTCCTTTTGTTGTCGTTATTACGTCTTCTGCATATAACAATCCAAATGCTCACGCTAATGCAGACAAAATGATGAAGGAATATATATTACCCGCAATAATAGAGAAAAAATAAAGCCAATAACCAACAATGTATAAAAACGTAGGACGGTTTAAGATAGTTTTAAAAGGCTTTGACTGATTTACTAAGTCGCCAAATCTTAAATTAGACATTCGCAAAAAACGATAAAAGCAAAATATTTATATTTGATTTAGTACCAATCTAAAAATTATCGTTAATTAACCGTCCTACATTTCTTATACGAAACGTTAATAATAATTTATAATAGGATTTCTGTATTCAAACTCTCAAAAGATAAGAAACAAATAACCTTCTAAGCTCGAGGACTCTATCTAATTCATCAAAAAAGATTCACAAGGATTGTGTAACATAAATAAGTTTTTAAACTCTGATATTTAGAATCAATCAATCAATCAAATGAAAAACTTAAACATTTATTTCCTTATCCTTATTTTAACTTTATTAGTGAGTTGTAACTCAAATTCGAAAAAAGCTACTAATTCAGGAAGTAAAGAAGTAATAAAGAACTCTTCAATCCATAAAATTGAAGACACCAGAATTATAAAGGTTAAATTAGGCGTTAATTCCAATCAGATATCTAATGAATGGAAAAATGTATTAGTAAGTAGGAAGAATGCTGCTATACTCGACTCTCTATCAAATGTGATTAAACAAATAACAAAAGAAGAACAAGATTGGATCAACTTAATTGAATCCAAAACAACTAAATGGAATGCTTTTAGAGACTCACTAAAAGTACCTTTTCAGAATATCAAACTTAAAGACACCGTCTCTATCCTTTTAGGGTATCAAGGTGGTGATGATGCTTTTACCTATAAAAACAAAACTATTTGTCTCGATGTAAATGCACTACACAGAGAATACGGATCTGCAAAAAAAACTGTTAATGACAATCGAATTGACCGTATATTTGCACACGAATTTACACATTTACTTCATAAACAATGGGCAAAGGAAAACAACTTGAAACTCGATACATTCAAAGATCAGATTTTGTGGGAATGCGTAATAGAAGGCTTTGGGATGTATCGCTCGATGTCGACTAAATGGTTTCCTGTAGGGGATTCTTTATCCTCGACATCAAAAAATACGTTCAAAAATTTATATCCAATATTTACTGAAAGAATCATTAAAGTATCTACACAGTCAAACCTTACAAAGGGAGAAGAAAGCAATTTGCACGCAAACTTATCCAGAGGTCCTATGAAAAAAAAATGGGGAGCTATGCCAGTTGCGGTATGGCTCGCATTAGAGGCAAAAGAGGATGATGAGAATCTTGTGAAATGGGTGAACAAAGGACCAGATGCCGTAATTCTATTAGCTAAAAAATATTTAACAGGGGAAAGTAAAACTAGGTTTGAAAAAGCTTTTCCTGATAATCCGGGCGATAAAAAAATCAAGTAACTTTTTTAAGTTTAAAACATAGGAGTAAAAAACAGATAAACGTTTTATAACATTGTGTCCTAATTAATACAGCGGAAAATCGTAACAGATTTTCCGCAATTAATCATATACATAAACCGTTAGCTATAACTATATAATGAGTGATGTATTCAATAACTTAACATAACAAACGTTCTCAACTTAAATTATCACAAAACAAATGAGTTGATTTATGGGTAAGCAAAAGTTAGTACTTATAACATTAATATTCTGTTTATTCAATCTAAATGCTCAAGAAAAGAGTAATATAACTTTTCGAATAGAACCTGGGATTCTCCTATTTTCAGAATCCGGAAATTTAGAATTATTACTTAATGTTGAACCCAAAATTAAAATTTCAGAAAATACAGTTATTGGGTTGAGATTTGGGGTTGCATTAAATTCTCAAAAATTTGAAAATAATGATGGTGGTCAATTTAGTATTGATGACCAATCTGATAATGCTGTCATTTCGTTTGTACCGACTTTCGATTATTACTTAAATCAAAATAATTATCGTCCTTATGTAGGTTTAGGCTTAGGATATTATTTGTTGAGCTATATCGATGTTTCCCCAGTTGGCTCTGCAGATGTGTTAGAAGGAAGTGTTAATAACCAGATAGGCTTTCTAGTAAGAGGAGGACTTGAATTAGGCAAAACAAGACTTGGATTAGAATATAACCTTATTCCGAAAGCAGATATTGAACTATCGAGTGGCCAAATCATAGGAACAGTAGATAGTGGCTATTTAGGACTGTCTATTGGATTTACAATCGGAGGTAGGAAAAGCCAGAATTATTAGCAGAAGATATTATGAGATTTTATAAGACGATTGAATGGTAAACCGAATTTGATATAAATCAAATGATACATTATAATTTAGATTGACCTTTGTGAAAAAAATGATGAGACGAATTCATTATATCTCGGGGATTATAATTACAATTTTTATAAGCTTTCATTTGTTTAACCATAGTTATAGTCTTTTTGGGGTAGAGGAGCACATCCGATTAATGGGTAAATTTCGTTGGGTATATAGAAATGTTTTTGTCGAAACTCTTTTATTGATAGCAGTGTTCATTCAGATTTTTTCTGGGATACGACTATTTTTAAGAAGGAGAAAAAATACCACTGGGTTTTTTGAAAAATTACAAGTATGGAGCGGATTATATCTAGCCGTTTTCTTCCTATTTCATCTTGGGGCAGTATTCGCAGGTAGATTATTTTTAGACTTAGATACCAATATTTATTTTGGAGTAGCAGGATTGAATACTTTTCCGATAAATCTATTTTTCATACCCTATTACGGGCTTGCTATACTTTCATTTTTTGGCCACATTTCGGCTATTCATTATGCTAAAATTAAAAATAACGTATTGGGGATTACCCCTCGAAAACAATCTGTTTTAATACTTGTACTTGGTGTAGTAGTAACACTGGTACTATTTTATGGATTAACAAATGGATATAGAGGAATTGAAATACCAACAGAATATCATATTTTGATAGGAAAATAAAGAACGAACACATAACTTAAGATGAGTTCACTAAAAAATGAGTAATGAATACGTATTTATGTATAGCAGGAATTCTGTGTTTTCTCTTAGGAATTGTTCACTCAATTCTTGGAGAATATTTGATTTTTAATAGCAAAAGAAATAAAGGAAGCTTGGTTCCGTCAAAAAAAAACGAAGCATTAAAAGAAAGACATTTAAGGATATTATGGGCAACCTGGCATTTGGCTTCAGTTTTTGGTTGGGGTATCGGAGCGATATTGATCAAAATTTCCGCAGAACAAAATGAACTAAATCCAACTAATATTGGTTTTATAATTCAGTCCATCATGTATACCATGTTTTTGGCATCTCTTTTGGTTTTAGTAGGTACTAAAGGAAAACACCCGGGATGGGTAGTTCTTTTGCTAATCGGGATACTATTAGTAATTGGGAACTAATCAAAAACAGCGGGATACTATAGTGTACTAGATTGCATGATCTGGGTATAATTAAGACTTTATAAGATCGTTTTGGTATTTATAGAAACGGTTATTAATATGTGTGCAAAATTACGTAATAAGTATATGTGTACTAGTACACATATATCATTGTTAGTTGCAATACCAAACATTATAAAAATTTAAACAATGAGAAATTAACACATTTATAATAAGGAAAGAAAACATGAAAACAACGAAATTATTAATATTGACATGTGTTTTATCACTCAATACCGTCGTTGCTCAAGAAAATAATATAAACGATGAGACACAAACGGTAGAAAAGTCTTATTTAGAATTACCTCGGATACAGGTAATCCCGATAAAGGACGCTAAAAATGACAGGCAATATGAACTTTATATTAAGCTGCCAGAGGGATATTCAGAAAACGGTGATATCAAATATCCCGTGCTTTATTTTACTGATGCAATGAAGCACATCGAAATATTATCCGGCTCCGCTGAACACGTGGTGGAAAACGCTATTTTGGTTGGTATTTCCTGGCAAAAAGATCTAAAAGGAAAATTAGGTGCATTAGGAGAACATGCAAGTAGATTTCGAGATTACTCAATAATGAAATCAAGTAATCCAGAACATCAAGCTAAATATCAACGTGGGCAGGCCAGTAATCATCTGGATTTCATTCGTAACGATGTTATTAAATATGTTGAAAACAACTATCAAACTGATTCTGATAACCGCAGCTATTTTGGGTATTCCATGGGCGCTAAATTTGGAGCATACATATTATTTGTACAACCAGACACTTTTAAAAACTACATTCTTGGTAGCCCCGGAGCTTTATTAGACGGATCATACATTTATGAACATGAGCCTATTACCGCCTTGAATCAAAAAGAGTTAAATGCTAATGTTTTTGTGTCAATTGGCGCATTGGAAAAAGAAAGTATGCTTGGACATGCTAAAGGTCTTGTTTCCATATTGAAAAGCAAAAAATATACAAATTTATCATCAAAGCTTGTGGTGATTGAATCTGCTGACCATGGTGGAGCTTTTCCCATGTCAGCAGTTCGTGGTATGTATTGGTTATCAGGCTTGACAAAAGAATAGCGTATCAAAGCATAAACCGAATCTAAAACTTAGTGATGAAGATATCTTTAGCAGAAAAAAAAGATCTTAAATCAATATTAGAATTGCAAAAAACTTGCTACTTAGAAGAAGCAGAATTATATAACGATTTTTCAATTCCTCCATTAACACAAACCTTAGCATCAATTGAACTTGATTTTGAAAACGAAAAAATCTTAAAAATTGAATCTGATGGAGAAATAATAGGCTCTGTTCGAGGAAGTTTAGACTCAGGTACCTGCAAGATTGGTAGGTTAATTGTAAAAAAAGAATTTCGAAAACAAGGGCTAGGAACACGATTAATGAACCAAATAGAATCTCAATTTGACGTAGCAAAGCGTTTTGAGCTGTTTACAGGACATAAAAGTGATAGGAACTTAGTACTCTATACTAAACTTGGATATTCAGAATTTAGAAAGCAAAGGATAAACAAAAAACTAGAATTAATTTTCCTCGAAAAAAACAATACTAAAAACAATCATTAATACGGTGTAAAATGTATCAACCCTAAACTTAATCTAATATCTTTTTCATAGAATAACTTCATGTGATATTCACACGATCCTCGTGCATTTCACCATTTACCTTTACATAGATAAGTACTTCATAATTAATTTTGATTTTAAAATAAAAATCATGTTATGAAAAAACTATTAATTGCAATAATGATTATTCTAACTTTTGTAAAAGATGAGTTGTATGGTCAAGAATTGTCAACTTCAACTCTTTATTCGACATACTATGGGAGCAACGGAACCGATGATGCCGATGTTGTTGCTGTCGACTCAGAAGGAAATACATACCTTGGTTGCCACTCAAGCTCTGCAGATTTACCTGGAGCTAATCGATACCCATATACTCTTAGTGGAGGAATGGATGCTTTTGTTGTGAAACTAAACAAAAAAGGAACAGAAGTTGCCTACTTAACTAAACTTGGTGGGGCAAAATGGGATGCTATCCAGGGACTCATATCAGATTCTATAGGGAATATCTATGCCGTAGGAACTACATATTCGTCTGATTTCCCTATAAACCCTAATGGATTTCAACCAAATTTTGGAGGAAAGAGTGATGCTTTTGTTGTTAAAATTAATCCCAAAGGTGAAGTCGTTTGGTCAACTTTTCTAGGAGGTAGTAAAGATGAAGATGGTAGAGGTATAGCTATTGATCAACAGGGTAATGTTCATGTTATTGGTAGAACTAAGTCTAAAGATTTTCCTACTTCAGAAGGAGCCTTACAATCAAAATCGGCTGGGGGGATAGATGCTTTTATTGTTACTCTTGATCCTAATGGAAAAATGCTGACATCAACTTATATAGGAGGGTCAGGTGATGACATTGGCTTCTCAATCAAATTGGATAGTATGGGGCAACTCTATATTGCTGGGACAACCAGTTCAATTAATTTTCCAGTTAAAAATGCTATACAAAGTGAAAAAAAAGGAAAAGACGATGCTTTTTTAGCCGTAATTGACCCAACTAGATCGATCATTAACTTTGCCAGTTACTTGGGAGGAAAAGAAACCGAACGACTTTACAGTATTGATCTTGACTCTTCGGGTAATGTATTTATGATGGGATTTACAAACTCTGTAGACTACCCAACAACTACAAAGGCGTTTCAAACTGATTTTGGAGGGGTTAGAGATGCCTTTGTCACTAGATTAAATCTAAATAAAAGAGAGATTGTATATTCGACTTATTTAGGTGGAGAGAAAGATGACAACCCCAGAAATCTTGTAGTCAACAAGCAAGGTTATGCATTCATTGTGGGTAATACAGCTTCCAAAAATTTCCCTATAGTTAATAGTCAAGAAAGAAACCTGCGAGGTGATGATGATGCATTTATAGCTATGCTTGATCCAAGCGGATCATTTCTTCGTTATTCTACTTTAATAGGCGGAAAAGGCCAGGATATATTCGAAGGTCTTGCCATAGGGACCGATGGTTCGCTAACCGTCTCAGGAGCATCAAATTCGATTGATTTTCCAACAGTAAATCCAATACAAACTACTTTTTTAGGTGGTCGATTTGATATGATTGTTGCTCGCTTATGGGTAGATTAAGTGAAATAAATATCGTTATTAAATAAATATAGAAGAAGTATCTTTATCATAAATAAGACTTTTAAGTAAAAATGAAATTACTGCTAATCATAAGTTTTTTTTTAAACATGCAGACAGTCCATAACATTCCCGAATATTCTGGGAATGTTATGGATTTAAGCACATTTGATATAGCTACTTTATACAAAGGAAATACAAAGCAATTTCTCGCAGATAACCTAAATGCCAAAGGTATTTATGAACACGTAAGTAAAGAAGAAGGGCTTTGGTATGTGACTCTGGATTTTAAAGTTACAGAAGAGACAATTAATAATAGTGATATTTGGATACAGTTTCGTACTAACGTTAATGCTGCTAATCTATATTTAAATGACAAATTACTTTTTAGAAATGGAAGAGTTGAAAACGTATCTCAAGCCAAAATTAGAGGTAAAAACTTAGTAAAAAAAAGAATTTCAAAAGATTATCTGGTAAACGGATATAACAAAATTGAAATAGAATTTACTAACTATAAAAATAAAACAAATGCAAATTTTAGAGATGTGTCTATCGGTAATTTAGAAGCATTTCAAAAACACACAGCCGTAATGACAACGGCACCCATTTTGTTTTTTGGGATATTCATTTTCTTCTTACTTATTAATTTAGTGCTGTATTTTTCTCTAAATAGAAAAAAAGTTTTTCTTCTATTAGCTCTTTTATTTTTGATTAATAGTGTATTAGTTGCTTATGAAGTACTGTATTGGAACGGTTTTGTTCCATCTGCTTCTTTTATACACAGCTATACCCTTAGAAGTGGGCTAGAACATATCACTTATTTTATATTACTTTTTGTTTTATACTTTGAATATGAATATCAAAAGAAAACTCTTTTTCTTTCAATTCTAGCTTTCATCATAGTTTATGCTTTTGCTGCTTCAACTAACGCTAATATTTCAGTTACTCTAAGTTTTTTACCTTTTGTTATGAGTTTACTTGCCTCGTTAAAAAAAGCGAAAAACAGAACGATTATTACAATATCACTATTTGTTTTGTTTCTTTTTAATTACCTGGACGACAGTAATAGTATTGAAAGTTACACTTTTGTATATAGTAATTTTATAATCACATCTTTAGTCTATAAGTTAGATAATCTCGGCATGATTATTTTTGCTCTGGTTATGATTTTCATTTCAGCAAAAGGGATATTGCATAAAACAAAATCACTTAATGAAGCAAAACTTAAATTAGAACGTCTTGAATACCAATTTTTACAAAAGCGTATTTTGCCTCATTTTATAATAAACTCTTTAATGTCATTACAACAATTGATATCAAAAGAGCCTGAAACTGCAAGTAAAATGATCGAAGCGTTATCAGAAGAGTTTCATTTATTATCTATAATGAGTAAAAAGAAACTTGTTCCGATACATCAAGAAATTGAAATATGTAAAGCACACCTTAGAATTATGAGTATTCAACAAAAGGCCAGTTATAAGATGAAGGTAAATGGAGTTATTGGCGATGAAATGATTCCTCCCATAGTTATTCATACTCTTGTAGAAAATGGAATTACTCATGGATATTCGGGTAATCAAGATGCTAACTTTGAATTAAGTAAGCAAGAAACATCAAGCTCGATATTGTATCATCTTTTTAATGATAGCGCTATAAAAAAGACAGATTTAATGCATACCTCGGGTACAGGTCTAAAATATGTAGAAGCTAGATTAGAAGAATGTTATCCCGGAAAATGGAAACTACATTCGAATAAAATTAAAAATGGTTGGGAATCCATTATTGAAATAAAACATAATGTATGAGAGTCCTAATTGTAGAAGATGTCACTCTTGTTGCTGATCGCATTTCCGATTTGGCAAAAAAGTACTTAATAGACTGTAAGATTAAAATATCACATACTTTAAAGGACGCACAGTATTGCATTACCGAGGAAGTATATGATTTACTATTCTTAGATCTTAATTTAAATGGTGAGGATGGTTTTAAACTCCTTAAATTAGTTGCGTCATCATCTTTCCAAACAATTATAATTACAGCAAACAGAGAAAAAGCATCTATAGCTTTTGACTTTGGTGTTTTAGATTTTGTAAGCAAACCTATTTTAGAAAAACGATTCAAGATTGCTATTAACAGATTTCTTAATAGTAATGGCATACATCGTGAAAAACTAAAATGCTTAGCTGTTAAATCTAAAAAAGGGATTAGTTTAATTAGTATTGAGGATATTGAATGGATTAAAGCTTCGGGGAACTATTCAGAAATATATACGATCGATAAACGTCGCTTTTTACACGACAAAAATTTAGAAAAACTAACAAAAATACTTCCAGATAGTTTTGTTAAAGTTCATCGTTCATATATTGTTGAAAAATCTAAAATTAGTAAAGTTATTAAACATGGTGGAGGGAAATATAGTCTAGAATTATTAAGTGGCGAAATAGTATCATTAAATCGTACAATGTATAAGGAATTCTTCCTGAATATGTATTGAAATAAAACACGAAACAAGAGGTCTGGTTAATCACCCGTTTTATGTGTACCTAGAAAACTTTTACGGATTTACCTTTGATTCGTTTTCTTTTATTAATTTAGTCCTAACCTACGCAACCAACCATATACAAAGCCGTTAACAAATTATTTAAATCAGAAAATATGGATAGAAGGTATTATTTCTTATCAATGATCGCATTCGTTTTTGTTTTGCAAAGTTGTAAACCGATTAACTCAAATAACTCCTATATAGATGAAAAACTACCAGGGATAGCACCAGAATTATTCGCTCCATCCTTTGTAAATACAGATGCTATAGAAATTAATACAGTATTTAATGCTTCGTTTACCGAAATGTTTTTTACCAGAATTATTGATGGTAGTTTTATTATACATCATTCTGATTTTGTTAATGGCAAGTGGACTGCACCGCAACCCATACAAATGTATGCTAACCAGGAAAGTGAATCTGTCGCAATTGATCCATCAATAACACAAGATGGCAATACTATGTATTTCCTTGGTGTTAGTCCTAAAGATCGTTTGAAAAAAGGTAAGCCAGACATATATAGAAGTCAAAAAATTGAAGGGAAATGGCAAATCGCTTCAAAGGTTGGATACCCCGTATCCACAGAAAAATATGTAGAATCGTATCCGGTAGTAGTTGCAGATGGAAGTATATATTTCACATCAAATCGCCCTGGTGGTCTTGGTAAAGGAGATATTTATAGAGCCCAATATCTGGGAGAAGGAAAATTCGATACCCCAAAGAATATTGGTTCTGAGGTGAATTCTGAAGAAGGCCAACGCGGCACCTATGTTTCTCCCGATGAAAGTTATTTGATTACAGGAAACACATATACAGATGAGAAAGGCTTTGCAATATCATTTAAAGAAAATAACAAATGGCAAGCTCCGGTTCATTTTGATATTGGTGAGTCGCTAAAGAAAGATTGGATTTATTTCTGCCCATATATGTCACCAGACGACAAGTATTTTTTCTTTTCAAAAAGATACAGTAACCCTCCAAAGAGTGGATGGAAAGGAGTAACCAAAGGAGAAGTGTATTGGGTAGATGTTAGTACTGTTTTTAAAGATCAAAGAAAATAGATAATGGCTAATATCAATATGCTAAGAGATCTAGAAAGGTTTAAAAGAACTTGTTAAGGAATATTCAAAAGATGAATATGACAGAAAAAGATATCGAATAATAGACTATTAATTATATACAAATCGTTATCTGGTATAAGAATTTGAGAAAATACATCAACCTCTTAATTAGATTTACATGAAAACTATCTATTATGATCGATATGGAGCTCCAGAAGTGCTTTACCTCAAAGAGCTTGAAAAACCAGTACTCAAAGACAATGAAATACTACTAAAAATTCGTGCTTCTGCAATAACAATGGGAGATTGTGAGATGCGTAGCCCGAAAATCCCCAACGTAACATGGCTGATAGTTCGATTGTTCTTTGGTCTTAGAAAACCGAGAAAGAGAATATTAGGAAGTTACCTGGCTGGTGAAATTGAATCTGTGGGAAAAGAGGTAACTTCATTCAGTAAAGGAGATCGACTTTTCGGGATTAGTGAGCGTTTTGGTGCGTATGCCGAATATATTAGTTTATCAGATAAAGCAGTACTAACAGCTTTACCTTCTAATATGACTTATGAAGAAGCCGCTCCTGTTGCTCTGGGGCTAGATTCATTGCATTTCCTAAAAAAGGCAAAAATTAATAATAAAGAAGAGATACTGATTAATGGTGCAGGTGGTGGCATCGGTACTTATGCAATACAATTGGCTAAGTATTTTGGGGCACAGGTAACTGCAGTAGACAGTGCAGACAAACTAGAAATGCTTCGCTCTATTGGAGCAGACAAAGTGATTGATTACAAAGCTGGGGATTTCTCCCATGATGGAACAACATATGATGTTGTTTTTGATGTAGTAGGCGCACTCTCACATACAAGATCTCTGCGATTACTAAATAAAAATGGAAGGTATATTTCTGCTATTCCGCTACTTTCGAGAGTACTCCCAAATTTGTGGGTGTCATTAACAAGCAAAAAGAAAATGATGACAGGATTAACAAGTCCTAAAATAAAAGATTTGGAGTTTCTTAAAGAATTAATTGAGGCTGGTACGCTAAAGACAATAATAGATAAGAAGTATGCATTAGAAGAAGTTGCTGATGCACATAGGTATATAGAACAAGATCTAAAAAAAGGAAATGTTGTGATAGCTCTGGAATAGACAAAAAACCTAAGTTTAAGAAAGAAAAAGACGAAACCGAATGTCTATCAACAAGATGTGATATAGCATTGAGAGATTTAATGATAGACTACACTTGATTTTACATTTGCGAACCTGCTTATTTTTTGATAGATTGATAGTATAAAAAACAAGCTCTGATTATGAACTTTAAATTTCTAAATATAATCCCTTTCCTTGTATTCGTAATTGCTTGCAATACGCAAAAAAATGAAATAGAGATTCAAAATAAGAAAGCAGCTTTATCTCAAAATGAGACAGAACATGTGATTAATAAATGGTTAAATTTGTGGGAGACTTATGACTTAAATCTGCTAGACGATATCTTTCTTCAAACCGAAGATCTTACCTATTTTTCATCAGAAAAGGAAGGTTTGATGATTGGATACAAGCATCTAAAACCACATCACCTGGGATTTGGTTTTGTAGAAGGGGGAAAGCAACCTGAAAAATCGCTCTGGTTAGAAGATATGACGACAAAAATTTATGGAGAAACTGCAATGGTAGCTGCGGTATGGTATTTTGGAGATAGAAATGCAGTAAAAGATAGTATTTCAAAAGGCCCCGTTACATTTATTCTTAGTAATGATAAACAAGGTAATGCGAAAATAATACATACGCATTTTGCAAATTATTAAATAGACATTGTTATTTTGGTTTAATCGTAAAATAACCCAATACTCGCTATATAATTAGAGATAATTTACAGCATTTTTAGTTTATGAATTTAATAATTACCTTTTTTTTAACCACAGGAATCGTTATTAATGCTATTATACTTCTGTTGTTGATAAAATCTAAAACCAAAGAAACACCACAGCAATTACTTCTTTTGTTTTTTTCTATAACCCTATTTTACATTATTCATGGGTATGCACAAGTTCATAAATTAAAATTCTTATTTCTAAGCACTTTTGTGTTTAATGAAATTATTGAATTTTTTACCGGACCTTTGATATTTGTTTATATAAAGTCTCTATTTGAGGGAAAGACAAAACTAATAAGGAAATACTACATTCATTTTGTTCCCACTTTGCTCTATTTGCTATGTGTGTCCATTCCTTTTTTGATCTCAATCATTAAGAAAGAGTTTGTTTTTAACTATTTAAAAACCATCAATGATCATGGAGATCTGTTTGGTATTTTGTTGATGTTGTATTTTATTTTCTACACATTGTATTCATTAAAATTATTTAATAGATATAAAGGTGCAATGAAACTCAATTTTTCAAACATTTCTGAAAGTGATTTTGGTTGGGTGAAACGAATGCTAATCGGTGTGCTCGTGATTTCATGCCTGGATGTGATATTTACTTTATATGAGGTCAACGTCAAAGATTTGAATTTTGAAACCTCGTATTTAACATTAGTCTCAGTAATTATATTGATAATATATTTAGGATATTATGGAGTTAAACAGTCAAAAATTTTACTCCCGGATTTCTTGATCAATACACCAGAAAAAAAAGATAAAGAGAGTAAAAAAAATGAGTACTTATCTGGTATAAATGATGAAGAATTGAATATGCTGAAATTATCACTAGAACGTGTAATGTTTGCTGAGAAAAAGTATTTAGACGAAGATCTTACCTTAAGCACATTAGCAAATGCAATTTCAATTTCTGATAAAAAACTCTCAGCATTTTTAAATCAATATTTGAAAACTACATTTTATGACTATGTGAATAAGTATCGCGTAGCCTCTGTCAAAGAAAAAATAAAATCACCAGAGTATAACAATATCACACTTTTGGGTATTGCATACGAATCTGGCTTTAAATCTAAGACCAGCTTTAATCGAATATTTAAAAAAGAAACTGGTTTGTCTCCTTCTCAATTCAAATCCTCACTTCAGGAAACATCTTAAAAATAGGTGCCAATAGAAGCATTGGGGCGTTTAGATCTTCATTTTCATATTTATTTGTGTCAAATCTCAACAGAATAATTATTCGATAGGGTGATATGTAATGTTTGAGTAGTATGTAATTTCAAAATGAATATATCAATCAAAAAAACAATAATTATGAAATCTTATTTTACTTTTATTTTGATTGCTTTTTTAAGCATCCAGAGTTGTATATCTCAAGATAGAAAATTTACGGGCTATGCTACAGCTGTAGTTAATGGGGATGAGGTTCTAAAAGTTGAAACATTTGGATTAGCTAATACAGAAAAAAAGAAGAAGTATTCAAAAAATACAATTCAACCCGTTGGATCGGTGAGTAAAACAGTTATCGGAGTTTCCTTAATGATCGCCAAAGAGAAAGGACTACTTGATTTGGATAAGGATATTAATGAATATCTGGACTTTAAAATTGTTAATCCGCATGTCGACGATTCGAACATTATTACATTGAGACACCTGGCAACCCATACCTCAGGAATCATAGATAATAAAAATATATACGAATCTGCATATGCCTATGAGCTTTCCCCAAAAATATCTTTAAAAACATACCTATATGAGCATCTTAATCATAATAGGAAGAGTGTAAAGAAAAGCTTCTCGAAAAAGAAAGCGGGAGTACAATATGAGTATTCGAATATTGGAGCGGCATTAGCGGCTTATATAATTGAAAAAGTTAGTGATAAACCTTTTAATGAGTTTACCGAAGAACATATATTCAAACCACTAAACATGAATAATACAGCTTGGTTTTATAAGAATATAGACAGTACACAACATAGTATACTATACGATGAAAAAGATCAGGCTATACGGCCTTATTCTTGTGTGACGTATCCCGACGGAAGCTTAAAAACAAACATAGAAGACTTATCTCTTTACTTAATTGAACTCATAAAAGGATATAATGGAAATAGTACATTACTTACTAAAAAGTCGTGGGTTGAGTTATATACTAAGAATTTTGATGAAAGGAAAAACGTTCAGAACATTAGCCCAAGAGAACCTAATACCGGACTTTTTATGGCGTATTTTAAATCTGGTAAAATAGGGCATACCGGTTCAGATCTAGGAGTATCTGCTTTTATGATGTTTGATCCCAAAACAAACATTGGACAGATTCTAATGGCAAACGAAGATCTAACTTCAGATAATTTAGAAAGATTTAAGAAAATCTGGAATGAATTAGGTAAATAAACAGAACTACGTTTTTATCGGTTTAATTATCTTAGTGGTGCGAAAAAGTATTAGTATACTTTTCTGATGCAAAGCTTTTGTGCAAGGGGTAAGAAAGATTCGATGAAATTTAATTTAATATGAGATTTTCTTATCCCATGAATGAATATAGGCTTGTAGTAAATGGTGTGATTTTTAAAAAGACTAGTTGAATTTAAATCCTTGAGTCGTATAATGCAAGAGATTCCGGTAAGAAAAGGTAATGTGAACTCAAACGAGTCTATTTTCGCAATTAAAGATGTTAAGAAGATGTTAGGCGGAAAACGGATGACCCAAAATCTTCACAGGCATGATTTTTTCTTTTTACTTGCACTGGAGCAAGGGTCGGGTTTTCATGAAATAGATTTTATTTCTTATGATGTTTGTGCGTATTCTATATTTGTTCTTCGCCCGGGTCAGGTACATCAGCTTACATTAAATAAGGAGAGCACTGGGTATTTACTTAATTTTAATGCCAATTCTTATGTTGCTCATGATAGGGTAAAGGTAGCATTGCTAAGAAAAATAAGTAGTTTGAACTGTTATCAATTTGATAGTAATAGTTTTAAAAAACCAATATCTGTTTTAGAAGCAATTTTTCAGGAATTTACAAATAAGGATGAGGGGTACCAGGAAGTAATTAATGCAAACTTAAGCATATTACTTACCGAACTTAGTCGAAAAATAGGAAAAGACCATAGGGGTAACGGTACACCATATTCACAAGAACGACTCGAAGAATTTTTAGAACTTTTAGAAACACATAGCATTACCTATAAACGAGCAGCTCAGTATGCAGAAATGATGAACCTTTCTTTATATCAGCTTAATGCCATCACTAAATCTACATTAGGTAAAACATGTTCAGAGTTAATCAATGAACATATAATTTTAGAAGCTAAAAGATATCTTTTGGCTACGTCTAATCAAGTAAGTAGTATAGCTTATGATTTAGGATATGATGATGCATCTTATTTTATCAGGTTTTTTAAAAAACATATGGGGTGTTCACCCAAAGTGTTTAGACATAATTTTAGATAAGTCCTGGTAAACCAAAATTTTGTCCTACTCCAGCATCCTGTATGCGTACTAATTTTGTGTGTGTTAATATAATCTCTTATTATTTCTCTTTATCGTCTAAACTAATCAAGAAAACAGATATAAAATGAATTGGATATTAAAAACAATAATTATTGGTGTTAGTGCTACATTTACAATGGATATTTGGTCATATATATTAAGTCTGTTTAAAATAAAATCACTTGACTATAGTCTTCTTGGTCGTTGGGTTGGTTATATACCCAAAGGAAAATTCTTTCATGATAAAATCTTTAATTCCCCCTCATTAAAAAATGAATTGATAATAGGTTGGTTGTCACATTATATAATAGGAATATCATTTGCATTTTTATTGGTATTTGTTTGCAGTAAAAATTGGCTAACTAATCCAACTCTTCAACCTGCGATTTTAATAGGTCTTGTTACCATTGTCGCTCCTTTTTTTATTATGCAGCCCGCATTTGGATTAGGAATTGCATTATCAGATATACCAAATCCAGCTACAGGTAGAATAAAAAGCTTGCTTGCTCATACCATTTTCGGGATAGGATTATACCTAAGTGCAACTCTGTTAAATAAAATATTGACAATGTAATTCTTTGCTGTTATTTAAAATAAACAATTAGATAGTATAGGTATTGTGCTTCTGTGATGTAAAAAAAGAATACCTCTGCTTAGATTGAGATACCTTATGTCTGGGGTCGTAGTACAGTTTATACTTTTTATGTTCATGTAAAGTTTGTGATATCAGAGTGTTAAAAAAAAGTTTCAAAATAGTTACCAAATTTTGTTGATAGAAGGAAAAAGGATTGTATGTTTGCACCCGCAAAACGGGATAATGTTTTGTGAGTTCATTGAGAGGTTTGTTTTTGGTTTTATAGTTAAGAAAAAGTTTTAAAAACTTTATTAAAAAAATCTTGTCAGAATAAAAAAGGGTTGTATGTTTGCGCCCGCAAAACGGGATATTGTTTTGTATGTTCATTGAGATTGGATTAGAGGATTAAGTAGGGTTGATTTTTTTTAAAAATAATTCACAAAAAGTTTTGCTAATAATAAAAGGGGTTATATATTTGCACCCGCTTAGAGAAACAGCACAAGTTCATAAAAAACAGTAGTAATGGTTTAGGGTGTTTTAGTTAACATTTATGGGGTTCGATTCCTTATTTACGATCTATAATTAATAGCGATGAAGATTGCTTTATTAATTAAACGAAGTTCATAGACATATTGATTGACAGCGCGTATAAAGCTAGAGATAGTTTATACAGAGAATAAAGACTAGAGACATATTGAGATACGATTATAATTCCGTTGTATTGTTTTGAATAATATTTAAAGACAAACGATGAAGAGTTTGATCCTGGCTCAGGATGAACGCTAGCGGCAGGCTTAACACATGCAAGTCGAGGGGTAACAGGAGTGCTTGCACTCGCTGACGACCGGCGCACGGGTGCGTAACGCGTATAGTACCTACCTTATAGTAAGGGATAGCCCAGAGAAATTTGGATTAATACCTTATAGTATCTTAAGTGAGCCTTCACTAAGGATTAAAGATTTATCGCTATAAGATGGCTATGCGTTCTATTAGCTAGTTGGTATGGTAACGGCATACCAAGGCTACGATAGATAGGGGTCCTGAGAGGGAGATCCCCCACACTGGTACTGAGACACGGACCAGACTCCTACGGGAGGCAGCAGTGAGGAATATTGGACAATGGAGGCAACTCTGATCCAGCCATGCCGCGTGTAGGAAGACTGCCCTATGGGTTGTAAACTACTTTTATAGAGGAAGAAACCATTCCACGTGTGGAATGCTGACGGTACTCTACGAATAAGGATCGGCTAACTCCGTGCCAGCAGCCGCGGTAATACGGAGGATCCAAGCGTTATCCGGAATCATTGGGTTTAAAGGGTCCGTAGGCGGTTTAGTAAGTCAGTGGTGAAAGTTTTCGGCTCAACCGGAAAATTGCCATTGATACTGCAAGACTTGAATTATTGTGAAGTGGTTAGAATGTGTAGTGTAGCGGTGAAATGCATAGATATTACACAGAATACCGATTGCGAAGGCAGATCACTAACAATTAATTGACGCTAAGGGACGAAAGCGTGGGTAGCGAACAGGATTAGATACCCTGGTAGTCCACGCCGTAAACGATGGTTACTAGCTGTTCGGACTTCGGTCTGAGTGGCTAAGCGAAAGTGATAAGTAACCCACCTGGGGAGTACGTTCGCAAGAATGAAACTCAAAGGAATTGACGGGGGCCCGCACAAGCGGTGGAGCATGTGGTTTAATTCGATGATACGCGAGGAACCTTACCAGGGCTTAAATGTAGATTGACAGGTTTAGAGATAGACTTTTCTTCGGACAATTTACAAGGTGCTGCATGGTTGTCGTCAGCTCGTGCCGTGAGGTGTCAGGTTAAGTCCTATAACGAGCGCAACCCCTGTTGTTAGTTGCCAGCGAGTCATGTCGGGAACTCTAGCAAGACTGCCGGTGCAAACCGCGAGGAAGGTGGGGATGACGTCAAATCATCACGGCCCTTACGTCCTGGGCCACACACGTGCTACAATGGCCGGTACAGAGAGCAGCCACTATGTGAATAGGAGCGAATCTATAAAGCCGGTCACAGTTCGGATCGGAGTCTGCAACTCGACTCCGTGAAGCTGGAATCGCTAGTAATCGGATATCAGCCATGATCCGGTGAATACGTTCCCGGGCCTTGTACACACCGCCCGTCAAGCCATGGAAGCTGGGAGTACCTGAAGTCCGTCACCGTTTAGGAGCGGCCTAGGGTAAAACTGGTAACTGGGGCTAAGTCGTAACAAGGTAGCCGTACCGGAAGGTGCGGCTGGAACACCTCCTTTCTAGAGATTTCCTTTTATAAGGAAACCAAGAAATGATACGATGGAATGTATCTTAGTTGTTTTTAGTCTTTATGCTGTTAATTAATTATTTAGTTGTTAGTTTTTGGTTGTTAGTTGATTGTTTCAACGATCAACAATTAACCACCAACACACAACTATGAAGAAGTCTCATAGCTCAGCTGGTTAGAGCGCTACACTGATAATGTAGAGGTCGGCAGTTCGAGTCTGCCTGAGACTACAAGTCGAAAGACAGACAAGAAGTTTATCCTGAGTTTATCGAAGGGAGTCTGGCTGAGACTACGATTTTAATTAGTGATTCATGATTTAGAATTACGGATTAAAAACTAAGTTCATATTATATTGAAAGGAAATTCTAGGAGTTAGCGTTCACGTTAAGAAAGTAGGAGTTATGTTAAAGTTCTAACAACTATTAACTGATAACTAACAACTAATACGGGGGATTAGCTCAGCTGGCTAGAGCGCCTGCCTTGCACGCAGGAGGTCATCGGTTCGACTCCGATATTCTCCACGATTCTTTAGGTATAAGTATTGATAGATTATAAAGCACAGGATTCATGAAATGAAATAGTCTTTATATTCATTGATTTTATATTGTTATTAAGAAAAACGTTCATTGACATATTGATTTAAAAATACGAGCATTAATTGTTTACAATTAATGAACATAAAAGAGGTTGATACTAATTTAGTTACTTTATTAGTATCGGCAAAAACTAAAAGAGCAAGTTAAAGCAAGACGCATAAGCTAATTAAGGGCGTATGGGGAATGCCTAGGCTCTCAGAGGCGAAGAAGGACGTGATAAGCTGCGAAAAGCTACGGGGACAGGCACATACTGATTGATCCGTAGATATCCGAATGGGGCAACCCACTATATTGAAGATATAGTATCCTTTCGAGGAGGCGAACCCGGAGAACTGAAACATCTAAGTACCCGGAGGAGAAGAAAACAAAAGTGATTCCGTTAGTAGTGGCGAGCGAACGCGGATTAGCCCAAACCTGTATTGTTACGGCAATGCAGGGGTTGTAGGACTACAATATAAGATATGTAATGAATTAGAATCCTTTGGAAAGAGGAGCCATAGACAGTGATAGCCTGGTATAAGTAAAGCACATTGATTTAGTAGTATCCTGAGTAGTGCGGGACACGTGTAATCCTGTATGAATCTGGCGGGACCATCCGTTAAGGCTAAATACTCCTGAGAGACCGATAGTGAACCAGTACCGTGAGGGAAAGGTGAAAAGAACCCTGAATAAGGGAGTGAAAAAGATCCTGAAACCATACGCTTACAAGCGGTCGGAGCGCATTTATGTGTGACGGCGTGCCTTTTGCATAATGAGCCTACGAGTTACTTTTACTAGCAAGGTTAAGATGTTCAGCATCGGATCCGTAGCGAAAGCGAGTCTGAATAGGGCGATTAAGTTAGTAGTAGTAGACGCGAAACCGTGTGATCTACCCTTGGGCAGGTTGAAGCTTTGTTAATCCAAAGTGGAGGACCGAACCCGTTGACGTTGAAAAGTCTTGGGATGACCTGAGGGTAGGGGTGAAAGGCCAATCAAACTCGGAAATAGCTCGTACTCCCCGAAATGCATTTAGGTGCAGCGTTGGTATAGTTTTATAGAGGTAGAGCTACTGATTGGATGCGGGGGCTTCACCGCCTACCAATTCCTGACAAACTCCGAATGCTATAAAATGTTTACCAGCAGTGAGGGCATGGGTGCTAAGGTCCATGTCCGAGAGGGAAAGAACCCAGACCATCAGCTAAGGTCCCAAAATATATGCTAAGTTGAAAAAACGCGGTTGAACTGCTTAGACAGCTAGGATGTTGGCTTGGAAGCAGCCATTCATTTAAAGAGTGCGTAACAGCTCACTAGTCGAGCGGTTCGGCATGGATAATAATCGGGCATAAGCATATTACCGAAGCTATGGCCTCCAACTAGTTTGGAGGGGTAGGGGAGCATTGTAGTGACGTTGAAGGTGTACTGTGAGGTATGCTGGAGTATCTACAAAAGAAAATGTAGGCATAAGTAACGATAATGCGGGCGAGAAACCCGCACACCGAAAGACTAAGGTTTCCTCAGCTATGCTAATCAGCTGAGGGTTAGTCGGGCCCTAACGCGAACCCGAAAGGGGTAGTGGATGGACAACAGGTTAATATTCCTGTACCTGCTCACATTAAAAGTGACGGAGGCGAGAAGTTAGTGCGCACTGACGGAAATGTGCGTTGAAGCCAGTGGTAACACGGCGATAGTACACTAAGACTACGGTCGAGGTGATAATCTAGCGGATCGACTTCCAAGAAAACCAAGTGAAGCAGCCCGTACCGTAAACCGACACAGGTAGTTGGGATGAGAATTCTAAGGTGCTCGAGAGATTCATGGCTAAGGAACTAGGCAAAATCGACCCGTAACTTCGGGAGAAGGGTCGCCTCGCTTCGGCGAGGCCGCAGTTAAAAGGTCCAGGCGACTGTTTATCAAAAACACAGGGCTATGCTAAATAGAAATATGATGTATATGGCCTGACACCTGCCCGGTGCCGGAAGGTTAAGAGGAGATGTTATCTTCGGAGAAGCATTGAATTGAAGCCCCGGTAAACGGCGGCCGTAACTATAACGGTCCTAAGGTAGCGAAATTCCTTGTCGGGTAAGTTCCGACCTGCACGAATGGTGCAACGATCTGGACACTGTCTCAGCCATGAGCTCGGTGAAATTGTAGTATCGGTGAAGATGCCGGTTACCCGCTGTGGGACGAAAAGACCCCGTGAACCTTTACTATAGCTTAGTATTGACTTTGGATAAGTAATGTGTAGGATAGGTGGGAGACTTTGATCATGCGTCGCCAGGCGTGTGTGAGTCATTGTTGAAATACCACCCTTTGCTTATTCGAAGCCTAACATCGTGAGATGGACAGTGCTTGGTGGGTAGTTTGACTGGGGTGGTCGCCTCCAAAAGAGTAACGGAGGCTTCTAAAGGTTTGCTCAGTACGGTTGGTAATCGTGCGTAGAGTGCAATGGCATAAGCAAGCTTGACTGAGAGAGATACAGCTCGATCAGGTACGAAAGTAGAGCATAGTGATCCGGTGGTTCCGTATGGAAGGGCCATCGCTCAAAGGATAAAAGGTACTCCGGGGATAACAGGCTGATCTCCCCCAAGAGCTCACATCGACGGGGGGGTTTGGCACCTCGATGTCGGCTCGTCACATCCTGGGGCTGGAGAAGGTCCCAAGGGTTGGGCTGTTCGCCCATTAAAGTGGCACGCGAGCTGGGTTCAGAACGTCGTGAGACAGTTCGGTCTCTATCTACAGTGGGCGTTAGAAATTTGAGTGGATCTGACTTTAGTACGAGAGGACCGAGTTGGACGAACCGCTGGTGTATCTGTTGTTCCGCCAGGAGCATTGCAGAGTAGCTACGTTCGGAAGGGATAAGCGCTGAAAGCATATAAGCGCGAAACCCACCACAAGATGAGATTTCTTTAAAGGGTCGTGGGAGACTACCACGTTGATAGGCTATAGGTGTAAAGGCAGTAATGTCATAGCCGAGTAGTACTAATAACCCATAGGCTTATGCGCACACTCCGATAGGCAACTATCGGAGTGGAGAATTGCTTTGCAAGCTAATTTTAGTGTTCTTTTATCGTATATTAAATCAATATGTTAACTTATTAGTTGATTCTTTATAGTTGCTTAAATATTAACAAGCAAGTATTAATGACTCAGCAGATCCTGAAATAACTTCAGGATTAACAGCTTAAGGTGGTTATAGCATCGGGGCTCACCTCTTACCATTCCGAACAGAGAAGTTAAGCCCGTTAGCGCCAATGGTACTACAATCGTGGGAGAGTAGGTCACCGCCTTCCTTGAAAACCCTTCATTATATAATGAAGGGTTTTTTTTATGCTCTAAAACCAACCCCAAATACTTTAGAAAATAGAGTAGTCATACAATAAGATAGAGCCGTTAAAAAAAAATGAAAGCTCGTAGCTTATACAGATAGAAAAAAAGAAATACACAGTCCTTTTTAACTATGAGCTTTTCTGTTATATTTAAAGAATGTAATAGAAAAACTAAACACCATGAATACACACAAGTCTAGACGAAATTTTATTAAAAAAACAGCAATAGCAGGGGCTGGTATTTCTGTACTACCTAACTTAACTTTCGGAAATAAGGGATATAGTCAAAAAGAAAAACTTAAATTGGGATTAATTGGTGTTGGTCTAAGAGGAACAAATCATTTAAGAAATGTTCTTTTAAGAGATGATGTGTTAGTAACAGCAATTTGTGATATTGATCAGACTCGGATAGATCTTTCTTTAGAAGCAATCAATAAAGCAGGGAAAACTAAACCAAAAGTATTTAGCAAAAATGAGTATGATTACAGAAATCTGCTAAACCTAGAGGATGTAGATGCTGTGATTATATCTACTCCCTGGTTATGGCATGCAAAGATGGCCAAAGATTCGATGACAGCTGGTAAATATACTGGTCTTGAAGTTTCTGCTGCAAATACTCTTGAAGAATGTTGGGATTTGGTAAATACCCATGAAGCTACCGGTGCACATCTTATGATTTTAGAAAACGTTAATTATAGACGTGATGTTATGGCAGTCTTAAATATGGTTAGACAAAATGTGTTTGGAGAGTTGGTACATTTTAGATGTGGATATCAACATGATCTGAGATTTGTAAAACTAAATGATGGAAAAACTGCATATGGAAAAGGAGTAGAGTTTGGTGAAAAAGGCATTTCTGAATCAAAATGGAGAACACAGCACTCGGTAGCAAGAAATGCAGATGTATATCCAACTCATGGTGTAGGTCCTATGGCTACAATGTGTAATATTAATAGAGGTAATCGCTTTTCATCAATTACTTCTAATGCAACAAAAAGTATAGGTTTACACAATTATATTGTAAAAAATGGAGGAGAAAACCATCCAAATGCAAAAGTTAAGTTTAAACAAGGGGATGTTATTACTTCGACCATTGAGACTACAATGGGAGAAACCATCATAGTTACTCATGATTGTAACTTGCCTCGTCCTTATTCATTAGGATTTAGAGTTCAGGGAGCCAATGGATTATGGGAGGTTGATGGAAATAGAATATATATAGAAGGAAAATCAGAATCGCATAAATGGGATCAGGCAGATGAATGGCTGGCAAAATATGACCATCCTTTATGGAAAAAATATGGAGAACATGCGATGGGCGCTGGTCATGGCGGGATGGATTTTTTTGTTATTAATGCTTTTGTAGAATCTGCAAAACAAAATATAGCACCACCATTAGATGTGTATGATGCGGCTGCATGGAGTGCAATTACACCGCTATCAGAAGTTTCTATAGAGAATAACGGCGAACCACAGGATTTTCCGGATTTTACAAGAGGATTGTGGCTCAAAAGAAAACCTTACAACTGGATTAAGGATACCTACTAATTTTGATAGAGATTATTGAGATGGTTTATTATAAAACATACATTATTTGAAAGCAATTTTGAAAAAAATAAATATAGTATCTCCGGGAAGAACTTGCTTGTTTGGAGATCATCAGGATTATCTTGGATTGCCCGTTATTGCATGTGCGATAGATAAATATATCACACTAAATGCTATTGAAAATATGACCACTCTTTTCAAGATAAAATTACCGGATATCGGAAAAGAGAGGGAGATTCTTATAGGTGAAAAATTTGAGCAGATCAAGCACAGAGATTATTTTGCTTCATCTCTTAGAGTGCTAAGACGATATGGCTGCATCCCAGATCAAGGTTATGATATAGAGATAAAAGGAGATTTACCACTTAATGCGGGAGTCTCAAGTTCTTCTGCACTAATAGTAGCATGGATAAGATTTCTGTTAGAAGCATTTGGTGCAAACCAGGAAGTAACCCCAATACTGGTTTCAAGAATAGCTTATGAAGCCGAAGTTCTGGAACATAATGAACCTGGAGGATTGATGGATCAATATTCAATTGGCTTGGGAGGAGTTTTGTTTATCGATACCAGTGAGAAAACATCTTATGAAAGGATACAGAATACGGTACCGGGATTAATTGTAGGTGAATCCGGAGTGAAAAAAGAAACCATAGGTACGCTGGGAGATCGAAAAGAAAAAGCACTTAAAGCTATAGAATACGTGACGCTAAAAAAACCTGATTTCAGTATAAAATCTACTTTACCGGAAGAGTATAACGAATATGAAAAATATATTCCATCTGATTTGAAACCTTATTTCTTTGCGGCTCTAAAAAATCATTCTATAACGCTTGAAGCTTTACAAGAATTTAAAAAGGAAGTTCCGAATATGAAGTATTTAGGAGATTTAATGAATCAACACCATCATATTCTAAAAGATATCCTTAAAATAACAGTTCCTGTAATAGATAAAATGGTAGATAGTGCAATAGAAGCTGGGGCCTATGGAGTTAAGATTGTTGGATCAGGTGGAGGAGGTAGTATTGTGGCTATAGCTCCAAAAGATAAGGAGCAGGAAGTTGTAGAAGCTATTAAACGAGAAGGTAAAACAGCTTATATTGTAAATGTAGACTCTGGGGCAAGAGTTGTTTAAAGCAAGGAAAAATTATGCATGAAAATTTAATCATTTTGGCAGGAGGAGCATCTTCGAGAATGAAAAAGGCAATAAAAACCGAATTAAATACTGATTTGACAACACAAGCTAATACGCGATCAAAATCTCTTATTAGTATAGATGCAAGTGGGAGACCTGTAATGGACTATCTTTTATATAACGCTAAACAGGCAGGGTATAAACATATATTCATTGTTATCGGAGAAAAAGAAAACCTGATAAAGGAGTTCTATGGGAATAATCTTAAGGGAAATAGTTTTTATGGCCTCACTATTAATTATGCAATACAATATATTCCTAAAGATAGAGAAAAACCTTTTGGGACCGCAGATGCTGTTCATCAGGCAATTACACAATATCCAGAATTGAATACTACGACCTATACCGTTTGTAACAGTGATAATCTGTATTCTGAGGTTGCTTTAAAGGCTTTACGCTGTACAGATCATGCAAATGCTTTTGTGAGTTATGATAGAGATGCATTACAGTTTAGTTTACAACGTATAGCTCGGTTTGCTCTGGTGTCTTTGGATGAAGAAGGATTTTTGAAGGATATTATTGAAAAACCTTCGATCGAAGACAGTGAACTCTATAAAGATGGATCTGGTAAACTTAGAGTAAGTATGAATATTTTTAAGTTTGATGGAGCAATGTTTAAGGGGTATGTAGTGAATTGCCCAGTTAATGAAAAAAGGAATGAAAAAGAACTTCCCACAGCACTATTAGATATGGTAAAAGAACACCCTACATCGGTAATTGGGATACCGATATCAGAACATGTACCAGATCTAACATCAAAGGAAGATATTACTATTCTTAAAGAATATATAGAGATACACTATGTTGATATGGATTGGAACCGATAAGGTATTTTATATGATCTTTTAAAAAGGGTTGTTTTTAAAGGTAGATAATGAAAGGTTCATCTTAATAAATATGATAAAAAGAAAAAAACTAGAGATTTGTTATCGTGAAATCTCTAGTTTTTTTAATTAAAGTACTAGTTCAGTATCGAATCCTGTACCTACAGGTTCTATAGGTTGTTCAAGACCTGATGTATCGATAGAAGTAACTTTAGGTTTGTTTCCATCTCCTCCTTTTACTTTTTTTAGTTGTTCTTCATTTATTTTAAATTGTTAAGAATTTTACCTACTCTGTTTTTATTAAGCTTTTCGGTTTTCACAAACTTAAATACAAAAGGAAACATTACTTTATTGGTATGTATAGTACATGCTAGAGGATATTTTGAAAAAGTACTGAATGGTGATGCATTCAGAGCCAGATATGTATTGGAACAAAATCAAAAGCTATACGCTATAGAGTGAAAAGCAAGGAAACTTGAAAGTTCAGTTGAACAGAGAAAACGTTACCGCAAATTATATGCTGCTTCGATTTTAAATAGTTTTGAAAATTAGCTTTAAGGCACATGTTCTTGGGGTTCTGCCTAAAAGTGCTATTGGAAAAGCAATTGGATATGTATTAAAATTACGGTACAAGCTGAAAAGATATATCACTGATGTCGTTATGAAATTGACCACAATTAGATGGAAAACATCATCAGATCACGGGCTTTAGGTAGAAAGAATTATCTGTTTTCTGGTTTTCATAGAACTACTCAAAAAGCTGTAATGCTATATTCTTTATTTGCCAGTTGTAAAATTAATATTATAGATCCCATAGCATATAAAATCATAGGGAATAGAGGGGGATTCTATTTCTTTGCTATTTGTGGGGTTAGCCAATTCTGTAGATTGGCTATTAGTAAATTGAATGTTTTATTGGTTGCTAAACGCTACAATTAGAAAGAAGAATGTTTAGAAACACGATTCATTAGGAACTTGAAATTAACACCAAGCCCTACTTTGTCTTTTCGTAGCGTTTAGTAAAAGTTTATTTTTATTCAAGATATACAGTAGCAGATACACCATCTCTATCTCGACACCAACGGCTACCGCCTCGTTCTACTGAGCCTTCTGATTCTGCAGATGCACTAAATGATTCTCCATTACCACAAATTACTAAACCATGCCCGCCTGCATTTATTTTTGATAATAATTTCTTGTCAATTCTATACTTAGAAAAATTTTTTAAATACATAAAATGTAATTTTAAAGTGTTATTGAATAATTATTTAATTATAAGTAGTTAGCATCGAACTTTTTTTGCAATAATTTATATTAACTGTTTGTTTCCGGAATTTATAAGTTAATATAATTATTTTGCTTATTGAAAGTTAAATAATGTTAACACCTATGCCTTGATTAATTAATATATGTGATAAACCCTTAAGAATCAATAACTACTAGTTGGTTGAGATTAGAACTGGGTGCAGAACCTTCATAACAAGTTTCTGATCTATGATCACATATACGTGCCCCACCGACTATTTTTTTTGTTGATCTTTACTTAACGTTTTTCTGAAATCTAAAATCGATTTTTTCATAATATATATTAATAATTTGATACCACAATATGTTTAGTGTCGTCTATGGTTTTACGACTATATATTCACTTTTTATCTGTCTTATGATGATGATATATATCTAAAGAGTAAATTTGTGGGATAAAATTATATGGAAAAGACAAGTTTTTCAAGGTGCTCTGGTTAGGATTTATAAATTTTACCTTATCGATTTATAAATTTTAACCTACGTTTTTATACTTAGGTTCTTTTTTTGTAATTGCCAGGATAACTACTTTTTTGAAGTTTTTTATTCTTTGTAAGTTTGTTTATTAAACATACATACCCTTTTTAATCTACTTATATATGAAATGGATCGGTTTATTGATAATATTAACATTTTATATCCCTTCATTACACGCAACATGCCAATTACAAACCGAACAGAAAATTGTTGATGCAGATTCATTAAAGAGTAAAACATTAAGAGAATTAACAATTGAGTTTTGGAAAGGGAAAGACCTCGATTCTGTTTATAAACGAAAACTTGCAGATACTTATATTTCTAAAGCGAAAAAACAGATTAATAATGAGAGGATAGCAGATGGATATCAAATGTTTCTTTCTATCTACAAAAAACAGCCTGAAATATCATTGCAGTATGCAGATTCTATAATTGAAATAACAAAAAAGTTACGAAATAATCATTATCCTTCTACAGGATATATGATAAAAGGAAATATATTAAGTACAATAGAACAGCACGATAAAGCATTAGAAGCATATTTAGTTGCTAAAGAATATGCAGAAAGGAATAACAATAAACGACAGTTAATTGGTTTAAAACATAACATTGCATTGTTAAAAACCATCCTGGGAAAAGAGAAAGAAGCACTACTGGTATATAAAGAAAATTATAGTTACTTACTAAAACAAGATAGTGTTATGAAGCGTAGTCAGATTTATATAGCTACGTTGTATAAATTGTCTGATAGTTATAATCGACTTAAGCACTATGATTCGGCATACTTTTATCTTAAAAAAGGAATAACAGCTAGTCTGTCTGGTACTTATAGGCATCATTACCCAAATCTTTTATTTGCTTACGGAATCAATAGTTATTATAGGGAAGAATACCAATCGGCTATTGATAGTTTGGATAAAGCATTGATTTTATCAGAAGAAGATGTCAATGATGTAAATGTAAGAAAAGGATATCTGTATTTGGGGAAAACCTATTTGCAACTAAAAGAAGAGCGAAAAGCATTGAAATATTTAAAGAAAGTAGATGAAATTACTAATGAGTCAAACTATAGATTAGAAATAAGAGAAGCGTTTACATTATTGCTTGATCACTATAAAAAGAATAAAGATCAAAAGAATCAGTTAGAAATAATGAAAAAACTGTTACGGTATGAAAACGCCTCTAGTATAAAATATAGCCAATTAAATCATTCTATTGTAAAAAAGTACGATATACCACAGTTGATAAAAGATAAAGATCACTTGATAAGTGAAATTAGAAATAACAATAAAGTTTTAACTTATAAGTCAATAGCGTTTAGTGTCTTTTTGATCATAATTGTAAGTTCTTTATATATCTATTTTTCGAAGAAAAGAAAAAATAATTATAAAATTCAATTAAATAGGGAATTAGAGAAGGTTAAAGTTTTAGAGAATAAAGAGAGGAAGATTGTGAAGTCAAGTAAGGCTTTTTCAACTAAATTGAAAAAAGAAATACTTGAGAAGTTGAACGATTTTGAAGATAATAAAGGATATTTAAAAAACGATCTTACTTTAAATAAAGTTTCGAAAAACTTAAAAACAAATTCTACTTATTTGTCTAAGGTGATTAACATGGAGAAGAAAAAGAATTTTGCAAATTATATTAATGATTTAAGAATTGAATATTGCATACAACAGATAGAACAAAATAAAAATTTTAAACGCTACTCGATCAGGTCAATGGCAAAAGAAGTTGGTTTTAATAATTTACAATCTTTTGTCACAGCTTTTTCTAAACGAAAAGGATGTAATCCTGCAGAGTTTATGAAAAGATACGCTAATTAGTTTGGGATGCTTGTATTTGTAGTGAAATAAGGTAAAGATTTATGAATTTTGACCTGCAAATGATTTTTAATAGATGTTACAAGATTGTTTCTTTATTACTTTTGATGTATTCATTAATACAAAAGAAACCATGAAAAGAAAGAACAAGATTAAAATCAATCTTCAAAAAATTAAAATAACAAAATTAGATAACCCAATGAAATATGATGTGAGAGGTGGTGGTTTTCAAGATACTAATGATTCCATAATTAAGCTTTGTAATAGTGCTGGTTGCGATTCTAATCCTCCTTGTAATTTTGAGGTGACAAAAACTAATTGGATTAGAAAATAGTAATGATATAACTAATCTAATCTAAAATAAATAACACAAAAGCCCAGTTCGTAATTTTACAAACTGGGCTTTTTTATTAGAGAGTTTTAACTAATTAATCTCTAAGAATACTTCTTGATATTACAATCTTCTGTATTTCACTGGTACCTTCATAAATTTGAGTGATTTTTGCATCTCTCATTAATCGTTCTACGTGATATTCTTTAACAAAACCATTACCACCATGAATTTGTACTGCTTCTATACTAACATCCATTGCGGCTTGAGACGCAGCTAGTTTTGCCATAGCACCAGATAAGTCATAGTTTTCATGGTTATCTTTGTCCATTGCAGCTTTATAAACTAACATACGGGCAGCTTCAATCTGTACATGCATGTCGGCAAGCTTAAAAGCAATTGCCTGGTGATTCATAATTTCTGTGCCAAAAGCTTTACGAACCTTAGCATATTCTTTTGCTAGTTCATACGCCCCCGAAGCGATTCCTAATGCTTGTGCAGCAATTCCTATACGGCCTCCAGCCAATGTTTTCATAGCAAACTTAAACCCAAAACCATCTTCGCCAATTCGATTTTCTTTAGGAACTTTTACATCATTAAATATAAGAGAATGTGTGTCACTTCCTCGTATTCCTAATTTATCTTCTTTTGGGCCAACTTCAAATCCTTCCCATCCTTTTTCAACAATAAAAGCATTGATACCTTTATGTCTTTTTTCTCTATCTGTTTGAGCAATAACCAAATAATAATCAGCAGAATTACCATTAGTAATCCAGTTTTTTGTTCCGTTTAGTACATAGTGATCCCCTTTGTCAATAGCCGTTGTTTTTTGAGAAGTAGCATCACTACCAGCTTCTGGTTCAGATAAACAAAAAGCACCTATTGATTCTCCTGTAGCAAGTTTAGTTAAATATTTTTCTTTTTGCTCAGCATTTCCAAAAGTGTCAAGGCCCCAACATACCAAAGAATTGTTTACAGATACAATTACAGAACAAGAAGCATCTACTTTGGATAATTCTTCCATTGCCAAAACATAAGAAATAGTGTCCATTCCACCACCACCATACTCTGGGGAAGCCATCATTCCTAAAAATCCAAGTTCTCCCATTCTTCTTACTTGTTCTTTAGGGAATTCTTGTTTGTTATCACGTTCGATTACACCTGGTAATAGTTCTGTTTTAGCAAAATCACGAGCTGCGTCGCGTATCATTAACTGCTCTTCGGATAATTTGAAGTCCATAATTTTCTTTATAATTTACTGTGCGTGCATAACACGAAATTTTCACTTTCAATGAAAATAAATCGAGATAATCACGATTTTGTTATTAATTCTACAAATATAGGCTATAATATGATAGTTTTACTGTTTTTTTGATTTTTTGAGATAATCATTTTTCAAGATAAAGTGTAGAAGATTTTTATAAGGGATATAAAAATACTGTAGATTATTTTTTTTAAAGTAAAAAAACTACTACATAATTACCATAATTTTATTTTTATTTAAGCTTTTGCCATGTTTAGTTTTTTATATTTGTGAAGTCGAATTTTGACAATAGTTCGATTTATTGTAATATCTGGTAATATGACTCAACTCTAACCTCCGTAATGGAGGATTATTTTTAATTAAAAAGATAGGATAAAATAAGTATGTTGTTTTTTGAAATGTTTTTTAAAAACACAATTGGTTATTCAATAAATTGAAATTTTAAGAATGAAAGAGTTATTAAGTAAATACGAAAATAAAACACCCGAAATAGTTTTTAATTGGAAAGATGCTGAAACTGAAGCAGAAGGATGGACAGTTATAAATTCATTGAGAGGTGGTGCTGCAGGCGGAGGAACCAGAATGCGTAAAGGATTAGATATGAATGAGGTCCTTTCTTTAGCAAAAACAATGGAAGTCAAATTTACAGTATCTGGCCCGGCAATAGGAGGAGCAAAGTCGGGTATTAATTTTGATCCTGATGATCCCCGCAAAAAAGGAGTTCTTAAACGCTGGTATAAAGCTGTATCTCCTTTGTTAAAAAGTTATTACGGTACAGGAGGAGATCTTAATGTAGATGAGATCCATGAGGTTATACCTATAACCGAAGAATGTGGAGTTTGGCACCCGCAAGAAGGAGTATTTAATGGTCATTTTCAACCTACCGAAGCTGATAAAATAAATAGAATAGGGCAACTGCGCCAGGGTGTTATTAAAGTACTAGAGAATACTATGTTTTCTCCCGATGTTACCAAAAAATATACTGTGGCAGATATGATTACAGGATATGGAGTAGCAGAGGCTGTACGGCACTATTATACTATTTATGGGGGTGAAGTAAAAGGGAAAAAAGCAGTAGTGCAAGGTTTTGGTAATGTAGGATCTGCAGCAGCATACTATCTTTCTGAGATGGGAGCAAAGATTGTGGGGATAATTGATCATGCCGGAGGACTTATAAACGAAGATGGCTTTTCGTTTGAAGAAATAAAAGAATTGTATTTAAATAAGAGAGGAAATAAGTTGTATAGCGAACAACGCATTCCTTTTGATGAAATGAATGAAAGAATATGGTCTTTACAAACCGAAATCTTTGCTCCTTGTGCAGCATCCAGATTGATTACTAAAGACCAAATTACCAAAATGATTGATTCTGGTTTAGAAGTTATTTCATGTGGAGCCAATGTACCTTTTGCAGATAGCGAAATATTTTTTGGTCCAATAATGGAATATACCGATGAACGAGTAAGCCTAATTCCCGATTTTATTTCTAACTGTGGAATGGCAAGAGTTTTTGCTTATTTTATGGAGCGAAAAGTACAGATGACTGATGAAGCTATTTTTAAAGACACTTCAGAAACCATAAAGAAAGCGATTCAGGATACATATAACGAAAAACAAACAGAAACCAATATCAGTAAAACAGCGTTTGAGATAGCTCTCAGACAGCTGATATAATATTAATTGTATTAACCGAGTAAAACTATGTTCAAGTATTTTTTAGGGAGCAGTCCGAAATGGTTTAAAACCGTAATGATCGGATTTTTGATTTTTAATGTATTTTCTTATTTTCTTTTAGGGCCAACTGTAACCGCATGGTTGTTTATTGGGGAGTTTATTTTCACCCTTGCCATGGCGCTTAAATGCTATCCGTTACAATCGGGAGGATTATTAGCGATAGAAATCCTGGCATTAAATCTCACAACACCCAAAAAAGCATATCATGAAGTAGATCAGAACTTAGAGGTAGTTTTACTATTAGTTTTTATGGTTGCAGGGATTTATTTTATGAAGCCCTTGCTAATGTATATTTTTAGTAAAGTATTTACTAAAATAAAATCCAAGATGGTATTGTCGCTATTGTTTGTATTTCTGGCGGCAATACTTTCTGCATTTTTGGATGCTTTGACAGTAACAGCTGTTTTAATAAGTGTTACGGTAGGATTTTATGGAGTATATCACAAAATTCATTCTGGGTCAGGAGATTTTGATGAGAGTGGGGTTTTGGATAGAAAAGAATTAAGTGGAGAAACTTTAGAGCAGTTTAGAAGTTTCTTAAGAAGTTTGGTGATGCACGGGGTAGTAGGAACAGCATTGGGAGGTGTATGTACCTTGGTAGGAGAACCGCAAAACTTACTTATCGGAGAACGAATGGGATGGGATTTTATACAATTCTTTTTAAAAATGGCACCAATTACAATACCTGTTCTGGGGGCAGGGTTGCTTACAACAATAGTTTTAGAAAGTACAAAGTCATTCGGTTTTGGAGCAAAATTACCAGAAGTTGCCAGAAGGATTATAGAAAGCTATACAGAAGATGAAGATGCAAACAGATCTGATAAATCTAAATATGGATTAATCGTTCAAGCAGTATCTGCAGTACTTTTGATTATTGGTTTAGCATTGCATCTGGCACCAGTTGGTCTTATAGGCTTAGCATTAATTATTGTTCAGACTGCTTTTATGGGAATTACAGAAGAACATCAATTAGGAAAAGCTTTTGAAGAAGCACTTCCGTTTACAGGTTTGATTGTGGTTTTCTTTGTTATAGTAGCAATGATACATGACCAACATCTTTTTACACCAATTATTGATTGGGCATTATCCTTAGATCCGGGCCAACAACCTTCTATGTTTTATGTGGCTAATGGAGTTTTATCAATGATTAGTGATAACGTTTTTGTCGCAACAGTATATATAGGAGAAGTAGAACAAGCGTTTAATAATGGAGCAATATCACGAGAACAGTTCGAAAAATTAGCAATTGCAATTAATACAGGAACAAATTTACCTAGTGTTGCAACACCTAATGGTCAAGCTGCGTTTTTATTTTTACTAACCTCTTCCTTAGCACCGTTAATTGGATTGTCATATACTAAAATGGTAAAGATGGCTTTTCCATATACAATAGTGCTCGGAGGTATTGGTTTATTAGGAGTTATATATATATTATAAGAATAAAGAATATACTTAACCTACAGAAATAACGTTAGTATACTAACACTAAATTAACAAAATCAAAATGACGTATTTATCAATGCTTGGTGCTTTAGCCCAAAATACCCCAGAAATTGATCCGCAAGTAGAAGAGAATACATTGTCCATTATGGACCTTTTACTTAGTGGTGGAACAGGAGCAATCGTAATCATATCGATTCTTTTTGTATTACTATTTGTCGCTGTGTATATTTATTTTGAAAGAATTTTTGCAATTAAAGCAGCTTCAAAATATGATGAAAGTTTTATGGATAAGATTAGAGATAGCGTGGTGAGTGGTAAAATTGAAGCCGCAAAAATTTTATGTGCACAGACGAATAACCCTATAGCAAGATTGACCGAAAAAGGAATTTCGAGAATAGGGCATTCGTTAGAAGATATTAATAAAGCAATAGAAAATGCTGGTAGACTTGAAGTGTATAAACTAGAAAAAAATGTTAGTATTCTTGCTACAGTGGCAGGAGCTGCTCCTATGATTGGTTTTCTAGGAACGGTAATAGGTATGATTATTGCATTCCATAATCTGGCATCAAGTTCGGGAACAGCAGATATGGGTGTTTTAGCCGAAGGTATTTATACGGCAATGACAACAACTGTTGGTGGACTAGTAGTTGGGATTGTAGCCTATATAGGATATAATCATTTGGTGGTTCGTACAGATAAAGTGATCCACAGTATGGAAGCTAATGCTGTAGATTTCTTAGACTTGTTAAACGAACCTGCGTAATATGAATTTAAGAGGAAGAAATAAAGTTAGTCCAGAGTTTAGTATGTCTTCTATGACAGATATTGTATTTCTGTTATTAGTTTTCTTTTTACTAACATCTCCTGCGATTACTCCAGAAGCTTTGGATTTAATATTACCAAAAGCCAAAGGAAAGAGTTCTAATGTGCAAAATATATCGGTAAGTATTACTAATAAGTTACAATACTATATCGATGAAGAGCGTATAAGTCAAAGTAGTTTAGAATCTACATTATTATCACGATTACAAGGAAAAAATGAACCTACCATTATTCTAAGAGCAGAAGAAGGGGTTCCTATAGAAAAGGCAGTTGGTGTAATGGATATTGCCAATAGAAATAAATTTAAAGTAATATTAGCCGTTAGGCCCGAATAGAAATGATAAAGCTGGATACAAAACATAAAAAGAAATCCTTTGTGCTTACTATACTAGTGCATGTAGCGATTATCTTTTTATTGTTTTATCTGAGCTTAAATTACATGGAGCCCGAAGAAGAAGGTGGTATTGCTGTAAATTTTGGGACTACAGCAACTGGTTCGGGTAAAATCCAGCCTAATACCCCTATTAAATCCTCACCCAGGCAAACTACTCCAGAAACTACATCATCGATTCCAGAACCACAAGAAGAATCTCCTCAAATAAAAGATAAAGTGGTAACTCAAGAGCTCGAAGATGCACCAGTGATAGAAAAAAAACCAAAAAAGAAACCTAAAAAGAAGACAGAGAAGCCTAAAGAAAAACCGAAACCTTCGGATCAGAAGCCTTCAAAAAATACAACAAAAGAAAAGCCTGTTAAAAAGGTAGAAGAAAAAAAACCAGATCCAAAACCAGATAAGTCTACTTTGGATATTCTAAATAGTTTTTCTAACGGCCCAAAGAATGATGGTAAAGCAAAAGGGGGAGAAGGAGATGATAAATCACCAGGGGATAAAGGAAGCCCGGATGGAGATCCTAATGCCAGGTCATACTACGGAACTGGTAAAGGATTAGATGGAGATGGTAATTATCGATTAGGCGGTAGAAAAGCCCTTAATAAAGAAAAATTTGTTCAGGATTGTAATGAATCAGGTATTGTGGTGGTAAAAATAGAAGTTAACCAAAGCGGAAAAGTGATTAGAGCCACTCCTGGAGTTAAAGGAACGACCAATAGTGCTTCATGTTTAATGGGGCCAGCAAAAAGAGCAGCCTTGGCTACGCGGTTTAATAGCGATTCTAAAGCTCCGGCAAAGCAAGTAGGAACAATTATTTATCAGTTTAAACTTTCTGAATAATACAAAGAATGAACTATAGGGAGACCCTCGATTGGATGTTTACCCAATTACCAATGTATCAGCGCCAGGGTGCCAGTGCATACAAAGTAGATCTTCATAATACGATACAATTAGCAGCATATCTAGGAAATCCCGAAACCAAATTTAAAAGTATACACGTAGCAGGAACAAATGGTAAAGGCTCTACTAGTCATATGCTAGCTTCAATACTACAGGAAGCAGGTTATAAAGTAGGATTGTATACTTCGCCGCATCTCAAAGACTTTAGAGAACGCATTCGAATTAACGGAGTTACTATATCTGAAGAATATGTGATTGATTTTATTTCAAAACATCAACCTTATCTCGAATCGAATCAACTTTCTTTTTTTGAAATGACCGTAGGAATGGCATTTCAGTATTTTGCAGAATCAAAGGTAGATATAGCAGTGGTAGAAGTTGGACTAGGGGGAAGATTGGATTCTACTAATATTATTACTCCAGAAATTTCTGTAATTACTAATATAGGATTAGATCATACTCGTTTTTTGGGGAATACATTAGCTGCAGTAGCTTCAGAAAAAGCAGGAATCATTAAAGAAGGTGTGCCAGTTATTATAGGAAGGAATGTAGAAGAGACCTCAAAAGTTTTTGTAGAGGCCGCTAATGCATCCCAAAGTCCTTTGTATTTTGCCGAAGACCGTAATGGTACAATATATTCGTCTGATCTAAAAGGAAGTTATCAAAAAGAAAATATAAAGACTGTTTTACAAACTGTAGGTTTGATTAAGTTAAATGGGTGGAGTATAACTGAAAATGATATTAAGAAAGGACTTCAGAATGTTGTAAAAAACACTCATTTGTTGGGAAGATGGCAGATATTGCAAGAAAACCCTAAAGTGATATGTGATACCGCTCATAACGAAGATGGATTAAAAATGGTGATGAAGCAATTGATTGAAGAAGAATATGATCATCTTCATATAGTATTAGGTGTGGTCGACGATAAAGATTTAGATACTATTTTGCCGTTATTTCCTGTGCAGGCCCGATATTATTTTTCTCAACCTAATATTTTAAGAGGGCTTGATGAGAAAAAATTAAAAAAAGAAGCTTTAAAGTTTAACTTAATAGGAGAAGAGTATAGCTCGGTTGCAGAAGCGTATAAAGCTGCATTACAGCAGGCTACAGAGAAAGATGTTGTTTATGTGGGAGGAAGTACATTTGTTGTTGCAGAAATAATTTAATTTTTCTTTAAAATTCTTTTGGTAGACTATAAAACTGTCTTATATTTGCATCCGCAATCGCAAGATAGCGGGCGCGTAGCTCAGTTGGTTCAGAGCACTTGGTTTACACCCAAGGGGTCAGGGGTTCGAATCCCTTCGCGCCCACCAAAAAGGAATCTTCATTTTTATAATGTTGATTCCTTTTTTTATTTCTTATAAATTACCTATTACTATTTAGGATAACAATAGGTGAGAAATAGTAATAAGGAGTGATGAAAGAAAAGAATTTGCACTTCGTTAGAAGCACCTCTTTTTAGTCCAAATATTTTAAAGAACGTTTTTTTAACATTGAAATAAATAAAATGATTTTCTCATTTTTAAAACTATCTCTAATTTTTTGAAAAGCTATTCGCATTTGAGATTCAACGGTTTTTACAGATACATCTAATTTTTCAGCAATTTCTTTATACTTTACCCCGTCTCTTTTATTTAGCAATAAAATCTGTTTGCAGCGTGGAGGAAGCTCTTCAATAACTGCTAGAATCTTTTTTACCCTTAATTGCCGTTCTGTAGAATCATTGTATTCGATTTGATTTTTTAAAACACTTAGTTTTAATTCATCGATTACCTTGTTTCTTATTTGATCTTTACGGTATTGATCAATATACAATCTGTAGCAAACTGTGAAAAGGTAATTTTTTAAAGAAGACTCTTCAGATAAAATTTCTCGTTTATTCCATAAAATAATAAAAGAATTCTGAACAATATCCTTAGCTTTTTCTGTGTCGTATGTTAAAGTTGTTACGTAAGCTAATAAAGGCTTATACAATTCATTGAAAATTAATTTAAATGCATCTTCATCATTTTTCTTAATTTTTAAAACCAAACTACTGTCATTCATGCTAAATTCAACGTTATTCCTGAAATGTGAATTACAAATATGCAAAAAAAAAAGAATTTTCTTTTAAGGGTTTTTGACAAACCATACGTTTAATCAATAAAGAATAGTAGTTAGTGTTGAAAAAAAAGCAGAAACTTGAAAAAATTAATTGAAAAATATTTGACCAACACGATTAGCTCTTCAGAAATGATGGATTTATCTAATTGGTTAAGGAAAGATGAAAATAAAGAAATTTTTAAAGCATATATACTACAATATTATGATCTAAATTATGCCTTACAAGATGTAGATGTTGAAAACGAATATACGACATTGATGAAATCCATTAGGAAACAAAAAAATAGTTATAAAAGGTGGTATAAATGGGCTGCTATTTTTGTTGGCGTTGTTGGACTTAGTAGTTTATTTCTTTTAAATACTTCTAATGAGGTAGTTACCGAAGATAATGAGATTACTTTAAAATTAGAAAATGGAGATGTAAAAATTATTCGAGAGAATAACAATGAAAAAATAGTAAATAAAGAAGGAACAATAGTAGGTGTATATCAGGATGATAAGCTCGAATATAAAAATACTAAAGTAAATGATAAGGAGCTTGTATATAATGAGGTGTCAATTCCTTATGGTAAAAAACTACAACTTGTTTTATCCGATGGGAGCATGGTTCATTTAAATGCTGGAAGTTCATTAAAATATCCAGTAAAATTTTTAAAAGGTAAAGATCGAAAAGTATTTTTAAGCGGAGAAGCATATTTTGCAATAGCAAAAGATAAACAACATCCCTTTATTGTAAATACTCAAGATGTAAATGTTCAAGCTTTGGGAACTAAATTTAATGTTAATTCTTATAGAGAAGATAATGAAATGAATACTGTTTTGGTAGAAGGATCAGTTGGAGTTTATAAAGTGGATGAGAAATTTGATGCAAATACTTCTACTGTATTACAGCCAGGTTATAAATTTACTTTGAATAAATCTCAACAGAGTATTAATGTAAAAGAAGTTGATGTTAGTGAGTACACTGCTTGGACTAAAGGAGAGTTGTTGTTTAAAATGAAACCATTTTCTGAAATCATTAAAATATTAGAAAGAAATTATGATGTCGTTATTACAAACAATTATAGTTCACTAAATGAAAAACGTTTTTTAGCAAAATTTGATACAGAAACTATAGAACAAGTACTAATATCTTTTCAGAGTAGTGAAGAATTTTCTTTTACAATTGAAGAAAATAGAATAACAATAAATAAACGATAATTTTATTAACCATTAAACCATTAAACCAAAGTAATGCCTATGATATAAACTTTTAATATAAAATTATTAATTGAATAAAAACGTATTGCAAAAAAAATCGAGAAATAGTGACGTATTTCCCGATTATAGAATACGATTTAATCAATATGAATCATTTCGACATGAATCTTTATTATTAACTAAATCATCACAAAAATATGAAAAAATTCTTTACCTCAGGGGCATGTTTATATACGCCCCCTAAATTGAATTTAAAAATGAAACTAACACTGTTATTAACATTCATTTCTCTCTTTAAAATTCAAGCTGAATCATATTCTCAAAATACTAGGATTACCATTAATTTAGAATCTGTAAAAGTTATAGAAGTATTAGAGACTATAGAGTCGTTATCTGAGTTTAAATTTTTGGCAAATGAAAATGTAATAGATCAAAACCGTTTGGTTTCGATTAACATGAAAAATAAAAAAATCTATAAGATATTAAATCAACTGTTTAATAATCAAGGGGTAACATATAAAGTTGTAGATCGGCAAATTATTTTAGTCAAAAATAAACTAAACAATAAGACTGTTAAAAAGTTAATCCCAGAACCGGTTAGAAAGACAAAACAGGAAAAAGAAATCAATGGTACTGTAAAAGATCAACTAGGAGTTCCATTAACAGGTGTAAATATAATCATATCAGGAACGACTAGAGGAGTGCAAACAGATTTTGATGGAAGATATACTATAAAAGCTTCAATAGGAGATGTATTAGATTTTTCATTTATAGGAATGAAAACAGTTTCAATTGCAGTAGGAGATTCATCAACTATTGATGTCGTTATGGAAGATGACACTGCAAGTTTAGAAGAAGTAGTAGTGACTGCCTTAGGAATTAAAAGGGAGGCCAAAAAATTAGGATACTCAATACAAACGGTAGACGGCGAAGAATTAACAAAAGTTAGAAATGTTAATGTAGTTAATAATCTTGCAGGTAGAGTAACTGGTGTTCAGGTTAATCAAAACGGGACCGGTATAGGAGGATCTGCGTCGGTTACCGTTAGAGGTGTTACTTCACTAGTGCCAGGACAAAACTCGGCGTTGATTGTTGTAGATGGTGTTGTTTTGGATGGAGGTAGTTTAGGAGAAGGAAGTTTTTCTGGAGGCCTGGATTATGGAAATGCATTATCCGATATAAATTCTGATGATGTTGAAAGTATTAACATTTTAAAAGGAGGGAATGCCACTGCACTTTATGGTTACAGAGGTTCTGCAGGGGTTATTGTAATTACGACAAAGAAAGGTAAAGCAGGCAGAATTAAAGTTGATCTGTCTTCTTCAGTGACTTTTGATAATGTATTAGTTGCCCCTAAACTACAGAATAGTTATGGGCAAGGTCGTTTTGATGCTGCTACAGGACAGTTGGTTTATGATATTACCAGAGCCGGTAGTTGGGGACCAGCATTAGACGGTAGTCAGCAAACACGATTTGACGGTGTAGGTACAGCTCCTTACAGTGGTAATCCCGGTGATTTTAAAGATTTTTATGGAACAGGTTTAACTATGATAAATTCTGTAGGCTTATCTGGGGGATCTGATATTATAGATTATAGATTGTCTTATTCTAATTTATTTAATAAGCCAATTTTATCAGGTAGTGATTATAAACGTCAATCTTTGTCGTTAAATACAAATACCAATGTGACAGATAAATTAAAAGTACAAGCCAAAATTGCATATGTAAAAAACACAGCAATTAATAGAGCCGATATAACAGATGGACAGGCAAATACAGTTCGAAGTTTGATTTTAAAATCTAGAAACATTTCTAATGCAGATTTAGAAGCCAATTATATTAACCCCGATGGTACGCCAAATAATTTTGGAGGATCTTCATTTACAATGAACCCTTACTATGCAATTAATACTAAGCTGAATGAAGATACCAAAAACAGGTATACAGGATTAATAAGTGCAACATATAAACTTATAGATAATTTATCTGCTACTGCTAGATATTCTCAGGATCAAAGTAATTATGCCGCTTCTATATTCAAAGGTCGAGGAGTTTTTGATAATGCACCTTCAGGGCAATTAGTAGAAATCACACAGCAAACTACCACATCAAATTATGATTTCTTATTATCATATAATGGATATTTAACAGAAAAAATATCTGTAAACTCAACTGTAGGATATAGTGGTTTTGAGAACAAAGCAAAATCTACAACTGTGCAAGCATCGGATTTATTAGATCCTTCACTTTTTTCAGTAAATAATTTTGGAACTAAAGGAGCTAGTACAAGAATAAGTAACCTTAAATCTCAATCTTTATTTGGTTCGGTACAATTTGGATTTAATGATTTTGCATTTGTTGAAGTAACGGGGAGAAATGATTGGAGTTCTACATTACCAGTAGATAGTTTTTCATTTTTTTATCCTTCTGTAGGAACAAGTTTTCTATTGCATGATATTTTTGGTATAGATAGCGATAAGGTTAATCTTATAAAACTTAGAGCAAGTTGGGCAAAAACAGGAAATGCAACACTGCCTTACAGATTGGCTCCAGTATATAATGTATCTTCTGCTCCGTATGATGGGCTTACATTATTTTATTTTGGTGACCCTAATTTAACACAGGGACAAGCAGAAGAAGGAGCAGCTCCGGGAACTGTAATACCTAATAAAGATCTAAAAGCCGAATTGTCATCAGAATATGAGTTGGGTATGGATGTTAAGCTATTCAATAATCGATTAGGATTAGATGTTACATACTATAATAAGGAGACAAAAAACCAAATATTATCAATCTCTTTACCCTCTACCACAGGAGCGCAAAGCAAAATAATTAATGCAGGTTTGGTTTCTAATAAAGGAGTAGAGATCGCTTTAACAGCAACTCCTATAAAATCAACAAATTTCGAATGGAATACAGCTTTTAATTTTAGTAAGAATGAAAATAGAATAGAAAAGCTTGTAGAAGAACTACCCACTGCTATTATAGCAAGACAATTTAATGATGTTATACAATTAACTGCCACCGAAGGGAATGTGTATGGAGATTTGGTTGGACCATCATTTTCTCGGGATGATCAGGGACGTGTGATTTATGATAGTGATGGTTTACCAGTTGTAGGAGAAAATAAAATCATAGGAAATGTTACTCCAGATTTCTTACTTGGAATTAATAATTCATTTTCATATAAAAACATAGAACTTGGGTTTTTGATTGATATTAAATCAGGAGGAGATGTGTTCTCATTTACTGATTTTGTAGCCAGTACAAATGGTAACGATATTAGAACCTTAGAAGGAAGAGAATTTTATACAGGAGGTAATGGTATTATGGTACCAAGTGACGCCGTTGTAGACGGTACATTATCTCCAAGTGTTGCCTCTAGAGGGGTAGACCCAGCAACATACTATCAAAGATTAGGTAATATCTCTGAAAACTGGATTTCTGATGGTAGTTATGTTAAACTAAGACAAGTATCCTTAACGTATAACTTTCCATCTAGTATTTTAGATAGATTTTCGATTGCAAATCTGTCTATAAGCTATATCGGGAGAAACTTAGCAATTCTTCATAAGAATACACAAAATTTTGATCCAGAAGTTGGTTTTAATACCTCTATCCAAGGAATTGAAATTTATGATTTCCCTTCTACCTCTAGCCATGGTGTAAAGTTAAACTTGTCATTTTAATACTAAATAATTTAAAATATTATGAAAAACATTGATAATAAAAATTATTCAAACATTAAAAGACAATTTTTCACTATTGTGTTAATGTTTGGTTTCTTAACGTCTTCATGTACTAAAGACTTTGAAGAAATAAATACCAACCCTAATTTACCCGAAGAAAGTGGAGCAGATAACATTATGGGAGGGGTGCAATATTTTACCTTTGCAGAGCCTAGATTTGTGGCATGGAGAGGTAATTTATTATATTCATCACAATTTTCTCATCAATTCTCAACAAGTGTTGTAGGAAGCTGGTGGGATGGTGGTGATATATATGATAATGATCAAGGTTGGACCAATGCTGTATTTGATAAATCTTTTACAAAGAGTAGTTTAAATCTACGTAATTTATTAATCAAATTTGGCGAATTAGAGGATACCAATGGTCAAGCTGCGACCAAAATTATGATGTCTCTTTTTTATCAAAAAATGACTGATATCTTTGGAAATGTCCCTTATGCCGAAGTTATACTGCCTGAGTTTGAAGTGAATCCTCCAAAATATGACACTCAAAAAGTTATTTATAGAAGCATTTTAGAAGATCTAAAAGCACAAATGGATGTCATAGGAAACTCAACAACAACTATTAGTGGTGATAACGGAGATTTTATATATGAAGGAGATCCTCAAAAGTGGAAAATTTTGGCAAATACATTACGATTACGCATGGCATTACGAAGTAGAGATGCGTTTAATGCAGATGGAGAAAGCGCTTTTATTGATGGTGTCATAGCAGATTGCTTATTAAATCCATTAATAGACGAAACTAATGAGGCTACACTAATTAGATCTCGTGACCCTCTGGTTAATGGTAATCTGGATGGTGGTTTTGAAGATGTTTATTGGGGATTTGGAACTGGTGCAGGAGGTAATGGAGTTACAGGTTCTAAATGGATTTTAACAGATAGACTTGTAAATCTTATGCAAGATAATAATGATCCAAGATTACCAGAAATTGCAATTGAAGCAGAAAATGGAGGGTATGCTGGAGGTATGTCTAATGTAAGAGTTTCTCCAGCCTGGGAGGATATGTCTAAGCCTGGACCAAAAATAGTAGGAACGTCTTTTTCTGACATTAATGATCAAGTACCTGTAATGGTATTAACAGCAGCCGAATCCTATTTTTTACAAGCAGAAGCTGCATTGTTAGGATATGGAGGAGATGCTAATAGTTTATACCAAAGTGGTATACTAGCTAGTATTGATTTTTGGGGAGGTCAAGATGCCGGTGATTTCATAACAAATGAAGCTATTGCTACATTAAGTGGTGCTACTCAGGATCAGCTTAATCAGGTGTATAACCAAAGATGGTTAGCATCTTTAACAAACGGATATGAGAGTTGGGCATTGGTAAGAAGGGTAGATATGATACCACAAATAACCGATAATGTTAATTTTTGGGTAAGCCAACCTAATAATGGTAATGTTCCTAAAAGATTACAATATTCTAGTACAGAATTAATCTCTAATAGTGTTAATGTACAAGAAGCAATTAATGCTCAAGGTCCAGATATAATGTCTACGGCTCTTTGGTGGGATGTAAATTAATTTACTATTTATAATAGAAGTATAAATGAATGCCAGATTAAGTTTTTAAGAATGGCTATTTTTCAGTATTAATTTCAGAAAATAGAAAAGTGTTTTTTGTAGTCATGATTATTGCAAATTTTGTATAAGAATAATGATATAAAAAAATCAGGATATACATGCAACAAACTTAGTCTGGTAATTTATGCTTTAATTCAAGCTTTTAATACATATTAGAAGACATCATCGTTTTCACTATGTAATCATCAAACCATAGAAATTTGAAGTAAAATGCAATACTAGTTATGAAAAAAAATATATTAATTTTTGTTTTTATAGTATCATGTTTTCAAACTAACGCACAAGTTGAGTTGTCAGAGAAATATGAGTTAATGCCCTGGCCAAAAGAAATCACAGAGAACGGTCAAAAATTTATCATTAAAGAAGATTTTACGATTACAGTAAATAAAGACAATATTAATCCCAAAATAGGTAACGCAACAACCAAATTTCTGAGAAGACTATCTGATAGAACAGGAGTATTTATTGACGAAGGATTTGCAACAATTGCCTCTAAAAGTAAAGACCCATCTTTGGTTATAAATTATACCAGAGAAGGTAAACTAGAGTTAAATGAAGACGAATCCTATGAACTTTCAGTATTAGATAACCAAATAACCTTAACAGCTATAACAGATATAGGTGTAATAAGAGGATTAGAAACCTTATTACAGCTTAATGCTCACACTAAAACCGAATATTTTTTTCATGGAGTTAATATTAAAGACGCACCCAGATTTCCCTGGAGAGGTTTAATGATAGATGTCGCTAGGCATTATGAACCACTAGAAGTGCTAAAAAATAACTTAGATGCCATGGCTGCTGTAAAAATGAATGTTTTTCATTGGCATTTAACCGAGGATCAAGGTTTTAGAGTGGAGATAAAATCAAGACCTAAATTTCATCAATTAGCATCAGATGGACAATACTATACTCATGAGCAGATAAAAGAATTAGTAGCGTATGCATCCAACTTAGGAATTAGAGTTGTCCCCGAATTTGATATACCAGGTCATGCTACTTCTTGGTTAGTAGCATATCCAGAAATGGCAAGTAAGGACACTATCTATAAAATAGAAAGATATGCAGGTATTTTTAATCCTACTTTGGATCCTACAAAAGAAGTTACCTACGAAATTATTACTGATGTGTTTTCAGAAATTGCCCCACTTTTTCCTGATAAATATTTCCATATTGGAGGTGATGAAAATGAAGGTAAGCATTGGGATGAAAACGATAAAATCCGAGAGTTTAAGAAGAAAAATAAAATAAAAGACAACCATGAATTGCAAGCGTATTTTAATATCAAAATTCAAAAAATATTAAAAGAGCAAGGAAAAATCATGATGGGATGGGACGAAATTTTGCAACCAACTTTACCCAAAGATGTTGTTATACATTCCTGGAGAGGTAAAGAAGCAATGCTAAAAGCAGCTAAACAAGGTTATAAAACAGTGTTGTCCAAAGGGTATTATATAGATTTACTTAAATCTATTAGACATCATTATGCAAATGAACCTATTTCAAAAGATCATGGCTTAACAGAAGAACAACTAAAAAATATCTTGGGAGGAGAAGCAACAATGTGGGGGGAATTAGTTACTCCTGTTTCTATAGATTCTAGAATTTGGCCTAGAACAGCTGCAATTGCAGAAAAATTATGGTCATCTAATGAGGTTAATGATGCAGATAATATGCTTAAAAGATTAGAGAAAGTTAATTACAGGTTAGAAGAATTAGGGATTTCTCACATAAGGAATAGAAATGTGATTTTAAGGAATATTAGTAATAATCAAGAATTAAAATCATTGATTACTCTTACAAAAATTTGTGAACCGTTAAAAGCATACCAAAGAAATAAAGGAGGAGTTGAGTATAAATCGTATTCGCCATTTACGCAATTTGTAGACGCATGTAATACAGATGCTATTGATGCTATACTGTTTAATAAAAGTGTAAAAAAATATTTAAAATCTAATGGAAATGTTGAAAAACAGGAAATTATAGCATTACTCAACAAATGGATAACAAATCATACTGATTTCAGCAAAATAAATAATAATCCAACACTAGCAAAATTAGAACCTTTATCTTCAAAATTAGAAGAACTATCATCCATTCTAAAAAAAGGATTAACTAGAGGAAGTATAAACAAAGCTGAGCATCAAAAATCAATAGCTATTATTGATTTTCTTAGCAAACCAATTGCTGACACAGAACTCGTAACAATACCGGCAATTAAAAAGCTAATCTCAGGATTAGAAATTAAAAATGTAAAACCTTAATATGTTGAAAAATACTATAATTTTTACGGTAATGTTTTTTGGAACCATAGTTTTTAGTTCATGTACTAAAGAAAAACCTATTGATAATAGTACCGATTTTACTAAAGAATATGAATTTACCAAAGGTATCGAAGGTCCGGCAGTAGATAGTAAAGGAAATCTATATGCAGTTAATTTTAAAGAAGAAGGTACAATAGGTGTTGTTAATAGTAAAGGAGAAAGCTCTTTATTTGTAAAATTACCTACAGGTAGCATTGGTAACGGAATTCGTTTTGATAAATCCGATAATATGTATATAGCAGATTATACAAACCATAACATATTGTATATAAAAAAAGGCTCAAAAGAAGTTGCTATTTTTGCTCATGACTCTACAATGAACCAACCAAATGATATTGCTATTTCTTCTAATAGAACCCTGTATGCAAGTGATCCTAACTGGAAAAAGGGAACAGGTAATTTATGGATGACTTCTAATCGAAAGCTTGTTTTGGTAGAAAAAAATATGGGAACAACTAATGGTATAGAAGTTAGCCCCGATGGAAAGAAATTGTATGTTAATGAATCTATACAACGAAACATTTGGGTGTATGATATAACAGAAAATGGCAAACCTATTAATAAAAGAATATTCAAGACATTCAAAGATTTTGGCTTAGATGGTATGAGATGTGATGCTAAAGGGAATTTATATGTGTGTAGATATGATAAAGGAACTGTATTAGTATTATCTCCTGAAGGTAAAGAATTAAGAGAAGTACAACTAAAAGGGAAGAAACCAACTAATATCGCTTTTGGAGGGAAAAATAATACTCAATGTTTTGTGACAATGGCAGATAGAGGATGTTTTGAGACATTCTTTTCTCAAAAATGATATGCGCTTTTTATAAGATAGATTAGTATGGCATATTCTATTATCAAAAAAAAGAGGTACTTGTTTTTATTAACCATTCAATTACTTGCCAATTGTAGCTCAAGTGATAGTGTTATAGATACAAATACAAATGATCTTGTTGAGTTAAATACAATCCCGTCAGGTGTGCAGAAAGCATATCTAAAAGGGTCTACAAAATCCCAATATGGATTCTATGCATATGTTCCTTCTGAATATAATATCGCCAATACAGAAAAATTCCCTTTATTGATTCACTTACATGGAGGTGGAGCAAGAGGAGATAGTTCTGTAAATCCAAATGATTTAAATTCTATTTTATTCGACGGTCCTTCGTCGTTAATATATAAAAATCAATGGAATCCTAAACACCCTATGATTGTTGTATCGCCCCAATCCCCATCTATTTGGAATACGGAAAACTTACACAATTTTATTGCTTTTTTGATTAATAACCTAAAGATAGATACACAACGAATATACATGACAGGATTTAGTATGGGAGGGAAAGGTTGCTATGATTATGTTTCTTCAAAAGGCAGTAATTCATATGTAGTAGCCATAGTTCCTATCGCAGGATGGGGAGATGTATCAACAGGAAATCAATTTACTAATATTCCTGTTTGGGCATTTCATGGAGATGCAGATAGGATTATTTCATATGATAAATCGATTTCAATGGTTAATGCAATTAATGCAGAAAACCCAACAACAAAAGCCAAGATAACCATATACTCTGGTGTCGGTCATGACTCTTGGTCCAGAACTTATGATAATACAGGGAGAGGCAGCGGAAACAGTGCGTATGACCCCTTTGATATCAGTATTTATGAGTGGATGTATTTATATAAGAAGACCGATTTATAAATGACATTTCTAATGAAGAATTATAATCTATATAGGGTTGGTTATTTATGGCTTGCTTTTTTGGCCTCTAAGAAGAATTCTTTATGTACTACTTATCACAATGCCAAATCGATAAAATATAAAGTAGAATTTGTGAAAAAAAAACGAACTGGCAGGGATTATATTTTGGAAATTTAATGGAGGTAGTGGAACACTTTTGAATGCAATTTTTAATAATTTGTATGCGGAAAAGTAACAATTTTGGAAAAGCATAGATTAAAATGAAATATAAAAAATTTGGAAAGTTAGATTGGAATGTAAGTCAGGTTGGATATGGTATGTGGGGTATGGCAGGTTGGTCAGAGTCAGATGATAAAATATCTAATAAGTCATTGGATAGAGCTATTGAATTGGGTTGTAATTTTTTTGATACAGCGTGGGGATATGCAGAAGGAAGAAGCGAGCAAATTTTAGCTGGATTATTAAAAAGACACTCAGAAAAAAGACTGTATACGGCAACAAAAATTCCTCCGAAAATTGATGAATGGCCGCCAAGTAAATTAGCTACTTTAAAAGATATTTACCCATCAAATCATATCGTAGAGTATACAGAAAAGAGTTTGAAGAATTTAGGAGTTGAAACCATTGATTTGCAACAATTTCATGTATGGGAGGATAGCTGGGCAGAGCGGGATGAATGGAAAGAAATGGTATTAAAACTAAAACAAGAAGGAAAAGTACAATCTTTTGGGATTAGTGTAAACCGATGGGAACCTGCCAATTGCTTGAAAGCACTAGAGTCTGGATTAATCGATTCGATACAAGTTATTTATAATATTTTCGATCAATCTCCCGAAGATGTATTATTTCCGTATTGCGAAAAGAATGATATTGCAGTTATAGCCCGTGTTCCATTTGATGAAGGCTCTCTTACCGGAAAACTTACTTTAGAATCTAAATGGGATATTGGTGATTTTAGAAACATCTATTTTGGCTCCGAAAATTTGCCGCCTACTATAAAACGTATTGAAAAATTAAAAGAACTGGTTCAGAATGAAATGCCATTAGCAGAATTAGCATTGCGTTTTATTGCAGCACATCCTGCCGTTACCACGATGATTCCCGGTATGCGTCAACTACGTAATGTAGAAGCCAATATGCGTATAGGTGATGGACAAGGACTTTCACAAGAATGGATAGATAAACTAAGAGATCATCGTTGGGATCGTTTACCAACAAACTGGTCTTGTTAACCGATCAGAATATGCACAGAAGAACTTTTATAAAGAAAACTTCAAACACAGCTTTAGGTATGGGATTAACATTATCATTTCCATCTGGTATGATCGTAAAAGAAGACACTTTGTTTTTTAAAATATCACTTGCACAGTGGTCGTTACATAGAAGTTTACGTTCGGGAAAACTTTCAACATTCGATTTTCCTGCGAAAGCTAAAAATGATTTTGATATTCATGCTGTAGAATATGTTAATCAGTTTTTTATAGATAAAGCCAAAGATCATAAATACCTTAAAGAATTAAAACAGCGTACATCAGATCTTAATGTAGAAAATGTTTTGATTATGGTTGATGCAGAAGGTGAATTGGGTAACCAAGATAAAAAAGCAAGATTACAAGCAATAGAAAATCATTATAAATGGATAGAAGCAGCGCAATTTTTAGGATGTAAGTCTATTCGTGTTAATTTACATGGAGAAGGAAGTAGAACGAATGTTGCAAAGGCAGGAGAGGACAGTTTAGTACAATTATCTGATTTCGCTAAAGACTATGCTATCAATATAATAGTCGAAAATCATCAAAGCTATTCTACACATGGTGATTGGTTATCTAAAATCATGAAAAATGTGAACCATAGTAACTGTGGTACGTTGCCAGATTTCGGCAATTTTTATGAATATGACCGATATCAAGGAGTAAAGGATATGATGCCTTTTGCTAAAGGGATTAGTGCCAAATCCCATGATTTTGATGAACAGGGAAATGAAACGCAAATCGACTAAATGCTTCAAATTGTAAAAAATGCTGGTTATACTAGTTACATTGGTATTGAATACGAAGGTACTAATGATGACGAAGATAAAGGTATTCAATTAACAAAGGAGTTATTAGTCAAAGCTGCAAAAGAAGTAAAATGAAATTAGAAAATCAGGTATTTATTATTACCGGAGCTACAAGTGGTATGGGAAAAGCTATTGCTGTTTTATATGCAAAAGAAGGAGCTAAATTAGTGCTGAGTGGTAGAAACACACAGAGAGGAAATGCACTTGTAGAAGAGTTAAAATCGATATCTGCAGATGCTATATTTCATGCAGGTGATGTAGGAATTCCTGAAGTGAATAAAGAACTCGTTTCCAGAGCGATTACCAAATACAAAAAACTTAATGGTATAGTAAGTAATGCAGGAGTCTTAGGGTTGGGAAGTCTTACCGAGATTAGTATTGAAGACTGGCATGAAACCCTGAATATAAATTTTAATTCGTTCTTTTATTTATGTAAATATGCTATTCCATATATCAAAAAAGAGAAAGGAGTCATCATTGCTAATGCATCAATAGCTGCATTTAAATGTTTCCCAAACCACGCTGCCTATTGCGCATCAAAAGCTGCGTTAGTCTCATTAGTTAAGCAATCAGCATTAGATTATGGTCCTGAAATACGCATTAATGCTATTTGTCCCGGACCTGTAGATACACCTCTGATCTGGGATTCTGCAAAAGCATTTAAAAAGCCTGATGAAGCTATTGATAATGTAAAAAATGCTACCATATTAAAACGTTTGGGTACACCAGAAGATATTGCTAAACTAGCATTGTTTTTGGCATCAGAAGATTCTTCTTGGATGACAGGTTCTGCCCTAACTATTGATGGAGGAATTATGGCGACCTCTTAAAAGAAAAGAGATATGAAGTTAAATACATCTATTGACTTGTTGATGATCAATAAGGATTTGTATATTGTTAGGTATAAAGAAAAATACCTACTACCTATGCATAAAAATAGTTAGTCTATGATTTGAAAAGTGTGCAAGAGCTATACTTCTCTCTCATTTTAATCAAACAAATATTATATTTTCTAATGGCAAAATCATTACTCTTTATACCTGATATTTCTGGTTTTACACACTTTGTTCAGAATACCGAGGTAGAGCACAGTCAGCATGTGATTTCTGAGTTGTTAGAAGTTTTGATTAATGCTAATACACAAGATTTAAAACTGGCAGAAATAGAAGGGGACGCATTATTTTTTTATAAAGAAAATGAAATCCCGTCACAAGAAAAGCTACTGGCTCAGATTGAAACAATGTTTACTTCGTTTTATAGTCACCTTAAACTTTTAGAGAAAAACCGTGTTTGCCCTTGTAATGCATGTGCTACAGCACCTGATTTACAGTTAAAAATAGTAGCGCATTGTGGAGAGCTACAATTTATTACAGTTCAGGAAAAACGTAAGCCTTTTGGTCAGGTAGTTATTGAGGCTCATAGATTACTTAAAAACTCAATTGTAAGCGATAACTATGCTTTGTTAAGTGATGAAGTGTCTAAAACTATTGGGCTTCCTGCTAATTATGAGAGTAAATTATACCATTTTAGAGCGGGTAAGGATACTTATGATACCAAAGAAATTGTTTATTCGTTTTCCGAAATAAGTAAAAACAAATTGAAACTTACTCCTTTTGCCACCCCAGAAGTGGTGAGTTTTCAATGTTCTCCGTCTATAGTTTTAATGAAAGAATTCGAAATTCCTGCAGCACAATTATTAGAATATATTACTAATTATAGCTATAGACATTATTGGGCAAAGGGAGTTGATAAATTCGAATATAACCCGGGAGAAGTTACTCGGTTAGGTACCGAACATGTCTGTGTAATTGATGGGAAACGACTCAATTTTACAACAGTAACCAAGAAAGCGGGCGTAGATGAGATTGTCTATGGAGAGCGTACTACAGATGCTCCTTTGCATGCATTGTATCAATTTTTTATTATAAAATCATTACCTGATAATCGATGCTTGTTAACTGTAGAGGTGTACCCTGAGGCAAAATCATTATTGCATAAGTTGATGTTGTTTCTTTTGATAAAAAGAGCCATTAGGAAGTCTGTCAAAACATCTATAGACAATCTTGAAGCATTTGTAGGAAATGACGCTATAACGAGTTAAAGAAGGTCTAGAATTCTTTCTAGCTTCATGCCTCGGGATCCTTTGATTAGAATTACATCTTTTTGATTTTTTAGAGCCCAATTTACCTCAAGGTCTTCATAAGATTTAAATTTATGAACATGCGGATTAGTACATTTAGTGGCAAAAAAATGAGTCCCGATTAAATATATTTCTTCTGTTTCTGTATTGCTTATCTGGTCTGTTATTTTTTGATGCTCTAGAGCTGTATCATCACCCAATTCAAACATATCTCCCAAAAAGACAATTTTAGTATTGTATTGTAATTGAACGAAATTATGTATAGCAGCTTCCATGCTTGATGGATTTGCATTATAGGCATCCAGAATAATGGTATGATCTCCTTTTTTAATGATTTGTGAACGATTATTTGTAGGAGTATAGGATTCTATTGCATGTTTGATCTTGTCTATACTAATTTTGAAATGAGACCCAATAGCGATAGCAGCTGCAATATTTGTAAAGTTGTACTGGCCTATTAAGTTACTGTGTATGGTACTATCTTGGTAAGAAATAATTACATTAGGATCGATACCCGTTAATTTAATAATTACATCACTGGTATTAGATTGTGAAAAACTATACGTTTTTATTCCAGAAGATGCATTTACTAACTTTTTATCCTCAAGATTAAGAAAAACTAATTTGTTGTGCTTTTTTAGATAATCATAAAGTTCTGTTTTTCCTTTTAAGACACCTTCTATACTACCAAAACCTTCTAGGTGAGCTTTTCCAATATTTGTAATATATCCATAGTCTGGCGTGGCAATAGAGCATAAAAATGCAATTTCCTCCAGGTGATTGGCTCCCATTTCTACAATTCCTATTTGAGTTTCCTTTGTCATTGATAAAAGTGTAAGAGGAACTCCGATATGGTTGTTGAGATTGCCTATCGTTGCAGTAGTCTTAAAAGAAGAAGAAAGGACACTGTTGATTAATTCTTTTGTGGTGGTTTTTCCATTGCTTCCGGTTAAAGCGATAATAGGAATATTTAAGTGCTTACGATGAAACGAAGCTAAGTCTTGTAGCGTTTGTAGAACATCATCTACAAGAATATGTTTTTCTGTTGTTTTAAATGCTACTTCATCAATTATTGCATATGCTGCTCCATGTTCCAAGGCTTTTTGTGCATATGTGTTTCCATTAAATTTTTCTCCTTTTAAAGCAAAAAAGATAACATTAGGCTCTATTTTTCGAGTATCTGTACATACGCCATTGCTGACTAGGAATAATTGATGTATTTGGGTGATGGTCATTAATTATATGATATTAAAAAGCCCTGACAAATATGTACAGGGCTTTTGGTATTTATAACGAACTTTAATTAAATTTTTATCCTTTTGGTTTCTGGTGTCTAGGTGTTTTTTTCTTTCTGGCTTTGGTACCAACACGAGACATTGCATTTCTGAAACCAATATAATCGGTAGCCATATCTTGTGGTAAGAACCTTCTTTGTGCGGGATCTAACCAATAGGCTCTGTCTTTCCAGGAACCACCTTTGTATACACGTACTTCATCATCAACAATGGTAGTTCTCTTACTAGACTCATCGTATCTTCTGTCCATTTGTGTGCTATCTTCTGCATCAGGACCTACGTAATGAATAGGTGCATTATACATTCTTCTGTTAGGAGTAGCTTGATCTTGAAATCCTTCGTAATATCTAGAAGAACTTTTATCACCATCTCTATAGTTTCTGTTATCACTATCAGTAAAATTAGTTCTCATGTATGTTTCCTGCTCATCGATAGGAACTTGTAAAATTCCACCAGGTAATACTCGAGCTATAATTTTACCATTACTAAGTGTATCGTATACTATAGAATCTGTCATAACGATTTTTACAGTTCCATCAGGATTGATAGCGTTTTTGGTATATACATTTCCTCTATAGTAGTTAAAATCATTATATTCATCATCTACAATAGGTCTGTAAACATCGGATACCCATTCTGCAACATTCCCTGCCATATCATATAAACCATAATCGTTAGGATTGTAAGATTTTACAGGAGCAGTAATATCTGCACCATCATCACTCCATCCAGCGATTCCACCATAATCACCATCACCTTGCTTAAAGTTAGCTAATTGATCTCCACGAGTTCTTCTTTTTCCAGAACGTGTGTATTTTCCAGTCCATGGATATTTTTTTCTACCTCTATAGATGTTATAACTTCTAATTTCTACTAACCCTAAAGCAGCATATTCCCATTCAGCTTCGGTTGGGAGTCTGTATTTGGGTAAAAGTAATCCATCTTTACGTTGTATATATAGTCCTGTAGAGTCGTTAGTTTTTGCATATCTTTCTGATGCTCTACCACCTCTGGTAGCTTCATCATTACCTCCATAAGTTTGTGAAGGAGCGTTTAAATATGTATCTGTGTCAAAAGTGCTTTCTGCAGAAACATCTTCAAAAGGAGCATTCTTTTTAATTACATCTTCTTCTTCAAGAATTCTTTCATTAACGCGGTTAGTCCTCCAATTACTGAATTCTATTGCTTGAATCCAATTTACCCCTACAACAGGATAATTAGCATACGCAGGATGACGTAAGTAATTATTGGTCATCATTTCATTAAAACCAAGTCGATTTCTCCAAACTAAGGTGTCAGGAAGAGCACCATAATATATGTTTCTGTATTTTGGTTCTGTAGGAGGGTATACTCCTTTTAACCAATCAAGATATTCCAGATACATTACATTGGTAACTTCGGTTTCATCCATGTAAAAGGATTGAACATGTTGCTGAGTTGGAGTATTGTTCCAGTCATGCATTACATCATCTTGTACACGTCCCATAGTGAATGTACCTCCTTCAATAAATACTAAACCAGGGCCAGTTTCTTGCTCTTTGTAATTTGTCTGTACCTGAAATCCACCATCTTTGGAATTGTATTTCCAACCTGTGGCTCTAGAACTGCTCCCATAATCGTTCTTAGAACAACTAAACAGTAAAACACTAATGGAAAGCGCCATTAGCGACTTAAAAATAAACGCGTTTTTCATAATCTTAAGTTCGTTTAAGTAGAAATTAGGGCTTGCAATATAAATAATAAACGTTAAAATTACCCTAATTTTTTCAAAATATTATCAATTCACATTTTTTTATGAATTTATAACGACTCTGGTTTAACGCAATATTTGTGAGTTTATTATTTGAGATGTAATAAAAACAAGAAATTTAAAATATTAAAAAAACATTGTTCTTAAATTTTTATGTTTCTTAATAAAATGTTAAATAAAATGATTATTTAACATTATTTTCACTTCTTGTGGTGGGCAATCTTATAATGAGATAAGATTGTTAATTATTTGAAATTTAAGAGATTACAAGGGGATTAAGGGCGTGTGTTTGGCATGTTTTAATAAAAATTAATCACGGAAACTAAAATGAAATATAAGATATCCTTAAAATCAGCGTTTATAAACCATCAACTTAAAAAAATTAAGAACTCACTATTCTTACTAACTAAATAACTATATATTTGTCAAACTCAATTTTTAAAGGATATGAAAAGATTATTAACCCTTAGCCTATTGTGTGTTACAGTTTTCACTTTTAAAACTCAGGCTCAGGAACAAAACAGAGCAATAACAACTGCTACTCCATTTTTATTAATAGCTGCAGATGCAAGAGCGGCTGGTTTAGCAGATCAAGGGGTTGCTACTTCTCCAGATGCATTTTCACAACAATGGAATCCAGCTAAATATGCATTCATAAAAAATAAGCAAGGGGTTGGGGTTAACTATACTCCTTACTTAAGTAATCTGGTTAATGACATATTCTTGGGGAATGTGAATTATTATAATCGTCTTAATGAGCGAAGTGCTGTAGCAGCGAGTTTTAGATATTTTAGCTTAGGGGATATAGAATTTAGACAAGGGCCTAATGATGAGCCTAATGTTCAAAAACCAAATGAATTAACCCTTGATATTTCATATGCATTAAAACTTAGTGATAGATTCTCTATGGCTGTAGCGGGTCGCTACTTACGTTCTGATCTTAGATTACAAGGTCTTGGGGCAGATGCTAGTGCAGCAGGAAGTTTTGGTGTAGATATCGCTGGTTTTTATAGAAGTGATGAGATTGCTTTTAATTCTTTTAATGGTAGATGGAGAGCAGGAGCTACGATTTCTAATATAGGACCAAAAATAAAATATGATGATGCAGGTCAAGAAAACTTTATCCCTACTAATTTTAGATTAGGAGCTGCATTCGATTTTATTCTTAATGAAGATAATCGAATTACACCTTCGTTAGAGTTTAGTAAATTACTTGTGCCAACTCCATTAGATCCAGACACTAACGGTGATGGTAATATTACAGCAGAAGAACAGCAAGCTGCAAACGATGAGTATAATGATAAAAGTGCATTTGGATCTATCTTTTCTTCTTGGGGAGATGCGCCAGATGGGTTTAGCGAAGAATTAAAAGAAATTACCTGGGCATTAGGTGCAGAATATATGTATCGCGATGTATTTGCTTTTAGAGCGGGATACTTTAATGAATCTGAAGAAAAAGGAGCGCGTAAATTTCTATCTCTAGGTGCAGGTTTCAGGTATAATATTGTAAATTTAGATATATCGTATTTATTTTCTACCTCGTCTGTTAGAAGTCCACTTGAAGGAACACTACGTTTTGGTCTTTCCTTTAATTTTGGAGACGAATATTACGACTAGAAAATATCGCAAATTAATATAAAAAGTATCAAGCCGAAGGGTTTGATACTTTTTTTGTTTATAGTACATTGTAATACTTTTATTTGTAGTTCAAATTTAGGAATACGATATGCTTTGTAGAGTGTTTAAAGGCTATGTAGGTTAAACAATACTGTATGAGGAGTTAGAAAGTAGTATTAATAACACATGAAACGAGCATTAAGAAATTACTAAAATCTAAACGTGTGAAAGAAATAGAAATAAAATCTGTCTTACAGGTATATGATTCATTTGATGAGTTACCAGGAAATATTCAGGAATTGATGCAGCAATCCTTTGCTATTAGAGATAAGGCGTATGCTCCTTACTCTGAGTTTTTGGTTGGAGCAGCACTTTTATTAGAGAATGGAGAGGTGGTTTTAGGAAATAATCAGGAAAATGCGTGTTATCCCTCGGGATTGTGCGCAGAACGTACGGCTATATATTATGCCGGAGCTAATTTCCCTGAGGTTCCTATTGTTACTATGGCACTTTCTGCTAAATCGTTAAAATATCAATTATTGACCCCGACACCTCCTTGCGGTGCATGTAGACAAGCAATAGCAGAATATGAGGTAAAACAAAATATGCCAATAGCTATTTATTTTATGGGAGAAACAGGAAAAGTAGTTAAATCATCTTCTTTATCTAATATATTACCGCTTATTTTTGATAATTCATATTTATAACGTTTTCGTTGATTTTATCAGCAAACTCCTTTCCCTTTAATTTCGAATATGTTATTTTTGTTTTTCGTTCTCTTAAAAAATAAGAGAAAAAATTAAATAATGACTAGTTTTGTAGCTAGTTTTTTTAGACATACATCAGTACAACTAAATGAAAAAGATAACCAAAGATGTTTACCTAAATTGGTACGAAGAAATGCTTTTCTGGAGAAAATTCGAGGATAAGTTAGCTCAAGTTTATATTCAACAAAAAGTAAGAGGTTTTTTACACTTATACAATGGTCAGGAAGCAATTTTGGCAGGAGCTTTACATGCTATGGATCTTACCAAGGATAAAATGATTACAGCATATCGTAATCACGTTCAGCCAATTGGTATGGGTGTAGATCCAAAACGAGTAATGGCAGAGTTGTATGGTAAAGCTACTGGTACTTCTCAAGGTTTAGGAGGATCAATGCATATTTTCTCAAAAGAACATCGATTTTATGGAGGACATGGAATTGTTGGAGGACAAATACCTTTAGGAGCAGGTTTGGCATTTGCAGATAAATATCATAAAAGAGATGCAGTAACGCTTACATTTTTTGGTGATGGAGCCGCTCGTCAAGGGTCATTACATGAAACTTTTAATCTGGCAATGTTATGGAAATTACCCGTAGTATTTTGCGTAGAGAATAATGGGTATGCTATGGGGACGTCTGTAGAAAGAACTGCAAACCATACAGATATTTGGAAATTAGGACAAGGATATGAAATGCCTTCTGGTCCGGTAGATGCAATGAATCCTATAAAAGTAGCAGAGGCTATGGATGAGGCAATAACAAGAGCAAGAACAGGTGGTGGTCCAACATTTTTAGAATTAAAAACATATCGATATAGAGGTCATTCTATGAGTGATGCGCAAAAATATCGTACAAAGGAAGAGGTAGCAGAATATCAAAAAATAGATCCAATAACTCAGATTTTGGATATTATTAAAGAGAAAAAGCACGCTACAGATGAAGAAATTGCGGTAATAGACAAACGAGTAAAGGATAGAGTTGCAGAATGTCAAAAGTTTGCCGAAGAATCACCATTCCCAGAGAAGAATGTGATGTATGACGTTGTATACGAACAGGATAATTATCCATTTTTATCACACAAACCACAATAAATTATGGCTACAGTAATTAATATGCCGCGATTGAGCGACACCATGGAAGAAGGAGTGGTTGCGAAGTGGCTTGTTAAAAAAGGAGATAAAATTAGTGAAGGAGATATCCTTGCTGAAATAGAAACAGATAAAGCGACAATGGAGTTCGAATCTTTTTATGAAGGAACATTACTTCATGTGGGGATCGAAGAAGGTGAGACAGCTCCGGTAGATCAATTACTCGCAATTATCGGAGAAGAAAACGAAGATATTTCTGATTTATTAAACGGAAATACTACACCAAATGCAGAATCGGTAAAAGAAGAAAAAGTAGAAGAATTAGCTCCCGTTTCTAATCAAACTGCTACAATTCCTGATGGCGTAGAGATTATTACAATGCCACGCCTTAGTGATACCATGGAAGAAGGAACCGTAGCTACCTGGTTAAAAAAAGTAGGAGATACCGTTGAAGAAGGAGATATTCTAGCCGAAATAGAGACAGATAAAGCTACTATGGAGTTTGAGTCATTCTATAACGGAACCTTGTTACATATTGGAATAGAAGAAGGGCAAACTGCTCCGGTAGATGTTTTATTGGCAATAATTGGCCCTGCAGGAACAGATATATCTGCACTTAAAGATGGCGTTCCTGTAACAGCAGCAGTACAAGATGCTGCACCTGCAAAAGCAGAAACAACAGTTGCAACTTCACAAGGAAATGGAACATCGGGAGGGCGAATATTTGCTTCTCCGTTAGCAAAGAAAATAGCAGCAGATAAAGGAATAGACCTTTCTCTGGTAAAAGGAACAGGCGAAAACGGACGTGTTGTAAAGAAAGATGTAGAATCATTTACACCTTCTGTAACAGCAGCTAGTGCTAGTACGTCACAACCAGTTAAAGAAACAACTTCTGCTCCTGTAGTACAAACATATACGCCGGCAGGAGAAGAAAGTTTTGAAGAAGTGAAAAATTCGCAAATGCGTAAAGCTATTGCAAAAAGTCTTTCGGCTTCAAAATTTAATGCACCGCACTACTACCTTACTATCGAGGTAAATATGGGAAATGCAATGGCATCGCGTAAGAAGATTAATGAATTACCAGATGTTAAAGTGTCTTTTAATGATATGGTGGTTAAAGCATGTGCATTGGCACTTCGTAAACACCCACAGGTTAATACGCAGTGGACAGATGTAGCGACCAGATATGCTAAACATATTAATGTTGGGGTTGCTGTAGCGGTACCAGATGGATTGGTAGTTCCTGTTTTGCCTTTTACCGACCATATGTCTCTTACTCAAATAGGAGCTAAGGTTAAAGATTTAGCAGGTAGAGCCCGTAATAAAAAATTAACTCCGCAGGAAATGAGTGGTAGTACATTTACGGTATCTAATCTAGGGATGTTCGGAATCCAGGAATTTACTTCTATTATTAATCAACCTAATTCTGCTATACTTTCGGTTGGTGCTATTGTAGAAAAACCAGTTGTTAAAGATGGTCAGATTGTAGTTGGTAATACAATGAAAGTGACCTTAGCTTGTGATCACAGAACTGTAGATGGGGCAACAGGAGCTCAGTTTTTACAAACGTTAAAACAGTATCTTGAAAATCCAGTTACTATGCTTGCGTAGATGACTGCTATTATAATATTCATATTCAATCCTGCTTCTAATGAAGCGGGATTTTTTATCTTTATCCAAAACATATTTTTATGACAAAGAACATATTGATCATCCTGATTTCGATTTTATTTATCAATTGTAAGCAAGGAACAATTGCTCAACCACAAGCTAAAACAGCAGAAAATGCTTCTATAGAAAAAACTAAAGTTTCTGATGTTGCAGCTATAATGAATTTTTTAGCTAGTGATGAGTTGAAAGGAAGAGATACTGGAAGCGAAGGTTTAGAAAAAGCCGCAAAATTTATAGAAGAAGAGTTTAAGAAAAATAAGATAGTACCATATTTTGAAACCTATAGAGATGCTTTTGATGCAAAAGGAACAGCAACATATAATGTTGTTGGATTTCTTAAAGGTACAGATGATGAGTTATCAAAAGAATTTATCATACTAGGAGCACATTTTGATCATATAGGTACAGGAAAAGAAGTTAACGGTGATGTAATTGCTAATGGCGCTAATGATAATGCAGCAGGAAGCAGTGCAGTAATTTCTCTGGCTAAACAATTTGCTCAATTAAAAAATAACAAACGTAGTATTCTTTTTGTGCTGTTTGGTGCAGAAGAAAGAGGATTGCTGGGGTCGGCACACCTTGCAGAGGTACTAAAAGAAAAGAATATTAATGTGTATGCTATGGTTAATTTTGAAATGATAGGAGTACCATTAAATGATAAGCCATATAAAGCCTATATCACAGGATATGAAGTGTCTAATATGGCTCAAAAAATGAATGAATATGCAGGATCGGAGCTGATAGGATATTTGCCAAAAGCCAAAGAATTTCAACTGTTTAGAAGAAGCGATAATTATCCATTCTATGAGCAATTTAAAGTGCCATGCCAGACGATCTCTACTTTCGATTTTACAAACTATGACTATTACCACCATGTAGATGATGAAGTATCTGAAATGAATTTTGAGTTTATGACAGAACTTATTAATAGTTGTTTTCCTGTACTTACAAAAATGGCAAATACTTCGGGTAAAGAAATTAAGTTAAATTAATAAAAAGAGATGGTCTGAAAAGTCAAAAAAGATATGATTTTTTATATGACTTAATTTTAGAGAAGAATGAAAAATATTATCATAACAGGTGCAAGTAGAGGTATTGGGTATGAAATGGCAAAGCTATTTGCCGACGAAGGTCACCAGGTGTTAGCATTATCAAGGAATGAAAAACCTATCGATGCTCTTCAACATAAAAACATACATACATTTTCTTTTGATATCTGTAGCCCAAAAGACCTTGAAAAGATGAGTAGCTACATCTCTTCTTCATGGAAACAGGTGGATATTTTGATCAATAACGCCGGTAAATTATTAAATAAACCTTTTGGTGAAATCTCTACTCAGGATTTTGAAGAGGTATATAAGGTAAATGTTTTTGGAGTAGCCGAAATTACACGTTTAACTTTGCCTCATATGAAACCCGGTAGTCATGTTGTTACAGTGAGTAGTATGGGAGGTATACAGGGAAGTATGAAGTTTCCTGGGTTAGCCGCTTATAGTTCTAGTAAAGGTGCGGTGATTACCTTAAACGAGCTATTGGCAGAAGAATATAAAGAAAGTGGTATTGGTTTTAATGTGCTTGCTCTTGGAGCTGTGCAGACCGAAATGCTGGAAGAAGCATTTCCGGGGTATCAGGCACCTTTAACAGCCATAGAAATGGCAGAATATATAAAAGAATTCTCCTTAACCGGAAATAAATTTTATAACGGAAAAGCTCTTCAGGTGTCTAGTAGTACACCATGATTTAATGAAACCTTACAGGTTTTAAAACCTGTAAGGTTTCATTAAATCATGTAGCAACAATTGTTTAAAAGTATATTGATGAATATGAAAAATACTTTTGCTGCATATTAGTTTGTTTTCCTTCTATTTTTAATATAGACTACAATAAACTGCCTATAATATTTATTACCAGAGGCAATAGTTTGATTTTTTTAAATAAAACAGATAATGGTTATTCATTAAATAAGTAATGGATAACCATTATCTGTTTTGATGGATATGCATATAATGTGTAAGGTATTCTTTTATAAAAAATGGGATATTTCCCCCTTTTTGCTCAAAGGAAAAAGAATACATTTACATATGCTATTAAGAGTTGTAAAGGCGCCAAAAATGATTAATAGCACCCTAACCAAAACTATAGGCGAACTCCGAAAAGCCTTAAATAGAGTAGGAATCTTAAAACCATAAAAAATGAAACTAATTATTAAATTCTGTGCAGTGTCTGTTATGATGCTTTTTGTCTTTATAAGTTGTGATAAAGACGAATTAAATATCGAAGAATCTGGTGTTGAGTCAACTAAAGATCTTCAGAATAAAGCTCCGGAACAAGGAATTGTAGAAATCGTACACAATTATGATTATTACGGGGAAAAATTTAAAGTTCTTTATGTTTTAGATACCAAGGAATCTGAAGTAGTAAAAGTAGACGGAGATGTACAAATGGCAGAGCGTATTTTTGGAAAAAAAGATTCTCCTCAAGGATTATTTTTTGAAGATCAAAAAGAAGGAGAAACAACCATTAGTGTAAAAGTTTTTAATACTAATGAAGAGGTAGATGAATATATAGCTAAACTAGCAGGAGATTTTCCTAAAGAAAGATCAGAACAGCAAGTTACAAAAGGGTCTTGTGTAGATGGGTCGATTAATGGCACCGGAAACTTTTATTTCTACTATCATATAAACTATGTTACAGAAATGACAGGTATACGAAGAACGAATAGATACTATTATAAAGATTGGAATTTGGGAGGGTATAATGATCATATGTCTTCTCTTAGAATTACTAAACCATGGGGAAGAAGAGCATATGTGAGATTATATCAACATAGTTGTTATAATGGTAGAACCTTAAATTTTTATTCTCCATATTTTCAAACTGTCGCAGGGGTAAACGATTTAAGAAATTACACCCTGTCGGGATGGTGGTTCTGGAGAAAATCATGGAATGATAAAACATCATCATATAGAGTCTGGGCCTGGTAAACAACTCCTCGACCTTACTACATCTTTGATGTTGTAAATAGAATTAGAAAAGCCATCGATTATACCTTAATCGATGGCTTTATTAATTTTGGATACCTTCTGTTTTTTCGAACTCTATTTTATGCGTTTTAAAAACTTCGTTGTCAATAGTAATGATAGAGGTTTTAATCAATGTTATAATAGTATCGGTCTGATGTTCAAGAATAACTTGTGTTGCTACTTTCTTTACAGAATCAGAAACAGTTTCAAAAGGAGTGATAAAATTAATATGTTTAAGTTGCCCCCCTTTCTCTGCAGAGAGCAATTCATTTTTATTTGTATCGATAGTAAAATCGGGATTGGTTCTGGCTAATGTCTTTTTGTCCAGATATTCCTGAAGTTTCTGGGAGATTATCAGGGAATAGGCATCATCCTCAGAAAGGTCAGATTGCTCTTCTACTTTTTCAAAACTCTCTGCGGCATTCATTTCCATAGATTTAGAAGTGTTATTGGCACAGCCAAATGAGAATAAAAGCACTATGATATATATGAGTCTTTTCATGATTTTATCCTGAATTTTAGTTTAACAATCTGTCCATTTAATCTTCGGGATTCTATAATCTCAATATTTTTTAAGCTTTGTGTTGGTGTAGTTAATTTATTTATAAATTCATCTTTGGCATACATTTCAATACCTAATCGTTGTGGTAATACCTGAAAAATAGTTGCATCATTAGCAATTATTCTAGACAACTCTTTTCGTCTGTTTTGCCAATCGTTAACTTTTCCGTTAGCATAATAATGAAGCATTAAGGCATAGTCATCTGTTTTAATATGTAAATCCTCACGGCGATCAGAAGAGGTCATTCGATATATGGTATCGGTTTTATGATAAGGAGACTGAACTACAAAACGAATAAAATCATCTTTTGTTTTCCAGGTAAAGCAGCCTGTACTGTCACTTTTTGAATAAAAAGGAGATTCTTCATCGTTTAGTATAATAATATCGATAGGAATTTTGGTGATAGGTCGATTTCTATCCTGATCGATAAAGCAAAAACTAAAGATGTTCTGCTTAGGAATTAAGAAATATACCAGGATCAATACGCCAAGACTTAACGGTACAATCCAAAACCATTTAGGAATATCTAGTGTCTTTGCAGGGGTTGAAGGAATAGTGTGATTACTTTTAAAATCATTCCAGTTTCTATATTCACAGTATTGTGAGAGTAGATTAAGGATATCAACACGAGGTAATTTTTCTGAAGAATTTTTAAAATAACTATAGAAAGATTTTTCGCTAATCGAAGCTTTTACTCGTTTTTGTAAATCTTCCTGAAACCATATAATATCTTGTCCCTTCCAATCAGAAATATCATAACTCGAAGCAGTGTTTTCCTTTAAGAACTGTTGCGCAACAGCTTTTTTAAGGAGATCGAATAGTATTTTTTCTTCAGGAACTATAGTTTTAATGTTTTGATAATGAGTGATTTGTATTTTGTAAAATGTTTTACAATTCCTTTACAAGTATTCTACAATAGGTAGATGAGGTTTGGTTTTAAGTTTGTTTTCAGTTTAACAAGATAAAAAATATAAAAATGAAAACGAACAAATTTAAAATAAGCAGAATAATAATTTTAATTGGAATTACCTTATTAGGATATTCTTGTGCTAATAGTGAAAACAAATATGCATTAGACTCAGAACATATTATGCTCGAAGATACTGGAGAAACTCCCGTATTGTCAAGTGTTGAATCTGAAGAACAAACAAAAGAAGCTACACTACTGGATAGTGATAGATTGAAAACTAAAAAAAATAATGTCGATACCAAGCTAAAGATTATTAAGAATGCTAATTGTCGAATTAAAGTTAAAGATGTTGAAGAAGCAACACTATTGGCTAGAAAAATTGCTTTAAAATACCAAGGATATATTTCTGACGAGCGATTCACAAATACAAATTATACTAAAGAAAACCGTTTTACAATAAGAATTCCTCAAGACCAGTTTGATACTGTTTTGGATAGTGTATGTGGATTGGCAGAATTCGTGGATTATAAAAATATATCTACAGTAGATGTAACCGAAGAATATATTGATATTACATCACGATTACAAACAAAGTTGGATGTAAAAGAGCGTTATGAAACCATTTTAAAAACAAGAGCTAAAACGGTAGAAGACATTTTAAAAACCGAAGAAAAGCTTAGTTTGCTTCAGGAAGAAATCGAATCTGCCCAGGGAAGATTAAAATATTTAAGTAATAAGGTATCGTATAGTACGGTTCAGGTAGATGTATATCAAACTATAATTCCAAAAGATGAACCTGTAGGATACGAACCTCATTTTTTAGATAAAGCAAAACAAGGATTGTCTTTTGGTTGGTCGATTATAGAAAACCTAACATTATTATTGTTTTATATCTGGCCATTACTAGTATTAGGGGGTGTAATCTTTGTGTATTTTAAATGGGTAAAAAAGTAAAAAAAATATTAAATTAAGCGTGCTATTCTCGTGCGCTTAATTTTGTATTTTGCGCAAGTAAAAGGAAGATTAATAATTTTGTGCATTTGAAAGAAATATTAAGGAAATATATTCCAGAACGATCTGTAGATAAGGCATTTGATCTCGTTATAAAATGTAATGTACATCTTAAAATTGTCAATGAGAGAGTTACTCGACATGGAGATTATCGCAAAATGCCGGATGGGAGACACCAGATTACTGTAAATGCATCTCTTAATAAATACCGTTTCCTTATTACCTTGATTCATGAAGTAGCACATCTTGTTGCTTTTGAGAAGTATGGGCGTTATATAAAACCACATGGGATAGAATGGAAAAGAACCTTTCAGCAATTAATGTTGCCCTATATTAATCCCGAAGTATTCCCAGCTAAATTATTACCTGTTATAGCACATCATTTTAAAAACCCAAGAGCTAGTAGCGATACCGATGAAAAATTATCATTAGCATTAAAACAATATGATCCTGCTAATGATAAAAATTATATCTTTGAGTTACCCCTCGGAAGTGTCTTCCGTTTATACAATGGAAAAGTCTTTAAGAAAGGTAATAAGAAAGTAAAGCGCTATGAATGCGTAGAACTTAATACAGGCAGAATTTACCTTTTTAACCCAAACGCAGAAGTTGAATTATTAAATTGATTATGAACAAAAATTATTATGCAATATTGATGGCAGGTGGAGTAGGGTCAAGGTTTTGGCCTGTGAGCACTTCAGAATTTCCAAAACAGTTTCACGATATGTTAGGAACAGGAGAAACACTGATCCAACGTACATTTTCACGTCTGGCTAAGATTGTTCCCAAAGAAAATATATTTATTCTTACCAACGAGCGATATAATGATTTGGTTTTAGAGCAGTTACCAGAAGCAGAGCAACGACAGGTAGTAACCGAGCCTGCAATGCGTAATACAGCACCATGTATCCTATATGCAGCATTAAAGATCCAGAAGGACAACCCTGATGCAGTGATGGTAGTTGCACCTAGTGATCATTGGATAGAGGATGAAGATGCATTTATAACAAATCTAGAATATAGTTTTACAGCATGTTTAGAACATGATATTTTGATGACCTTGGGAATTCAACCCACCTTTCCTAATACGGGATATGGTTATATTCAATATAATAAAGAAAGCGAAGAGGCTAAGAAAAAAGTAGCTCAATTTACAGAAAAACCAGATTATGATACTGCCAAAAAGTTTTTAAGTGAAGGAAACTATTTATGGAATGCGGGGATTTTTATCTGGAGTGTGCAAAGTATTATAACTGCTTTCGCCAAATTTCAGCAACAGATGACTGCTTTATTTGAAAAAGGGTCGGTCGTCTATAATACGATGCAGGAGAACGATTTTATACAAGAAAATTATCCGCTGGCAGAGAACATATCTATCGATTATGCTATTTTGGAGAAAGCAGATAATGTATACGTGCTTCCGGCAACTTTTGATTGGAATGACTTGGGAACCTGGGGGTCGTTATATGATAAATTAGATAAAACAAAAGCTAATAATGCTGTAGTTAATGCCAGAGTATTGCCAGAAGATGCATCTGGTAATATGATTAGAACATCTAATGATAAAATTGTGGTAGTCGATGGGCTTAAGGATTATATTATTATAGACAAAGAAGAGGTACTTTTGATTTATCCCAAAAAGAAAGAACAGGATATTAAAAAGGTACTTAAAAAAGTAAAAGAAACCTACGGAGAACAATACGGATAAAGTACAATGACAGAAAATACAAATCAACCCGTTCCTGATCAGGACGAGATGGCAGAAACAGTAAAGAGAGATGCCAAAGGCCTTTTTGCCAGTGCTAATACATTTGTTAGAGAACTATTAGATATAAGATCAGAGACAGATAAGGATCAAACAATAGAGGATGTTAAAAATGATATCCCTTTTAAAGGACATAATGCCTGGATTCTTATTTTTTCGGTATTTGTAGCGTCTATTGGTCTTAATGTAAGTTCTACGGCAGTAGTGATAGGAGCGATGTTAATTTCTCCATTAATGGGACCAATTGTTGGAATTGGATTATCTATTGCTATTAATGATATTGATACATTAAGAAGATCTCTGGTTAATCTGGGTGTGATGGTAGGTCTAAGTGTTCTTGCTGCCACATTATATTTTTGGGCTTCTCCTTTAACAGAATTAACTCCAGAGTTAGAATCCAGGACAGCACCTACTATCTTGGATGTATTAGTTGCAGTTTTTGGAGGTTTGGCACTAATTGTCGCCAAATCTAAAAAAGGAACAATGCCTAATGCTATAGCAGGAGTAGCTATTGCTACTGCGTTAATGCCACCTCTATGTACAGTAGGGTATGGTATTGCAGAGTGGAAATTAGAGTATGCCCTGGGAGCACTGTATTTGTTTTCTATTAATGCCACATTTATTGCTTTATCTACATTTATCGTTTCCAAATTATTGCGTTTCCCAATGTTGCGGTATGCTAATTCTGCAAAAAGAAAACGTATAGCACGACTTGCCTCTTTACTAGCAATATTAGTAATGATACCTGCGAGTTATACATTCTATGTAACTCTTAATGAGAGTAATGCAGAACGGGATTATAAGGCATTTAAAGCTAATGAAATTGATGCTAATGAAAACTTGTACCTCAGAAAAGATTTCTATGATTATAATAATGAATCTATAAAATTATATTTTGATGGAGAGATTAATGAGGCTACCGTTAGTGATTTGCAAAATGAAATTAAAAAATATACCAGTATTAGTGATTTTGCATTGGCAATAAATGGTAATAAGTCAAGAGGTATTGATCAAGTATCCAAAGCATATGATAGGTCTATAGTGCAGTTAAATCGTGTAGAAAAAGAAAATGATAAGCTTCTGGATGAAATTGAAGACCTTAAGATTAAGATAGCCGGTCTAGAAACTCAACTCAAAGAAGCAAATAAGGTAGTTCCGGTAACCATAATGCCGTATGCCAGTATAGCCAAAGATGCAAAAATACGATTCCCAGATTTGGCAGAACTAGGATATGGCGAGGTACAAAAATCAAATTTCTTAAAAGTAGATACCGTGCAAGTTATCTTTCCTAGATGGAAATTTCAGGTATCCGATAGTCTTAATGCTATTAGGGTAAACAAACTGCAAGAATGGATTACCAAAGAAATGAAGGCAGATACATTGTATGTAGAATAATGAAGGAGGTAGATAAAATAAATCTATATTCTTTTTCTGTAATTATTGTCTTAGGAGTATCTGTACTTTAAGAAGGAGGAACTAAGAAAGTAACTCGTTGGGAAATGGATACTATATAATAAATAGAGGATAATAAAAAGTTTTAAATCTTATCATATTGTATTTTAAAAATGACCAGAATCGAAATAGTAACAGAAAGAACGAAATTAAGATTGATTACGTTATCGGATTTAGATTCGATTCATAAATTACATTCTTTACCCGAGACTGATGAATATAATACCTTGGGAATTCCAATACATATTGAAGAAACTAAATCTATAATAGAGCCCTGGATTGAAGAAAATCAATTGCATGAAATAAAGAATTATACATTTGCAATTGAAACTAAATCTGATGGAAAATTCTTAGGCCTATTTGGGTTAAAAATCGGAAATAAAAAATATAATAGAGGAGAAATTTGGTATAAGATACATTCTGATTATTGGAAAAAAGGATACGCCACAGAATCTTTAAGAGCAGTAATAGATTTTGGATTTGAAACTCTCAAATTACATCGAATAGAAGCTGGATGCGCAGTAGATAATATTGGTTCTATAAAGGTTCTTGAGAAAGTAGGAATGATAAGAGAAGGAAGAGGTAGGCAAATATTACCTTTAAAATCGGGATGGTCAGACAATTTTGGATACTCGATACTTGAAACTGATAAAAGAAAAAATAATTAAGGAAGTAATAGTAGTCGTTGTATAAGTCTAGATTTGTAATAAAAGATATACTCCAATGTTTAAAAAAATAGATACAAAGCTTAATGCCGTTCTTCTTTTGATTATGGTAATCATGATTTCTTGTGTACAAGAAAGAAAAATTGGTAAAGTAATAAAAGATCAAAATTATACTACTTGTACTAATTTTGAATGCCTTGAAAAAAATAAAAATAAACGAATAGTTGTTAAAGGAATACTTAGAACATATACTCCGAATAAAACAGGAAAAGGAGCAGGTCATATGTTTTGGGATTGGGAAATACTATTGGATAACGAAATAACGATACCCGTAATAAGTAAGAATCAAAGATTAGATCTATCTATATACAATAAAAAGAACGTACTAATTGATGGTAATGTGTTTTATGGTATAGTAATAGGGAGTCCAGAAGGACAAAATGCAACTGGATATAGAATAGATGCTCACTCAGTACAAGAACAAACTACAAGCAGCAAAAAAGAATAGGATTTGGTATGGCAGTCCAATGAATTAACGAGGTTGATTACAAGGAATATTTCTATAGTAGAGATAAGATGACCAAATGATTATTTTGGCAGGCATTAACTTAATTTTATAACATATTTTTATAGCCGTTTTATACCTTACGCTGATAATAGTTTTTGTTTCAGTAGTCATGACAGATTTTAGAAATATAGCGTATTTAAAATTTGGAAATATTCGGCAAAGAAAAGCATATGACACCTTATTAGGTTTGGATATTATGCAAGTATTGAAGGCATATACCCCGATTCTTACAGGAACTATACCTATTGATATTGATGTACCGCAAAGTGATCTGGATATCATTTGTAAATGCGAAGACCATGCAAAATTTTCAAACATGGTTATTGGGTTATTTCAAAAAGAAAAAGGCTTTGCGATTTCGACCCGAACATATGGTAAAACAAAAAGAACGATTTGCCGGTTTCGATCCAATGGATTTGATATTGAGATTTTCGGACAAAATATTCCTACAGAACAACAAGATGCGTATAGACATATGATCGTAGAACATAAGATTTTGAAGGAAAAAGGAGTTGAGTTTCGGTCCAAAATAAAGGAGTTAAAATCTAATGGAGTGAAAACCGAACAAGCATTTGCTCAACTCTTAGGTTTGAAAGGAGATCCTTATAAGGAACTATTAAAATTGAGATATTAAAAAACAAGAGGCTATAGAGTTAAAAACAATAATCTTTACACTTTAAAAAACACATGAAAATAAAAGTTCTTGACGGTATATTTATAAGGTATAATATTGTAGATAAAACCAAACAATCAATTTGGTTCTTACATGGATTTGCTGATTCTGGTTTAGCCTATAAAGAGGTTTTTAACTCTGATCTTGCGTCAGAATTTAATCTTTATATTGTAGATCTTCCTGGGTTTGGAGTTAGTCCTATAAACTCTGAATATGTATCGATTAAAGAGCAAGCAGATTTACTTTCACAAGTAATAGAAAGAGAAACAGAGAACAACATAAAAACAAATATTGTTGCACATTCGATTGGTGCACTTATAGGAACCTGGGTTTGCCAACAATTAGCAAGTAAGATTAATTACTATATTAATATAGAAGGAAACCTAACAGAGGCAGATAGCTATTTTTCAAGCAAGCCTTTACAATATAATACAGCAAAAGAATTTACTCAATCCTTTGAGAAAAGGATTTTTGAAAATGCAATCAAAGAAGAACGATATAAAAGATATTATTGCAGCTTTAGGTTTGCCGAACCACAGGGAATGCGTAACTGGGGGATTACAAGCCAGGAACACATTAAGGATAATAAATGCGGGTTTGAGTTCAAAGACTTAACTTGTAATAAGATCTATATATGGGGTGATTTGGATACTCCAAAAGACACCCAGAGATTTATAAAAGAACATAATATCCCAAACAAGCTTTATAAAGGCGTAGGGCACTGGCATATGATAGAAAATTCAAAGCATTTCTATGCCGATGTAAGTGAAATTATAAAAAAAGTATACTCCATATAACAAATCCCATTTCGAGGATAATATGAATCAAAAATGATGTCAGAACAAGAAATCGAAAAATATCATTTTCTAAAAGATGAACCCCAAAAGAGGCAGTTTGATATTTATGATTTGGCCGAATATCAAAAAACGAATTCTCAACATTCTTCAAAACCACATACACATAGTTTTTATCAGATTATTTGGTTTAAAAGCAATAAAGGAAAGCATTTTATAGATTTTGAAGAGTATGATATTAAAAAAAACAGGATTTTTTTTATTGCTAAAAATCAGATTCATTTTTTTGAAAAACGCCAGGACTATAGTGGTTTATTGCTTCATTTTAATGAATCATTTATTTTAAATAATGAAACCGATATCAACTTTTTTCTTACCTACTCTATATTCAATAATCACCAAGAACCCTTCTATCAGGTTCCTAATGAACAGGAACACCAGATTTTAAGTTATTTTCAGCAAATAGAAAATGAAACTAAGAATAGTGGTGAGTTTGGTAACCAAATGATTCTATCTAATGTACTAAAAGCTTTTTTGCTTCGTATAGAACGTGAGAAGCGAAAAAATGGTAAAACAATCAAAACAGACTTAAGCCGTAATTTTACATATCTCAAGTTTAGAGACCTTTTAGAGCATAATTTTAATCAAAACTGGTCTGTATCCAATTATGCAGATGAGCTTTCCATTTCAACAAAAACACTTAATTCTATTATTAAATCCGAAATGGGGAAAACAACTTCGCAAGTGATTGCCGATAGAATCCTTTTGGAAGCCAAAAGAAAATTGATACATACTAATGCACGTATAAACCAAATCGGATATGATTTAGGATTTCAAGATCCTTATTATTTTATCAAGTATTTTAAAAAACATCTTAAAATCTCTCCCTCAGAGTTTAGGAAAACGATTTCCTAAATTTACTAATTATAGTAGGTTTTGTCCATTTTATTGGGTTTCGTTGCGAGCTACTTTTGTTCTGTAACAAAATTATAAATGCAATGAAATCAAAATTTAAATTTTCGATCAGACTATTGCCAATATTCGCGACAATAGTGCTATTAACTTTAACATCAATGACAATGGATAAAAAAGCAGAAACAAATGCCTATTTACAAATTACCCTGAAAATCAAATCAGAAAATCGAGAGCGCGCTGCTGGTATATATCTTAAATACAAAGAGCCATTTTTAAAACAAATCAAAGGAGCAGTATCAAAAGAATTGATCCTAAGAACCGAAGATGTACAGGTGATGCATGGTTTTGAATCTGAAGCTGATGCAAAAGCATACCTGTCATCGAATTTATTCGAAAAAGATGTGGTTAGAGAATTAAAACCTTATTTAGAAAACGCCCCAGATGTTAGAGTCTATTCTGTTTTTAGAAATTAGAACCTACTCTCTTTAAAAAAAGAGACACCTACAGTAGCTATTTTTGTATGTAATGGAAGGCAATTTGATTTTGGGGTCAAATTGTCTTCTGTTTTTTTATAACTCAATACGAATACTGTTTATAATACTACAGATAATGCTATCTGTAAACATAAATATTATTTTTATTGATTTATTGCTACACTTTATGTAGCTTTGCTATTAAATATGTAGCATTTGTAATATGGCAACACCAAAACCAGGAAAACCAGTTAGAGGATCAAAAACCGGACAACCCATCATGGCTCTTTTCGATCTGTTAGGAAGAAGTTGGGCTATGGGAATAATATGGCATCTGTATAGAGGTCCAAGTACATTTAGGAAATTACAAGAGTATTGCGAATCAATTTCTCCCACTACGTTAAATAAGAGATTAAAGGAGCTTACAGAATCTCATCTTATTGAGCGTTCTATTGATGGATATATGTTAACTAAGCAAGGGAAAGAACTATTCGAATTATTATCTCCACTAGGTAAATGGGCAAAAACCTGGGCAAATAACTATAGCTCGAAATGAAAAAACAATATTATAGTAATCCATTTTTTGATAGAGCAGCTGAAAACAGAAGAACTTCTTCAGTGATTTCTTCAAATGATGTTTTGATTATTTCGTTTCAACATAAATTTTATTTCTTTCAAGAAAAGGAAAGAAAAGAGTTAGCTTTATTTCCATTAGAATTATTTAAACAGGTTTCTCTTAACAGTTCTTTTTTAGGAGTACAGAAAGGCAAAAAAATCTGGACAGCCGACTTAACAGAAGCAGATGTAAAAAGTGTTTCAAAAATTTTAAAAGGGGGCTGGTTTTGTGATGTTCGGGATTTGGTGGATCAATTAGAAAATGAACAGGCAGCACTTTTGGCGTATGCTTTAGGGATAAATAAGTGGCATCAAATAACCAAGTTTTGTGGTGCTTGTGGAGCAGATACTAAAAACTGGGAAAATGGACATAGCAAAAAATGTAAAAACCCAAAATGCTCTACTATTTTCTATCCACAAATCTCACCAGCTATTATTGTACTTATTGAGTATAAACCAAAAGAAGGGCAACCATTATGTTTGTTGAATAAAAGAAAAATTGATAATGGATATATGTGTTCCACATTTGCAGGGTTTGTCGAAATTGGAGAAAGCCTTGAAGATGCTGTAGTAAGAGAAATGAAAGAAGAAGTGAATGTAGCTGTAACTAATTTACGCTATGTCGACTCGCAACCATGGTCATTTTCATCTTCTTTAATGATGGGATTTGTTGCCGAAGTAGAACATACAGAATTTGAGGTTGATGGCGAAGAAATTATGGATGCTGCCTGGTTTTCGGCAGAACAAATACATGAGAGTGTATCAAAAGAAGAACTAATACTTTCGAGACCAGATTCGATAGCTAGATTTTTAATAGAAACTTGGGCGAATAACAACCTAAACAAAATGTTATGAGGAAAATTGATAAACCTATTTCTGGTGAGTTTCCTTCTTACTCTAGTATGTACATGGATTTGTTGCAGGATGACGGCAAAATTTTAAATCATTTGTGGGATAATTTCATTACCATCAAGAATTTTATATACAATTTGCCAGAAGAAAAATTGTACCACAAGTATGCTAAGAATAAGTGGACTATTAAAGAAATCCTGGTGCATATTATAGATGATGAACGTATTTTTTCATACCGGGCATTACGATATGCGAGAAATGATAAAACACCTTTACCTGGGTTCGAAGAAAAAGATTATGCAATTTATTCTAAAGCTAATGAGCGAAGTTTAGAAAGCATATTTGATGAATATGAGATGGTTAGAAAATCGACCATAGCCCTTTTTAAATACTTACCTGATGATTGTTTTATGAGGAGTGGTATATCTGTCGGAAATATTAATAAAAGAACTGTTAGGGGATTAGCATATCATATAGCGGGGCATGAACTAAGGCATTTTAATATCATAAAAGAACGGTATTTGGATATAAAACCAGAATAGTGTAGATGTCAAAATTGTAACTAAGAACTAAAAAAAAATACACGATGTTTATTATCAATTTTAATTTTGTTAAACCAATAGAAGAAGTTAATCGTTTTACTGAAGCCCACCGTAGTTATATTTCAGAACAATACAACACAGGGAAATTTATAATAGGGGGGCCCAAATCACCAAGAACAGGAGGAATTGTAATCGCAAATTGCGACTCTGAAGAAGAAGTTTATGAAATCTTAGATAAAGATCCGCTAATACAAAAAGAAATAGCAGAATATAGTATAATAGAATTCACCCCTGTAATGAGTACAACAGATTTAAATCACTATCATAAATAAGAGTATGGGGATAAGGTTTGTGTGATATATCGTTATAATAACTTAGAAAGCGCAATAACTCCTTTTTTTAAATGTTCTTCGGATAATGATGCATACCCTAAACGGAAACCATGTATGGGGTTGATAAAACTAAATTTATTAGGCGTAATAATATCTATACCTTGCATGTTTAGTTTTTTGGCAATCTGAAAAACATCCACTTCTTTTTTAGGAACCAACCAAAAAGCAAGCCCTCCATCTGGTTTACTAAAAGATACTTTTTCTTTTAGATATGTATGAAGTAAGGTTTCGAAATAGTCTCTTTTGGCTTTATATATCGCCGAAGTCTTTTTTAAATGACGTTTTACTTCTCCGTCTTTTATTAATTGTAAAATGGCTTGCTCCATGATATTATCACCCTGTACATCAATAATTTTACGAAGATCTCCTGCCTTTTTTACAAAACTTTGGCTTCCCACCAAATAACCAATACGCAGGGCAGGTGCAATGATCTTACTTAATGTTCCTATGTAAATAAAATGCTGAACGTTATCAAAACTAGAAATCGGTAAAACTGGCCTGTATCCAAAATGAAATTCATTATCGTAATCATCCTCAATGATGGTAAATCCATATTGATTAGATAATGAGATTAATTCTAAACGTCTTTGCAGGCTCATGGTTACAGTTGTGGGAAATTGATGATGAGGAGTTGTGTATAATGCTTTTATCTTTTTATGCTTTTTTAAATAATACTTTACATCATCGATACTTAACCCTTGATCATCTATCGAAACAGGAAGAAGATTGGCTCCAATACTCTCAAAAGCTCGCCATGCTGGTTTATATCCTGGATTTTCTATTAATACAAAATCATTTTTTTCTAATAAACAATGACTTGTTAAATACATTGCCATTTGGCTACCTCTGGTGATGCAAATTTCATGAATTGAAGTATTCATCCCTCGTTTAAAATTTAGCATTTGTACCATTGCATTTCTAAACTCAGAATCCCCGAGTTCATTACTGTACCCCATCATTTGCCAACGAGCTTTGCGATTAAAAATTTGCCTGTATGCTCTTGCTAATGCCGTGGTAGGAGCAAGTCTACTATCCGGAAACCCGTCGTCAAAAACGATCAATGGTTTTGATGAATGCTTGTCATCTGTAGTATTTTGCCTGTAAACACTTTTATGTTGATCCTGTTTAGGAAAAACATTAGCCACAAATGTTCCTTTTCTTTCTTTAGAAACAAGCCACCCTTCTGCGATTAAGACGTTTAAACCTTCAACAACCGTATTCCTGTTTACTTTTATTAATTCTGCTAATTGTCTGCTTCCCGGTAAAGCCTGGTTTTTATGTAATTGCTCATTTTTAATTGCATCAATAATAGCATCTGCAATTTGTAGATATATAGCTTTCTTACTAGTAAGATCGATTTTAATTTGAAGTTTCCAAGGTCTAAGCATCTGGACTGTCTATTTATGTCTTTTCTGTACCATAAAGATAGTCCAAATATAAAATACTTTTACATCGTAATAATACAATGAACAAAAAATTAGAAAACAATGGAAACTAAAGAAAAAAAATTCAGTTCAAAAGATTTTCATGAAACTTTTGCAAGACCAAAATTTGTAATGCCAGACACATTAATACATAAAAATGTAGAAAATGCAGGGGTACACGATCAATTCTCTACAGAAAGAAAACATCCTGTTTTTTTTATAGATCTACCTAGTAAAAATGTAAGTATGACGATTGGAGGTTTGTTACCAGACCAAATGACAAACAAACATAGGCATACGTATGAAACATTATTGTATGTAATCGAAGGAGAAGGGTATACCGAAATAGAAGATGTGAGAGTAGATTGGAAAGCAGGGGATGCTGTTTACATTCCCAGTTGGACCTGGCATCGTCATAAAAATTTGAGTAGTACAAAAAATGCAAAATACATTGCCAGTGAAAATGCACCCCAGCTTCAAAACTTAGGTGTAGCACTTCGTGAAGAAGAAGGTAGAGATTTATAATCATCAAAAAAAAATACATTATGAAAAATGTACAATTTAAGGGCGTGATTGCTTATCCAATAACACCATTTGATACTAATGAAAAGGTAGATGTTGATTTGTTTAGAAAACTTTTAGAACGATTAATAAGAAATGGATCTCACGGTATTGCTCCTTTAGGAAGTACAGGTGTACTTCCTTATCTTACTGATCAGGAAAAAGAGGCGATAACCGAAGCAACAATTCAGCAAGTGAATAAACGACTTCCTGTTTTAGTTGGAGTTTCGAATCTAACAACAGAAAGAACAGTGCATCATGCTAAGTTTGCAGAAAAAGCTGGTGCTACAGCGGTTATGATCATCCCAATGAGTTACTGGAAATTGACAGATGATGAGATCGTTCGGCACTATGACACGGTAGCAAAACAGATTTCTATTCCAATTATGGCCTATAATAATCCTGCTACAAGTGGGGTAGATATGTCACCTGCACTACTAAAACGTTTGTTAGAAATCCCTAATGTTACCATGATTAAAGAAAGCACAGGCGATGTGCAACGTATGCACTATTTAAGAAAAGAATTGGGGGAAGATGTAGCTTTTTATAATGGTTCGAATCCTTTGGCATTAGCCGCTCTTTCTGCAGGAGCAACGGGTTGGTGTACTGCAGCTCCAAATCTTATTCCCGAACTTAATATTGCGTTGTATGATGCAATTCAAAAAAATGATTTGAGAGATGCGCAAAACATATTTTATAAACAGATCAATCTCCTGAAATATATAGTTAACAAAGGATTACCAAGAGCAGTTCAGGCGGGTTTAACGATTTTAGGAGAAGAGGGAGGAAATTTGAGAAGTCCATTAAAGCCATTAACAGATATAGAAGAGAGTGAACTAAAAATCATTTTAGAAAAATCGAAGCATGGTATTGAAAAAATAATAGGGTGAAGTAAAAGAAAAATAGAATAACTTTAAACAAAATAAACTAAGAAAGAGCACTATTGCTTAGACTAAATTGATCCAATAGGTAAGTAGAATATAAAGTTAGATTCTACTTACCTATTTATTAATAATGCTAGTCCTGGATTTGCAATTATTATTTTGCTATTTTTAGAATAATTATAAAAAACAATCGGTATGAATCTTACACTTTTGATTTCGTTTATAGGAACAGTTTTTATTATTGCAGTAACTCCCGGACCAAGTGTACTACTTGCTTCTGCGAATAGTATGAATTACGGAACAAAAAAGACAGTTGGAACTATATTAGGAGACTTATCGGCAAATGCTATACAGATTCTTTTATCCTCGCTGGGGTTAGCATCTATCGTTATTTCTTCGGGAGAAATTTTTGGCCTTATAAAATGGATTGGTGTTGGATATTTGATATATATGGGGGTGACAAAAATTATTTCAAAACCAAATGTCGAACAATTCAAAAAAAAGAATAGAGAAAAGGGTTTTTTAAAATTATATAGCGAAGGTTTTTTTATGTCTGCATCAAACCCAAAAGCAATTGTATTTTTCGCTGCATTATTTCCTTTGTTTATCGATGAAAGTCTTGCCTTTGCGCCACAAGTATTAGTATTAGGGATAACCTATTTGGTAATTGATGGTATTAGTCTTTTTATGTATGTTAGATTTGCATCCCGATTAAAAAAATATCTTGAAAATAAGGAAAAGATTCATTTGCAAAATAAAATCATAGGAACGTTATTGATTTTTAGTGGAGTACTATTATCCATGGTAAGACGAACTAATACATAAGAAATAATGTTTGTTTATATTGCGAACTATAGGCCTTTTAACTGAGCGTCTCGAACTTTTTTAAACAAATTAGAAGAGTATACAAAATCGGTTACTGCTTTATTATCGGTTTTGAATATTTGGGTTTTATCACCTTCCCATTCTAAATTACCATTTTTAAGAAAAACGATTTTTTCACCAATTTCCATTACCGAATTCATATCGTGCGTATTGATTACGGTGGTGATATTGTATTCTTCAGTAATTTCTTTAATTAGGTTATCTATAACAATAGCAGTTCTGGGATCAAGTCCAGAGTTAGGTTCATCACAGAATAGATATTTGGGACGTGTTACTATGGCACGTGCAATGGCTACACGTTTTTGCATTCCACCACTAATTTCTGAAGGTAACTTTTTCTCAGCATTTTCAAGATGTACACGATCTAAAACCTCATGAACCCGCTCTAACATTTCTTCCTTTTTTTGTTTGGTAAACATCATAAGAGGAAACATTACATTTTCTTCTACGGTCATAGAGTCAAATAACGCACTACCCTGAAAAACCATTCCCATCTGCTCTCGCAAGCTTCTTTGTTCTTCCTCATTAAGTTCGGAATATGTGCTACCATCATAGCAAATAGAACCTTGTTCTGGAGTAAAAAGTCCAAGTAAGCATTTTAAGAATACAGTTTTACCACTTCCACTGGTACCAATGATGAGATTAGTTTTGCCTCTATCAAAGGTTGTAGTAATTCCTTTTAGAATTTCTTCTCCGTTAAACCCTTTATGTAAATTGGTAACTTCTATCATTAGCTTAATAATAGTTGAGTGAGAATATAATTAGATATGACAATAGAAACCGTAGTCCATACAAAGGCAGAAGTACTTGCTTTACCAACTTCTAGTGCACCACCTTTCATATAATACCCATGAAATGATGGTATGGTTGCTAGTAGAAAAGAATATAAAAAAGTTTTTATAAAAGCATATACCAGGTGATAAGGAATAAACTCCTCTCGCAGTCCTGTCAAAAATTCTGAGCTAGAAATAAATCCCCCATAAACTCCGGCAACATATCCTCCAAATATACCTACAAACATTGCTATCGCAATAATAAAAGGATAAGTAAGCATGGCAATGATTTTAGGGAAAACTAAATAATTGAGAGAGTTGATACCCATTACCTCTAAGGCGTCGATTTGTTCGGTTACTCGCATTGTACCAATACTCGAGGTAATAAAAGAACCTACTTTACCTGCCATGATAACAGAAATAAATGTAGGAGCAAATTCAAGTATTACAGATTGTCTTGAAGCAAAAGCAATAAGCTTTTTGGGAATTAGAGGGTTAGTAAGATTGAGCGCAGTTTGAATGGCTACAACCGCTCCAATAAAAAAGGCTAGAAATACTGTTATTCCTAAAGAACCAATAATTAAATCATCTATCTCTTTAAATATCAGATTCCGTATCACAGAACCTTTAGTCATTCGACTAAAAACGCCTTTTAACATTAAAAAATAGCGACCAATATCGTCTAAGTAAAACATGCATTATAATTAGAAAGGCTAAAATAGAAAAAAAAATATCCATAGCATTTAACCTTCTATTAAAGTTTTACATTTGTAGGAATAGTATTTTAGCTATTTAAATTCAAAATATAATGATAAAAAGAGTATTTCTAATCTTATTAGTTGCGTTATGCTGCATACCTTGTAGAGCACAGGAAGCTGTTCAAATCAATAGTTCGCCAAAGCTGGTAGTTGGTATTGTTGTAGATCAAATGCGATATGATTATTTAACCCGTTTTTATAATCGATTCGGTGATAGGGGGTTTAAACGTATGATCAATGAAGGTTTTAATTGTAAAAACAATCATTTTAATTATGTACCTACTTATACCGGTCCTGGTCATGCCTCTATATATACAGGAACTACACCAAAAAATCATGGAATTATCTCTAATCATTGGTACGATAAGTTTGGTAAAGCAATGGTGTATTGTGCAAGCGATTCATTGGTTAAAGCAGTAGGATCTAATAGCGAAATGGAACGAATGTCTCCTCATCGTATGAAAACATCTACCGTAAGTGATCAAAATAGATTACATACACAATTAAAAGGAAAAACAATTGGTATTGCTATAAAGGACCGAGGTGCTATTCTGCCAGCTGGTCATTCTGCCAATGGCGCATATTGGTTTAGAGGTAAAGATGAAGGGAAATGGATAACCAGTACCTATTACCGTAACGAATTACCAGATTGGGTTAAAAAATTTAATACTTCTAACCAGGCAGAGTCTTACTTAAAAGTATGGAATACCCTTTATGATATTAATACATATACAGAAAGCGGCCCGGATCAAAATCAGTTTGAAGGTGGATATAAAGGTAAAGAAACAGCTACATTTCCTTACGATCTAGCAAATCTAAAAGATCAAAATGCAGGATATGATATCATTAAAGCTTCGGCTTATGGAAACAGCTTAACTACCGACTTTGCAATTGCTGCAATCGAAGGGGAGCAACTGGGGGCTGATAGGACTACAGATTTTCTTACCGTAAGTTTTTCTAGTACAGATTATGTTGGGCATAACTTTGGAGTAAATTCTAAAGAAATTCAAGATACATATTTGCGATTAGATAAAGATTTAGAACGTTTTTTTGATACTCTGGATACTAAAGTAGGTAAGGGGCAATATACCGTTTTCCTTACGGCAGATCATGGAGCTGTACATGTACCGTCATATTTAAAATCTGTTAAGATTCCTGCAGGTTATTTTGATAGAGATGCATTTACGACCAAGGTTAAAGCATTTGTAAAAGCACAGTTTAAAGTAGATGGATTGATCGAAAACATATCGAACAATCAAGTGTTTTTTGATTATAACATGTTAAAAAAACATACAATATCTGCAGAAAAACTTGAGAAAGCACTCGCTCATTATATGCTTCAGGAAAATCAAATTGATAAAGTATTTACCAGGAACCAATTAGAAACAGGTGAATATGTTACCGGTATTGCAGCATTAATTCAAAAAGGATATAATCAAAAAAGAAGTGGTGATGTGGTATATGTAATGGACCCTGCTACGATATCGTATTCTAAAACAGGTTCGACTCATGGAAGTGGTTTAACCTATGATACTCATGCTCCTTTATTGTTTTTTGGACAAGGAATACAAAAAGGAAGTACAACTCAAGAAACATATATCCCGGATATTGCACCTACTATCTCAGCTTTATTAGGAATTGCTTTTCCTAACGGGGCAACAGGAAAAGTGCTATCCTTTGTGTTAGAGTAAGAGTTATTCTTTTAATTTTTGATATATGGATTGTGCACTTTTAACTGCACCTTCCATATATCCTCCAAATAGAGTTGCAGTTTCGGCACCTGCAATAAATAAGGTATTATCAAAAAAATCTTTTTGATAGATAGGATGACCGTTATTTTGATGAGGAAAGATAAAATGTTCAGAATCGTTAAAGGTATTGGATTCTTGTCTCCAAATCTCTTCCTTATATTGAGAGTATTCTAAAGCAGCATCACCAAAGAGTTTTTGGAGTTGGTGTATCACCTTAGATTTTCTGTTCTTTTTGGTTTCCAGATACATTTCATTTTGCAAAAAGCCTTTTAAGGCATATTTAGTATTTCTGTGGTTTGAGTGATCATATAGTTCTGTTATCGGCCCCACATTACTAAATACAGTTCCCGAAAATTTGTTTTCTTTCCAAAATGGTCTTTTGTAAGCAATTCCAAATTTTATAGAATCTCCCATCCAGGTATGGGTATTGTTAGCTATTTTTATAATGTTTTTAGGTAAAGAAGGATTAAAATGTATAGTATTTATAAGAAGCTTAGGTGGTAATGTAGATACTACTTTATGCGTATGATAGTTGTGGTTAGTAGTATTAATTTCAAATTGATTTTTAGTATAATTAATGCTCGTTACTTTTTCATTTAAAATAAGTTCTTCCTTGGTAAGAGATGAAGCCAAAGTATTAATTAAAGCAATAGTTCCTCCTTGTATTCGATAACTTGGTTGTTGGTTTGGTGGTAAATGTATGTGCTGAGGTGGGGCGGTAGATATCGATTCAAACAATGCAGTTCCTTTTATGAATTGTTCAAAAACAGGTAGCTTTAATTCTTCTAATACTTTTAGTAACTCCTGATGCTGGATTCCTATCCAGGTAGCCCCCATTTCTATTGGTGTTTCATCATTAGTAAGAACTGTATGTATTCTTCCACCAATTCTACTTCTAGCTTCGATAATTTTAAAAGGAATATTGTGCTCTTTTAACCTATAAGCAAGTAACAACCCTGTTAATCCGGCACCAATTATAAGTACTTCTGATTTCATTATAGTTAAATGTAAAAAGTAAAGCCTCCTTCTGAGGCCTTACTTTGATATTATTTTTTAATTACGTCCGGCAATTACGCCACCATCAGTATCCCATATCGCACCAGTAACCCAGGAGGCTTTATCAGATAATAGAAAAGTGATACTATTGGCAATATCTTGCGGAGTTCCATTTCTTCCTATAGGGTGAAAATTATTAAACCCTACCAACGCTTTTTTAGCTTCTTCGGCACTGCCAAAAACACTATCATAAACCGGAGTTTCGACTACGGCAGGAGATACTGCATTTACTCTAATCCCGTGATCTGCCAGCTCCATTGCCAGGTGTTGAGTAAGAGTATGTAGTCCTGCTTTTTGCATAGAATAAGCAGAAGAAGGAGTTGCTTTTACAGCTTGTTTTGCCCACATCGAACCTACATTTACAATAGCTCCACTATTATTTTCTTTCATTTTTTTAGCGGCAGATTGCGTTATAAAAAAGAATCCTCTGTTAAGATCCTGATAAGCATCGTAATCCTCTACCGTATGATCCAGAAATGCTTTTGGCCCAAAGATCCCGGATGCGTTTACCAGATAATCTAAGCGATCTAGTCTAGAAATGGTATCGGTTAATTCATTTACACTGGCTGTATCTGTAATATCGACCTGGTGTTTAATTATGTTATCTGCATCTGGTATTTTGGATATATTTCTCCCTACTACGTGCACGGTAGCACCTCCTTCGATTAAAGTATTTACGGTAGCATTACCAATTCCGCTCGTTCCGCCAACGACCAAAGCTGTTTTGTTTTTGAATGTTGTCATTTTTAGTTTTTTAGGATGAATAAAATTGAACAGACAAGTCTGTCTTTAATTAATAAAATTTTTTAGTTCAGTATGCTTTTACAAAGAGATAAACCAGTATCTATTGGCCATTGATTTTGGTGTAATTTACTTTCGGAAATAGAGCTTTCGTAAATTAAATAAATTCTTTTGGCCAGTGCTTCATTTACTGAAGCTATATTTTGATTACAGTTCTGTTCTACCAGTTCTTTTATAAATTCGATAAATTCTTCTTTTTGTTTTTGAATCTCTTTCCTGATTTTTTCGTTTTCTCTAGGGATTTCGGCAATAGTATTTACACACCAGCATCCATTAAAATCTTTTTCTGCAAAGAATTCTATAAGAAAATGAAATAAAGCATACAGTTGATTCTTTCCTTTTTTAGCATTACCTACAAAGGTTTTTATGTTTTTTGTAAATAGATCATTTCTAAATCTAAGATAAGCAAGGCAGATATCTTCTTTTGAAGCAAAATGATTGTATAGTGTTGCTTTTGCAATACCTGCTTCTTTTATGATTTCATTTATACCAGTGCGATTATATCCTTTTTGGTAAAAAAGATCAGAGGCAGTTTCTATGATATGTTGTCTTACTAAAGAGTGTTTCACAGTACAAAACTACAAAATAATTTTAAAAACAGACAAGTCTGTCTATTTTTAATTCAAAATTAGTATAAAGAGGTGTAAAAATAGGAGGTTTATTTTACAGTAAATCCGCAAATTTTATAAAATTTGCGGATTTATGTTTTTTAAAGAATAAGATTAAATCTTAGATACTTAATTCGTTAAAAACCTCTACAAGTTTTGGATCAGATGGTCTTGGTGCACTTGCACTTACAATTTTACCTTCGGGATCAATTAAGATAAATCTAGGGATTCCTCTTATTCCATAATCAACAATAAATTGAGATCCCCAATTGTTGTCTGCGAATAATTGAACTCCACCTAATTCCTTTTCTTTAACCATTGTTTTCCAGGCATCGTGTTGTGGTTTTTTATCAATAGAGATACTTACAAATTCAATATTCTTATTGTGATATTGTTTTTCGATTTTCTTTAGGTGCGGAATTTCGGCCTTACAAGGCCCACACCAGGTAGCCCAAACATCGATGTATACATATTTTCCTTTAAGATCACTTAAAGAAGTTGTTCCTCCTTTGTAATTTTCGTAATCATTAAATACGGGCGACACATTACCTTTAACCAATACTTTTATTTTTTCGAATTTATTGGTTAATTCACTTTTAAATTCTTCATCGTCTGAGGCCGCCATAAGCATATCATATAATTCTGCTGCGTTATCATTTCTAGGTGATACTTGATATGCTATATTTTTCATAAAAGCATTTCTGATATTTTTACTTTTTAGTTGAGCCAAATTCTCCATCATTGCTTTATCCATAGAGATGCTATCATTCGTAGCTTTTTCTTCAGAAATTCTATAAAAAACATCAGAACTTAATCTTCTATAAGCGTTAGATTTCTCATAATCTTCGGCATTATCAATATTAAAATCTTTTAATTCATCCAGAAGACCTTCTGGAACTTTATAGTCTTCTTTCTTTGCATAATGGCTATGAGTCGACGGATAATTATTTAACATTGATAAGTATTCATAACGATTATCCTTAGTTTGAGTAGCTACAAATTCGGGGTCTAAATTTTTATATTTTTTAATTGCGTCGTTTTTAGCTTGTTTATTTTGAGATATTAATTTTTTAAACTCCTCGACTTCATTCATAAAAAGTTTTTTATATCCTTCTGGGCCACCAGTAAAAAGACTTTCTCCTATTAAGGCTCTTTCTGCTAGATAGTTATTAGCATCTGCAGCAGTACCCGTATATTTTATACTTTCATCAAACTGCTTAGTATCTATTGTTAATTCTAATTGATCCCCATGATCTAAATATAAGGATGATCTTTCACGACCAATCACAAAAGTATAGGAGCCTTTGGATTCAATTTTTAAAGTATCAGAGAATGTACCATCTTCATTAATTGATATGACTTTTTTGAAGTGATCACTATTTCTAAATACACTAATCTCATTTTCTAGAGTATTACTTACTTTTCCAGAGAAAAGCACATAATCTACTTTTTCTGCTTTGTTTTCCTTATTACAAGCAGCTAAGCATAGTATGCAACTTAATGCCCAAAGAAGTGGTTTGATTTTCATGAAATTATTTTTTAAAAAAATTAATGTTTCAATGTAAGAATAATTTATGGTAAAAAAGTTAAAGAAATACTAGTTTTCTGAATGGAACTATTCGCTATAGGAGCTTTTTTTTCATTTTTTCCCAACGAAGTTTACGAATAAAACTTCCTTCTTTTTCGGAAACAAGGAAAGCCTCTTTTTTTGCCTTTGCTTTATAATAACCTATTAAATAATGATTGATTAAGCTTGGTTGTTTTTTGAGCAATGCCAATTTTACTGAAGCAATTAGCGTAATCCAAAAACCATATCGCATTCGATAAAAGGCTTCTCCTTGTTTATATTTTGCTTTAGGGTTGTATTTATTTCCGGTTGGTTTTAAGTGTTTGACATGTAAGGTGTCGTCGGTTTTTATTTCCCAATTGTGATATTGAGCTAATAACTCATCTATAGTATCCCATCCCATTGCTGGTTTAAGCCCGTTAATATCTTCGAAACACGTTTTACGATATGCTTTTAATGCTCCTCGGATGTGATCTTTGCTGGTTAAATTTTCTAAAACCCATTTTTTATTTTTTTCTATATAACAAAATCCACCTACCATTCCTGTTTTATCATTCTCCTGAAAATGATGGGTAATTTTAGCTAAGTAATTTGGTGGAAAAACAAGATCTGCATCGAATTTACAAATAATATCATAGTTTGTGTCTAATGTTTTGAAACCCTCATAGAAAGCATTAATCACTTTGCTTCCCGGCATATGATTTTTAGAAGTATACGTATCTACTATGGATATATAATCATATGTATTTACATATTCATTTATAATACCTTTTGTATTGTCTGTAGAATGATCATTAACTACTACTATTTTGGTAGGAATATGTGTTTGAGAAGCCAAAGAATCAAGAGTCTTTGCGATAAAACGCTCTTCATTATGAGCAGGTATGATAATATATATATTCAAAAATATATTTTTTTAGGTTTTACTATTCAAAACACACACATTAAGATTTTTTTACTCGCTCTGCATATACAATATAGTATCTCGGCGTAAAAAGTCTTAATAGTGGTCGTAAACCAATCTTTTTAACAGGATGTGTCCACTTATTTCTTACTTTAATTTCCCAGCCGGCTTTTTCGAGTAACCAATCAAATTGCCAATCTTCAAATTCGTGGTAGTGCCTGTCCCATGGATCAGTTTTACTACGATAGGCAGGAGAGAACCATAATTTTAATGGGATAGAAGCAACTAGTTTATCTGCTTTAATGTCGCGTAAAACATTAAAAGGAGCGATAAGGTGCTCAAAAATTTCGAAGGCAGTAACAATTTGAATATTTTCTTTTTGTACAGCTTCTGTATTAAGGTCCAGATCTTCGCCAGAGGTATTTGATACTGTATACCCTTCTTTTTCCATAAACTCTACAAAAGGATTTCTAACACCCAAATCCAGAACAGTACCTGGAGCAGGGGTATTTTCTCTAAGAAATTCTAAAGTTTTTTGGTATCGCTGGTGAGGAAAATTTCCTTCGTACATAATAGTCAAATCAGTAATTATAGTGTAAAAATAGACAATTACTCAGATTACTATCTGTACATCTAAGAGAATTTTATAAAAGCTTTAAAATTGATATAAAAGAGTATTGATGTTCATCCCTGCGCCTACACTGGCAAATAGCAAAATATCTCCTTCTTTAATGGATTGGTTTTCTACTTTACCATTTAAAATAAGGTCATATAAAGTAGGAACAGTAGCAACACTACTATTTCCTAGCTTTTGAATAGTCATGGGCATAATGCCGTCGGGGACTTTCTGGTCATATAGATCATAGAACCTTTTTACAATAGCTTCATCCATTTTCTCATTAGCTTGATGAATGATAATTTTTTTGATATCTGTGATGTTAATATTAGTTTTATCAAGGCAGACTTTCATTGCTTTTGGCACTTGATTTAAAGCAAATTCATATATTTTTCTTCCATGCATTTTGATGTATCTCGTATCATCATTAGAGATGTTATTGTTTGTTTTTCCGAAGAATAAAAAATTACTTTCTTCAAGTGTATAAGAAGCACTTATAGAAGAAATTATCCCTCCGGGTTGTTTTGTTTTTTCTAGTATCACAGCTCCAGATCCATCAGAATAAATCATAGAATCCCGATCATGTTTATCTATAACACGAGATAAAGTTTCTGCCCCAATAACAAGACATTTTTGAGCCATACTACTTTTTATATATGATTGGGCTTGTATGACTCCTTCTATCCAGCCAGGGCACCCAAAAAGCAAATCATATGCGACGCAGTATGGATTTTTTATTTTTAATTTATGTTTTACTCTTGCCGCAAGACTGGGGACAGTATCAGCCTGAGAGGAGTTTTTGTCTACATTGCCGAAATTATGGGCTACAATAATGTAATCAAGGGTTTCAGGATCAATTTTTGAGTCTATAATTGCTTTTTTTGCAGAAAGAAATGCTAAATCAGAAGTGTTTTGATGGGTAGAGGCATATCTACGTTCTTCAATACCAGTGATTTTTTTGAATTTATCAATTATAGCGGTAGTGTTATGTTCTATTAAAACCTTGTTTTCAGTAAAGAATTGATGATTGGTAAAGTCGTCGTTTTTTTTAATTTCATTAGGAATATAGCTCCCTGTACCCGTTATTTTGATATTCATTGTACCCAATTATTTATTATAAATGGTAAGGTACATGATAAGAATTATTTTATTATGCATACATAATAGATACTACGATGCCCAACTTTTTTATGGATTTGATTAAACTCTGATTGTACATTAGAAAATTTATTATAATTTGAAACTATTGAGGAATATTTTACTGCATTTATCAACCTTCATAATATAGAATTTTAATGCATAACCCGGGTTTAGAACCAATAGATTATTCTATTTTTAATTGCATAACCGTTACAATAGATAAGGCTCTTGTTTTGATAAGGTGCGCTTTTTCTCCTTTAAAATTGCGATCTACTGTTTTGTGAAACAGTGATAACCAAGTATCGAAATGGATTTTTTCTAACTTTTTTTTACTGCTTAAATTTTTATGAATCTGCATCACATTCTTTTTGTAATTTCCTGTTCTAAATAATTGTTGTTCCCAAAAATCTGTAATTTCCGGAATATGTTCTTCGAGATTAATCTTTGCAATTTTGGTAAAAAAGATGCCAATTGCAGGATCTGCAAAAGCGTCTTTATAAAAGGCGTTCATTAAGAATTCTATGTCTTGCCTTGAAGTGATATCTTTCATCTGTTCTTTTTTATTATTTTTAGTTGTCAGATGGAATTACTCATCTGTTGATTACTTTTAATCAAGGTATTCGTGAATCTTTGATTTCACAATTGAACATTTCGGTTGGTATCAACTTTAATTGTTATGGTTCATTTCATAGGTTTACTGTGCAGTTTTAAAAATTACACTTATTTTCTAATCATAGTATGGTTAACGAAAAAGAGGCAACCATAAAGTCACCTCTTCATCATTTATGGGATAATAGATTTCTTAAGCTTCTGTTTCCATATACTCTTCAATAGGAGCACATGTACAAATTAAGTTCCTATCTCCATATGCGTCATCTACACGACGAACAGATGGCCAAAACTTATTATCGGCTACATATGATAATGGATATGCTGCTTGCTCTCTCGAATACGGGAAATCCCACGAGTCTGCTGTAAGCATAGCCATAGTATGTGGCGCGTTTTTCATTACATTATTTGGATTATCAGCGGTAGCTTCTGCTATTTCCTTACGTATCGCAATCATGGCATCACAAAAACGATCTAATTCTGATTTACTTTCGCTTTCGGTAGGTTCGATCATAATGGTTCCTGCTACCGGGAAAGAAACTGTTGGAGCATGAAACCCATAATCCATAAGTCGTTTTGCAATATCGGTAACCTCTATACCATTTGTCTTAAATGGTCTACAGTCTAGAATCATTTCATGAGCAGCTCTTCCTTTTTCTCCAACATACAATACATCGTAATGCCCATCTAAGCGTTCTTTGATATAATTAGCATTCAAAATAGCATATTGGGTAGCTTCTTTTAAACCATTTACTCCAAGCATGGTAATATATCCATAAGAAATCAAACATGCCAGAGCAGATCCCCAAGGAGCTGCAGAAATTGCAGTTATTGCCTGATTTCCTCCGGTAGTGATTATTGGATTACCTGGTAAAAATGGAACCAGCTGCTTTGCAACACAAATTGGTCCAACGCCAGGCCCACCACCACCGTGAGGTATAGCAAAGGTTTTGTGTAAGTTAAGGTGGCATACATCTGCGCCTATTGCACCCGGATTGGTTAAACCAACCTGTGCATTCATATTGGCACCATCCATATATACTTGTCCGCCATTATCATGAATAATTTGAGTGATTTCTCTAATCCCAGATTCATATACACCGTGTGTAGACGGATAGGTAACCATTAAAGCGGCGAGGTTATCTTTATATTTTAGTGCTTTTTCTCTTAGGTCATCTATATCAATATTACCTTCTTCTGTGGCTTTGGTAACAATTACTTTCATTCCTGCCATTACTGCAGAGGCGGGATTTGTGCCATGAGCAGATGAAGGGATCAAACAAATATTACGATGATGATCTCCATTTGACTCATGATATGCTCTAATTACCATTAATCCGGCAAATTCTCCTTGTGCACCAGAGTTTGGTTGTAAAGAGGTAGCTGCAAATCCTGTGATTTCTGTAAGCTGTTCTTCGAGTTTTTTTAGAACTTCTTGATATCCCTGAGCTTGATGTACTGGAACAAAAGGATGAATGTTTCCCCATTGTGGATCACTAAGAGGTAGCATTTCTGCCGCTGCATTAAGTTTCATTGTACAGGATCCCAACGGAATCATAGAATGATTTAATGACAGATCTTTTCGTTCTAATTTTTTAATATAACGCATCAATTCTGTCTCAGAATGGTAAGAATTGAATACTTCATTTGTTAAAAACTCGGTATTACGTTTTAGATTTTTATCTATGGTATTCGAATTATCAATTTCCTGAATAAGAGTATATTCTTTTCCTGCAACTTTAGCAAAAATTGATAGGATCGTATTTAGATCTTCAATTGTTGTTGCTTCATTTAAAGAAATTGAAACTGTTTCTGAATCTGGATAGAAGAAATTTACTTCATGAACTTCTGCGATTTCTTTTATTTTGGTTGCATCACCTTGTATGCGAATAGTATCAAAATAAGCTGTGTTAAGTTGATTGAAACCTAGTTTTTCTAATTCTGTACTTAATGTTACTGCCGATGTGTTAACTTTTGAGGCAATATAACTTAAGCCTTCCGGACCGTGATATACACTGTACATTCCGGCCATAACAGCCAATAGTACTTGTGCTGTACAGATATTAGAAGTTGCTTTATCTCGTTTAATATGTTGTTCACGCGTTTGTAATGCCATTCGTAAGGCACGACCTCCATTTAGGTCTTGAGTAACCCCTATAATTCTGCCAGGAATAGTCCTTTTATATGCTTCTCTTGTAGCAAAAAATCCAGCATGTGGGCCACCATATCCAAGAGGGATTCCAAAACGTTGTGTAGTTCCTACGACAACATCTGCATCAAAGCTTCCCGGGGATTTTAATGATACTAAACTTAATATATCTGCAGCTACAGCAACTTTGATTTCTGCTTGATGAGCTTTTTCTACAAAACCTGCATAATCATATACCTGACCCAATTTACCTGGGTATTGCAAAATAGCACCATAAAATTCGGTCGAAAAATCAAATTGCTGATGATCTCCTACTACCAATTGGATATCAAGAGGAATTGCTCTTGTTTGTAGTAAAGAAAGTGTTTGCGGTAATATTTCTTCGGAAACAAAAAACTTGTTTACATTATTTTTTTTCTGATCTCTGGATCGTACAGCAAATAACATAGTCATTGCTTCTGCAGCAGCTGTACTCTCATCTAATAAAGAGGCATTAGCCAGTTCCATACCTGTAAGATCACAGATCATGGTTTGATAATTTAGTAATGCTTCTAATCTACCTTGCGCAATTTCTGCTTGATAAGGTGTGTATGCAGTGTACCATCCTGGGTTTTCAAGAATGTTACGTTGTATAACTGCGGGTAAACTAGCTTCGTGATATCCTAAACCGATGTAGGTTTTGAATACTTTATTTTTTGCAGAAAGCTTTTGTATATGCGCAGAATATTCTTGCTCACTTAAGGCAAAATCTAGATTTAACGATTTTTTTAAAAGAATATCATCAGGAACAGTTTCATATACTAATTGTTCTAAAGAATCTGCTTTAATTGTGTTTAACATCTCGCCAAGATCTTTTGTTGAAGGACCTATATGACGTAGTTTAAAGGAATCGGTTTTCATAACGAAAAAAAACAGTTGAAATTGAGATTTCAAAAATACATATTTAATTGCTAAAACTTTCACAATTAATTAACCTAGACCTATCAAGTTTTTAACCAAATTCGGGTTTTGTTAACACATAACCCCTAATAAGTAACGTGAAAACCTTAAAAAGCATATTCAGATTCTATATTAACGGCAGTATCCATGTTGCTTTAGCTATATGTGCTTTGGTGCAAATTACTTTTATTAAATATGGAATATCTGGTCAATTTATCTATATCCTTTTTTCTTTTTTAGGTGCTATTACGGCATATAATTTTGTGAAATATTCTAAAGTCTCTAAACTTTACCACAAAAGATTGACCAAATCGATGAAAGGGATTCGTGTCTTAACCATTTTGAGTTGCGTGTCTTTTATCTATCTTTCGTTTAGAGTGTCGATTAATACATGGATCTATATGGCACCGTTTATAGTACTTACTGTTTTGTATGTTGTTCCTGTTTTTCCTAACAAAAAGAACTTAAGGAGCCTTGCAGGGGTAAAAATCTTTATTATCGGAATGGTTTGGGCTGGTATGACTGTATTGGTCCCATTAGTATATGTTAAAGGAAATCTGAATTTAAATTTTTTAATAGAAATGATTCAACGGTTTTTATTTATTGTGGTTATGATGTTACCTTTCGAAGTGAGAGACTTGCAGTATGATGATGTAGCTTTAGAAACGATTCCGCAAAAAATAGGAGTGACAAGAACCAAGCTTTTTGGTAGTATTTTATTGGTTATTTTTTTATTATTAACTGCTGTAAAAAATGAGTTATTATCTTCGATAGAAATTTTGAGTACTATATTGATAACTACAATAAGTTTATTCTTTTTATGGGGAACAGATAAGAAACAATCAGAATATTATTGTTCTTTTTGGGTAGAGAGTATTCCTATAATGTGGTTAATAATCCTTGTTATTCTCGAGTCTTTATTTAGTTAATCCTCTTTGTTATTTCTTTTTTCATTGCTTCCTTATCTGAAGCGCTGATTGACTGTGTTGTAGATTTATTAATGGTTTTTGTAAGTTTTGTGTTTTTTTTGGAATACGCTCGTGTTACTTTACAATACACCAGGCGAATATTAAGTTTTATTATTTCGAGAAAAGAAGCTTCACCATATTGATTTTTATCACAAATATGTTTTGCTTCTTCGCAGGATACAAATACTTTATTCTTATTCGTAGTTTTCATTATACTATATGGGTAATTCTTTTATTCGAGGGCATTATGCTATAACTATTCAGGGTTACATTCTTTGCTTTAATCGTTCTTTCATTGCTTCTTTGTCAGAACGGTTAATACTAATCACTTTTGGGCTTTTTACCAATTTGGTTAATTTCATATTTTTTGCAGTGTACTTTCTGCATGCTCTACAATATATTAAATGTATGTTCAGCTTTACTTTTTCCCAAAAAGAAGCTTCTTTATACTGATTTTTGTCACAGAAGTGATTTGCTTCTGAACAACTTACTATTATTCCCTTTTTATTACTCATTTTTCCTAAAACCAATTTTTTTCTAGACATTCGGCCATAGCTGTACGTGCTCTATGGATGATCACCCATAAGTTAGACGCAGTGATATCAAATTCATTACAAATAGCTTCAGTATCGAAACCTTGTATTGTTTTTAATTTAAAAATAACAGCTTGTTTTTGAGGCAATTTTCCCATACAATCATGTATGGCTAGACCTAACTCTTCGTTTTCGATCTCACCTTCTGCATTGCCATCAAAAGGATCTGCTACACGTTCTTCTAACCAATCGCCTTCAGTTTCAGAATCAGAGGTATAGTTCATTCTTACCTCTGCTTTACCTTTGTTACTATTAATTTTACGATAGTGATCGATGATTTTTCTTTTCAGAATAGAAATAAGCCAGGTACGTTCACTAGCTTCGCCTTTAAAATTTTTCATGGATTTAAGTCCGGCAAAGAATGTTTCCTGTACTAAATCTTGGGCAATTTCTTTATCATCAACTCTTACAATGGTATAGTTGAATAGGTAATCACTGTACTTATCCACCCACATATTTGGGTCTATGGTATTTGTTGACATTATATTTCCTGTTGTTATATTCACCAAAAATAGGATAAAAAGTTGAATCTTATAGGCGCTTTAACGAATCAGTATTTTGTGTCTATTAATATTGAATCCTTACAAATAGTTATTATGATGCGATTTTACTACATTTTTAGATTCTAAATACAGTTTTATAGATTGATTGCGAGCAGAAAGAAATTGAGTAAGATGTTTTTTTAGGACTAGATTATCAAATAATTTACCTAAAATACCGTAGGGTGTTTCGTATTCGAGTATATCGATCATTTCTGTTCCAAATGCTGTTTTGTAAAAAATGTGTTGATGCTTAAAAAACTTAAAACATCCTTTGACCATTTCATCGGTAAAATTATTCGGGGATTCATACTCGGTAATTATACTTTTGTGAATGAGATAAATTCCAAAATGTAGCCCTCTCCAGGTAACCGTTTCTCCTAATTCGATTAATCCCGAAGTTTTTCCTGCAATAGCTTTTTCTTTAGTCTTGTTTGCCGATATCATGTGAAAGTCAATACTCCTAGCTAAATCAAATACTTCTTTAACCGGAGTTTTTATTTGAGTTGTTAGTCGTATAGTTGTCATAATTTTCTAAATAAGTGAAATTAATGCTGGTTTAAGTTCGGGATACAAGAACTGAAATCCATTATTCATAAGTTTTGAAAGAATTACATTTCTACTTTTGAGTACAAGTTCGGTTTCTGTGTTAATAATTCTTGCTCCAAATTGAAGTATTGGTTTTGAAATAGGAACTCCGAAGGGGATTTTCATAACTTTTCTAAGTGTTTTCATAAAGACTGAATTGGTTACGGGTTTAGGTGAAACAATATTTATCACACCTTCAATGCTAGGAGTATTTATAATAAATTCGATACTTCTTGCAAAGTCTATTTCGTGTATCCAGCTTAATTTTTGATTCCCATTACCTTGTTTTCCCCCTAACCTAATTTTGGTTAAATTAAGAATTGATGGTAAAGCTCCTCCCTTTTCTCCTAAGACAATAGAGGTTCTTAATGCAATTTTTCTGGTTTTAGGAGTTTGTTGGTTGAAAAATGTTTTTTCCCATGATGTAGCAACATCAACAGAAAAACCAGTTCCTATTTCTCCATCAATTTCATCCATTTCTTTATCTAAAGAATGTCGATAGATAGTTGCTGTTGATGAATTTAACCAGATTTTGGGAGGGTTTTTGCATTTACGTATACCTTCTCCCAAAATAGAGGTTGAAGTCACTCTTGAATTTAAAATAAGATCTTTATTCTTTTGAGTATATCTACAATCTACCGATTTGCCAGCTAAATTGATTACTATTTCTGCATTCTCTAGTTCATGTATCCAATCCCCAGAGGTTTTTGCATTCCAATGAATAAATTGAACATTATTTTCTGTTCTACTTTTTCCACGGGTTAGAATTATAATAGATTCTGCTTTCGTTTTAAAATATGCTACGAGTACTTTACCAAGAAAACCTGTCCCTGCTGCTATGACTATTTTTTTCATATGTTTTCTAATTTCATTTTTCTGCGGTGATTAAATAATATCCAAAACTTTTGATATGTAGACCAGAAAGTAGTGCGAATAGTGATCCTTTTAAGTTTTTCCAACTTTGTGGTTTTAGAGTTTCTTTTCTACATAGTTTTTTAAACATAAATCCTGTAATTGCAAAAGGAACATGTAGAACAGAAGGAGCAACTCTAAATGATACATCTTCGATATTTACATTCCTAAAACCTATATGTTTTAATGTCTGTTCTATTTTTTTAATACTTCCCAAACCTTCTAGACTCCATCCTTTGCAAAGTTGTTCGTAGCAATAATTACCACCGATACATAATTGCTCTTTATTTATTTTTAAGAACGCATCGGCTATCACTAATTTAGAGCCTGGCTTTAGTATTCTGTATGCTTCTTGTAAAGCCTCTTTACTATGCCCAGAATGACAAAAACTTTCTATAGCATAAGCTCCATTTACACTATTGGTTTTGAAAGATGTATGGCAATAGTTTTCTTCTAAGATCAACCCATTCTTATGTTGTAACCTTTTATTTCCCTCTCTCACCTGAAAAGAAGAAAGTGTTACACCAATGATATGCAGTAGAGGATATTTTCTTAATCCATACTGTATAGCGCCACCAATACCACATCCCAGGTCTGCTACAAGTGAATTTTGTTTAGGAACCTGTAAGCGATCAAAAACCTGCTGATTCATTTCGTTAAGCATTGAATCTCTTTTTAGAATACTGGTTTTAAAAGGAGTATAGTATCCAAAATGCATATTGAAATCGGTACTCCAGAACTCATAATCTTCTGTTGCTTCATCATAAAACCTGATTATTTTTTCTTTTGTAGTAGATTTTTTAAGCCTTAGTTTGTGCAATATGGTAAGTGTACTCATGATGATATAGTTTTAGTAGAGGTTAAAAAAACCAATACAATTATAGATTAACAATAAAGTATAAACAGTGGCAAAAAGGACAAATAGGCAATTCATAACATAGCTACCTATTTTGAATATCTTTTTCTTTGGTATTTCATACATAGGATAATATGCAATTTGGGTTGCAACTTTACCAACCCAGTACGCTGCAATTAGTCCAGTTAATGCAATTGCCAATTCAGATTGTTCCTTAAGGTGAGAGGTAAGTAGGATTGCTATTAATCCAAAAGAAAAATTAAGACCTTGGATATATCTTCCGTACGTTTTTGCAATTTCTTGATTGAGTGGCTTTAGCTGCTTTACATCGGTATACCAATCAAATACTTTATGTCTTATATAGGGATATATTACTGCAGTGAATATTTGACCGATGCCTGCTGTAATAATCAACCAGTTTGGAATATTGAATTTCATGTTTTGTTAATTTTAAAGTTTCAGAAAAAATTGAAACTATAATTGAAAATAAAAAGGAGAACGCCTCCTTTTTTGTTTACTGTGCTTTTTTATTTAATTAATTTCACCAATGCTTTTGTGATCCAGTTATGATCCTGACCAATAACTCTATTCATTAAAACATCTAATGTATCAGCCATTTCATGTAGTGCTTTAGTTTGTTTTATTAATTCTTTGGTTTTTGCGGTTCCATCTTCATCAATGTTCGAAACATCTTTTAAGATTTTAATAGTCGGTTGTAACTCTCTTCTACTTCTTTCTTTGGCGATTTGTCTTGCCAGTTCTTGTACATCCTTCTCTGAAGTGAAATATTCTTTTCGTTCTCCCATTTTATTCTCTTTAAAAACAATACCCCAATCCATCAATTGTCGTAAATTCATACTGGTGTTGCCTCTAGAGATTTGTAATTGTTCCATAATATCTTCCATAGAAAGAGGTTCTGGAGATATTAATAATAAAGCATGGATCTGTGCCATTGCTTTATTGATGCCCCATAAGGTTCCTAAAGATCCCCAGGTAGAAATAAACTTATTTTTTGCTTCATCATAATTCATATTGCAAATATATAAAAAATTTTAAACTTTCAAAAAATATTGAAACATTGAAGACGATATAGCCCAAGTCAATAGTATTTTGATGCGATGTTTTGGCTATAATATAGCCAAAAGGTGTACTAAATTGTGTTTTAGGACATCTTTTCATTGATTTAGGACATGTATATATTGTCTAGGTAGGACTTTTTTGATAGTTTAGTTTACTTAATACACACAAAATCAACTTATGAAACTTAATAACCTACTTTGGAGCATTTGCTATGTGACTTGGGATTCCTCCCGATCTTTGCAATCGATCTATAACATCACTTTACAAAAAGAACTTATTACTATCAAGAGGTAGGCTATAGATTTTAGGTATCACTTTAATCTTTGGTGGTACATATATAGTCTGGTAGAAATAGGTTTATTTTTACTATTGATGAGTGAATGATATCATATTTTATAGATGATAATTTTTAAAAAGCATTCACTTATTACCTTCTTCATAACGGATAGATTATTACGGATTTACCTTGATTATTCTATGATTAAACGTCTTTTGTTCGACTTTGATATTATGTACTTTAGCTACTACACAAACACAAATTATAAACTCAACAAACTAAACTAACGATGAGAAAACTAAATCTATTTTTTTTAGCGGTATCGCTAAGCGTATTAACGTCATGTATTTATGCGCAGGAACGATCAAAAATGTTTCATGCGACGATGGATACTCAGGACGCATTGAAACTAAAAAAGAATCATCCAAATGATGTAAAAATTATTAAGTCGGTTAACGAATATAGTGCCGTAATGTTGAATGAACATTCGGCAGAAGAACTACATCACACAGGATTAAGGCATGGGCCAGGGTATTTTTACGAAACTTCAGAAAAAGCTGCTATAGAAGCAATAGTAAAAGCTAATTCAATTCAAAAATCAAAAAATCAATCCTTAACAAAAGCAGCAGTTGCTTTTGAGATTACTCAGGATCAATTAGTAAATCAAAGTTTAGGGTTGGTAAATAACACTAATATTGATAGACAAATTAAAGAACTTGAAAATTATGGTACCCGGTATCATACTAAAGCTAGTGCAAAAAGAGCTTCTACAGATTTAAAAGCAAAATGGGAAGGACTTGCCGGTAATCGTAGTGATGTATCGGTTAGACTTGTAAATCATTCTGGTTCCCAAATGCCGTCTGTTATTATGACGATTACCGGTACAGAAAAACCAAATGAATATGTGGTTTTAGGAGGACATTTGGATTCGACATCACCGAGTAATCAAAATAATGCCCCGGGAGCAGATGATAATGCTTCTGGTATTGCAACGATAACTGAAGTTGCCAGAGTGTTGTTTAGTATGAATTACAAGCCAAAAAGAACGGTAGAGTTTATGGCATTTGCTGCAGAAGAAATCGGTTTGGTTGGGTCTAAAGAAATAGCAAGAGATTATAAGAATCGTAATGTAAATATAGTGAGTTATGTACAATTGGATATGACCAATTATAAAGGGTCTACAAATGATATTTTTATTACAACCGATTCATATAATAGTACTTCTTTAAATAACTTTTTAACTAGATTAATGGATCATTATAATGCTTCAGGAACACATAAAATTACATATGGTACTTCTGCTTGTAACTATGGATGTTCTGATCACCATAGTTTTGCACAACAAGGATATGAAACAGCATTTCCTATTGAAGCTAAATTTAGAGAAAGTAACCCTAAGATTCATACTTCTGGAGATACATCATCTAACTTTCCTACTGCGAATGCAACACATGCTGCCAAATTTGCAAAATTAGCTTTAGAATATCTTATAGAAGTTTCTAATGCGGGTGGAGGAACCCCCCCAACAGGTTATTGTGCCTCTAATGGGCAAAAAACATCGGATGAATATATTGGTAAAGTTGCTTTAGGAACAATAAATAAAACCTCTACCGCAGGAAGCGGGGGCTATAGTGATTTTACAGCAGAAACTACTAACCTCTCTAAAGGAACATCTCATACCATTACAGTGACACCGACATGGGTGGGAAGTACATATGATGAAGGGTATGCAGTATGGATTGATTATAATCAAGATAAAGATTTTGCCGATTCTGGAGAGTTAGTTTGGAGCAAAACAGCTTCAAAAACAACACCAGTAAGTGGTAGCTTTACCGTACCCGCTAGTGCAAAAAATGGAAGCACAAGAATGAGAGTTTCTATGAAATATAATGCGATTCCTACTGCTTGTGAGTCTTTTGAATATGGAGAAGTAGAAGACTATACTGTTGTTATCGGAGGATCTGGCGGGGGAGATACTCAGGCGCCTTCTACTCCGGCAGGATTATCCTCATCAAATGTAGCACAAACTACTTTAACACTATCATGGACATCTTCTACAGATAATGTAGGTGTGACCGGATATGATGTGTATAAAGGAAATACGGTTGAAACTTCTGTTTCTGGAACCACAGCTAGTATCACAGGGTTAACAGCTAGTACCGCCTATACATTTAGTGTAAAAGCAAAAGATGCTGCAGGTAATGTATCTGCTGCAAGTAATGTGATAAATGTAACTACCACAGGAGGAAGCAGTGATCCTTGTGCTGGTGTTGCACCGTATAACTCTTCTACAAATTACCAACCTGGAGATCGAGTAACGTATCAAGGTAATCTTTATGAAAGAACTAATAATAATGGTTGGACACATATCGGACCTTGTGGAGGTCTTTTTGCAAGAAGTTCTGCTGTCGATTTATTATCTGATGATAGCTTGTCTTTTGATTTTTACCCTAATCCTGTAACAGAAAGTCATATAGAGATTACTGTTAATAATGAATTATGGAAATCAGGAAGTGTGTTGGTTGTAGATGTAAAAGGAAATATTGTACGAGAGATTAGGCTTAAAAATAAAGTTACTCAAGTCAATACTTCCAAATTTTCTACAGGAGTATACTTTTTGACACTTTTTAATGGATCAAAAAGTGCTACAAAACAGATGATTATAAAATAGTTATAACATATCAACTCATCTTAACTTTTTTCTGTTAGTGAGAATAAAGTTAAGGTGAGTATATTGATAACTACAGTATGATAGTTTTGTAAACTTGATTACAATAGAACCAAACTATTATGGCATTTAGAACCTGTTAAGAAGAGATTTTTTCTTATAAAACTTTGTTTTACTTATTTTGAGATAGAACAAAAAAGAAACTATAAATGCACAAAAAATAATAGAAATTACTCAAACAATATATCTAATCCTAACACAACTGTTAGAACTCTAAATAAGGTATCCAAATTCGTCATAATTCAAGGAGAAGTATATTCTTCTTAAAAACAAAAAAAGCAGATACATTAGTAAAATGTGTCTGCTTTTTTATTGTTAAAATACCTCTATTGTTTGCCCCAAGAGATCAGAAATTCTGTAAAGCATAGATATCTCACACTTATGAGCTCTTAAAAGAACAAATGATCTATAACATTAATAAAGGACAATCAAAGAGGTATTAACAAAATTGTTTAAAGGCGCATATTTCAGTTTTATACAAAGAAAAATAACAGCATGACATATTATTAGGACAATCAGAATCAGAATTACATTCTGTATACCTACCGCCGTTAATACTTTTTTGCTGAGTTTTACTTAAGACCTTTCCTAAATTTAAAATTGTTTTTTTCATTTTTTACAATAATTTAATTAATATGAATTTGGTATAACACTATTTAATTCTAAAAATCCACAGCTATTCTTGAGCTTTAATTTTAATGCGCTTTAGTTCAAAAAAAAGAATAATATTTTCATCCTTATACCCTGAAAACAGGGTTTTGGGATTTCCAATATGTAAAATGGATTTAAGAGACTTTATTATTACTCAATCACGTAAGTATAAAGGCTTATATAGTATTGTGTTCATATTTATGAAAAGGAAATATTGTACAAGAGATCAGGCATAAAAGTAAAGCTGTCTAAATTGATATTTCAAAGTTTTCTGACGGAGTGTGCTTTTTGGTAGATCAAAAAATATACAAAGAAGACGATTATAAAGTGATAATGAAGGATGTTATTAGATTTGCCAAATGGGTCTGTTGCAGTTTTTAGCTTCAATAGACCCATTTGGTATCTTTTATTTAATTAATCCTGCTCGTTTTAATAACGCTTCAGGTTTAGGTTCTTTCCCTCTAAAACGCTTATAAAGAGTCATAGGGTTTTCTGTACCTCCTTTAGATAACACATGATCTTTAAACTTGGTAGCGATTTCACGATTAAAAATTCCATTTTCTTTAAAATATTCAAAAGCATCTGCATCTAATACTTCTGCCCATTTATAAGAATAATACCCTGCAGAATACCCTCCTTGAAAAATATGCGAAAAAGCTGTACTCATACAGTTTTCTTCTACATTTGGGTATAGAGAAGTTGCCGAAAAAGTAGTTTTCTCATGTGTTTTTACATCTTTTATATTGCTTGGATCTTGTGCATGCCATGACATGTCAAGTAGTCCAAAACTCAATTGACGCAGTGTAGCCATACCTTCCATAAAGGTTGCAGATTCTTTAATCTTTTCGACCAACTCCATTGGGATTACTTCACCTGTTTCGTAGTGTTTTGCAAAAAGCTCTAAAGCTTCTTTTTCATAACACCAGTTTTCCATGACCTGGCTAGGTAATTCTACAAAATCCCAGTATACACTAGTTCCCGACAAACCGGGATAGGTGGTATTGGCTAGCATACCATGTAATGCATGCCCAAATTCATGAAATAGTGTTGTTACTTCATTAAACGTTAATAAAGATGGTTTACTAGGAGTAGGTTTGGTGAAGTTGCAAACAATAGAAACATGTGGCCTTATATTTTCCTCATTTTTCCTCATTTGTGATTTATAGGATGTCATCCATGCTCCATTACGTTTCCCTGGTCTGGGATGAAAATCGGCATAAAACAGTGAGACAAAATTACCTTCAGTATCTGTAACACGATACGTTTTTACCTCTTCGTGATATGTATCTACATCATTGATTTCTTTAAATTGAAGCCCAAACAGTTTATAAGCTACAGTAAAGACTCCGTCGATTACATTTTCTAGCTTGAAATAAGGTTTCAGTTTTTCATCATCAAGATCAAAGAGCTTTTGTTTTAGTTTTTCAGAATAGTAAGCTCCGTCCCATTTTTGCAATTGATCAATTTCATCTAATTCTTTTGCATAAGACTGTAATTGTTCAAATTCTCTTTCTGCAGCAGGTTTGGCTTTCTCCAAAATTTCATTTAGAAAAGAAAATACAGTATCAGGAGTTTCTGCCATTCGTTCTTCCAAGATATAATTGGCATGAGAGGAGTATCCTAAAAGAAGAGCACGTTGATGCCTAAGATTTGCAATTTTTAAAACGATTTCCTGGTTGTCAAGGTCATCGTTGTGAAATCCCTTGGATCCAAAAGCAAGAGCTAGTTTTTTGCGCAACTCTCGATTATCGGCATAAGTAATAAAAGGAATATAGCTTGGGTAGTCCAGGGTGATTAACCACCCTTTTTTACCTTTTGCTTCTGCCATAGATTTAGCTGCTTCCTTAGCTCCTTCTGGTAAACCAGTTAGATCAGATTCGTCGGCAAGCAACATCTCAAATTTATTAGTCTCGGCCAAGATGTTTTCGCCAAACTTTAGGCTTAGTGTAGAAAGCTCTTTATCAACCTCTCTTAGCTTTTCTTTTTTTTCATCAGGAAGATTGGCTCCATTTCTCGAGAATGATTTGTATCTTTTTTCAAGAAGTCTGGACTGTTCTGGATTAAGATCTAATGATTCTTTTTGTGTATACACTACTTCGATTCTCTTAAACAAGTCGAGATTAAGTGCTATGTCATTACTAAATTCAGAAAGTAAAGGAGAGGCTTCTTGTGCTATTTTTTGAATTTCCTCATTAGTTTCGGCACTATTTAAATTAAAAAAGACACTGGTAACTCTATCCAGTAGTTCTCCGCAATATTCTAATGCCTCTATAGTATTAGAAAATGAAGGTGGTTTGGAATTAGAAACTATTGTATCAACTTGTTTTTTGGCAATAGAAATGCCGTTTTTTATAGCCGGTAAAAAATGATCTGACTTTATTTCTGAAAATGGTGCAGCATCAAATGGTTTTAATAGTGGATTGTTCATTGTGTATTAATGATTTCTTCTTGTTTTTTTATATTATATGTTCTTACATCGGAAAAAACAGCCTTTTATCGAAAAACGTTCCCAGGTTCTAGGTGTTTTTCATTAAACTAAATTTTATACCAATAGATTTGATTAGGTTTATTAGTATGGTCTGGTATTTAGAATAAAAGATTATTTTTATTTGGGGTATGAATATAAATAATTGTTCTAATGCAAAGACCAAATATATCGAAAGAGCTGCATTTTGCAGCTCTTTTGTCTTCTATTTTTCACTAAAAAATGGGTTTTTGAGCAAAAAAACTGCTTTACTGTCTGTTTTTTCGATCAAAAAAACGTTAAAAAAATCTTAATTATTGTTTTTTATCGATGAAATTGGTATTTCATCGAAAACTATGAATATTTTAGCATTACTTTTATTGTGTAATTAAAGTAAGGTTTTACCTTTGTTGTAGGTTTTAAGAGTAATGGTCTTACGATGAATTTTTTGTGTAATATATTTAAGTTGGTTAATAAATATTGTTATATTCTTTTGTAAGGCCTGATATTCAAAAGAGTCACTGAAAAGTGACTCTTTTTTTTGTTATTTTTTTATCTGCTTAGCACCTTCGATTACTTTTTGCTTTAATCCTTCTTTATAGATTAAGATTTTATCTAAAACACATGTATCACTTGCACCTATAATTTGTGCTGCCAAAATACCAGCATTGAGTGCGCCATCTAAAGCTACAGTAGCTACAGGAACTCCACCGGGCATTTGCAAAATTGATAAAACAGAATCCCATCCATCGATAGAATTACGTGATTTAACAGGAACGCCAATCACTGGTAGGGGAGATAATGAAGCCACCATCCCAGGAAGATGAGCAGCGCCACCAGCACCAGCTACAATAACTTGTATGCCTCTGGTATGGGCATTTTTGGCATAATCAAATAATTTTTCTGGGGTACGATGTGCCGAAACAATATCTACTTCGACTTCGATATCAAAACCTTGTAATACTTCGATAGCTTTTTCCATTACAGGCATATCACTAGTACTACCCATTATTATTCCCACCTTGCTCATTATAGTATTTGTTATTGTTAGTATTTGTTTGTCAAAAATTAGTAATCATAATAGAGTATGAAGGTATATAAAATAAGTTTCTACACCTCTATTAGCTAATTACTTGTATTGTGTTTTTTACTTTTTCAGCTATTTTTCGAGCTTCATCTATGTTTTCATGAACTATAGTAACATGCCCCATTTTTCTATAAGGACGTGTTTGTTTTTTACCATAAATATGAGGAGTAACACCCTTCATTTTCATGATTTCTTCTATATTTTTATAAATAACATCTCCTGTGTACCCTTCTTGACCTACCAGATTGACCATAATACCACCTACTTTACTTTCTGTAGCTCCCAAAGGCAAATCTAGGATAGCTCTTATGTGTTGTTCAAATTGATTAGTATAGCTGGCTTCGATGCTATAATGTCCACTATTATGTGGTCTTGGAGCAACTTCATTTACAAGAATCTCATCCTCTTGTGTTTGAAACATTTCTACAGCCAGTACTCCTACATGCTCAAAAGCTTTAGACACTTTCTCGGCAATTTTTACTGCTTTTTGCGCAATTTTAGAATCAATTCTGGCTGGGCAAATCACATATTCTACCTGGTTGGCCTCTGGATGAAACTCCATCTCTACCACAGGATAGGTTTTGATTTCTCCACTAGGATTGCGAACAACAATTACAGCTAATTCATTTTTGAAATCAACTAAATGTTCTGCAATACATTCTGTATCAGGAAGTTTTGCTAAGTCTGCTCCGGATCTAACAATCGAAACACCTTTGCCATCATATCCTCCTTGCGTACTTTTCCAGACAAATGGAAGTTTGATTCTATTATTGGTAATTCCTTCGGTAAGGTGAGCCTTATTAGAAAATCGGGTAAACTCAGCAGTAGGAATTTTGTTTTCCTCGTAAAAAAGCTTTTGTTTCCCTTTGTTTTGTATTTTTTCCAGAGTTTTTGAACTTGGATAGACTTTCTTACCTTCTTTCTCTAGCTGAACTAAAGCTTCTAGATTTACAGTTTCAATTTCAAAAGTGAGTACATCTACCTTTTTTCCAAAATTATATACAGTCTCATAATCCATCAAATTACCTTGTTGAAAATGATCGCATGCAATTTTGCAAGGAGCATCTTGACTTGGATCGAGGACATATGTTTGGATGTCATATTTTCGGGTGTCATAAAGCATCATCTTACCTAGCTGACCTCCTCCTAGTATTCCTAACTTAAAGTTTGATGAGAAAAAATTTGTCATTTTCGGGGTTTCAAATTTATCATAAAATGCAAAAATAATTTTTTCAGAAGGAATAACCACAATAATGTAAGGTAAATGCAATAAGTTAACTATAAGAAAGCTTATTTGGGTGATATGTGTTTTTATTTGATGATGATTAAACCTATACTAATCTGTATTTGTATAACAACCATTTTGACCTGCCTTTGGTTGTAAGAAGGTTGATGTCGTAATTCTTAGTTATGCTCATTACTAATCACTATCTTTGCGGCTTTAAATTAAAAAATCAAACCAGAACAAGTATAAAATAAGATGGTAAAACTGCACGATTTACAGTTTGTTCCTTTCATTAGTGAGGAAGAAATAGAGACTGCAATAGATAAGGTGTCTGCTGGATTAAATCAAGATTTGGCAGATAAAAACCCTTTATTTATAGGAGTGTTAAATGGTGCGTTTATGTTTGCTTCAGAGGTTTTGAAACGGTTTGATTATGATTGCGAAATTAGCTTTGTGAAATTAGCTTCATACGAAGGAACTGAAACCACACACGAGGTTAAAGAGTTAGTAGGGCTGGGTGAAGAGGTTTCGGGAAGAACAGTGGTGATCATAGAAGATATTGTAGATACGGGTAATACAATCGAAGTGCTAACAGAAATGTTAGTAGAAAAAGGGTGTTTAACATACAAAATTGCTACTCTATTTTATAAACCCGAAGCATATACTAAAAAAATTAATATAAATTATATTGGGATAGAAATCCCAAACCGATTTATTGTAGGATACGGACTTGATTATAACGGATTAGGGCGTAATCTTACAGAAGTTTATCAATTAAAACCAAACAACATGACAAATTTGGTGTTATTCGGACCTCCAGGAGCAGGAAAAGGAACACAAGCAGAAGTTTTAAAACAAAAATATAATCTGGTACATATCTCTACAGGAGATGTGTTTAGATACAACATAAAAAATGAAACAGAGTTAGGTACTTTGGCAAAATCATATATCGATAAAGGCCAATTGGTACCTGATGAGGTTACAATTAATATGCTGAATGCCGAAGTTGATAAAAACCCAGGAGCTAAAGGCTTTATTTTTGACGGGTTTCCAAGAACTGAAGCTCAGGCAGATTCACTAGCTAAATTGCTAGAATCAAAAGGAGCAATGGTTAGTGCAATGGTAGCTCTAGAGGTAGATGATGAAGTATTAGTACAACGATTACTCGAAAGAGGGAAAACATCAGGGCGACCTGATGATGCAGATGAAAAAGTGATACGTAATCGTATTAAAGTATATTATGACGAAACAGCCATCTTAAAGAATTACTACCAAAAACAAGATAAATATTTTGGTGTAGATGGAGTAGGAGGTATCGATGAAATTACAGAGAGGTTAAGTAGTGTAATAGACAAACTTTAGTTTGTGAAAGCTGAACCTAAATTCAGTATAGTAAAAGTAAAATTGAAATATCTCTGATTTTTATTAGGGTGATATAGGAAACGAATTATGACAGAAGGGAATTTTGTAGATTATGTGAAATTACATATAACTTCCGGGAAGGGAGGGAAAGGATCTGCACATTTACATCGTGAGAAATACATTACCAAAGGAGGACCCGATGGTGGTGATGGAGGCCGTGGTGGTCATGTTATTATTCGTGCAAACCCTAACATGTGGACACTACATCATCTTAAATTTAAACGCCATCTAAGAGCTGGTCACGGAGGACACGGAAGTAAAAGCAGAAGTACAGGAGCCGATGGAGAAGATGTTTATGTAGATGTACCTTTGGGAACAGTAATTCGGGATACCGAAACACAAGATATTATTAAAGAAATTACAGAAGTAGGACAAGAATATGTTGCTGCCGAAGGTGGTATGGGTGGTAGAGGTAATTGGCATTTTAAAAGCCCAACAAACCAAACTCCTCGCTATGCCCAGCCAGGTGTAGAAGGACAAGAATATGATGTTACTCTAGAGCTTAAAGTGCTGGCAGATGTTGGGTTGGTAGGATTTCCTAATGCAGGAAAATCTACTTTGCTGTCGGTTATAACCGCTGCAAAACCTAAAATTGCAGATTATGAGTTTACTACACTTAAACCAAACCTGGGTATTGTAGAGTATAGAGATTTTCAAACTTTTGTGATGGCCGATATTCCTGGTATTATAGAAGGAGCAGCAGAAGGTAAAGGTATAGGTCATCGTTTTTTACGTCATATCGAACGTAATTCTACCTTGTTGTTTTTGGTTCCGGCTGATGCCCCTGATATCAAAGAACAATATGAAATCCTCTTGGATGAACTACGACGGTACAATCCTGATTTATTAGATAAAGAACGACTTATAGCAATATCAAAATCTGATATGCTGGATGATGAGTTAAAAAAAGAAATGAAGGTTGAGTTAGATCAGCAACTTAACGTTCCTTACCTGTTTATTTCTTCGGTAGCACAACAAGGGTTGCAAGAGTTAAAAGATAAACTTTGGCAAATGTTGAATGACTAAAAATTTGATTTCTTATTTTGTAATATAGTATTAGTGCTAATTCTATTTTAGCATTAAGATGATATATTAACTTTTTTGGCATAGCTTCATATTTAGTGTACCGCTTATTTCTCTAATAAAAAAGGTTCACAATTCTTTAATTTCTTTTTCTACAAAGTAGAAAACCAAACATTCTAGAGTTCTTCATTGCATTGTTATATGTAGTTCCTTTTCTTGAAATGTAATATTACCATTCAATAAAAGATCTTAATCATAGATCAAAAGCCAAAATTTCCCATCATAACCCTAGAAAGGTTCTTTGTTAATTTTCAAATATCAAATAATACGTATCGAATATCACTAAAAGCAATGCGAATATGAAGTAAAGCTTTTTTTGTTTTGACCGATATCTATATTTGAGCACTTAAAAAATTACTTTAATAATTATGAATCAATTTAAGAGTATTCTCATTGTCATTTTAGTATTGTTTTCTGTAAAGGCAAGCGCTCAAAAAATTCCTGATGGACTCTATTTTGTGACTGGGAATAAAATAAACCAAATTAAAATCCTTAATCGAAGAGATGGAAGTATAAAAGCAACATTCGACACGTATCGAGGAACTGTAGAGATAGCTTTTTCATTACTAAAAAACATACCAGGTAGTTATGAAAGTGTTGATACAAAAGAAAATTACATTTTGACAAAAAAGAATAACCTTTTAACACTTCTAGTATTAGGAGATATGAATCTGGTCATAAAAAAAGAGGTTTTGGCAATTAGTAAAAAAGAACTAAAAGCTGCAAAAAAACAACTAGGTATTAAGTCCGAATTATCTAAGGAGTTAGGAAGTTTGTGGGGAAAGAAGCAAAAGAAGGAGGAAGAAGAAGAAAAAGGACCTCTTGAATATTTTGTGAAGGATGCAACGTCAGATTTTCACCAAAAGAATGTTGGGAAAATAGTTTTCTTTTCTAAAGAACCTACAGTTGGTAACGAAGATATGTCAACAATAAAAACAGATTTTAAAATAGGAGATGAAATTTGGGGGGTGGCTTACTTTCCTGCAAAAATGAAAGACAGCTATTATTTGAAACGGCTAAGTAATCATTTTCAAGATAATTTTGGAAGAAATCACTATTGGATAACTATAGGAATGGATAAAATGGAGAAAGATCTGTTGCCAAAAGAAAATGAAGTAGTAAATCAATGTACAGTGAAAAGGTTGAAAAAAACAGATTTAGAGAAAAATTATGCGGTATTTCAAATAGTTCCTTCTTCTGTAGCGAGTATGAAAATAGATAGAGATGGGGCTTCTTTTTTGCTGGGGAGAATGGGTGAACGCTTAGACCCTTATAAGCATAATTTAAGAATTTCACTTACCGATGGAAAAATGGATCAGGAAGACGAACTCTATTTTGGTACGATTACCTATGACACAACAGAGGGGACCGAAGATTTAATAATGATGGCTAAAGAAATTGAAGAAGGAGCTTTAAAAGCAAAAAGAGCACCTACTCCTGTAATGCGTAATGCAAATTTGGAAGCAGAAATGATGCAACAAATTGAGTTATGGGCAAATACTAAAGACTGGCCAGGAGTGAAATTTCATAAAGTTATGATCACATTAGATTGGCAAATCTTAAAAGATGATTATGGAAATATTACAGGAAATTATGTAGAAGGGGATGTGCTATATTCCGATGATGAAGGCTGTGGTTATAGAAATTTCGGGTTTTTAAAACCCTATTTAGGTAATGGGCAATATGATGAAAACATCAAGCAACACACCATTGGTCATAGAGGAGAATTAAGTTGTGATAAAGTGAAATAAACAACAAAATACTGATACCGATTGTAGAAAAGTTTACTTAGTCAGTAAAAAAATAGTTATGAAAGAAGAGTTAGTAAAAGAAGGAATCCAAAAAGAAGAAAAAGTAGGATATCTTAAATCAAAAGTGAACTTGATGCAGGGAACATTGTATCTAACACCCGATAGACTCGTTTTAGATGCGCATAAGACAGGTGTTAGTGGGTTAGGGCTTTTGGGTGGTTTACTTAAAAAACAAGTTGAAAAGAAAAGTTTTGGATTTAACCTTGAGTTTAAAGACATACAGGAAATAACCCAGGGAAAACATGGCGTAACAAAAAATGTCCTGGAGGTTACAAGTAAACAGAATGAAACATATAGAATCATCGTGAAAAATTATGAAGAGTGGGAAAATGAATTGAATCAAAAATTGTAACCTTTTAATTTAAACAAAAGAAAATCTACCCCCCTTCCCCTAAAAAGATTTGTTGGTTTAAACCGATGATCAAGGTTGTATTTAAATAAAATGATTATAGAATTGTAGGAAACTAAATATGGCTAGAAAAATTGAAATAACCACAGAGAAAACTCTTACCAAAGAGGTATTAAAAGATTATCTGGATACGATGTTCTCTCCTTTTGGATATGAAGTGTATCTAAGTTCCTTAATAGGAGCAGATGTTGTCATTAAGAAAAGTAACTGGATAGGTGCTTCTGTTAAGTTGAAAACTAAATCTGATAAAAACCATATAGTGATAAGTGGGTTTGCGCCATCAACAATGGCAAGAATACTGGTCTCTGGGATCCTTCCCATCTTAATATTATTACCAAAATGGTTACGATTTGAAAAAGAAATAGAAGGTATAATTAAAGAAGATCAAGCAATTTTTAATACGTGAATAATAGCATATGGTTTATAAATTAAATGCAGAAGATGTAAATGCAGCTAAAGAAGAAATAAAAGAATATGTTTCTGGATTAGCAGCTAGATTAGATAATGATTTTGGAGATGAATATATAATTTCTTTAGGGAAAGACACCGAAATAGAAGATGATTGGAGTTATGATATAAAAATAAGAAAAGGGAATAAAATCGGTGCTTCTTTATCTCTAAACTGGAAGAAACAACATTTTAGAGACCTAAATATAGAGGTCTCAGAATCTACAAAGATTAGTAGTTTTTTAATGTATGGTATAGCTTTTCCTTTTATGTTTATAGGAGCTTATATGGGGGCTAATCATATAGCGCCATTAGATTTTTTGCCAGGTTATAAATTGGCAGGAGCTTTAGGAGGAGTTATAGCTTTTATTCCAGGAATGATTTTAACAACTCTTATTAAGTCAATAATACTGAAAAAATATAAAGAAGAGAATGCAAGTCTTATGAAAAAAGCACTGAGTACAACGGGTAATACATTTCAGAAAATTTAATATGAAAATAATTATAAAACTTTTTATCGGATTTATTATTTTTTTGGTACTAGGAGCAATCATTCTAGGTGTTATAGCAGATGAACAGGATGGAGCAAGGCAACATTTTAGATTGTTTAATACCAGTGAAGAGCAAAAGTCAGTTACTTTTGAGATGATTTATGAAGATGGTACACCAAGTGATGTTTGGGCAATAAATGAAATAATTGATCCAGGAAATACGGTACAAAAAATACTCCTTCCTGGCACTTATTTAGTAAAAACATGGGGCCATGAAGAGGTGCTAGAAAACGAATTTGAATTTTCATTTAGTTTACCTAATCCAGAAGAATCAAACTATAATTATTACAGGTTTGATATAGCTATGAATAAAGATTTTAGAGTTGTAAATATGGTGGCAGCTTATGAAGGGAACTCGCTGGCCAATACGATGTCTAAAGCAGTAGGGGCACATCAAGATGATATTTTGATAGTAGAGACTTACATGGGAAACAGGCCTTTTCTAATTCCAGAAAGTTATACAGACCGCACATTTATTGATGTGTATGAGGATATGCCTAATCGAATTAAATACGGAGAATTAATTTATAGATTAGAAATTGTAGATATCGATAGTAAAACAGCTAGTGAAACAATAAAATAATTAGGAGTGAAGAAGTAACCAAACTCGTATTATATTGTTTTGGATGTTAAAACTATAGATGAGCACAGAAGTGTAAAAAAGAGGATTATACTTTGTAGTTTACCTTCTGTGCTTGATCTTAATGTATTATGCCGATTACTTTTTACTTAATAATGTATCGATTTCGAGATATTTTTCTTTGATTATGCTAAGCCCAAATGCGGCGGCTGCAGCAGAGAATACAGAATAATCTAGTGGTGCTTTAATACCAATAGTAACACACATAGCAATGCCGAAAAGGGCAATAAGAGCACCACTTAGCTTGGCAGATAATGATGTTTTGAATCCAATAATCAAAAATATAGCTAATACTATTTCTGCAGCTGTAGCTACAACTCCTACAGCATTTATAAGGCTATTAGGAACCCATGGGTTAAGCACCTTGGTGTACTCTATAAAACTACCCCAGTTACCCCAGGCAGAGCTTTCTTGAGGCCACCATCCAAATCGATCTGCTACTGCAGATAAAAAACCTAAAGCAATACTTACTCTTAGAAAGAGTTTGATATAGATAATCTTCATTGATATAAAAATTTAATTATTCTTAAGATGGTATTGGAGTCATTAAAGTGGCTCTTCCTATTCTATTCCATACATTGATACAACAAATTGCCATAATAATGTCTGCCACTTTTTTTTCACCAAAAAGACGAATGGCTTTTTGATACAGCTCATCACTTAATCCATCTGCAGAAATATGAGTTATTTCCTCTGTCATTTCCAGGATGACTTGTTCTTCTTCAATAAAAAAAGGAGATTCTCTCCAAAAAGGTAAAGCATGTATGCGATATTGTTTTTCTCCTTGATTAACAGCTTCCTGAATATGCATTTGCACGCAGTAGGCACAACCATTAATTTGTGAAGCCCTAATTTCTATCAATAAAAACTCTAGGTCAGATAATGAACTTTTTTTGATATCATCATAAAGTGCCAAAATAGGCTTGTATGCATTTGGATTAACCTCACTAATATCGATCCGATCTTTTTTCATGTCATTGATTTTATTTGCTTAAGACAAAATTCAACATATAAGATGACTAAAAAAATAATCTAGATTAAGAAATTCATTATGAGTATGACTAAAAACGAATACTAGAAGAAACGTTACGGATAATAAGTTGACGTTTATAATTTTGCTACCCCTGCTACCTTTATAAAGTAATTGTATAGTAGTGTTCTTTGGTTCTTAAAATTTGTTGAATAATGAATTTAGTGTTTTGTTAAGATTTATTTAACCAAAATTTACCAAAGAAAAACACTTCTGTACCGTTCCCATACAAACAAAAAAACGAAAAATCCTTACAATGAAAATTAGAAATGTATTACCAGTTTTTGCTTTATCCGGATTGTTATTATTGACCGCTTGTAGTGAAACGAAAAATGATAGGACTACACAAAACGAAAAATTAATAGCACAGAATGTAACATCTTCGGAAACTATTAAGGAAAAACTACCCACTATACTCGAATTTGCTTCTATGGATAAAGGGTTTTCTACACTCACATCTGCAATTAAAGTGACCGAATTGGCAAAGTCACTAGAGGATAAAGGTTCGTTTACCATATTTGCTCCAGTAAATTTAGCTTTTGATAAATTAAATCCTGCTACTGTAGAAAAACTATTAAAGTCAGAAAATAAAGAGCAGCTAAAGACTATATTAAATTGTCATATCATACCTAGTGTAATTACAAAAGAAGATATTGTTATTGCAATTAATGAGGGTAACGGAAGTGTGAAGTTAAAAACAATAGGAGGAGCATTATTGACTGCAACAATGAAAGGGGATAGAGTTTTTCTTATAGATCAAATGGGTAATGGAGGTAATCTGGTAACTACAGATGTTAAGGCATCTAATGGGCTTATCCATACGATAGATGCAGTAATGATGCCCAAGAAATAAAATTAGATCTTTATAATATTTCTGGACCTGTCGGTTTTAAACCAGACAGGTTTTTTTTATCTGTCAGATTAATTTTTATGCATACCCATTAATCCAAAATCAAAGGGTGTCCATAAACACGCTTTTATATCACTTTGTTTTAATCCGGTGTTGACCCAGCTATTACAGGTGTTAAAGCATGTGTAATTTCCTGTAGCTTCATAAAAATCATCGTTTTTGTAATATCCTAAACCAGGTAATACTATTTTTTTGTTTTCACCATTTAATCTAAAAGTAGCAGATATATATTGGTTTATCTTTGTGAGCTGTTTTTGATTGACCTTTAGAGCTACCCAATCCTCTTGTATAGAAGAATGCCTGGTGACGTGTAATAAGGTTGGAGTATTAAGAAATAAAGCTTGAAACCCATTAACAAATGTAAGATCAGCCCATAATGGAGTTTCGACATAAAAGTTTTTATCGCCCCAGCCAAATGAGAAATATTGTGCCTGAGAAGCATCTAACTGATCTTCTAAAACAATAGTATTTAAATCGTTTTTGGCAATGATAATTTCTAAATGAACACCATTAGAACTTAGGTAAACAGTGTGATTTTTTTCTTCGTTATCTTGTTTTCCATTTACTGGAATATAGGTTAGTACCAGAGATATGATAAGATATAATGCCGGGAGTATTAAAATGATCCCAATGTATTTGAATATCTTTTTGATTACCCTCATAAAATAAAGTCTGAATATTAGTTAGTCTTCTCCAAGTTTACCAAACCACATTCGGTAAACTTGGAGAAGACTAAAATAATTAAAAGAAATGTATTATTCTATTTGATGGTTACTCTGATTCCTTCAGAATGACTAGAGAACTCTGGGGCATACATACTTTGTATCGTGGTGATGCCGTTAGAAAAATCTCCTTTATTATTGACACGAAGGTCATACTCAAAAACATATACTCCTTTGGGTAAATAGTCAAAGAAAAAGTTTGTAGAAGCATCTTTCGTACTTTCATAATATCCTAAACCATCTTGCCATTTATATTGTGAGATTACATTGATGGGCTCCAGGCCAGATGCTCTCATATCTTTCATATGAACAAACTCCATTGCACGATCAGATCTCAATTCGATACGTACTCTTATCAGATCACCTAATTCTAGCTTGGTTTTTGAAGTAATTTCTGTAATTTCTTCACCGGTATCTGTATTCTTCTTTAAGAACAATTTTTTCTTTAAAGAGAGTGGTGTTTTTGCCGAAGTGATTTTATCTAGTTCTTCAAAATATTGCCAGTATAAAGCTCCCCAGGCAATACCTTTTCCTTTTTTAGAGATTTTGGCAGTTGCCATATTAGGTTTTATTTCATTGCCATTCCAGGAGGTTTTAAAATATCCTGTTCCAGCTTCGACCTTTACATCTTCCATTTTGCCTGGATCGATTTTTTGATCTCCTAATACGATGTCTACCATATCGGTTACCGATAACCAATCACTGCCTTGTAGTAATAATGCATATACAGCATCAGAAGTAGCCTTAGTGGTTTTCCAACGATTGGTTTGTTTGTTTTTAAGTAACCAGATTTTTAGATTATCAACAATTTTGGTTCGTTTAGGTTCTGCTTCTACTTCTGAAAAGACTTCAATCATTAGCGATTGAGTTTCGATTGGAGCCTGATACCAGAACCAACTTGCTGTATTTGATTTCCAATACATCCCTAATTCTTCACTAGTTACACTTTTTTCGTCTAGTGATCTTATGATTTTGTTAGCTGTTGTACTATCATCATTTCTGTGTGTTATTAAGGCTAACATTCCTTGCGCATATAGACTTTGACTTAACCAATATTTTTTAGATTGCCCCAGGTAATAGTTCCAAGCCTCGTTAGTATTTTTTGGCCTTTTGATATTTGTAAAGAAACTACGCATATACAAATAATGAATCTGAGTATAGCTTAAATGATTTTTATTGATGTCAATCTTATGTTTCTCACAATATCGCTTAAGCTCCTTGTATTCTTTTACAAATTCTGCATCCAGAAAACGAACTGCATTTTGTAGCATATTTGCGGTATCTCCATCATATTTCGTAACCCCTAACTTTTTTAGATGTCCGAATCCTGTAGTAATATGTTGTGTGATAAACCTATTTTCTCGCCCTCCCTGAAACCAAGGGAACCCACCAGAACCATACTGCATTTGTTTTAATTTGTTTAATGCCGATTGTAGTTCGTTATTCATTTTATTAAGATCAAAAAGCAAAGCGATTCGTTTCTTTTGTTCTGTTTCGCTTTGTGCATCACGTAACCATGGTGTTTCTTGAATCATCAGAGACTTTAATTCCTGGTTTTTTTCAAGATTACTTAGTAGTGCATCACTGGATTTCCATTGATTAAATACTTCCTGGATTCTGGGATTAGAGTTAGCAATATGGCTAGCCAGGCTATTTGCATAGTATCTAGAGAATGTTTGTTCTGCACATTCATATGGATATTCCATAAGGTAGGGTAGCGCTTGTACAGCATACCAAGCCGGGTTAGAAGTCATCTCCAGAGTAAGCTTATGATGTTTTAGTGTACTAGAGGTGTTATCCTTTAATTTATCTAGTGTAAATGTTTTTGTTTGATCAGAACGAATCCACATAGGTAATGTCTCGGTAACTAGCATTCTATTGCTTAATACTGGAAGTACATTTTGTTCACCATCAGAAAAATCTCCTGCTTTGGCTATGATTTTATATTGAACAGTCTGTACATCATCAGGAATCCGAAGCTCCCAGGATACATTAGTGTTTCCTTTGGCTTTTACCATAAAATCTAGACGAGCATTATTATTTTGAAGCTTTGTATCTATCACTTTATTGGTTAAAGCATCAAATAGTTGTAACTCTACAATACCATTAAGGTCTTTGGTAGCAAGGTTTGATATTTTAGAACTTAGTATTATTCTATCACCTTCTCTTAAGAATCTGGGTGGATTAGGAAGAATCATCAACTCTTTTTGAGTTACTGTTTCTAAAGTTGTTGTTGCTGCGTTTAAACCTTTGGTATGTGACAGTAGCTGCAATTTCCATTTTGTTAATGCTTCGGGAGCGGTAAAATTAAAACTTACATTACCTTCTGCATCGGTAGTTAATTGTGGAAAGAAAAAAGCAGTTTCCTGTAGGTTTTTCCGAATTTTAACACCTTCGAGAGATTGCTGTTCTTGTTGTTTTCCTGCTCTACTTTCTTCCTCGTCTTTCTCGGCAACATCTCCAGCGACTCCTCGAACCCCATCATCGGCATTAAATTCTGCTTCTTCCATTGCAACTTCATTGGCAACGGCAGATTTGGCAGCAGACCTTTTCATCATTGGTGCAGGAGCACCACTTTCCATGATGTCATAATTTCTATTTCGACCTCCAAAATATTGTTGACCAAAATATAAACCATACCAGTTTAGTTGATCATACCCCTGGCTGCTATAATGGTATGATGGGTTATTGTGGTTTTGTAATCTAAATGTGAGCACTCCAAAACTCTGTGTAGCATGTCGTTTACTCTGGGTATAATATGTAGGTCGATTGATAGGATCAAAATACCATTGATGAGGTCTGAACTGATCTAAAGAAGCATCATACATACTAGCCAATAGTTCTGCACTAACCTTATCACCTTTAGGACCTTTGATCGTAAAACTCCAGGTTTCCTGTTGACCAGGAAGTAATTTGTCTCTAAAGGTTTTGGTTTCTATACTAAGCTCTGTAGGTTCATAAGGTACAGGGATTATCATTGCTCCGCTTTGATATCCATTATAATTTAGGTAGCTATATCCGATTGAAAACCCTCCCAGATCCTCTTTTGTAATTGGAATTTTGATAGTTTTACTATTCTTCGAGAGCTTAATAAGTTTTGTTTCAATAATTTTATGGTTCTTCTCAATATCTACTGTAATTGTTATGTCTTCTGAAGCAGAACTAAACTTTACAATCGCTTCATCTCCAATTTTATAGGTAGATTTATTGGTGGTGATTTCAAACAATTGCTGATCACTAATATTTTTGTCTTCCTGACTGTATAGGGTAATGTATTGTATATCTTTTACATCCTGACCGAATCGATCTTTGGTATTTAATTCGATAACATATTTACCAGACTCCCATTTTTTGATGCTACCCAAAGAAAGTTGTTGTGTTCCTGTTTCATTTTCTTTTGTCGATGCAGTATTAAACGGTTTATCCAGTACCATATTTCCTTTATCCCATTTTCGATAATCATGCTCATTTTTGAAAGCATCATGAGGAAATAATGCTGCAAATTTTTCTTCTTTGAAACCTTCGTAATCAGGTGCTTTCCATGGGCGAATTCGCATAGGTTTTTTAGGAGCTTTCAGCTTATAAACCTTAACCGTTCCTGCTGCTGCAACAGACTCGTTATTTAGGTTAATGGTGGTTATCGTAAGCGTGTTGTCTTTTTGTGTTTTATCAATCTTATCTTTGATTGTAATAGCAGCGGTTATCGCATGATATCCTACATTAACTATTGTTGTGGTGCTGCGTGTTTCTCCGTTTATATCGATTACATCTGCTATAACCTCGTAATTAAAAATTGGTAAATCCTCTTTAGATACTCCAAGATCAGGGAGTGCTTTAAAATTAATAGTGTACTCTCCTTTTTCATCGGTTACGGTTTCTCCATGAGTGATTTCCTGAGGTTCTACCGTGTGTCTTGGATACCAATAGCACCAACGGGGATATTGCACTTTACGGTGTACTCTGTACACTACTTTGGCATCAGTAATTGCACTACCGGCATAAGCCGTTGCAACTCCGGTAAGTTTTATTTCATCATTAACTTTATAGGTCTCTGTAACCGGATTAAATTTAGCCTCAAACTTAGGCCGTTTATACTCTTCAACAGAAAAGGAAGTACTATTATAATTATTAGTTTGTATGGTATACACCCCGGTAAGTCCAGAAGTAGGAATTATAAACTCACCGCTATAAGATCCGTAATCATTAGTTGTGAATTGTAAAGTTTTTACATCCTGTCCGTTTACATCTTTTAATGTCGCAAAAGTGGGTTGGTTAGGTACTACTTTAAATTCTTCTTTACCATCAGAAGACATCATAATCCCTTTAAAATATACAGTTTGTCCAGGCCTATAAATACTACGATCTGTAAAAAGAAAAGTAGTAGTGTTAGTTTTAGTACTATAATCTGGTTTATGAGATTGATTTAGATAGTATCCCTCAAATCTGGCAGCATCTTTCTCATACGAAACAGTAATATTAACATCATAGTGATATGTATTTACTATTAAATATGCCTGACCTTTTTCATCGGTAATTAGTGTTTTATCTAATTTGTTGCCGTATCCTCTTTGATTATTTGTTTTCAAATGTATTTTAGCATTGGCAATAGGAACTCCATTATTACGATCTAAAACCTGGAATATTGATTTTTCTGGAGTTCTGTTTTCTGTTAATGCTAAATTAGTAACCTGGGTGTTCCCATATGAAAACAAGCTTTTTTGAGAAAGATCTTTTGATATCGTTGCTAAAATAAGATATGAATCTTGCTCCAGTTCGGGTAATAATACTTCGGTAGTATGTGTTTGATAGTCTTGTTCATCGCAAATTTCTGCTTCCCATGTTTTAGTTACCTTTAAGGAACTCAAGAATTTGATCTGATCTTCAGTTTTATATAACCTATTTAAATCTTTTAGTTGCTTAGGAGTAATTTTAAAAGCACTAAAATAAAGTTTATTCAGGTTTTTATATGTGATTAGTAATCTACCAGGTTTCTGTATAGGAATATATTTTTCAGTTTTGATGCTTAATTCGGTATGAAGTATCTGACTTTTTAATGCTTTACATTGATTGGCTCCTCTCGAATCAGGGAATTTCTTAATTGTAGCATTACATATTTCTAAGGCTTCTTTTAATTTCCAGCGATGCGTATCGTTTTCTTCCGGGATATAAGTAGAAGCATATTCTTTATATAAATTCGCAATTTCATAATCATATAAAGCTGAAGCACTATGAGTTGCAAATTTCTTTTTTTCTGATTGTAAGCATTCGAGTAAAACGGTTTTTTTATCACCAAAAACAGCATTTTCTGATACAAATTTTATGCGTTCTATATTTACTTCGATCAAAGCATCTGGTGCTTTGTCTCTTGCATGAAATTTTATTAAATCTTGAAATAGCTTTAAAGCATTAAATTGTAATGATAATGAGTCTTTGGTTTCTATTTTTAAAGATGAAAAAACAGTGTGTTCTTGTAAATATTTTTTATCATTTATAGTAAAAGCATACGAAGGTTTGGTAATATTGGTTTCTGAGGTTTTATAGAAATCTAAAGCATTATGAGCTAAAAAATCGTATAGTGTAGGACGATATTTTTTAGAATCGGTACGCGTATCTAAGATTTGATCAAACTTATTAAGGTTCGTTTGCTGGGCCAAAACTCCATTTTTAAGAGATTTTTGGTAGTAAAGGTGTGTTTCTGCAAATAATGTTTCCAGATCCCAGGTTCTAAAATCTTCGACATCAACTTTTTCTGAAGTTTGAGTTCTATTATAAAATTTCCATCGATTTTGTTGAAAATACTGCCAGTATAAGTTGGCAAGAACGCTTTCTAGGATATTTCTTTTAGGAAACTCGCTATTTTCAATATCGCTTTTCAAGTTTTTGATAATGGTAAGTTGTGCGTTTTCTTCTAGAGTAAGCATATACTTTGCCTTATGAAGAAAAGCTTTAATTACCTGGTTATCATTATTTTCTTTTTTCGCTTTAGTATATATAGTTTCAACTACCTCCAAAGCAGATTTTGGTAATCCTTCCTGGTTAAAAGCTTCTACTTTTTTCCAATCACTTTGATAGTCATTTTGACCTTTCATAATATACAGGTTTGATATACAGATTATAATAAGGATGATATGCTTTTTCATCATATATTTTTTAGGTTGTGAAACAAACGTAAATAAGTGCTGTATTATTTTATATGATAACGCTTCATAATTCGTAAATAGCATCATAAAACTACGTATTTGAAATGAGTCAGGATAATTTTGTTACTATAAATCAAAATTTCTGCCACATTTTATTTGATGACTAAGAAAGGCTTAAAAAAGAACAGATGAAATGATAAATGAGGGAAGTCTCTGTTTTGTTTAGGAAACCCTATGATTTAATGAGGAAAATAATTATGGCTTGAAATTATTTTTCATTACCTCATTATTTTATTAGCTAATTGTTAATTGTATCTTTACTCTCTGATTTAAGAGTTTACTATGCGTGTACATTTTATAGCTATTGGAGGTAGTGCGATGCATAACCTGGCCATAGCATTACATCAAAAAGGATATCAAATAACAGGAAGTGATGATACTATTTTTGAACCTTCAAAATCAAGATTAGAACGACATGGATTATTACCAACCGAATTTGGTTGGTTTCCAGAAAAAATCACTTCAGATCTTGATGCAATTATTTTGGGTATGCATGCCAAAAAGGACAATGAAGAACTTCTTAAGGCTCAGGAATTAGGGGTGAAAATATATTCGTATCCAGAATTTTTATACGAACAGTCCAAAAATAAGACCCGTGTAGTAATAGGAGGATCGCATGGTAAAACAACGATTACTTCTATGATTTTGCATGTGCTGCACTATCATGATAAGGAAGTAGACTATATGGTAGGAGCGCAATTAGAAGGTTTTGATACCATGGTGCACCTTACAGAAGAGAATGATTTTATCGTTTTAGAAGGAGATGAGTATTTATCTTCGCCGATTGACCGCAGGCCAAAATTTCATTTGTATCACCCTAATATTGCTTTGGTAAGTGGGATTGCCTGGGACCATATTAATGTATTTCCGACTTTTGATATGTATGTCGATCAGTTTAGAATTTTTATGAATTCTATTGTTAATGGTGGCGCATTGGTATATAATCAAGAGGATACTGAGGTAAAAAAACTAGCAGAGTTAACAGAAAATCCAATTCGAAAGTTTGAATATGTAACTCCGCAGTATCGCGTAGAGGATGGAGAAACTTTACTAGATACTCCTGAAGGAGAAATGCCCATCGAAATATTTGGTGCACATAATTTAAATAACCTTGCTGGTGCAAAATGGATTTGCCAGCATATGGGAATTGATGAAGATGATTTTTATGAGGCCATTGCTTCTTTTACGGGAGCATCAAAGCGATTAGAAAAAATCGCAGAGAGCCATAAAGCTGTGGCATATAAAGATTTTGCGCATAGCCCATCTAAAGTAAGGGCAACTACAAAAGCAGTAAAAGAGCAATATCAAAATCGAAATGTGGTGGCCTGTCTAGAGTTACACACCTATAGTAGTCTGGATGCTTCATTTTTAAAAGAATATGAAGGCGCTTTGGATGCCGCCGATGAGGCAGTAGTGTTTTACTCCCCTCATGCCGTAAAGATAAAACAGCTTAAGGAAGTTTCTGCTTCGCAAATTGCCGAAGCTTTTAATCGCAATGATCTCATTATTTATACCGATCCAGGAAGTTTTCAGCAGTATTTAAAGCAGAAAGATTTAGATAATTCTGCACTATTACTTATGAGTAGTGGTAATTATGGAGGATTGGATTTTAACGAAGTGAAACATTGGATTGAAAACTGAAAGTGTTTTCAATAGACTTGATTGTAAATCTTTTATACTTTTTTGATTGGTTTGACCAACAACTCATGGTTTAGGACTTCTGGATAATGTTTTTCTTATACTAGTGTTTTTAGAAGTTATGCGTTAAACTGTTGAAGATGATGATCCAGATGTTTATATTGTAGTTGTCCCCATTGTTTATTAGTAAATTTCCCGAACATTGGATGAGGCTCCCATTCTTTTTTATCTTTCTGGTTAGAAAATTCGGTTACAAGATGTAAAAGTTTTTCTTTCTCGGTTTCAAAATCCTTTTGCTCAACTACTTTTAGTTTTGAATGTGTTGGCAAGTTTTTTCTCCATGGTTTATCATTATACATAGATTTTTTGAAGAGTAGCTTAGCCAATATATTGGGTTTAAGTTCGGGGTGATCTTTTTTTAAAGCAATTTTTAATGGAAATTGACAATGATGAAACATTTGTGAAACATTCATTTTTCCCCAGATAGCATTACTAGTAACAGATAATTTGTTTATGCGATTTTCTATCTCGTTATGTGCGGCTGGATCGAGTAGGGATTTCATAATACATTTTTTTAGGCGGTGTACTCAAAAATACCACTTTTTAGTCTAAAAAAATAAAGGCTAATCATATGATTAGCCTTTTATAGAATATTATATATGTTTTTTTAACTTACCTCATCAAAGAAAAGACTTAGAAACCCATCTAGATCATCATTATTTGCAATATCTTTTGGAGTACCCAAATTGATCATTAACGGTTGATCTTTAATTGTTCCTTTCAAAAAATATTGGAAAGTAGTTCCCATTTTAAATTTATATCCTTTTAGTTGAGCACCAAAAGAAGTAAAGGTTACTTCTGTTTTTGAACTATTACTTTCTGCAAATGCCGTTATTGTAGCATCAAAAACTGCAGATAACATGTCATCATTATAATAATCCCATTTTATTGATGTTCCGTCACAAGCTTGTAGTTCATATTCAGATTGCGCTTGGCATCCCTTAGGGACTTGTATGTTATTTCCTACTAAATTAAGAAACGAAATCTTCTTATCCTGCCCATAGAAACTCACGGTTGCAAGAAGTAAAACGAAAGTAAAAATATTCTTCATAAATAGGTTCATTTGAAGGTGTTAAAATATTCATTTTTGGATTAAGGGTGACCAAATATAGTAAAACTTTCATTTTCAAACAAATATATATAGCGAAATAATACAATTTGGCAATAAATGAAGTGTTAATATAGTGATATTAATTCGAGAATAAGTTGTTGTAATTGAGATAAATAGTTTATACTTACAGATAGGATTTACCGACTATTTTTAATTGTTAAACTTGTTATATGAGTAAATTAAATTCTTCATTTTCTATCAAGGAATGGAGTGAAAATGATCGTCCAAGAGAAAAATTAATCGCTAAAGGGAAGAACGCATTAACAGATGCAGAATTGATTGCGATACTCATTGGTTCGGGTAATCGCGAAGAAAGTGCCGTTGCATTAAGTAAGCGTATTTTGGCTAGCGTCGATCATGAAATTAATGCATTGGGAAAATTATCAGTAAAACAATTGATAAATTTTAAGGGGATTGGCGAAGCTAAAGCGATAGCTATTGTTGCCGGTTTAGAATTAGGAAGAAGACGAAGAGATGAAAACGTACCCATAGTACCAAAAATTACGTGTAGTAAAGATGCATTTCATCTTTTTCACCCTATCATAGGAGATCTTGAGCATGAGGAATTTTGGGTGCTGTTTCTGAATAATGCAAATAAAGTAATTCAGAAAAAGCAGATAAGTGTTGGAGGAAAGACAGGAACTCTGGTAGATGCTCGAATCGTTTTTAGATCTGCTTTAGAATATGGCGCTACAGGAATAATATTAGGACATAATCATCCTAGTGGAGTAGTGATGCCAAGTCAATCAGATAAAATATTAACCCAAAAACTAAAACAAGCAGGGATAACTTTAGATATCAATCTACTGGATCATCTTGTTATTACAGAAAAAAACTATTTTAGCTTTGCAGATGAATCCATAATATAGAAGTGAGTCTTACGGAATTATAAACCGTAATACACAATACAACAATATGCTATTAATTCACGTACAAAGAATTACCCCAAGAGTTTCCTATACATTTAAACAAATGTGTAAGCGAATACTAGGTTTAGATATTGATTTAACATCTAAAATAGAACCTTTTATCGCTCATGATGGCCCTAAGCTTTCGTATGGAAGACAACCATTAGGAAAAGAGCTTTATTTCCAGAGTGTTGATTTACTTTTTGAGCATGGCTTAAATGACGTAGATGTTCAAGTTTTTGATTGGGAAGAAACAAAATGTTTTTTTGATGTTAAGCATGCCGATTCTGCATTACCGTTTGATATTTTTGCAGCTACTTTTTATCTTTTAACACGATATGAGGAGTATTTGCCACATGTAAAAGATAATATGGGGCGTTTTCCTGCTACAGAAAGTATAGGATATATCCATAATTTTTTGCAAGATCCGGTAATAGATATATGGGCATATAAATTCAAAAAAGTGCTTTTAGAGAAATACCCTGATCTCGAATTTCGGGAAAAGAAATTTACCATTATTCCTGTTTTTTCTGTCGCTCAGACTTTTGTGTATAAAAATAAAGGAGTTTTGCGATCAATAGGAGGAGGAATTCGAGATTTATGGAAATTACAATTTGATAAACTAACAGATAGAATAAAGGTGCTTATTGGATTAAAAAGAGATCCATATGATATATTTGATTTTGTAATTCAACTTCAAAAAAAGAAAAAAAGAAAAGCTAAGGCCCTATTTGGATTGGGAGATTATTCTAAATATGAAAAAAATGTAGGGTATAACCGCCCAAAGCATCATACTATTATTAAGCATATTGCAGATTATATTGATGTAGGACTAAAAGTTTCGTATGAAGCCATCTCTGATTTGTCACTTTTGAAAAAGGAAAAACTACGAATAGAGAATATTGTTAACAGAAGACTTCAATACTCGCTTTGTTCTTTTTTTAAAATAAAATTACCAGAGGCGTATCGCAATTTTATCGAGTTAGAAATAGGGGAGGATTATTCTATGGGCTATCCCAAACAATCTGGTTTTAGAGCAGGAACTTGCTCTCCGTTTATGTTCTATGATCTTGATTATGAGGTGCAAACTCCTTTGGTGGTGTATTCTTTTTGTTTTGCCAGTCAGGGTGATAGAGAAGATATTAATGATCTAATGTCGGCAAGAAAAGAAATTAGCATATATATAGATAAAGTAAAAAAGGTAAATGGGATCTTTATTCCGGTTTTTAGTAACACATTGTTTAGTGATTTGCAAAATGAACCTTTTTGGAAATCAATTTTAGAATTTATTTGGACAACAGAAGATGAATAGTACGGTAAAACACATATTTTTTGATTTGGATCACACCCTTTGGGATTTCGACAGGAACTCATCTTTAGCATTTAAGATGATTTTTGATAAATTTAATGTTAATACCAAAATTGAAGATTTCCTGGCTGTATATCAACCCATTAACATGAAGTATTGGAAATTATACAGAGAAGAGAGAGTAAACAAAAAACAACTTCGCAGAAGTAGACTTACAGAAGCATTTATGCATCTCGATATATCATTTTCTCTAGAAATTATAGATGAAATGTCTGATGATTATATTAATTTTCTACCACTTCATAACTATTTGATTGATGGAACCCAAGATTTATTAGAGTATCTTAATCCAAAATATGATTTACATATCATTACCAATGGCTTTAAAGAAGTGCAAAATAAGAAACTATCAAATTCTGGAATACTACATTATTTTAAAACAATAACAGATAGTGAAGAAGCGGGAGTTAAAAAACCTAATCCATTTATTTTTGAACAGGCAATACAAAAATCTGGTGCGAAACTTGATAGTAGTATGATGATAGGGGATAATTATGAAGCAGATATATTGGGAGCAGAGGCAGTAGGTTTAAAAACTATATGTTTTAATTATCATAAAGAAGAACTACCGACGCATAATATTCAAGTTTCTGAATTAAAGCAAATTAAAAAATATCTATAATAGATAGATATTTGTAATTTATTTCAATTCATGTGCAATTCCAGGGATTTTTTTAGTAGCTTAAACATTGATTATTAAGTGTTCTAAATTATGTTTTTAAAAACACGAAATAAATTAACAATTTGAAAATAGGGTATTTGTAACTTATACTGTTGTTATAATCGAAGATCAAAAGTAAATCTTAGAAGTAAAGGAAATTAACACAAGATGATGATATGAATAACTAATAATTTAAGAACTCGTCTTAATTTTTTATAATTCCCTACAAAATGAAAACAAAAAAAGTATATGTATTACTATGTGGTGTATGCATGCTAATATCATTAATTTCTTGTGTAAAAGATGTAGATTTTGAGCAAGCAGAAGACGTTGTACTTACCCCGGTCTATGAGGTAGACTTTGTGTATTCCCGATTTGATACAAATCAATTTGTTGATTCTAATATAGATCCTGCTATTGTTATTCCAGAAGTAATCGTAAATGATACTTTAGACTATGACCTTTTAGGAACCGATTTTGTAGTGGATAATTTAGAAAGAGTAGAATTGACTTTTGAGTTTACAAATACTATAGAGCGTGATTTTGATTTTGATTTTGGATTTTTAAACGATAATAATCAGCGAATTGGTCCTTTATATAGTATGACTGCCAATTCTGGAAATGGAGAAGATACAGGCCCAATTGTTACGACAGAAGTTATCATTTTCGATACTGCAGACATTGGTGTTTTGAGAGATGCTACACGACTTGTTTCTTCAATGAGAGTACAAAATATTAATAGTAGTTTACGAGGGATCCTTGAATTACGATCCAAAGGAACTTATTTTTTTAATTACGAGTTATGAGAATTGTTATATTCTTTATAGGTCTGTGGGGATGCTTGGGATATTCTCAAAATAAAGAAACCTTATACGATTTCACAGATCTTCCTCAGTCATTGCTTCTTAATCCTGGAGCTGATATAAATTTTGATTACCATGCAGGAGTGCCTTTTTTATCACAGTTTCATATAAATGCAGGATTAAAAGGAGCGTCTATCTACGATGTTTTTGCAGATGATGGAAGAAACATTAATGATAAAATAGAAAATACACTTAATACCCTTACAAGCAATGATTATTTAACCCTAACACAGCAATTAGAACTTATTAGTTTTGGATGGGAAAGCAAAAAAAATAAAAATATATATTTCTCTGGAGGAATCTATCAGGAATTAGATGTTATAGGGTATTTCCCGAAAGACTTTGTGGTTCTTGCTTATCAAGGGAACCAGGATTTTCTTAATCAGCCGTTTCGTTTTTCTACTATAAATGGATCTATAGAATTGTTAACTACATTTCATTTTGGATACACAAAGAAGATAAATAAGAAGTTAACTTTTGGGGCCAGAGCCAAATTATATTCTAGTATGTTTCATATTCGTAGTGCTAAAAATAAAGGAACTTTTACTACTGTAGAAACCCCAGAAGGAAATAATGTTTATCAACATATAATTAGTAATGCAGATGTTACTGTAAGAACATCTGGATATGCTTCCCTTAAAGATAAAGAAGGAAAAGATATCGTTAATAAGCTAATAGGAAGAGCTTTTTTGGGAGGAAACCTGGGGCTTGGTGTAGATATAGGGTTTACTCATAAAATAAATGAACAGCTCGCTATTACAGGAAGTGCAAATGATTTAGGGATGATATTATATACCAAAGATGTAGAAACCTATCGAGCACGAGGTAATTATGCTTTTGAAGGATTTGAAACACCAATTCAGTTTTCTGGTCAGGATGCTCAGAATTTTTTAGATGAACTAGAAGAAGCTGTTCCACTTGATACATTAAGTACAACTTATATAACTATGCGTCCTTTAAAATTAAACAGCTCTGTTAGATATTCTTTTAACCGATATGATGATGGTACTTGTGATTGTTATCTTGAGGGAGAAAAACCTCCATACATGGATGCTATAGGAGTACAGTTGTTTACCCAATTTAGACCCAAAAGACCTCAATATGCAGTTTCATTGTTTTATTATAAGCGGTTTTTTAATTTTTTAAGAACAAAACTTACGTATACTATTGATGATTATTCATATTATAATATAGGATTTCTTGCATCTATTCATATTAATAAAATTAATTTTTATATTTCGGGTAATAATTTATTAGAATATACTAATCTTGCAAAAGCAAGAGGTACTTCTGTACAACTAGGTTTTAATTTCATAATGAGATAGATATGTTACGTATTTTGTTTTTAGGGATTGTTTTAATTTCTACGTTAAGTGTAAATGCTCAAAAAAATATCAATGAGTATAAGTATGTTATAGTGCCTAAGAGCTATAATTTTTTAAAAGGAGAGGATAAATATCAGCTTAATTCACTCACTAAATTTTTATTGACTAAGTATGGATTTGAAGCCTATTTAAAAGAAGAAAATTTTCCAGAGGATCTTAGAGCTAATGGCTGTAAGGCACTAAGAGCTAATATAAAAAGAAAACCCGGTATGTTTTTAACGAGGCTAGTATTTGAGCTAACAGATTGTAATGGTAGTGTAGTATTTACATCGGCAGAAGGAAAGAGTAGGGAAAAAGAGTATAAGAAGGGATATCATGAAGCACTTAGAGATGCTTTTATATCGGTAGAGGCACTTAACTATACATATAGCGGTGATAAAGAAGAAAAGATTGTTAAAAAAGAAGAGCCCATACAAACTAAGGAAATTGTAGAAGCTTCTTCTCCATCAGGAAATACGATTACATACCTTTTTAATGATGTAAGTTTCTTGTTTAAAAAACAAGATTATGGATATGAGATATTTAAAAGTGAAGAAAAGCAAAACTCGATAGGGAAAATTTTTAAATCGGGAAGCGGAAAAAATTATATAGTTCAGGCAGGAGATTTAAGTGGTAATGGATATTTTGATGGGTATGGAAATTTTATATTAGAGCGTATTAATCCAGCAACCAATAAGCTTATTACAGATACTTTTGCAAGACAGTAAAATTTAATCATTCCTTTTTTAAAAAGGAAAAAATTATACAATGGGGAGATAAAAGAAGGGTTAATACTCGTATTTATCTCCCCATCTCGATTTAAGAAATGTTCTAAATGAGTTTTCACGCTGATTATTTCCTGGATCATATAATTTTGTGTTGGCAATCTCATCAGGAAGAAATTCTTGTTTTACAAAATTGTCTTTATGATTATGAGCATATTTGTAGTCTTCACCATACCCTAATTCTTTCATTAATTTGGTTGGAGCATTTCTTATATGTAACGGAATAGATAAATCCCCTGTTTGTTTTACCAATTGCTGGGCTTTATTTATAGCCATATAAGATGCATTACTTTTAGGTGAAGAAGCTAGATAAACTGTGCATTGACTTAATATAATTCTAGCTTCGGGATAACCAATAGTATTAACGGCCTGGAAAGAATTATTTGCTAAAATCAAGGCAGTTGGATTAGCGTTTCCGATATCTTCAGAAGCTAGTATAATTAGCCTTCTGGCAATGAATTTAAGATCTTCACCGCCTTCAATCATACGTGCAAGCCAATATACAGCAGCATTAGGATCGCTTCCCCTGATAGATTTAATAAAAGCAGAGATGATATCATAGTGCTGCTCTCCAGTTTTGTCATATCGCACCGTATTTTGTTGTACTAATTTTGAAACCAGATCATTAGTAATTGTAATGGGTTCCTGATCCTGACTAGAAACAATTAATTCGAAAATATTTAAAAGCTTACGAGCATCTCCGCCACTTAGCCTTAGTAGAGATTCTGTTTCTTTAAGTACTATTTCTTTAGATTTTAAATGCTCATCTTCTTGCATGGCTCTATTGAGTAATGCTTCTAATTCTTTCTTGCCAAAAGGATTAAGTGTATACACCTGGCAACGAGACAAGAGTGCAGGTATGACTTCAAAACTTGGATTTTCTGTAGTAGCTCCAATAAGGGTAATCCATCCTTTCTCTACTGCACCTAATAAAGAATCTTGTTGTGATTTGCTAAAACGATGAATTTCATCAATAAATAAGATAGGGTTTTTGGCAGTAAACAAACCTCCACTCTGTTTTGCCTTATCAATTACTTCTCTTACTTCTTTAACACCACTATTAATAGCACTAAGAGTGTAGAAAGGCCTTTCTGATTCGTTAGCGATGATATTGGCTAATGTCGTTTTTCCCACTCCGGGTGGACCCCAAAGTATTAGAGAGGGGATAAGTCCTCTTTTGATTTGCTGGGTAAGAGAACCATCATCACCAATCAGGTGTTCCTGGCTTAGATACTGTTCTAAGGATTTTGGTCGTATTCGTTCTGCAAGTGGTTTATTCATAAGTGTAAAAATACAAGCTTTTATAGAATTTTGAGCTCAAATATTAGAATGTAATAGAGTAATATATATTTTTTAAAAACAGAATAATTTACTCTTGCCAGACAATAAGCTGGGTAGGGTTAAGTTATTAGCTCAATACACGTACTAACAAACAACCAAAAAAATGAGAAACATATATACATACAAGAATATTTTATTGTTAATGAGTATGCTCATATTAATTTCTTGTAGTAACGATGATAACTCCAGCGAGGCAGAAAATACCGAATTTGCAGTTAGAGAGTATTCTTTTGATACCGATGCCAATTCTAAATTAATGTTTCAGGATGATGAGACCCAGGAATTAATGACTTCGGAAACAAGACGATATGAAATCGGTAAGATAATAAGGGTAAAAGCAATTGATGCTTTTACTATTGAAGTTGCTAATTTTGCTCCGGTTGATATTGAAAATGTTTTTATTATTGCAGATATAGAAGGGGTAGAATCTAAGATTAAGCTATTTAAAATTAATAAGATAAGGGCGCACGCAAAACAGGAAATTAAATATTCTTTTCTTAGTGAAGAAACTCAATTTATCAACCTTGATGGAATCATGGTAGATTTATCTGATTATAGTACAGAAGGGATTTTAGTAGATAAAGTAACGTTTGATTTTATGGGGGAAAGCGAACTTGTCAAAAAGTTAAAAACACTTTCTAAATTGAAATGGGATATTAGATATCATGATTTTGATGAAAATAATAATCCTGATAACAATTGGAGTGATGATATTAGTGCTAAGGATATAAGGAGATTTTCTGGTATGATAATTAATCTGGGTTATATCTTTGCTTCAGAAGCTTTTGAAGAAGGTTTCCTAAAAGAGCACTTAGTTAAAAATGATGGTGCCATCGTTATGACTAGTGAAGAGAAAAAAGAACTTTATCAAAAACTAATCAATAAGGAGTTTTTGAAATGCGGAAAAGTTGTAAATGTCTCTGGTTTAGGAGGAGGTAGCACGTTTGGTGTTGCAGAACATATCTTAAGGGATTATTTAACTAAGAAAACGGGGCATATTACTGCGCATGAGTTTGGACATTGTTTAGGGTATAATCATTCTTCTAATATGACATATCCGATAAAAGTAGATGGTGTTAAAACAGGTATTGCTCCTTTAACCAACCGAATAATAGAAGATATGTTTTCGGAAAAAGCATTTCCTGTAGATGGTGATAATTATTATAAATCTACAGACTTAGAATAAAATATAGGATACACCTGACATTTTAACCGAACTTTTTGTTTTGGACTTTTTTTTGATATATTCTTACTACTATGCAAGAAAAAGAAACTCATTTTAAGTTTAATACAGGGGTAGTAGGGTATCCATTGTTGTTTGTATTACTTATTTGGATAGTTTTTTGGTTTGAAATTCGTTTTGACTTAAGTTTTAATCATTTTGGAGTACTTCCCAGAACAGTGATTGGGTTAAGAGGAATACTATTCTCTCCTTTTATCCATGCCGATATTACCCATTTATGGCATAATACGTTGCCATTATTGATTTTGTCGGCTGCACTCTTCTTTTTCTATCAAAATAACGCTTGGAAAGTATTATGTATAGGAGTTTTTCTTACAGGCTTTTTAACCTGGTTATTAGGTCGGCCAGCAAATCATATTGGAGCAAGTGGTGTAATTTATATGCTTTTTGGTTTTTTGTTTTTTAAAGGGATTTTTGCAAGACACTTTAGATTAATTGCATTATCCTTTGTTGTAGTTTTTATTTACGGAAGCATGGTAATGTATGTATTGCCTATAGATCCTAAAATCTCATGGGAAGGGCATTTATCAGGTATACTATCTGGGGCTGTGTTAGCTTTTTTTATCAAAAAAGGAGTAGTACAACCAAAAAAATATATCTGGGAGTCCGAACATTATGATCCTGAAGAAGATGAGTTTCTAAAGCATTTTGATGATAATGGTAATTTTATCGAAAACCTACCTCAGAAAGATTTGGATGAGGAGATTAGCGTTATATACGAATATAGACCTAATACAGATAAGCCTGAAGAAGAATAATTAGTATTATAACCTTTGTCTTATAATTTCATATAAAAACACACCACAAGCTACAGATACGTTTAATGAGGCAATATCTCCATACATTGGTAGTTTAGCTTGTTGATCTACCAGTTTTAATACAGATTGAGAAATACCTTTACCTTCACTTCCCATAATGATAGCGGTAGGAATAGTTAGATTTGTATCATAAATAGTGGAGTTAGCTTTTTCTGTGGCAGCTACTATCTGAACACCAGATCCTTGCAAATAAAACATGGCATCTTTTATATGATCTACCTTACATATAGGGATTTTGAATACAGCACCAGCAGAAGTTTTTACAGTATCTGCATTAACAGGCGCTCCTCCCTTTTTCTGAATGATAATGCCATGTACACCTGTACATTCTGCAGTTCTGATAATAGCTCCAAAATTACGAACATCAGAAAGTTGATCGAGAATTAGAAATAAAGGAGTTTCTCCAGATTCAATAACATTCATAACAAGATTTTCGAGATCATAAAAATCGATAGGAGAGGTGTAAGCAACCGCACCTTGATGATTGCTACGGGTTAATCTATTCAATTTTTCTACAGGAACATAGTTAATAGTAATATTCTGTTTCCTTACAAGGCTCATTAATTCTTTAGCCAGGTCACCATGTAATCCTTTTTGGATAAAAAGCTTATCGATGGTCTTGCCAGACGTTATGGCTTCTATAATTGCTCTGATACCAAAAACTAAGGAATCGTTTTTCATCTGTATATAGTATATTATTATATAGTAAAACCATATCTGTCATAACGGTAGATCGGCATTACCCTAATTGTTTGTAGCTTATTTATTGGGGCCAAAGATAGTATAATAGAAATGAGTTTTATGAATTGTATACAAAAAAGAGGCTACATATAGTATGTAGCCTCTCTTTTAACATTTTTGCTTTTAATTGGATTTATTATTTTTTTGTAATTCCCTTAAAAAAGTAATAATTGGTATTACAAATATAATACTAGATCACAATTAATGAAAAGGTAAAACCTCATTAGAAGTTTTGTTTGCAACCAAAATAGAATTAAGATCTATCGCGGTAGTTACAACACCAGTTCCGTCATCATAAGTAAATGCATCTAAATTTGCAATATTAGAATTTATAAACGATGGAATAACTGATACAGTACCAGGATCTCCTTCTGAAATATTTGAGTTTTGTAAGATCTCATTTTCATGAATAACCAATTTAACTCCCATATCTGCAAAACGAAGTCCTTCTGCAATAAAAATTTCTTGTCTAGTTCTATATAGTAATTCTAGTGAAGTGTCTCCACCAGTCATAGCATCAATATCTGTTTGTACTAAAGAAGTACCAGATACAGAAGGTACCATTACATTACCAGCCTGACGATCTAAAACTAAACCTGGTCTTGAATTAACCACAACAGTAGCTTTATCTGGTCTAGATCCAGGACTTTGTTGAGTTCTTCCTTCAATAGAATCATCTATAGTTCTTACTTCTCTAGTACCCACCAACGTTAATAAATCTTCTAAATTAGTTTGAGCTGCTCCAACATTATTGTCTGCAAGATTAGATTCTGCTAAAATTAAATATGCTTCTTCTGCTTTTAAATAATGTACAGAAGCATCTTGATTTGCATCAACAAAAGAATATTTTGGATCAAGAAAATCTAAAGATGGTAACGGTTGAAAATCATCAAAAGTAGCTCTTTCATAAAATGCATCTTCTAATCTATTTGAAGGACCATTTAATTCGTCATATCGAGCAGATCTTAGAAAACTAGTACTAAGTCCTAAAGCATCATTTGCCGCTTGTACAGCCTCTGCTTTATTTCCTAAATAATAATTAGCCCTTGCTTTTGCAAGATAATACTCTGCTTTAGGATTAAGGCCTATTGCAAGATCAAATGAAGTTATAGCACTTGTCAGATTCTGAACCGAAGTAAATGTAGGTCCTAGCTCTTCCTGCGGAAGATTAGAGAAGTACATCCCTGCATATAAATACGACATTCCTTCAAAAAAGTTATACTCAGCTTCTGTTTCAGTATTATATTCTGAATCATTAGGACCAACAGATTCTAGTCCAAATTTAGCAGCTTCACGAACTCTAGCTATTCTAAATTGTGTATCTCTCATATCTGGATCATCAATTCTTATTTCAAGACCATCCAAAAATTGACTAAAAAAAGTTTGAGTATTTACATAATTATCAGAACCAAGTTCTGCTAGTATTAATATTTCATTTAAAGTAATTGATAGGTCTCTTTCAATCCCTTCAAGCCATATTGATGAAGAGTTAGGTTTACCTATAATAGATGCCTCAGAAAGATTCGGGTTCTCTACAGAAGTGAAATCAGTTGCATCTTTTAGATCATCTGTACATCCTATTAAAAGAACAATTGTTAAGGTGTATAAAAATATTTTTTTCATTTTTAATATATTTTAAATTTATTCTTAAAACTGGAATTTAAGAGAGGTCATATAAGTTCTTGGTGCAGATTCTGTACCATAAGCAAATCCTCCACTACTAAACCCATTCTGAAGATTAATACCTGAACCTGTAGTCTCTGGATCAAAATCACCAGCAGTCCAGTTGAAAGGATTCGTTACTGTAAATCCAATAATTACATTTTCAAATATTCCCAACTTATCTCCTAAAGAATAATTGATTCCTATATTTCTAATTTTTACAAAATCATTATCATAAGTAAAATAATTAACATAATTAAAAGGACTAGTCGTTCCTACAAGATCTTCAGGAATTCCAGTATCATCAGCTCCTCTTAAATGTCTTAGTAAAAAGCTTAAATCAACAATCTTTCCTCCAAATTGATAATCTCCAGTCATGAAGAAATTAAATTTATCCCATGTATAGTTTATTCCAAATGATCCAAAATAAGGAGCAAATGTATCTCCTAGAGGACTATTTGGAGTGAATGTATATGTACCATCTCCATTAGGAGCAGCAGAAGTACCTCTAAGATATCCAAGGCTTTCTCCTTCTTCTACCCAAGATCCGATAACAGTAAATCCACCAACATTAAATGCAGGAGCACCACCAGTACTAACTACACTATTTTCGTTCGTGTTGTAAGAAAAGTTAACGTTTAAAGTGTGCTTTTCGCTTCTAATAACATCAGCACTCAAGGCAAGTTCCCATCCCTCATTTTTAATTTCACCAATATTTTGGATTTGATTAAATTGACCACTAGTTGGTGGCTGTCCAGGAGTAAATAATGCATCTTCTGTTGTCGCAACATATCTTGTACCACTTAGATTAATTCTGTCATTAAACAATCCTAATTCGATACCATATTCTGTGGTAATAACAGTTTCAGAAATTAAATCATCATTTCCAGGGTTGTTAAAGATAAAAGATGGAGCTCCTAAAAATGGATTAAGATTAAAGGTTTTATCTTGTGAAAACGCTCGTGCAAAATTTGTTGCTTCACCATAGTTCGCTCTTAACTTCACAGTAGATAAAATATCTTTTATACCACTGTCATAATAAAAATCATGATCAGAAATATTATAGGTAATACCGATTTTAGGTAAGAATAAAGGATCTGTATTTTTACCCGCTTGAGTATTTTGATCTAGTCGACCACCAAATTCAAGAAAGGCTACATCATAAATCCCAATATTCTCTAAAAAGTACACTCCATAATTAGCATTTTCTAAAATAAAATCATCCGTTGTTTGAGTTGGGAAAAAACCTAAATCAGTAGTACCATCAACTCCACCTGAGCCTCCTGTATTATACTGTCTGTCTGTTGATCTAAAAAATTGTCCTCCAAAAACAGTTACAAATGAGAAGTTTTCTAAATTAGCTCTGTGCGTAAAATTAAGATCACCAGTAACTGTAAAAGCGTGTCTCACTAGTCGGTTTAAGTATGCTTGATCGGTTGTACCAGGGTTAATCGACCCTTGAGCGATTTGAAGTGCATTAGATCCAACCTCTTGTTGTGTCTGTGTTCTAGAATCAACACCTATAATTGCATTTGCTTGAAAACTATCTGTAAAATCGTAAGTAAATTTGTTAGAGTTTGTAAAACGATTTACAGTACTATTTATGTCTACTTGAGCTCCAATGTTATTAGAACGATTTAATTCATCTTGCCATTCAGCTTCTGTTAATTCATCTAGGTTTCCACGTCCAGCACCTTCAAAAGCCGAAAATCTAGAAAAACTAGTATTTGCATTGTAATCCAGGTTAGATTCAAAACCAACATAAGAGAAAGACCCTTGATATTTTAATCTATCAGTTACTTGTGCACCAAGACCAAAAGAAAGGTTTCTTCTTACTTGTTCATTTAACCTATTGAAAGAGTCATCTGCGTATAAACTACCTGAAAAGTTATAAGTAACTTTTTCATTACCTCCATTAACTCCTATTTTATATTCTATAGCAAGACCAGGTTCAAATAAAGCCTCACCTGTTCTTTTATATTTAAGAAAGTCTTCAGTCGCTTTGATCGCTCCAACTTTAGTTTCGAACATAAATCTTGTTTTACCAGAAGTACCTTTCTTAGTAATAATTTGGATGATACCATTTGCCGCATCAGCACCATATAAAGTTGTTGCTGCACCTCCCTTAATATATTCTATTTTTTCTATAGATTCTACAGGGATATCTGCTAATGCAGAAATCGCAGCACCTCCTGTTCCAATACCTAACTGAGGATTCGAATTTAAATTATCTACACGAATACCGTCAACAATAACTACTGGTGTTGCCGAGGTCGAAGCAGAAATAGCTCCTCTTGTTCTTATGATAGCTGCTGTACCAGGTTGACCAGAACTTAACCTTATTTGCGCACTAGGCGTAGTAGACTGTAATAATTGATCTATTTGATTAGAAGGTAATTTGTCTACTTGATCGGCTGTTAAAAAATCTACAGTAGTAGATAATTTTCTTTTAGCTATACCAGAACCTTGTCCGGTGATTACTACTTCTTCTAATTCAGAAGCAGAGGTAACTAATTGGATATTGATAGTGTTACTATCTCCAATTATTACATCTTTAGGATTAAATCCAACATAACTAAAGGAAAGTACAGCACCTCGATTTGTTTGGATGGTATAGTTTCCATCAAAATCGGTTTGAGTACCACTTGCTGTATTTTTTACAACAACATTAACTCCAGGAAGAGGTAACCCTTTATCATCGGTTACAGTTCCTGAAATCGTTTTTTCTTGTGCAAAAGTGAATTGCACGACAAACGCTAGTAAAAGCGTTAGAATTCCACTAAACTTTGTTCTCATTTTACAATTTATTTGAATTAGCCAGCTCCAAAAATCATCATAATATCTTAATAAAACAACTTTTCACTATTAAAAAATATATAATTACAATCTAAAGAGACCAAATATTAGCAATAGTTTATTGCTACTTTATAATGAGATAAGACATTAAAAACAAAAAAGAACCTGTAAACTAAATTACAGGTTCTTTTGTTTTTATATAGTAGTAAGCTATTGAAAATTAACGCTATGTCTACTTTTGGTTGTGAGCCAATTTCTAATTTGGAAAATTAAAAATTTTATAGATTCCAATCAACTCTTGGTTTATATAAATCAGCTTCACTTGGGCCAGGAGTATTTGTGTTAAACAATAACTCGTCACTACTATAATTCCATCTCACAGGAACTTGTGTTCCCGAAGTTGGTGTTAAATTAGGAAATCCGGTCCTTCTATAGTCGTTGTATACTTCTGGTTGAACAAAAAGCCCAATATATTTTTGAGTATAAACATGAGGATCTAATGCAATACTTCCTACGCCAGGGTTAACAGTAGCATTGCCGATGTAGGTGGTGTATTGTGCATTTGTAAGGCCTACTTCTTCAAATGATGCTTCGATACCTGCTAAATAAGCTGTAGAAATTGCGGCGTCACTTCCTCCTGTTCTTAGTAAACATTCAGCTTCTATGAATTTAATTTCTCTATATGAAATTAAATCCTGGCCAAAGGCATCAATCAAATAAGAATGACCAGTAACAAATGTTTCAGAAAAAATAGCTAATCTATCAGTGTCATTAAGTGCTGTCATTAAGCCACTCATGAATGGGTGAAATTCAATATCACCTGTTCTTCCATCATTAAACCTATGCCATTGACCAGGTTTGGTTGCTTCATAAGTAAATCTTAAATTATCACTTCTTGATGTGAAAGATGCTTGAGCATCTGTTAAAGCATCAGCATAATTATCTTGGTGTAAATGCGCTCTTGCTCTTATTGCTCTTGCAGCTTTTATCCATAATGCAGTATCACCACTATAAAAAACATCTCCTTCAACAGCAAAACCTCCATCGTTTTTTCCTAGATTTTCAATACCGCTTTGAAGTAAGGAGAAAATCGCAGGGTATATTACTGTAGCTTGATCATCATATACAGGAGAAGTGTTGTCAAGACCTTGACCTGCTTCGGTATATGGTATATCTCCCCAAACATCAGTGGCTAACATTAATGAGTAGGCCTGAAGTATTTGTCCAATACCTAGATAATGATTAGCTCCTAATTCTTCACTTTGTTTTATATAAATATCTAGTTCGATAAAAATTGCTTCATATAAATTAGTCCAAGCAGTATCAAACCTATTAGGAGTTAATCCTGTATAACTATTGAAAGATGTCCATTGTCTGGCAACACCTTCTACTTGTTGCGTTAACAGGCAGTTAAACCTAGAAAAATCACCTCCTGTAACATCTGCAATATTGATACCTATAGAGGGTAACATGGCACTAACAGGAACTGAAGAAGGTTTATTTGGGTCTACGTTTAGATTTTCATCTAAAAAATTTTCACAAGATATTGTGGCGATGCACAATAAAAAGATAAATTGTATTTTAAAAATATGTGATTTCATAATATTTTTTAGAATTTAAGTGATAGTTTAAAAATTACAGATTTTGTACTTGGCATATTGAAATAATCAAAGCCTTGTCCATTACCTGTACCTGTTAGACTGGTTTCCGGATCGATACCTTCATAATCAGAAGTAAACCAAAGATTTCTACCAGTTACACCAATTGATCCTCCTTTTACAAATTTGCCTCCAAACATTTTTTCAGGAAAGCTATAAGATAAACCAACTTCTCTAAGTCTTATCCAACCACCATCTTGAACAAATTGTTCTCCTACAGCTCCAAATCCACCAAGTGAAGATTGCCAGTATGATTGATCTCTTACCACAGGAATGTTATTTGCTGATCCATCAGATAAAACTCCTTGAATCGGTGCTGGAGCCTCTTGTCTTGTTTCTGCTGTAATTTGAGATCTACCAAAGAAAGAAAGAGCCCATGCCGTTCCATTCCAAAGATCACCACCTTGTCTCCAATCTAATAGAAATGAGAAATTAATTCTTTTATAGCTAAAGCTATTTTTCCATCCTAAAATAAAATCAGGATTTGGATTACCAATCGATCGTTGAGTTGGATCTACTGCTTGATATCCGTATTCAGATGAAGTAGGGTCGTCATTAATTACAACAGAGCCACTCGGGATATTTAAGCCATCATCATTTGCGCCACCAGCGCCTTCTCTTAAGTATGCACCTCCAAAAATAGCTCCATATGGGTTACCGGCAACTAGGTATGTACCTGCACTGTTAAAGCCTGCAAGGAAAAGACGTTCTAATCCTGGAGCAAGTTCGTCAACAACACTTTCAGATTTCGTAAAGTTGAACTGAGTGTTCCAGGTAAAATTGTCATTTCGTACAGGTGTTCCATCAACAACTAATTCGATACCATCAGAAGTTAGTCTACCTGCATTTAGCCATACATTGGTAGAACCTGTAGATGACGGTAGTGATGCATTTAGAATAGCATCCTTGGTTTTTCTTTTGTAATAGGTGAAGTCAATTCCAAATCTATCATTAAAAAAACGTAAATCAGCACCAACCTCAATAGTTTCAGATATTTCAGGAGTTAGTGAAGAATTACCTCGAACATTATCTAATTCAAAACCTGTTTGCCCTACAATTGGGAAGCTATTCGCATTCCCCCATCCATCTCCAATAGGATCAACTTCAAATGAAGTAGAGGTTAAATATGCAAATGGAGGTGGGGCTCCTACTTGGGCCCAAGAACCTCTTAGTTTACCAAGAGTAAGAATATCATTCTCAGGTAAGAATTCTGAAAAAACAATAGAAGAAGAAACAGAAGGGTAAAAGAAACTTAAACTTCCTAAGTCAAAATTATCTCCCGTTCCTGCTAATCTAGTATCCCAGTCATTTCTACCTGTAGCAGTAATAAATATTGCGTCTTTCCATCCAAATTCTATCTGTCCGAAAACACCAAGAGTTCTATATCGGGTAAGGGTTTCAAAAGAGGTAACGTCAGTAGCATTACTTAAATCCAAAAAGTTTTGAAAAAGTAAATTTGTTCCTGAAACATTTAGTCTAGACCTTTTGAAAGAAAACAAATTGGCTCCAACCAAATAATTTAAAGTAAAATCTGTAGTTATTTCTCCTGATCCTGTAAGATTTAAATAAGAATCAATAATAGAAGTGTTGAACTCATCCTTGATTACTTGACCTGATGATTGCGTTCTTGAATTGATTTCGAAATTTTGCTTTCTTCGGTCATTTGTATAATCTGTACCTACATTAAACCCAACATTAAGCCATGGGTGAGCTTGGTAGTTTAATTTGAAACTACCATATACTCTATTAACCTCTTCATCTCGAAGGGTATTGTTGACTGTCCAATATGGATTGTCATATCCACCACCACCACGATAGTTTCTTTGGTTTCCATTTGAGAATATATAAGCAGCAGGAGTATCAACGGCATCTCTACCATAGCCTCCTGAGTTATCAAATGATGCAGGAGTTCTTAGTAATCCTAACAGAAGCCCAGAGGTGTTAGATCCTTGTTGAACCCTTTGAAAATCAGATTTTGCATAATTTAATGTAGTACTAAAACTTAATTTTTCTGTAGCTTGTAAATCTCCTGCTAAAGATGCAGTGAATCGATCATAAAGCTCATTAGGAACTACTCCTTCGCCATCAAGATAAGAGGTTGAAAATCTGTAAGATGAATTTTCTGCACCACCTTGAACCCCAAGAGAGTGAAGGGTGCTAACTGCTGTTGTGAAAAAATCACCTACGTTATCGTAAGTATTAGCTGCTTGCCCATTTCCTGTTCCTCTAGGAACTAAAAAACCATTTGGGTCATAAAGATATCGTCCATTAGAATCAAAAGCACTCGCTCCTGGAGCATTTGGGTGACTAGAGTTTGTAGAATATTCTAAATCAGATATTCTAGGTCCCCAAGAACCACTTGCTCCTGTAGATGGGTCTGCATATGTTCCACCAGAACCTTGAGCAAATATATTTTGAAGATCAAAAACAGAAGTTACTTGATCAATCGTAGTCTGGGAAGTGAAATCTATACTAAATCTCTGATCTTTATTCCCTTTTTTAGTTTCGATAACAATAACACCGGTTGATCCAGCAGTTCCATATAATGCTGTAGCGGCCGCCCCTTTTAATACTGTTAAGGATTTAATATCTTCTGTATTAAGATCCATTAAACGATTAGATTGTGCTGTTCCCGCAGTGTTTCCTTCAGTAGATAAGGTTTCATTATTTGTTCTTACCCCATCAATAACAATAAGAGGTTGATTGTTTCCAATCAACGAGGTTACACCACGAACCAGTATTCTGGAACCACCACCTGCAGATCCAGATGATCTGGTAATTTGTATACCAGCAGCTTTTCCTACTAATGCATCTACTGCATTTGTAGAGCCTGATTCAATAATATCTTCGCTATCTACCTGCTGTAATGCGTATCCAATAGCTTTTTTCCCTCTTTTAAGCCCTTGAGCAGTTATAACAACTTCTTCTAGTTCCGAAGCTGAAGCTGATAATTGAAGATTAATTGAGTTACCGTCGCCAACCACCACATCTTTCGAGTCGAATCCGACATAGCTGAAAGAAAGTACTGCGCCCTGAGTTGCCTGAATGGTATATTTACCATCGAAATCAGTTTGAGTACCATTTGCTGTATTTTTCACAATAACATTAACTCCAGGAAGAGGTAACCCTTTATCATCGGTTACAGTTCCTGAAATTGCTTTTTCCTGTGCAAAAGTAAATTGCACAACAAACGCTAGTAATAGCGTTAAAATTCCACTAAACTTTGTTTTCATTTTATAATTTATTTGAATTAGCCAGTTCCAAAAATCTTAATAAAATCTTAATAAAACAACTTTTTGTAATTAAAAGTTTAAAACGGTTGTTGAAAATGCATTTTTTTTGCTTTTTTTTTGTTGAAATTGTAATGATTTTTTTATTTGTTTTTTTTTCGCTTGTAGGAATGATAATGTGTTTAAATAAAGTTTATTTAGATATTAAGGTGTGATTTGAGTTCTAATTTTAATCGTATGTTGTGTTTTTGTGTGCTAGGTAGATAGGGGGAGTGATTAGGTTGATTAATTTAATATTTTGTATTGTGTATTAGGTTTAATGTAAGGAGTGTTCTTATTGATTAACAAGTTGTAAAAGTTTAGTGCTGTGCAGAAGAGTTGTCTTGATTTGGGCCTATTAAGTGTTTAAATTTGATTATAGTATATATAAGGATGCAATATTGGGAGTTTATGTTATTATTGGATAAGTGTTTTTTTTAGACAAAGGATAGGTTATAATAATTTAAAGTGTAGCTATTGTAAAGTTGGTGTAATTAGTTAGATGTATACATTATAATATAGTAAGATGTTGTAATCGTATATTATAGTATTATGTTTGTCTTCTGTTTAGGTTAATGCAGAAGGTTTTTGTTGTGATTTGTTTGGTGACATTACTGTTCTGCCTTGTTTATTTCGGGTGATATATATAAACGAATAAAAATTAATCCCTTAGGATTTGATTTGCTCGAAAATATTTCTACCTTTGCAGCCCTTTAAAAGGGATATTTTTTTAAATTTTTAATAATAGTGTAAAGCAAATTATGCCAACAATTTCACAATTAGTAAGAAAAGGTAGAGCCAAAATAACTAAGAAGAGTAAATCGGCTGCTTTGGATTCGTGCCCGCAACGCCGCGGTGTTTGTACACGTGTTTATACTACTACACCAAAAAAACCAAATTCAGCTATGCGTAAAGTAGCTCGTGTTAGGTTAACAAATGGTAAAGAAGTAAATGCGTACATCGGTGGTGAAGGTCATAACCTCCAGGAGCACTCGATAGTATTAGTTAGAGGTGGAAGGGTAAAAGATTTACCAGGAGTTAGATATCACATTGTTCGTGGAGCTTTAGACACCGCAGGTGTAGAAGGAAGAACACAACGTAGATCTAAGTATGGTGCTAAACGCCCTAAGAAGTAATCAAAAAACTTTAAGAAGAAGACATGAGAAAAAGAAAGGCTAAAAAAAGACCGATTTTGCCAGATCCACGTTTTAACGATCAATTAGTTACACGTTTTGTGAACATGATGATGTGGGATGGAAAGAAATCGACAGCTTTCAAAATATTCTATGATGCAATTGATATCGTAGAAGAGAAAAAACAAAATGACGAAAAAACGTCTTTAGAAATTTGGAAAGATGCTTTATCTAATGTAATGCCACATGTAGAGGTGCGAAGCCGTCGTGTAGGAGGAGCTACTTTTCAAATTCCTAATCCAATCAGACCAGATCGTAAAATATCTACCGCTATGAAGTGGTTGATTCAATTTTCACGTAAAAGAAATGAGAAATCTATGGCTCAGAAACTTGCTGCAGAAATTATAGCTGCAGAAAAAGAAGAAGGAGCTGCTGTTAAGAAAAGAGTAGATACTCATAAAATGGCTGAAGCAAATAAAGCATTCTCTCACTTTAGATTTTAATCATTAAGAAATGGCTAGAGATTTAAAATATACTAGAAATATAGGAATTGCTGCGCATATTGACGCAGGGAAAACTACAACCACCGAACGTATTCTTTATTATACTGGGGTGAGTCATAAAATTGGTGAGGTGCATGATGGTGCAGCTACTATGGATTGGATGGAGCAAGAGCAAGAACGTGGTATCACGATTACTTCTGCTGCTACAACATGTGAGTGGAGTTTTCCAACAGAAAATGGTAAACCGGTAGATGATACTAAAGGGTATCATTTTAATATAATTGATACTCCGGGTCACGTTGATTTTACAGTAGAGGTAAATCGTTCTTTGCGTGTACTAGATGGGTTAGTGTTTTTGTTTAGTGCTGTTGATGGTGTAGAGCCACAATCAGAAACTAACTGGAGACTTGCTGATAACTATAAAGTACCAAGAATCGGTTTTGTGAATAAGATGGACCGTCAAGGATCTAATTTTATGGAAGTATGTCAGCAGGTTAAAGATATGCTAGGTTCTAATGCAGTACCTATTGTGTTAAATATTGGTGACGAAGAAGATTTCAAAGGAATTGTTGATTTGGTAAAGAATCGTGCTATTGTATGGCATGAAGAAGGACAAGGGTCAACGTTTGATGTTATTGATATTCCAGATGATCTTAAAGAAGAAGCAAGAACGCTTCGTGGTAAACTTATTGAAGAAGTTGCTGCGTATGATGAAGATCTTCTTGAGAAATTTATGGAAGATGAAGAATCGATTACAGAAGAAGAAGTGCATGCTGCACTTAGAGCTGCTGTAATGGATATGAGTATTATTCCTATGATCTGTGGATCTGCGTTTAAAAATAAAGGTGTTCAGTTTTTATTAGATGCGGTATGTCGTTATTTACCTTCTCCAACAGATAAAGAAGGTATTGCAGGTATAAATCCTAATACAGATCAAGAAGAGATACGTAAGCCAGATGTAAAAGAGCCTTTTGCGGCTTTAGCTTTTAAAATTGCTACAGATCCTTTTGTAGGGCGTTTAGCATTCTTTAGAGCTTATTCTGGTCGTTTAGATGCAGGTTCTTATGTGTTAAACAATCGTTCTGGTAAAAAAGAACGTATTTCTCGTATCTATCAAATGCATGCTAATAAGCAAAATGCAATTGAGTATATAGAAGCTGGAGATATTGGTGCTGCTGTTGGATTTAAATCTATCAAAACAGGAGATACACTTACAGATGAGAAAAACCCTATTGTTTTAGAATCTATGGACTTTCCGGATCCTGTAATTGGTATCGCGGTTGAGCCTAAGACTAAAGCAGATGTTGATAAATTAGGGATTGGCTTAGGGAAACTGGCCGAAGAAGATCCAACATTTACAGTGCGTTCTGATGAAGCTTCAGGACAGACTATCATATCTGGAATGGGTGAACTTCACTTGGATGTTATTGTAGATCGTTTAAAACGAGAATTCAAAGTTGAAGTAAATCAAGGTCAACCACAAGTAGAGTACAAAGAAGCTATTACTGCTGTAGCAGAACATAGAGAAGTTTACAAGAAGCAATCTGGTGGACGAGGAAAATTTGCAGATATTGTATTTACAATTGAACCAGCAGATGAAGGTGTAGTTGGACTTGAGTTTATTAATAAGATAAAAGGTGGAAACGTACCAAAAGAATTTGTTCCTTCTATAGAGAAAGGTTTCAAAATGGCAATGGTAAATGGACCTTTAGCTGGTTATGAAGTGGATGCGATTAAGGTAACATTGACTGACGGATCTTATCACGATGTGGATTCTGATCAACTATCTTTCGAATTAGCTGCTAAATTAGGTTTTAAAAATTCAGCAAAAGCTGCTAAAGCCGTAATTATGGAGCCAATTATGAAATTAGAGGTTATTACTCCAGAAGAAAATATGGGTGATATCGTAGGTGATCTTAACCGTCGTAGAGGGCAAGTAAGTGATATGGGTGATCGTGCTGGTGCAAAAACTGTAAAAGCAACTGTTCCGCTTTCTGAAATGTTTGGATATGTAACAACATTAAGAACATTGTCATCTGGTAGAGCAACATCAACAATGGAATTTTCTCACTATGCTGAAACTCCTTCTAATATTTCGGAAGAAGTAATTGCAGCTGCAAAAGGAGTTAACGCTTAATTATTACAGAAATGAGTCAAAAAATCAGAATAAAACTAAAATCTTACGATCATAACTTAGTAGATAAGTCTGCTGAGAAAATCGTAAAGACGGTAAAGAGTACAGGAGCTGTAGTAACTGGGCCAATTCCTTTGCCAACACATAAGAAAATTTTTACGGTGCTTCGTTCTCCACACGTAAACAAAAAATCCAGAGAGCAATTTCAATTAAGTTCTTATAAAAGGCTTTTGGATATTTATAGCTCTTCTTCAAAAACGATTGATGCGTTAATGAAGTTGGAATTACCAAGTGGAGTAGAGGTTGAAATCAAAGTGTGATAAGACCTTGGTGCGTAAGTGTACCTTACGATAAAATGTCCCAAGCTGTATGCGAGGGAAAAACGGCAAAGAAATACATTCAGGGTTGAACGTGTTTTGACCCTGTTTTTTTGCAAAAGAATAAAAAAATTGAAAGTAATTTCAATATAGAATAAGTAAATCATTAATAAATAATTAAATATGTCTGGGTTAATAGGAAAAAAGATCGGCATGACCAGCATCTTCGATGAAAATGGAAAGAATATTCCATGTACAGTAATCGAAGCTGGACCATGTGTGGTTACCCAAGTCAGAACTGAAGAAGTTGACGGTTATGAAGCTGTTCAGCTAGGTTTCGATGACAAAGCAGACAAAAATGCTACTAAAGCGGCGTTAGGTCACTTTAAAAAAGCAGGAACTGTTGCTAAACGTAAAGTTGTCGAATTCAAAGGTTTTGAGGAGGATTACAAATTAGGAGATACAGTAACTGTTGAGCACTTTGCCGAAGGAGAATTTGTTGATGTATCAGCAACTTCAAAAGGAAAAGGTTTTCAAGGGGTAGTAAAGAGACACAATTTTGGTGGTGTTGGTCAAGCAACTCATGGTCAGCATAACCGTTTAAGAGCCCCAGGTTCTATTGGTGCTGCATCATATCCTGCAAGAGTTTTCAAAGGAATGAAAATGGCAGGTAGAATGGGTGGAGAAAAAGTAAAAGTTCAAAACTTAAGAGTGTTAAAAGTAGTTCCTGAAAAGAATATACTTGTTGTTAAAGGATGTGTTCCTGGACATAAAAACGCTTATGTAACGATTCAGAAGTAATGAAAGTAGCGGTAATTGATATAAACGGAAAAGAAACAGGAAGAAAGGCAGACCTTTCTGATGCTGTTTTTGGTATAGAACCAAATGATCATGCTGTATACTTAGATGTGAAGCAATACTTGGCTAATCAACGTCAAGGTACTCATAAAGCTAAGGAGCGTGCAGAAATTGTAGGTAGTACTAGAAAGATAAAGAAGCAAAAAGGGACAGGTACCGCGAGAGCAGGTAGTATAAAGTCTCCTATATTTAAAGGTGGAGGTAGAGTTTTTGGTCCTAGACCACGTAGCTACTCTTTTAAATTGAATAAGAACTTAAAGAGATTAGCACGTAAATCTGCGTTAAGTATTAAGGCAAATGACAAAGCAATAACAGTGATCGAAGACTTTACTTTTGATACTGTAAAAACTAAGAATTTTACTGCAGTTTTAAAGTCTTTAGGGCTTGAAAACAAAAAATCTTTGTTTGTGTTGGCAGAGTCGAATAAAAATGTATATTTGTCGTCACGCAATTTGAAAAGTTCAGAAGTTATAACTTCTTCAGAATTAAGTACTTACAAAATACTTAATGCGAATAATGTTGTGCTTTTGGAAAGTTCTTTGAAAGGAATTGAAACGAATTTAAGTAAATAGAAGCCATGAGTATCTTAATAAAACCTATTATTACAGAAAAGGCTACTGCAGATAGTGAAGTGTTTAACCGCTATGGTTTTGTAGTAGATAAGAAAGCGAATAAGGTAGAGATCAAGAAAGCAGTTGAAGCTGCTTATGGTGTATCTGTTACTAAAGTTCGAACAATAAATGTCCGTCCAGATCGTAATACTCGTTATACAAAAACAGGTATGGTCACTGGTAAAACAAGTGCTTATAAAAAAGCAATTGTACAGGTGGCGGAAGGTGAAGTAATTGATTTATATAGTAATCTTTAAGACTAGAAAATGTCAGTAAGAAAATTAAAGCCAATTACCCCAGGTCAGCGTTTTAGAGTAGTAAATGGATTTGACGCCATTACTACTGATAAGCCGGAAAAAAGCCTATTGGCTCCGAAAAAAAGATCTGGAGGTAGAAACAGTCAAGGAAAAATGACTATGCGCTACAAAGGTGGTGGTCATAAAAGAAGGTATCGTATCATTGATTTTAAACGTGATAAACAGGGAATTCCTGCTACCGTTGCAACAATAGAATACGATCCAAACAGAACTGCATTTATAGCGTTGCTAAATTACCAAGATGGTGAGAAACGCTATGTTATCGCTCAAAATGGTTTACAGGTAGGTCAGAATGTCGTTTCTGGTAGCAATGTAGCTCCAGAGATCGGTAACGCTATGCCACTTAGTGATATTCCATTAGGTACAATCATTTCTTGTATAGAATTACGCCCAGGTCAAGGTGCTGTTATGGCTCGTAGTGCTGGATCATTCGCTCAGCTTATGGCTAGAGATGGTAAGTTTGCTACGGTAAAATTACCTTCTGGTGAAGTGAGAATGATATTAGTTAACTGTGTGGCTACTATAGGTGCTATATCTAATAGTGATCATCAATTGATCGTAGGAGGTAAAGCTGGTAGAACAAGATGGTTAGGTCGTCGTCCTCGTACGAGACCAGTAGCGATGAACCCTGTTGATCACCCAATGGGTGGTGGAGAAGGACGCTCTTCTGGAGGTCACCCACGTTCTAGAAAAGGTCTTCCTGCAAAAGGATTTAGAACCCGTTCTAAAACGAAAGCGAGTAATAAGTATATTGTAGAACGTAGAAAGAAATAATAAGATATGGCACGTTCATTAAAAAAAGGACCTTACGTTCACTATAAGTTAGAGAAAAAAGTAGCTGCAAATGTAGAAGCTAATAAAAAGTCTGTTATTAAGACTTGGTCTAGAGCATCTATGATTACTCCTGACTTTGTAGGGCAAACAATTGCAGTTCATAATGGTCGCCAGTTTGTACCGGTATATATTACCGAGAATATGGTAGGTCATAAATTAGGAGAATTTTCGCCAACACGTTCCTTTAGAGGACACGCTGGTGCTAAAAATAAAGGTAAAAAATAATTTAAGTCATGGGAGTTCGTAAAAGAGAAATGGCAGAAAGAATTAAGGAAGAGAAAAAGCAAATCGCTTTTGCTAAACTTAATAACTGCCCTACGTCACCTCGTAAGATGCGTTTAGTAGCGGATTTAGTTCGTGGTGTAAAAGTTGAAAAGGCGCTTCATATTCTTAGATTTAACCCTAAAGAAGCATCACGTCGTTTAGAAAAGTTATTGCTTTCGGCAATAGCAAACTGGCAGGCGAAAAATGAAGACGCTAGCATCGAAGATGCAGATCTTTTTGTAAAAGAGATTCGTGTAGATGGAGGGAGTATGTTAAAAAGACTTCGTCCTGCTCCACAGGGTCGTGCACACAGAATAAGAAAACGCTCTAACCACGTAACAATAGTGGTTGCAGCAAACAATAATACACAAAGCTAATATAAACTATGGGACAGAAGACAAATCCAATCGGAAATCGCCTTGGTATTATCAGAGGATGGGAATCTAACTGGTATGGAGGTAATGACTACGGTGACAAACTTGCCGAAGACGATAAGATTAGAAAGTATGTACACGCACGTTTATCAAAAGCTAGTGTATCTAGAGTAATTATTGAGCGTACGCTTAAACTTGTAACCGTTACTATCACTACTGCTAGACCTGGTATTATTATCGGAAAAGGTGGTCAGGAGGTAGACAAGTTAAAAGAAGAGCTTAAGAAAATTACAGAAAAGGAAGTTCAGATCAATATTTTTGAAATCAAAAGACCAGAACTTGATGCATTTTTGGTAGGATCGAGTGTTGCAAGACAAATCGAAAGCCGTATCTCATATCGTCGTGCTATTAAAATGGCTATCGCGGCAGCAATGAGAATGAATGCAGAAGGTATCAAAATCCAGATTTCAGGACGTTTGAACGGTGCAGAAATGGCACGTACAGAGTCTTATAAAGAAGGTCGTATTCCTTTATCAACATTTAGAGCTGACATAGATTATGCTTTGGTAGAATCACACACTACTTATGGTAGATTGGGTGTTAAAGTATGGATTATGAAAGGCGAAGTATATGGTAAAAGAGAGCTTTCTCCTTTGGTTGGTTTATCCAAAAAACAAGGAAAAGGTGACAGAGGTGGACGAAGTGGAGGTAATAACAAATCACGTCGTAGAAAGTAATTTTTTAAAGTAAATTAACAATGTTACAGCCTAAAAGAACAAAATTCCGTAAGCAACAAAAAGGACGTATGAAAGGTCTTTCTCAAAGAGGACACACACTTTCTAATGGTACTTTCGGAATCAAATCATTAGATTCAAGTTTTGTTACTGCTAGACAAATAGAAGCAGCTCGTATTTCTGCTACTCGTTATATGAAGAGAGAAGGTTCTCTGTGGATTAAAATTTTCCCAGACAAGCCTATAACTAAGAAACCTCTTGAAGTACGTATGGGTAAAGGAAAAGGTGCTGTTGAGTATTGGGCAGCAGTAGTAAAACCAGGAAGAATATTATTTGAAATAAGCGGAGTGCCTTATGACGTAGCTAAAGAAGCTTTACGTCTGGCAGCTCAGAAGCTTCCTGTAAAAACTAAGTTTATAGTAGCTAGAGATTATCAAGCTTAATATTTGAGGATTATGAAACAATCAGAAGTAAAAGAATTATCTACAGCTGAATTACAAGAGGAACTTGGTAAATCTCAAAAAGCGTATTCAGATTTAAGAATGGCTCACGCTATGTCTCCCTTAGAAAACCCTTTACAATTACGTAAAGTAAGAAGATCTATTGCGAGAATGGCTACAGAGCTAACAAAAAGAGAATTAAACGGTTAATTCTGCTGAAAGATGGAAAAAAGAAATTTAAGAAAAGAGCGTATAGGAGTTGTTACTAGTAACAAAATGCAGAAATCCATTGTGGTTGCTGAAGTTAAAAAAGTAAAACATCCTATGTACGGAAAATTCGTGTTAAAAACGAAAAAATACGTTGCACACGACGAGAAAAACGACTGCAATATTGGTGATACTGTAAAGATCATGGAAACAAGACCTTTGAGTAAAACCAAATGCTGGAGATTAGTAGAAGTAATTGAAAGAGCGAAGTAATTATGGTACAACAAGAGTCTAGATTAAAAGTAGCCGATAACACAGGTGGAAAAGAAGTTTTAGTCATTCGTGTTTTAGGTGGTACAAAAAGAAGATACGCCTCTGTAGGAGACAAAATAGTTGTCAGTGTAAAAGAAGCAACTCCAAATGGAAACATTAAAAAAGGAGCAGTTTCAACTGCAGTTGTAGTTCGTACCAAAAAAGAAGTGCGTAGACCAGACGGTTCTTATATCCGTTTTGATGATAACGCGTGTGTTCTATTGACTCCTACAGGAGAAATGAGAGGAACACGTGTATTTGGTCCAGTAGCAAGAGAACTTCGTGATAAGCAATTCATGAAGATTGTTTCACTAGCGCCAGAAGTGCTTTAAAACATTTGTGAAGATGACAAAGCTAAAAATAAAATCAGGAGATACTGTGCGAGTTATTGCTGGAGACAATAAAGGTCAAGAGGGAACTGTGCAAAAAGTATTGAAAGATAAGAACAAGGCAATTGTAGAAGGTGTGAACTTAGTGTCAAAACACCAGAAGCCTAGTGCTACAAATCCACAAGGTGGTATTGTAAAACAAGAAGCACCTATTCATATTTCTAACTTATCATTGTTAACCGCTAAAGGTGAAACAACAAGAATAGGATATAGAATAGAAGGAGATAAGAAAGTGAGATTTTCTAAAAAATCTAATGAAGTAATATAATTATGGCTTATATCCCAAGATTAAAACAAGAGTATAAAGACAGAGTAGTGTCTGCTCTTACAGAAGAATTCAGCTATGATAATGTAATGCAAGTACCAAAACTTAAAAAAATAGTTTTAAGTAGAGGTGTTGGAGCAGCAGTAGCCGATAAAAAGTTAATCGACTATGCAGTAGACGAATTAACAAATATAACAGGTCAGAAAGCTATAGCAACGATTTCTAAAAAGGATGTTGCTTCTTTCAAATTACGTAAAGGAATGCCAATTGGAGCAAAAGTTACGTTAAGAGGAGAAAGAATGTACGAATTTTTAGATCGTCTTATTACTTCAGCTTTACCACGTGTTAGAGATTTTAACGGAATTAAAGCTACAGGTTTTGATGGTAGAGGTAATTATTCATTAGGTGTTCTTGAGCAGATTATTTTTCCCGAGATCGATATCGATAAGGTAAATAAGATTTCAGGAATGAACATTACTTTCGAAACTTCGGCAAAAACCGATAAAGAAGCAAAATCATTGTTAACCGAACTAGGATTACCTTTTAAAAAGAATTAATTATGGCTAAAGAATCAATGAAAGCCCGTGAGGTGAAGAGAGCAAAAACTGTAGCAAAGTACGCTGAAAAACGTAAAGCTTTAAAAGAAGCTGGAGATTATGAAGCATTACAGAAGTTGCCTAAAAATGCTTCGCCAATTCGTAAGCATAATCGTTGTAAGTTAACAGGAAGACCAAAAGGATATATGCGTCAGTTTGGAATTTCTCGTGTAACATTCAGAGAGATGGCGAACAAAGGATTAATTCCGGGAGTAACAAAAGCTAGTTGGTAATAATAAAGTAAATTAATTGGTTTAAGGTTCAATTAAAAAATTGAAAACCAAAACCATAAATTATAAACAATGAATACAGATCCTATAGCAGATTATTTAACCAGAATTCGTAATGCAAATAGTGCTCAGCACAGAGTAGTTGAGATTCCAGCATCGAAGGTTAAAAAAGAGATCACTAAGATATTATTCGATCAAGGATATATTTTAAGTTATAAATTTGAAGATAATACAACACAAGGTACTATCAAAATAGCACTTAAATACGATAAAATAACTAAAGAACCAGTTATTAAAGAATTGCAAAGAATCAGTAAGCCAGGTTTACGTAAGTATGCAGGGTCTAATGATATTCCAAGAATTCTTAACGGATTAGGTGTTGCAATAGTCTCTACTTCTCATGGTGTAATGACCGGTAAACGTGCAAAGCAAGAGAATGTAGGTGGTGAAGTACTTTGTTACGTATATTAACAGTATAAAAGACAAAAGAAATGTCAAGAATAGGAAAAAATCCAGTAACTATTCCGTCTGGTGTCACTGTTGAAGTGACAGGTAATGTTGTTACTGTTAAAGGAAAATTAGGAGAGCTTTCTCAGAAAATCGATAGTATCGGTGTGAAAGTCGAAGAGGGCCAGGTAGTTCTAGAAAGACCTAGTGAAGCCAAAGATCATAAAGCAAAGCACGGTTTATACAGAGCTTTGATTAATAATATGGTTAATGGAGTTTCTGAAGGATTTACTAAAGAGTTAGAATTGGTAGGAGTTGGTTATAGAGCTTCTAATCAGGGTCAGAAATTAGATTTGGCTTTGGGATTCTCTCATAATATAGTTTTAGAGATAGCGCCAGAAGTTAAGGTCGAAACTATTTCAGAAAAAGGTAAGAACCCTATCGTAAAATTAACTTCTCATGATAAGCAATTGGTGGGTCAGATAGCAGCTAAAATTAGAGGCTTTCGTAAACCAGAACCTTATAAAGGGAAGGGAGTCAAATTCGTAGGAGAACAATTAAGAAGAAAAGCAGGTAAATCTGCATAATAACTAACGTTATGGCATTCTCAAAAGATTTAAGAAGATTAAAGATAAGAAAGCGTATCCGCGGTAATGTAAGCGGTACAGAACAACGTCCTAGATTATCTGTTTTTAGAAGTAATAAAGAAATCTATGCTCAAGTCATAGATGATGTAACTGGTAAAACAATCAGTGCAGCTTCTTCAAGAGATAAAGACATTGCTTCAGCAAAAGGAAGTAAGATAGAAAAAGCAAACTTAGTAGGAAAAGCGCTTGCTGAAAAAGCTAAGAAAGCTGGTGTAGAAACAGTATCCTTTGATAGAGGAGGATATTTGTATCACGGTAGAGTAAAATCATTAGCAGACGGTGCTAGAGAAGCAGGACTTAAATTCTAAGAAAATATGTATCAAAAATATAAAAACGCAGAATTAGTAAAACCAAGCGGGCTTGAACTTAAAGATCGTTTAGTTGGTGTGCAACGTGTAACTAAGGTAACTAAAGGTGGTAGAGCATTTGGTTTCTCGGCTATAGTTGTTGTAGGTGACGAAAACGGTGTTGTAGGTCACGGTTTAGGTAAGTCTAAAGAGGTAGCAGAAGCTATCGCTAAGGCAGTAGAAGATGCAAAAAAGAATTTGGTTCGTATTCCATTACATAAAGGTACATTACCTCACGAACAAAAAGGTAAGTACGGTGGAGCAAGAGTTTTACTCTTACCTGCTGCTACAGGTACCGGGGTAATTGCTGGTGGAGCAATCCGTGCAGTATTAGAATCTGTAGGGGTACATGATGTACTTTCTAAAAACCAAGGATCGTCTAACCCACACAATGTGGTGAAAGCAACGTTTGATGCTTTGTTACAATTGCGTAGTGCGCAACAAGTAGCAACTCAACGTGGAGTTTCACTAGAGAAAGTGTTTAAAGGATAAATTCAGGAACGATGGCAAAGATTAAAATTACTAAAGTAAAAAGTGCGATTAACCGTACTCAGAGACAGAAGAGAACCCTAGAGGCTCTAGGTCTTAAAAAGATCGGCCAGGTTGTGGAGCATGAAGATACTCCTAATATCCTTGGGATGGTAAATAAAGTTAAACATTTAGTTTCGATAGAAACAAAATAATAAAAGCACATGGATTTAAGTAACTTAAAACCTGCTGCAGGTTCGGTAAAAAACAATAGCAAACGAGTAGGTCGTGGACAAGGTTCTGGAAAGGGAGGAACTGCTACTCGTGGACATAAAGGAGCAAAATCACGTTCTGGATATTCTAAAAAGATAGGTTTTGAAGGTGGGCAAATGCCTCTTCAAAGACGTGTGCCAAAATTTGGTTTTAAAAACATCAACAGAAAAGAGTATCAAGGGATTAATTTAGACACACTACAGAAATTAGTAGATGATGGTAAAATTAAAGATACTGTTGATCTAGATGTGATTTTAACTACACGTTTGGCGGGGAAAAATGATTTGGTTAAAATATTGGGAAGAGGTGAACTGAAAGCAAAATTAAAAGTTTCAGCTCACAAATTTACAGCCACTGCAAAAGCTGCTATAGAAGCGGCAGGTGGTGAAGCAGTAACCTTATAATAGACAATTCATGAAATTTATTGACACAATAAAAAACATTTGGAAAATCGAAGAACTAAAGAATAGAATCTTAGTTACACTAGGATTACTTTTGGTATATCGATTTGGGGCGCAAATAGTACTTCCAGGAATAGATGCTTCAGAATTAGCAAACCTGGGAACACAAACTCAAGATGGTTTGTTGGGATTGCTTAACGCGTTTACAGGAGGAGCTTTCGCTAACGCTTCAGTATTTGCATTAGGTATTATGCCGTATATATCAGCCTCAATTGTAGTGCAGTTAATGGGAATAGCTATTCCTTATTTACAAAAACTACAAAAAGAAGGAGAAAGTGGTAGAAAAAAGATTAACCAAATTACACGTTGGTTAACTATCGCTATTACTTTGGTTCAAGGACCAGGATATATCTATAATCTGTTTGCAACACTTCCGGCAGAAGCTTTTGTGATTCCTAATCAAACAGTTTTTGTTGTGTCTTCTGTAATCATTATATCTACAGGTTGTATTTTTGCCATGTGGTTAGGTGAAAAAATTACAGATAAAGGTATAGGTAATGGTATCTCTCTTTTAATTATGGTGGGTATTATTGCTACGCTGCCGCAATCATTTGTGCAAAACTTTGCATCAAGAACTTCTGGCGATGGAGGAGGAATGATTATGGTATTGATAGAACTGGTTATCTGGTTTGTAATTATATTAGCATCAGTATTGTTGGTAATGGCGGTACGTCAAATACCTGTTCAATATGCTAGAAGAACAGCTGGAGGAGGATACGAGAAGAATGTTTTTGGATCTCGTCAGTATATACCTTTAAAATTAAATGCTTCAGGGGTAATGCCTATCATTTTTGCTCAGGCAATTATGTTCGTGCCTGCCGCTGTAGCTGGTTTGTCAGATTCAGAAACCTCTCAAGGTATTGCTGCAGCATTTAGCGATATTTTTGGATTTTGGTATAATGTTTTATTTGCAGTATTGATTATCATATTTACATATTTTTATACAGCTATCACGGTGCCAACAAATAAAATGGCAGACGATTTGAAGCGTAGTGGTGGTTTTATTCCTGGTATTCGCCCGGGAAGTGAAACATCAGAATATTTAGATAAGATCATGTCTCAGATCACATTGCCAGGATCAATATTCTTGGCGCTAATTGCAGTGTTTCCTGCGATAGCAGTTAAATTGTTGAATGTACAACAAGGTTGGGCATTGTTTTTCGGAGGAACTTCTCTACTTATTATGGTAGGTGTAGCTATCGATACAATGCAACAGGTTAATTCATACTTGTTAAATAGACATTATGATGGATTAATGAAAACTGGTAAAAACCGTAAAGCAGTAGCATAATGGCAAAACAACCGGCAATAGAACAAGACGGAAGTATCATCGAAGCATTATCAAATGCAATGTTTCGTGTAGAACTAGAAAATGGTCACGTAGTGACAGCTCATATATCTGGTAAGATGCGTATGCATTACATTAAATTATTACCAGGAGATAAGGTAAAGTTAGAAATGAGTCCTTATGATTTAACTAAGGCTCGTATAACATATAGATACTAAATAATTAAAGAATATTGTAAATTAAGATTTTTTGTGTAGTTTTGCAGGCCGAAAAATCTTGTTACTGATATCTTCCAAAAGATATAATTTGTATGTTTTGGAAACTAAAAACAAAGAGATGAAAGTTAGAGCATCAATAAAAAAAAGAAGTGCCGAGTGCAAGATTGTGCGTAGAAAAGGCCGACTTTACGTAATTAATAAAAAGAATCCTAGATTTAAACAAAGACAAGGGTAATTATGGCAAGAATTGCAGGGGTAGATATACCTAAACAAAAGCGAGGAGTTATAGCATTAACCTATATCTTCGGAATTGGTAGAAGTAGAGCTAAAGAAATTTTAGAAACTGCCAAAGTAGATGAAAGTGTAAAAGTTTCAGATTGGGATGATGACCAAATTGGTCGTATCCGTGAAGCTGTTGGAGTCTATACCATCGAAGGAGAATTACGTTCTGAGGTACAGTTAAACATCAAACGCCTTATGGATATTGGATGTTATAGAGGTATCCGTCATAGAGCTGGTTTACCACTTAGAGGGCAACGCACTAAGAACAATTCTAGAACACGTAAAGGAAGAAGAAAAACAGTTGCTAATAAGAAAAAAGCAACTAAATAATAAGTAGTATGGCAAAGTCAACTTCAAAAAAACGTAAAGTAATTGTTGAATCTATAGGAGAAGCACACGTAACAGCTTCTTTTAACAACATAATTATTTCGTTAACAAATAAAAAGGGAGACGTTATTTCTTGGTCTTCTGCTGGTAAAATGGGTTTTAGAGGTTCTAAAAAGAACACTCCTTATGCTGCCCAGTTAGCTGCAGAAGATGCTTCTAAAGTAGCTATCGAAGCTGGACTTAAGAAGGTGAAAGTATATGTTAAAGGTCCTGGTAATGGTAGAGAATCAGCAATACGTTCTCTTCATAATTCTGGTATTGAAGTTTCAGAAATTATTGATGTTACTCCAATGCCACACAATGGATGCCGTCCTCCTAAAAGACGTAGAGTATAAATTTTATCCCGAATTTTACTTCGGGATCTTTTTATATATAAATAACAATAAGTAAATCTAAATTAGGAATATTGATTATCGAAGGAAAGAGACCTTAATTCATAATCATCCTAAGTAACTAAATTATTAATAATGGCAAGATATACTGGTCCAAAAACTAAAATCGCTCGTAAATTTGGTGAAGCGATCTTCGGAGACGATAAGTCATTCGAAAAAAGAAATTACCCACCGGGACAACACGGAAATAACAGACGTAGAGGAAAGAAAAGTGAGTACGCTATCCAGTTAATGGAAAAGCAAAAAGCAAAGTATACGTATGGAGTATTAGAGCGTCAGTTCCGTAACATGTTCGAAAAAGCAACACGTGCACAAGGAATTACTGGTGAGGTATTACTTCAACTTTGTGAATCTCGTTTGGATAATGTAGTATTCAGAATGGGATTAGCAAATTCTCGTAGAGGGGCAAGACAATTGGTTTCTCACAGACACATAACTGTTAACGGACAACAAGTTAACATCCCTTCATATCAATTAAAAGCAGGAGATGTTGTTGGGGTAAGAGAAAAATCAAAATCATTAGAAGTAATTCAGAATTCACTTGCTAATAATAGTAAAGTGTATGAGTGGATTACGTTTAATAATGATACTAAAGAAGGTACTTTTGTATCTGTTCCGGCTAGAATTCAAATTCCGGAAAACATTAACGAACAATTCATCGTCGAATTATACTCTAAGTAATAACTCAAAGAAGAAACAATAACATGGCAATATTAAATTTTCAGAAGCCCGATAAAGTTATCATGATCGACTCCACAGAGTTCGATGGTAAATTTGAATTTAGACCATTAGAACCTGGGTACGGATTAACAGTTGGTAACGCTTTGCGAAGAGTTTTGCTATCTTCTTTAGAGGGATTCGCTATAACTTCTCTTAGAATAGAAGGTGTAGATCATGAGTTCTCTACGATCTCTGGAGTAGTAGAAGATGTTACCGAGATTATCTTAAATCTTAAGCAAGTACGTTTTAAGCGTCAAATAGAAGATATAGATAATGAATCTGTTACAATCTCTATTTCGGGTCAAGAGCAATTAACTGCTGGTGATTTTCAGAAATTTATTTCTGGATTCCAGGTGTTAAATCCTGATCTTGTAATCTGTAATATGGATAAAAAAGTAGCACTTAACCTAGAAATTACTATCGAAAAAGGTAGAGGTTATGTTCCTGCTGAAGAAAATAAGAAAGCTAACGCTCCTATTGGAACCATCTTTACAGATTCTATTTACACTCCAATCAAAAATGTTAAGTATAGCATTGAGAACTATCGTGTAGAGCAAAAAACAGATTACGAAAAATTAGTTTTCGAAATTGTAACAGACGGATCTATTCATCCTAAAGATGCATTAACCGAAGCAGCTAAAATATTAATCCATCACTTCATGTTATTCTCTGATGAGCGTATTACATTAGAAGCTGATGAAATTGCACAAACAGAAACTTATGATGAAGAATCACTTCACATGAGACAGTTGTTAAAAACTAAATTGATCGATATGGATCTTTCTGTACGTGCACTTAATTGTTTAAAAGCTGCAGAGGTAGATACTTTAGGAGATTTGGTATCTTACAATAAGAACGACTTAATGAAGTTCCGTAACTTTGGTAAGAAATCTTTAACAGAACTTGAAGAATTAGTGAATGTTAAAGGACTTAACTTCGGTATGGACCTTTCAAAATACAAATTGGATAAAGACTAACTCATCATAGTTTGCTCTCTGCAAGAGGTGGATTGAGCAAGATGATGATTAAAATAAAATGTCATGAGACACGGAAAAAAAGTAAATCACTTAGGAAGAAAAACAGCACATCGTAAAGCAATGCTTGCGAATATGGCTTGTTCTCTAATTGAACATAAAAGAATCAATACTACAGTTGCAAAAGCAAAAGCGCTTAAGCAATTTGTAGAGCCATTAGTGACAAAATCTAAAGAGGATACTACGCATAATCGTCGTATCGTATTCAGTAGATTGCGTAATAAATACGCGGTAACAGAATTGTTTAGAGATGTTGCTCCTAAAGTAGGAGATAGACCAGGAGGATATACAAGAATTATAAAACTTGGTAATCGTCTTGGGGATAATGCTGATATGGCTATGATTGAATTAGTAGATTACAATGAGCTATATAATGCTGGTAAGCCTGCTAAGAAGAAATCTAGAAGAAGAGGTGGTAAAGGGAAAAAGGCTGAGGCTGCCCCTGTAGCACCAGCAACAGAAAATACTAGCTCTGAAGAAGAATAAATGAAAAATGCGAATCGCACATAATAATAAAAGGATAAACGTTCGTCGTTTATCCTTTTTTTTTGAATAATTCTAAAAAAGATGATTTCTGTTGAAACAGAAATTTTACAGTCAAATAAAGTTGAAAATGATGAAATAAACGTAGTAGGTTAATTAAAATGAATACTGTGTGAATTTCATCAGACCATTAAAAGTAATAGATATAACAAATGAAATATCAATCTCGAAAAAAAGCAATTCTTTTATTAGCAGATGGTACAATTTTTCATGGCAAAGCTGTGGGAAGAGAAGGTAGCGCTTTTGGTGAAGTGTGTTTTAATACTGGTATGACAGGATATCAGGAAATTTTTACAGACCCCTCGTATTATGGACAGTTAATGGTAGCTACCAATGCGCATATAGGTAATTATGGAACTAATGAAAACGAAATAGAATCAGACTCTATTAAAATTGCAGGTTTGATTGTTAAGAACTTTAGTTACGAATATTCTCGGGATAGGGCCGATAGTTCTTTACAAGAATTTTTAGAAAAACATAACCTCTTAGCAATTTCTGATGTAGATACGAGAGCATTAGTGAGTTATATTAGAGATAATGGAGCAATGAATGCGGTGATCTCTACAGAGGTTGATGATGTAGATAAACTAAAAAAAGAACTTGCAGCGGTTCCTGATATGAATGGTTTAGAGTTAGCTTCAAAAGTTTCTACTACGGCACCTTATTTTGTGGGTGACCCTAATGCTACTTATAAGATTTCAGCTTTAGATATAGGAATAAAGAAAAATATACTGCGTAACCTTACAAGCCGAGATGCATATGTAAAAGTATTCCCGTATAATGCTACATTCGAAGAAATGAGCGGATGGGAACCAGATGGATACTTCCTTTCTAATGGTCCTGGTGATCCAGAACCGTTAACTCAGGCAATCGCAACAGCAAAAGAGATTCTTGAAAAAGATTTACCACTATTTGGTATCTGTTTAGGGCATCAGGTGATAGCATTAGCAAATGGAATAAGTACTTATAAAATGCATAATGGGCATAGAGGAATAAATCATCCGGTTAAAAATCTCATTACAGGCAAAGGAGAAATCACTTCTCAGAATCATGGTTTCGCAATACATAGAGAAGAAACAGAAAAACATCCTGATGTAGAAATAACCCATGTGCATCTTAATGATGATACCGTTGCAGGAATCAAAATGAAAAATAAGAACTGTTTTTCTGTACAATACCACCCAGAGGCTAGTCCGGGACCTAATGATTCAATCTACTTGTTTGATCAATTTATCGAGAATATTAAAAAAACAAAAACCACAGCATAATATAACGGTAGCTTAGTAACTTTTGATTCTTTTTGATAAAACTTTAATCTATAACGTTATAGTTGATAACTTGATCATTATATCATGGATTCTAGGGTAAAATATGGTTTTTTTGAAGGGATTAAAGTATACTGGTTTTGTATATTGCGAAGAATTAAAATTATCCAACAAAATAAATTAAAAACATGAGTGTAATTATTAATATTCACGCTAGGCAAATCTTAGATTCACGTGGTAACCCAACTGTAGAAGTAGACGTGATTACCGAAAACGGTATTTTAGGAAGAGCTGCTGTTCCTTCTGGGGCATCTACTGGAGAACACGAAGCTGTAGAACTACGAGATGGTGGTGCAGCATATATGGGTAAAGGAGTTCTTAAGGCTGTCGAAAATGTAAATACAATAATTGCTGAAGAGTTATTAGGATATTCTGTATTTGATCAAAATTTATTAGATCAGACCATGATCCAATTAGATGGCACTTCTAACAAATCAAAACTTGGTGCTAATGCAATATTAGGAGTTTCGTTAGCAGCAGCAAAAGCAGCAGCAAACGAATTAGGTATGCCGCTATATCGTTATGTTGGAGGAGTAAGTGCTAATACGCTACCGGTACCTATGATGAATATTATCAATGGAGGTTCGCATAGTGATGCTCCAATAGCATTTCAGGAATTTATGGTTATGCCAGTAAAAGCCAAAAACTTTACACATGCCATGCAAATGGGAACCGAGATCTTTCATAATCTTAAAAAAGTATTACATGATCGAGGTCTGAGTACTGCGGTAGGTGATGAAGGAGGATTTGCTCCAGCATTAGATGGAACAGAAGATGCTTTAGATTCAATTGCCCTTGCAGTAGAGAAAGCAGGATACAAATTTGGAGATGAAATAATGGTTGCACTAGATTGTGCGGCAGCAGAATTTTTTGTTGATGGTAAGTATGACTATACAAAATTTGAAGGCGATAAAGGAGTAATACGTACGAGTGAAGAACAAGCAGATTATCTTGCAGAACTAGCTTCAAAATACCCAATTATTTCTATAGAAGATGGTATGGATGAGAACGATTGGGAAGGATGGAAATATCTTACAGATAAGGTAGGTGATAAAGTTCAATTGGTTGGTGATGATTTGTTTGTTACTAATGTAGAACGACTTTCAAAAGGAATTGAAAATGGTATTGCCAATTCAATACTAATTAAAGTCAACCAAATAGGAACTCTTACCGAAACTATTGCAGCTGTAAACATGGCACATAATGCAGGGTATACTTCTGTTATGTCACACCGTTCTGGTGAAACAGAAGATAATACTATTGCTGATCTGGCCGTTGCTTTAAATACAGGGCAAATCAAAACAGGATCTGCCTCTCGTAGTGATAGAATGGCAAAATATAATCAATTACTTCGTATTGAAGAAGAGTTGGGAACCATTGCTTATTTTCCAAAAGAGAATGCATTTAAGGTAAAATAATAGAAAGTATCAATAGAGTATAAAGCGACTATCTAATTAGATAGTCGCTTTGTTTTTTATATAATTTTGAAAATGAGTTGTAAGGGTAAAAATGATCTTACGATTAATACTATGTTAACACTATATTTCGTAATTTAGCGATCCTACAATAACAGCAAAATTCTAAAATAATCAAATGTCAAAAATAGCTACGTTAGAAATCGACGGTAATAAATATGAGTTTCCGATAATAGAAGGAACAGAGAAAGAATTAGGAATTGATATTAAAACACTAAGAGGGGTAACCGGAGGGATTACAACCATCGATCCTGGGTATAAAAATACCGGAAGTTGTGAGAGTGGTATTACATTTCTTGATGGAGAAAAAGGAATTTTAAGATACCGAGGATATTCTATAGAAGAATTGGCAGAAAAGGCAGATTTTTTAGAAGTTGCTTATTTATTAATTTTTGGAGAATTACCAACAAAAGTAGAGCTAGAAAAATTTGATAGAGATATAAAAGAAGAATCTCATGTAGATGAAGATATGAAGAAGATCCTTGATGGATTTCCTAAAAGTGCACACCCAATGGGAGTACTGTCTTCTTTAACTAATGCATTAATAGCTTTTAATCCAGGATCGGTAGATGTTGACTCAGAAGAAGAAATGTATAATGCTATTGTAAAAATACTGGCAAAATTCCCAGTACTTGCAGCTTGGACAATGAGGAAAAGAAAAAGTCTTCCGCTAGATTATGGAGATAACTCTTTGGGATATGTAGAGAATTTACATAAGATGATGTTTGGAAGGCCTAATAAAGCTTACGAACCTAATAAACTTGTGTATGATGCATTGGATAAATTATTGATACTTCATGCAGATCATGAGCAAAACTGTTCTACTTCTACCGTTAGAATTGTTGGATCTTCTCATGCAGGATTGTTTGCATCATTATCAGCAGGGATATCTGCATTATGGGGGCCACTTCATGGAGGAGCAAACCAGGCAGTTATAGAAATGCTTGAGGCAATTAAAGCAGATGGAGGAGATACAGCTAAGTATATTGCAAAAGCTAAAGATAAAAACGACCCTTTCCGTTTAATGGGATTTGGTCATAGGGTATATAAAAACTTTGATCCAAGAGCTAAGATTATCAAAAAATCAGCAGAAGAAGTATTAGGTGATTTAGGAATTGAAGATCCGGTTCTTGATATTGCTAAAGGACTAGCTAAAGTAGCTCTCGAAGATGAATACTTTGTACAAAGAAAACTATACCCAAATGTAGATTTCTACTCGGGGATTATTTATAGAGCTTTAGGTATACCTACAGAAATGTTTACTGTAATGTTTGCTTTAGGAAGATTGCCAGGATGGATAGCTCAATGGAAAGAAATGAGACTTCGTAAAGAACCAATCGGAAGACCAAGACAAATATATGTTGGTGAAAACTCCAGACCTTTTGTGAAAGTAGAAAATAGATAAAAATTAGATATTTAAAATATAAAGGCCTTACATTATAATTAATAGTAGTAAGGCTTTTTTATTTTATCTTTATGCCGCTCTAAATAGAGATGGATTGTTAAAATTAGTTGCGAATTCATAACGAGTTCAATAAATAAATTGGATAAAGATGTTTTGATTGTAGCATATTTCTAAAAGCAATTAAAACCAGTAGCATAAGTAATGAAAGAAATTAAATTAGTTAAAAATAGATCGGATATTGGCGCAGGAACAAGAGGTTCTGATCTGGGAGTTGATGCAATAGAAATTGCAGCTATTAATAAAGATGATGATTATTTTAATCTGTATCCTTATGAAAATGTAGAAACAGAAAATGAAACTATATACAATAAGGTAAACAATTCATTTGCTAAACGAATAGGGAGCGTGCTTAATGTATGTACCCGATTAAGTAATAGCGTATCAAGAAACTTAAAAGAAGACATATATCCAGTTGTATTATCAGGAGATCATTCATCAGCCTTAGGTACAATTAGTGGGATAAAGGCAGCTTTTCCAACCAAAACATTAGGAGTGGTATGGATAGATGCTCATGCCGATGTGCATTCACCATATACATCACCTTCTGGGAATATTCATGGAATGCCTTTGGCGGCAGCACTTTCTAATGATAATTTAAGCTTTAAGATCAATGAGGTGTCAGATGAGACAGCTGATTTGTGGAACAAGATGAAAAACATTGGTGTCGAAGGGCAAAAGATAGAGCACCAAAATATCGTGTATTTTGGAGTGAGAGATACAGAAGAACCAGAAGAAGGAGTAATCGCAGAAAATGGGATTAAAAATTATATGGTAGAAGAAATGCGCTACCGCGGTTTTGAACAATGTTTAGAAGAAGCAATTCAAAGATTAGAATCCTGCGATATGATATATATATCTTTTGATGTTGATAGTATGGATTGTGATTTGATTTCTAAAGGAACAGGAACACCTGTTTCTAGAGGATTTGATATTGATGAAGCGATTCGTATTATTCAAGCATTCGTAAAAACAAAGAAAACTGTTTGCTTTGAGGTAGTAGAGGTGAATCCTACGCTAGATAATAAAGGAAATAAGATGGCAGAAGCTGCTTTTGATGTGTTAAAAGCAACAACAGCAACTATTACAGAAAAAATGATAAGCTAAATTTATTTGGAAAAACAAATAACCAATACGATAGTAATGATTCGTCCTGTTCAATTTAGGATGAATGAACAAACGGCTGTAAATAATTACTACCAGGAAACAGCAGGTATAGATATAGAAACTGCTAATATTAAAGCTCAACAAGAGTTTAATCAATTTGTAAAAGTATTAAGAGAAGCTGGGGTGCACGTAATTGTAATTGATGATGATCCCCAAAATGATACTCCTGACTCTATTTTTCCTAACAATTGGGTGTCTTTTCATGAAAATGGAGATGTGGGGTTATATCCGATGTTTGCTGTAAATAGAAGAAAAGAACGTAGGCCCGAAGTTTTGGACCAATTAGAAGCATCTGGGTTTGAAATAAGTAATATTATAGATTATACCGATGCCGAAGATGAAGGGGTGTTTCTTGAAGGTACAGGTAGCCTGGTATTAGATAGGGTAAACAGGAAAGCATATTGTGCATTATCTCCTCGAGCAGATGAGGATTTGTTTATAGAGTTTTGCGAAGATTTTGAATATACACCCGTTATCTTTACAGCATATCAAACGGTTAATGAAAAACGATTGCCAATATATCATACCAATGTAATGATGGGGGTAGGAGAAACAGTCGCAGTTGTATGTCTGGAATCTATAGATGATAAAAAAGAACGCAAAAATCTTGTTAATCATCTAAAAAATGATGGTAAAGAGATTATTGCTATTACTGAAAACCAAGTAAACAACTTTGCAGGTAATATGCTCCAAGTTGTTGGTTTGGGAGATAAGCGCTATATTGTCATGTCATCTACAGCGTTTAAGAGTCTAACTAAAGATCAAATTACCAGGGTAGAAAAGCATTGTGCAATTCTTCATAGCGATCTTAATACAATCGAAACATTAGGCGGAGGGAGTGCACGTTGTATGATGGCAGAAGTTTTTCTTCCGAAAAGTTTGTAGTTCTATAAGCTGTAGTTAAAACTTCAAACTTAACCAGTAACTATAAATTACAAGAAATCAATTAAAGTATGCTTTCGAAAAAAACTAAATATGGCTTAAAGGCGCTTACTTATATTGCAAAAAAGAGATGTGATGATCCCGTGTTAATCTCAGAGATTGCATCTAATGAAAATATTTCTCAAAAGTTTTTAGAGAGCATTCTGTTAACACTAAGAAAAACAGGTTTTTTAGGTTCCAAAAAAGGAAAAGGAGGAGGGTATTATTTGATTAAAGAGCCAAAAAATATCACAATGGCGTCTGTAATTAGAGTTTTAGAAGGACCTATTGCTATGGTGCCATGTGTGAGTCTTAATTTTTATGAAAAATGCGACGATTGCCCCGACGAAGATAAATGCGCGGTACATAGTGTTATGATTGAAGTGAGAGATAGTACGTTAAAAGTTTTAGAAAATAAAACATTAGCAGATTTTGTTAAGTAATTACAAAGTGATCTTTACTTACCGGTTCTTTTGTATTTATAAGGCCCTTTGATTTTGCCCCATACTTGTTTTCCGTTGTTGTTATACCCTTTGGTCCATATCGATATCTTATCTTTACTAACCACATAAGTACTCATAATATAATCGATATAATCAATATTCTTGTTGCAAGAACCCTTACCCGTTTTACCAGAATATATTGTCGAAGTTTTTTTCTTAAAATATACCTGACATCCGGTTTTTATTTCCAGACTATCCAAAGTTAATCTATCAAAGAGTTTGGTTGAAGGTCTGCCAGAGAATTCAGGATTATTTAGATCAGCACTATGGTCCTTTATACTAATGATTTTATAACTTGTGCTTTTGATAGTCGAAGAGTCTAATCGTTCATAGTTTAATATTGTCTGATTGTATACATGATGATCTCCTTTAGCATCCGATACTTCAGAATATACCCAATATCCAGGCTTATCTTTCCAGATTCTAATATTAATTAAATTAAGATGAGCAAAACTAGAATCATTTTCAGCTTGTTCTTCATTAGAAAATTCACCAATTAATAATGCTACCAAATTGTGTAATTCAATATCTTTTACAGGATTAGAATTGCAGGATGAAAATAATATTGATAGAAAAATAATTAGTAAAAATTGCCTCATATAGTTGTTTTAATAAATATAAAAAAAATACGAAAAAAAAACGCAATTTATCGATAAAACTTAGCGTTTTATCCTAGTAAAATTGATTTGGCTATACAATTTTGCAGATCGAAACCCCAAATACAAAGTAATAAATAGATAGTATTGACATCGTAAATAATCAATCTACTTGTGTTGGTGCAAAAGGAAAAACGATTTTGCAATTTGTTTTCTAATTTAACTCAGGGGATTTTTTATGCGAGTTATTGACTAGTGTTTTTTTATGTACAATATAATGAAATGATGTGAAAACACGTAGTGTCGCTGTGTAATTTCTATTATCTTTGCAGCTTAATTTTTAAGAAGATGAGTTTACAACAAACCATTTCAGAAAAAGTAAAAGAAGTAATACAACAATTGTATAGTGCTGATCTGGAATCTGTAGAATTACAAGCTACCCGAAAAGAATTTGAGGGAGATGTTACTGTAGTAGTGTTTCCGATGCTTCGTGTGGTTAAAGGAAACCCTGTTCAGATAGGAGAATCCATAGGGAAGTATTTGGTAGAGCATATAAAAGAAATTGATGCCTATAATGTAGTTAAAGGGTTCCTAAATCTAGTGATTTCAGATTCATATTACCTTAATTTTTTTGCAGAAATCAAAAATATCGAGCATTATGGTTTTGTAACCCCTTCAGAAGAAGATAAGGCGATTATGGTAGAGTATTCCTCACCTAATACAAATAAGCCTCTGCATTTAGGACATATTAGAAATAATCTTTTAGGATATGCAGTAGCAGAAATTATCAAAGCTAGCGGTAAAAAAGTATATAAAACCCAAATTATTAATGATAGAGGTATACATATTTGTAAATCTATGTTAGCCTGGCAGAAATATGGAGATGGAAAAACACCAGAATCTACGGGGTTAAAAGGAGATAAATTGGTCGGGAATTATTATGTGAAATTTGATAAAGTCTATAAAGATCAAATTGCTGAGTTAATTTCTGCGGGTAAAACAGAAGAGGACGCAAAAAAGGAAGCTCCGATCATAGTAGAAGCCCAGGAAATGCTTCGTAAATGGGAAGCAGGAGATGAAGAAGTGGTGAAGCTTTGGGAAATGATGAATGGTTGGGTGTATGATGGTTTTGATCAGACCTATAAGGTTTTAGGAGTAGATTTTGATAGCTACTACTATGAAAGTAATACATATCTTCTTGGTAAGGATAATATCGAAGATGGATTGGCTACAGGTGTATTTTTCAAAAAAGAAGATGGGTCGATATGGTGTGATCTAACCGATGAAGGTCTTGACGAAAAAATAGTATTGCGTAGCGATGGTACTGCAGTATATATGACTCAGGATATAGGAACAGCAATACAACGTGTTAAGGATAACCCTGACATAGGAGGGATGATATATACTGTAGGGAATGAGCAAGATTATCATTTTAAGGTGTTGTTTTTAATTTTGAAAAAATTAGGGTATGACTGGGCACAATATTTACATCATCTAAGTTATGGTATGGTTGATTTGCCTAGTGGTAAAATGAAAAGTAGAGAAGGAACGGTAGTAGATGCTGATGATTTAATTACTCAAATGGCAGTGACTGCTGGTGAGATTTCTAAAGACCTGGGTAAATTAGATGGCTATACAGAAGATGAAAAAGCAGAAATTTACAGTATTATAGGTCTTGGGGCATTAAAATATTTTATTTTGAAAGTAGATCCCAAAAAACGTATTCTTTTTAATCCCGAAGAATCGGTAGATTTTCAAGGAAATACAGGGCCATTTATACAATATACCTATGCACGTATTCAAGCAATTCTGCGAAAAGCAGATTTTGATTATGACACCCCGATAGTTGATATAGCGTTACATGAAAAGGAAAAAGAACTTATTAAACAATTAGAGCTTTATCCAGAAATTATTCAGAATGCTGCGAATGAACTTAGTCCAGCCATAATTAGTAATTATACTTATGACTTGGTAAAGACTTATAATTCGTTTTTTCAAAATGTATCTATATTCGGAGCAGATACAGATCAGGAAAAAATATTTAGAGTTCAAATTTCTAGCCTGGTGGGTAAAACTATTAAATCTGGATTTAAACTTTTAGGGATTAACGTTCCCGAAAGGATGTAGTTTTAGATATAGGTGTTAAAACCTTTAGAGTCGATATTTTTTGCTTTAAAAAGAGAAGAATATCGATTTTTTATTCCTTTTGTCCAAAGTATAAGATAAAAATCAATAGTAAATACTATATTAAATCATCTGTTTTTTTATTTTAGTAAGATGAAGTGCCAAATATCAAGAGCAACCGACCAGGATTTACCGTTGATGCAACATTTGTTTTATCAAACGGTGATTACGTATGGCTCTATGGTATTCACAAAATCTGAAATTAAAATTTACTCTCGATTGGCCATAAACAAAGCATATTGGCAAAATAAATTTAGTAAGGACTTTATTTATAATGCTAAGTTAAATGGTGAAATTGTAGGTTCTTTTTCTATGGATCCAAAAGGGAATATTGAGTATATATTTGTTCATATGAATTATCATGGGCGAGGTATTGCTAGTGAATTGTATCGTACTATCGAAGAAATAGCAAAAGAAACAAATATAAAAACATTAACTACTCAGGTTAATATGTTAACCCGTTCGTTTTTCCAGAAAAATGGCTTCGAAATTATTAAAAATGCTTCAAAAGTCGTTGGAGGAGAGGAAGTAATAAGTTATAGCGGCGTAAAACATCTCTAAAAACTAATATCTAAAACCAAATCATATATAAATTCTCGTTCTATTTTTTTTAGGATGTGTAATTATGGATGCATATGTTTTTGTTTTGATTGAATTTCAAAAAATAGATTCATGATTTGGGTAGTTTTAAAAATATATAATGAGCTTACCGAGTATGTAGATGATTTTTAGTTTTTTAAGGTAAAACAATGTGTGAAATCGTATACTAATCTTGTTTTTGGCGAAACAAAACTACATGTGATACTATATTGTTTGATTGTGATTCTGTAATTCTATAATTCCATCCTTTATTTATACACTTCAAATCCTTAAATTTGCACCGATCTATCGATGAAGGTAGTGTTTTCAAAATACGAGAAAATATATGTTTGATAATTTAAGTGATAAGCTAGATAAGGCTTTACATATTCTAAAAGGTCATGGGCAGATAACAGAAGTAAATGTTGCAGAGACACTTAAGGAGGTGCGAAGAGCATTAGTTGATGCCGATGTAAATTATAAAATTGCTAAAGAATTTACCTCAACAGTAAAAGAAAAAGCATTAGGTCAAAATGTTTTAAAAAGCCTTAAACCAGGGCAGTTGATGGTGAAACTTGTCAAGGATGAATTAACAGAATTGATGGGAGGCGATGTTGTAGAGGTTGATTTATCAGGTAAACCATCTGTTATTTTGATGTCGGGATTACAAGGTTCTGGTAAAACTACTTTTTCGGGAAAACTTGCTAATTTTCTTGCTACTAAAAAAACTAAAAAACCACTTCTTGTTGCTTGTGATGTATATAGACCTGCGGCGATAGATCAATTGCACGTAGTTGGAGAGCAGATTAACGTAGAGGTTTTTAGTGATAGAGGTAATAATGATCCGGTTGCTATTGCCAAAGCTGGTGTAGCGCATGCAGAAGCAAATGGATTTAATGTCGTTATTATTGATACCGCGGGGCGTTTGGCTGTAGACGAAGTGATGATGACAGAGATAGCAAATATCCATAAAGCGGTTACTCCTAATGAAACCTTATTCGTTGTTGATTCTATGACAGGTCAGGATGCAGTTAATACTGCAAAAGCCTTTAATGACGTACTTAACTTTGATGGAGTAATCCTGACTAAGCTTGATGGTGATACTCGAGGTGGAGCAGCGATATCTATAAAATCGGTTGTTGATAAACCAATTAAATTTATTGGTACCGGGGAGAAAATGGAAGCTATTGATGTATTCTATCCTTCTCGTATGGCAGATCGTATTTTGGGGATGGGAGATGTAGTATCTCTGGTAGAGCGCGCTCAAGAACAGTTTGATGAAGAAGAAGCAAGAAAATTACAAAAGAAAATTGCCAAAAATCAGTTCGGATTTGATGATTTCTTAAAGCAAATTCAGCAGATTAAGAAAATGGGTAATATGAAGGATTTGATCGGAATGATCCCAGGAGCAGGGAAAATGATGAAAAATATGGATATCGATGATGATGCATTTAGGCATATTGAAGCGATTATACATTCTATGACGCCAGAAGAACGATCAAAGCCACAAATTATAAATTCTAGCAGAAAGAAACGAATTGGTAAAGGTTCGGGAACATCCATACAACAAGTAAATCAATTGTTAAAGCAATTTGATCAGATGAGTAAGATGATGAAAATGATGCAAGGTGGTGGTGGAAAACGAATGATGCAGATGATGGGTAAAATGAAATAATTGTAATTTTTTGGGAAATAACAGGTAATTTAGGCACATGGAAATATTAGATGGAAAAAAAGTAAGCAACGATATTAAAGATGAAATAACTGTTGAAGTTCAAAAAATGAAAGAACGTGGTGAAAAAGTGCCACATCTTGCAGCAGTTCTGGTAGGTAATGACGGTGCTAGTTTAACCTATGTGGGTAGTAAAGTTAGGGCTTGTGAACGAATAGGTTTTGAATCTACTTTAGTAAAAATGCCTGATACTACCAGTGAAATAGAACTGTTAGCTAAGATTAAAGAGCTTAATGAAGATGATGATATCGATGGTTTTATAGTGCAATTGCCATTACCTCCTCAGATTGATGAACAAAAAATACTTTTAGCGGTACACCCTGATAAGGATGTGGATGGTTTTCATCCTATGAATTTTGGAAGAATGGCGCTAGAGATGCCAGCCTTTATTTCTGCTACTCCGTTTGGTATTTTAGAATTATTAGAACGCTACAATGTAGAGACCAAAGGAAAACATACTGTGGTAATTGGTAGAAGTCATATTGTAGGTAGGCCTATTAGTATTTTAATGGGAAGAAAAGGTTCTCCTGGTAATTCTACAGTAACATTAACCCATAGTCATACTAAAAATATTGAGCAAATCATTGCTCAGGCAGATATTGTTATTTCTGCCCTGGGAGTTCCTAATTTTTTGAAAGCCGAGATGGTGAAAGAGAATGCAGTTGTTATTGATGTTGGAATTACAAGAGTTTCTGATGAATCTACTCCAAAAGGATATAGGATTGTTGGGGATGTAGATTTTGAAAATGTAAGTAAAAAAGCATCTTTTATTACTCCTGTACCCGGAGGAGTGGGGCCAATGACAATAGCGATGTTACTTAAAAATACATTATTAGCAAGAGAAAGACATCAAAATAATAAATAATTTTGATTTGATCTAAGAAAATAGGTATCCGATACGATAATTATAAGGAGTGTTAAGAGCTGGATTCTGTATTAAAAAAGCTTGATATCGATGTGATTTTTCTATACTATGTTTAAAATCCTAGATTTGAATGCTTTTAATCACTTAAATACTTTGATCTAATATAAATACCATAATTAATAACTAAAAAGCCAGTGCATACAATTGTATGCACTGGCTTTTTAGTTAGTTATGTGAGAATTTCCTTCTGAAAAAATCCTTATCATATTTATATATAAACGCCAGAACTCATAAAGTCCTGGCGTTTATTATATATGTTACATTTATATTTTGGTGATTATAAAATGTATGTAATCGTATTTTTAATTTTCGTTAAATTTACTTGCAGTAATGTTGTCATCACTACCAGTACTATATCCACCTCCACTAGGAAGAAGATCTAGTGCTAAATTATATGAAGGAACGTTGATACCCTTAGAAGTTTTAACTGTGTTAAAATCTAAGATTTGTTTACTATGCTCATATAAAGCGTTCTTAGTAAAAGTTCCGAATTTTTTACCATTCTCAGTAGTTTCTTTCCATTCCTTACCGTATGCAATTTTCAGGTAGTATTCTCCTTCTGGAATGTTTCTGATAAACTGAGTAGCATTAGAGTTGATAAAAGTTACACGTACTAACTGGTCATCAGCTTTGGTTTTACCCATTTTGTACATCTTAATAACAACTTCTGTATTTTTTCCTACTTTAATTTTTAGGTAGTTGTCTAATTTATAGTCAAACTTACCTTTAAAGTTAAATGATTTTGGAGTTGCACCAGACTTATATGTCTTTTTCTCCCAGCTAGAGTACTTATCTTCTCTAGATACTTCTATAGAAGCAGCTTTAGGAGAGCTCGTATTTGAGCTAGAACCATAAGATGGTGTTGTAGATTCGATAGGATTAGAGGCTACATTCGAACCTCTTGCAGCTCTTCTGTTAGCTTCTTCCACCGCTTTTCTTGTTTCTTCTGTGTCTGCAAGAGCTCGTTGCGCAGCAACATCTTTTGATCGTTTTGCTGCTTCTGCATCTGCAATAGCTTTTGCAGCTGCTGCTTCTGCTTCTCTCTTTAGACGTTCTGCGTTAGCAATTGCTTTTCTTGCTGCTTCTTCTGCAGCTTTTTTGGCAGCTTCTGCCTGTGCAATTGCTCTTGATGCTGCTTGTTTTGCAGCTTCTCTTTTTGCTGCTGCTTCTTGAGCAGCTCTTTCTGCATCTGCAATTCGACTATCCTCGGTTAATAGCTTACTAAGTACAAATCCGTTCATTTTCTTGAACTGTATTGCACTCCATTCTCCATAATTAGAGCTCATTACATACACCTGAGTTCCTTGAGGAACCTCGGCGATGGTATTAAATTGTAGACCTGGACCACTTCGAACTTCTAATTTATTAGAAGACATTAAGTATTGCCCATCCTGAGCATGAGCAGACGAGAAAGTAATCACCAAAAGCAGAATAAATGTAAAAATAGACTTCATATCGCTTGTTTTAAGTAGATTGGGTTATAATTCAAATTTAATATTACTATTTCTTTAATTAAAAATTTATAAAAAAACATAATTTACCGTCAAAAATCGATCTTCAAAAAGGATGCCAAAAATATTTTAGCTCTAATTTCTTCTTTTAATACAATCTAATAAACATTAAAAGAATTACAATTTTTTAAAGAACAATTTGATCTGTAATGATTTGTTTTTCAATAAGTTAATGTGTTTTTGCTCTAGCAAAACTTCAATACTTTCGATTAAAATACTGAAAAGAAAACCATTAAATCAGACTCAAAAGTAATGTTTTAATATGAAAAACACAACTTGTTTTCATTTTATTTCAATAAAAATAACAATTTATTTCCATCATTTTGTGTTTTTCAACGATTTTTTTTGACAATACAACCGATTTAGTTGTGGTTTTTAGATAGCATTGTCGGTTTTGTAAGTCATGTGTTATAGATATATGTAAATGTGAAAAATATTTGATTTGATAAGTACAAGGCTCTATCTTGTTTTAACATAGGTTTAACAAGGGGTTATGAGCTTTAATTGGGATATCAAACTCTATACTTAAATTGATATGTGAACTAACTTCAATGTTTTTCTTTAATAAGGTTAGGGAATTTTGTTTGAAATCTTTTTAACCTGGGGACAGATATATTACGTATGTAGGGGTTGCCTGGGTTTCTTTTTTCATAATCTTGATGATAAGCCTCTCCTTTCCAGAATTTTTGAAATGGTAATATTTCTGCTGCTATTCTTCGGTTTAGTTTTTTGCCTAATGCTTCTTTCTTGTCTTCGATTATTTTTTTCTGCTCTTTGTTTTGATAAAAGATAATCGATCTGTATTGCGAGCCATGATCTGGACCTTGTCCATTAGCCTGTGTTGGATTTTGTGATCCAAAATATACATCTACCAAAGTTGAAAAAGAAACAATTTTTGGATCATAAATGATCTCTACGGCTTCGGCATGTCCTGTTCGCCCAGTATTACTTGATTGGTATGTTGGGTTTTTGGTATGGCCTCCTGAGTAGCCAGAGATAGATTCTTTAACGCCTTTCACGCTTTCGTAAATAGCTTCAACGCACCAAAAACATCCACTGGCAAAATAAGCTCTTTCTGTACCGTCAATAGGTTTAACGCTCACTGGTGTGATATTTTCGTTTGATGTAACTTCTTTTTTATTATTAACTGATTGGCTATTGCTTTGGCAACTCGAGAATAATAAAACAGCACTCCATATTATATATAGTATATTTTTCATGATATATTAAATTTTAATACTTGGTCAATTTCTTCTTAGAAAACTTTCAGTTTATTTATTAAAAGTGATAAAATAATATGATAAAGCAAAGGCGGCTATCAATATTAACTGATAGCCGCCTTTGTTATTTATTATAAATGTATTGTTATCCGTTCATAGAAATAAGGAACTCGTCATTATTTCTTGTTTGCTTAAAACGTTCATTAATAAATTCCATCGCTTCTACTGGGTTCATATCTGCAAGATATTTTCGCATTACCCACATTCTTTGAATAGTTGTTTCGTCTAATAGAATGTCATCTCGACGAGTACTTGAAGATGTAAGGTCAATAGCAGGGAAAATTCTACGATTAGAGATTTTACGATCTAATTGTAGTTCCATGTTACCAGTTCCTTTGAATTCTTCAAAGATTACTTCGTCCATTTTAGAACCTGTTTCTGTTAATGCTGTTGCGATGATAGTTAATGAACCTCCATTTTCTATGTTACGTGCAGCACCAAAGAAACGTTTTGGTTTGTGTAAAGCATTAGCATCTACACCACCACTTAATATTTTTCCACTAGCGGGTTGTACAGTGTTGTATGCTCTGGCTAGTCTTGTGATTGAATCTAATAGAATGACTACATCATGACCACACTCTACTAATCTTTTGGCTTTTTCTAGTACGATGTTAGCTACTTTTACATGCTCGTTAGCTTCTTTGTCAAAGGTAGAAGCGATTACTTCTCCTTTTACATTACGCTGCATATCTGTAACTTCTTCTGGTCTTTCATCTATAAGAAGGATCATTTGGTATACTTCGGGATGATTTGCTGCAATGGCATTAGCAACATCCTTAAGTAGCATGGTCTTACCGGTTTTAGGTTGTGATACTATCATACCACGTTGTCCTTTTCCTATAGGCGCAAATAAATCCATTATCCTGGTAGAGATTGTACTTTGTCTTTCTGCAATATTAAATTTTTCTTGCGGAAATAGAGGAGTCAAATGTTCAAAAGAAACTCTATCACGAACTACTTGCGGATCAAGTCCGTTAATTTTATTTACCTTAATAAGAGGGAAATATTTTTCACCTTCTTTAGGAGGTCTTACTTGTCCTAATACAGTATCACCTGTTTTAAGTCCAAAAAGTCTGATTTGTGATTGTGATACATAGATATCATCTGGAGAAGAAAGATAGTTGTAGTCACTAGATCTTAAAAAGCCATATCCATCTTGCATAATGTCTAGTACACCTTCACTTTCGATGATGGCATCAAACTCAAAATCTGGTTCTTTATATCGATTTCTATTGTCTCGATTTCCGTTCTCCTTTTTATTAGTGTTGTTAGGATTGTTATTTCGAGATTTATTTTGTTGAGACTTATCATTACCTCTGTTTCGATTGTCCTTTTTATCGTCTCTATTTTGGTGAGGTTTATTTTTTTTGTCGGTGTTTTCTTTCTCTTTAGAAACAGTTTCCTCTGAAGGAAGTGGTTTGGTCACTTCGCTTTTTTGTTCTTTAGGAGCTTTGTTGTCTTTTTTAGCAGGATTTGTAGGTCCGTCTGGTTTACGAGCACGAGGTCTTCTTTGACGAACATTGGGTTTGGGTTTTTCAGAATCTGTTTTTTCTGAAGTATCCTCAGCTACCACTTGCTTTACCTTGTTAGGATTTGTGGCTTGATAATCTAGTATTTGATATACTAAATCTAATTTTTTTAAGGTACGAAACTTCGGTACATTAAGGTTTTTTGCAATTTCTTGCAATTCAGGAAGCTTTTTTGCTTTTAATTCGGAAATCTCTAACATTTATATTTGTTATATAATTTTACGTTTTAGGTATAAATTTTCTAAAGAAGAAATCTAGGAAAATTTTATTTTCGAAGGTAAGTAACCTTAGTTGAGAAGGTTACAGGTTTTGTGCTGCAAGTATACGACTTTATTTTTATTTTTTACACATATTTATAAAAAGAAACTCTTATTTTTGCTTTTCTCTAAGGAAAAAAATTAATGTTACAACGAATTCAAACCATATACCTTTTATTAGCTGCTGCAGTTTCTGGAGGACTTTGTATGTATTTACCATATGGGATAGATGCTAATGGTGTAGCACTTTATGCTAAAGGAGAATTATTTCTTTTAGGAATGTTTTTGGGATCAGCGATTTTATCTCTGATTTCAATTTTTTTATTTAAAAATAGAAAGCTTCAATTTGTATTGGGGCGTATCAATATCTTATTAAACTTTATTTTACTAGGAGTATTTGTTTATTGGTCACTAACGGTATCTGGAGAAACTCAGGTTTCAGAGAAAGGTATTGGGATGATCATTCCTGTTATTTCTATCGTTTTATTAGTGATGGCCAACAAGGCTATTAAAAAGGATGAGAATCTTGTAAAATCTGTAGACCGATTACGATAAACCTAAAATCTTAGTAGTATTAGTGCGTTAAAACCCGGAGTATGCCAACTCCGGGTTTTATTTTTTTCCTAATTCGATGACTTCCAGATTTTCGATATTACCAGAATCTAGTGTAAACCTGAGCATTGTTCTTACTTTGTGAAACCCATGTTTGCCTGCTGCACCGGGATTCATATGTAATACCCCATTTTTTTTATCAGGTATTACTTTTAGAATATGCGAATGACCGCAGATAAATAATTGAGGTGGGTTTGATTTAATCTCATCTCGAGTGTTTATATTGTATTTTGGAGGATACCCTCCTATGTGAGTGATCCATACAGAGACTCCTTCGCAATTAAATCTTTGGTGTAAGGGATATGTCGCCCGGGCTTTATCATCATCTATATTTCCGTATACGGCCTTAAGAGGTTTTAAAGCTTCGATAGCATCGGTCACTTTAAGATCACCAATATCCCCAGCATGCCAAATTTCGTCGGCTTCATTAACATAATGCAATATGCGGGAATCAATATAACTATGGGTATCGCTAAGTAGAAGTATTTTTTTCAAAATCGAATAATAAAATTGAGTTATTGCACAATAGAAAAACAGGAACTAAACCATAGCCCCTATCTCTGTTTTATAAAGTATATTTGCGCTTAGTTTTTATACAAAAATATAATATTGTTGAAATAAGCTACAGAATCTAAGTAAAGAAATTGTTTTAAAAATAATAGATGCGAGTAGAATGAAATATTTTTTAGAACTTTCATATAACGGAACTCCATATCATGGATGGCAACGACAACCTAATGCAATTTCTGTGCAGGAAGTTCTAGAGAATTCGTTATCTACTATTTTACGCGATAAAATTGATGTGGTTGGAGCAGGAAGAACAGATGCTGGTGTTCATGCAAAACAAATTATGGCTCATTTTGATTGCAGAGATATATTAGATACAGAGCAATTTAAATATAAACTTAATGCAATTTTACCGGCAGAAATTGCAATCCAGAATGTATGTCGTGTGCACCAAAATGCTCATGCCAGGTTTGATGCAGTAAGTAGGTCGTATGAGTATTATATTACATTAATAAAAGACCCTTTTAGTATTCATAAATCTTATTATTTTAAAAAACCATTGGATATAGATTTAATGAATGAAGCTGCTAAATTACTGTTAAACTATACTAATTTTAAATGTTTTAGTAAGTCCAAAACCGATGTAAAAACGTATAATTGTACAATCACAAATGCAACCTGGGAAAATCATGGTGATCAATTAGTTTTTAAGATTTCGGCCAATCGTTTTCTTAGAAATATGGTTAGAGCAATTGTGGGGACACTTATCGAGATTGGAGAACATAAATTAAATAATGAGGATTTAATAACTATTATTAAAAGTGAAGATCGGAGTCAGGCCGGATATTCGGTTCCTGCTCATGGGCTTTATTTAACAGCTGTAGAATATCCTAATAAAATATATACAATATAGATGGCAGAAAAGAGTGGTAAAGCTTTTGATTTTAAACTTTTCAGACGGTTGATTACATATACTAATCCTTACCGACTGACTTTTTATTTTGTAGGTTTTTCGGCTATTTTGTTGGCTATCTTGTCTATTGTTAATCCTTATTTACTTAGAGAGACAATAGACAGAACTATTATTCCTAAAGATGGCGAGCTATTGGTTTATTTTATTTGCTTAATGCTGGGAGTTTTGTTTCTGGATGTGATCACCCAATTCTTGTTTATCTACTTTGCTAACTGGTTAGGGCAAGAAGTAATTCGAGATATTAGAGTGAAATTGTTTGAGCATATGCTTGGTTTTAAAAAACAATATTATGATCAGTCTGCTGTAGGTAGATTGGTGACTCGGGCTGTAAGTGATATCGAAACTATAGCCAGTATTTTTAGTCAAGGGTTGTTTATGATTATAAGTGATTTGTTAAAAATGCTAGCAATTTTATGTTATATGCTCTACCAGAGTTGGCAACTTGCATTGCTGGTATTTGTTGTGTTGCCTCTGGTTGTCTATGCTACGCGAATTTTTCAGCAAAAGATGAAAGTAGCTTTTGAGGAAGTAAGAACCCAGGTTTCTAATCTTAATTCATTTGTACAGGAACGAATTACAGGAATGAAGATCGTTCAATTGTTTACAAGAGAAGAAATTGAATATTCTAATTTTAAAGAAATTAATGAAAAACATAAAAAAGGTTGGATAAAAACTGTTTGGTATAACTCTATATTTTTTCCTATTGCAGAGATGTCCAGCTCTATAACCATAGGATTGATTGTTTGGTTTGGAGGATTAAAAGCTGCACAAGGAGATGAGGTTACTCTGGGACTGGTTATTGCATTTATCCAGCTCTCTCAAATTTTGTTTAGACCCTTACGGCAGATAGCAGATAAATTTAATACACTACAGATGGGAATGGTGGCCGCCAATCGCGTGTTTGCCATTTTGGATACAGATTCTAAAATTGAGAATAATGGTACGCAGTTATTAGAAAAGATAAAAGGTAAAATTACATTTGATGATGTACGATTTAGCTATATCGAAAATGAAGAAGTATTAAAAGGAATCTCTTTTAATGTTGAAGCAGGAGAGACTGTAGCAATAGTAGGAGCAACAGGAGCGGGGAAATCTACTATTATTAATTTGCTTAGCAGGTTTTATGAAATAGGTGGAGGAGTGATTTCTATCGACGATATCGATATTAAAACTATTGAGTTAAAATCATTGCGAAACCATATTGCAGTGGTGCTCCAGGATGTGTTTTTATTTGCAGATACGATTCTTAATAATATTACTTTGAATAATGAAGAGATTTTAGAAGAACAGGTGTGTCAGGCTGCAAAAGAGATAGGGATTCATGATTTTATTATGAGTCTTCCAGATGGGTATAACTATAATGTAAAAGAAAGAGGCGCTATGCTTTCTTCGGGACAACGCCAGCTTATTTCTTTTTTAAGAGCGTATGTTACTAATCCAGGTATTTTGGTGTTAGATGAAGCTACATCATCGATAGATTCGCATAGTGAACAATTGATTCAGAACGCAACAAACAAAATTACAAAAGGAAGAACTTCTATTGTTATTGCCCATCGATTAGCGACTATTAAAAAAGCAGATAAAATTATTGTAATGGATCAAGGTAAAATTGTAGAACAAGGTAATCATAATGAATTGCTCCAAATCGAAAATGGGTATTACAGAAATTTATACGAAGTACAATTTGCAGATGTAACCGAGTAAGAAGTTTTGCTGTTCTTATTTAGTAGGGATTTCTACTTTTCCCGATAGAACCATTAGTAAAAAAATTACTAACCCTACAATAACGTATAGTATTCCACCGTAGATAAGAAACAATAGTGTTTTGATCAGGATTTTCTTTATACTAATTTGATAAAGCCTCTTTAAAACATAAGCCATATAAAATATATATATAGGGAACTGTACCAAACCTACAATCATGAAACTATCTACCATAAATGTTAACGGTAGTAAAACGAGCGTCATAACCCCTACAATATGAGAGTAACCATATAGGTAGATTACAAAATGCTCTGTTAAATTATATTTTTTATAATTTAAAAAGACCAGTCGGGATAATAAAGCTAGTAAAGGAATCATTAAAAAACTTAGCATAGACTGGTATTGCGTAGTGGTGTCAAATATCGAGCTTTGTATTTCAGCTTGCTGTGCAGTGAAATTATCACCAAACTGCATAATTTCTTTTAACCTATCTTTTACTATAAAAGAATAAACTCCTGTAATTGTTATGGTAATAGCAAAATATCCAAAAGCATTTACATATCGTTTTCTAAGCCCATGGATATAGCCATCGATTACTTCTTCTGGTTTTGTGAATAAATGAGTAAATGTTTTAATAAATGAATTATCCAAATTAAGAAAACGATCAACAAATTCTGAAATCAGATTTTTAAAAGTAATTCGTTTTGTAATCTTTTTTGCACCGCAATCGGGACAAAAATTATGACTTTCAATTTGTTGGCCACAATTTTTGCAATTGGTAATAGTAATTAAATTATTCATTAAACTAAATCCCTTTTTATTTTATCTATTAATTCTTCTTCTGTTTTAAATATCACAAATTCCCCATTTTTGATATATGATAATTTGCCAGTCTCTTCACTTACTACTAAAGCTAAAGCATCGGTTTTTTCACTAATACCTACAGCAGCACGATGTCTTAGTCCAAAACGTAAAGGCATATTATTATCATTGGTAACTGGTAAAATGACTCGGGTAGCTACTATGCTATTGTCTTCTATAATCATGGCCCCATCATGAAGAGGGCTGTTTTTATAAAAAATGCTTTCGATTATAGGAGTATTTACAAGAACATCCATAGTATCTCCCGATGTTTTAACAAAATCCAGAGATGTATTTCTTTTAATAACAATAAGTGCCCCGGTATGAGTTTTTGCCATTTCACTACAAGCAGTTACAATAGCGGTAACATTGGTAACACTATCTTCGGGTGCATCTCTAATAAATTTTAATTGCCTGAGAAATTTACGCCTTCTTCCAAAATTAGTAGAACCAATCATTAAAAGGAATTTTCGTATTTCTTGCTGAAAAACTACAATTAGGGCAAACATTCCAACACCAATAAATTCACCCAAAACGCTACTCAACATTTCCATAGCAAGGAATTGCGTAAGTTTCCATACTAGATAAATCATAACTATTCCTATAAAAATATTGATAGCTGCAGTACCTTTAACTAACTTATAGATATAGTACAATAATAAGGCAACAAGTACAATATCAAGTATATCTAATATTCTTAGGTTTATTAAGTCCAAATGTCTGGTGTTTTTGTAAAAATAGAAAAATTAGTGAAACCTTGTTTTGAAAAGCGGTATAAAACAGCGTATTCAAAATAACTGGTTGAACTAATCCCGATGTATATCGGGATCCAATTAGTTTTATATAGTAATTATGACCTTGTTTTGAAAAGCGGTATAAAACAGCGTATTCAAAGTAATGATAAGTTAAATTCATTTGTAGGTAGTTTCTAATTAGAATAAGCACTTACCAGATGAACACATTCTACAGCTTCTTTAACATCATGCACTCTTAAGATAGAGGCTCCGTTAAGCAAGGCAATAGTGTTAAGAGATGTAGTGCCATTTAGTGCTTCTTGCGGAGTACTATTTAGTGTTTTGTATATCATTGATTTTCGAGAAACCCCAGCTAGTATAGGTAAATTATGTACCTCTAAGAGTTTTAGATTTTTTAAAAGATCGAAATTCTGATGAGTGTCTTTAGCAAAACCAAACCCAGGATCAATAATCATATCATTCACACCATGTTTTTTTGCTTCCGCAATTTTTTCTGCAAAATATATATTCATTTCATGAATTAGATTATCATATTTATTTAATGATTTCATGGTTTTCGGGGTTCCTTTCATGTGCATCATGATGTATGGGACTCCTAATATACCAACTGTTGAGATCATGTTTTTATCCAAGTTTCCGGCAGAAATATCATTAATTAATGCAGCTCCAGCTTCAATACATGCTTTTGCAATTTCACTTCTAAATGTATCAATAGATAATAAGATTTCAGGAAACTCATTAACCAACAATGATACTATAGGCAGGATTCTTTTTTCTTCTTCTTCAATAGAAATATGATCTGCTTCTGGTCTTGAGGAATAGGCTCCTAAATCAATAAAAGAAGCACCTTCGATAAGCATTTGCTCTGTTTGTTTTAATATCTCGTTTTCATTTTTATATTTCCCTCCATCATAAAAAGAATCAGGAGTTAGGTTAAGGATACCCATTACTTTTGGAGTAGATAAATCGATTAATGAGCCTTTACAATTGATTGTCATTTTTGAGATTTCATTTGTTTATGATTATTGTTTTAAGGGGCAAGCCTATATTTTGGTTGGAATTTATAAAATTGTGAGGTCACATTTCGTGTTTTTTACTTTTAAACTTTAACTATGATTTTTTTAATTCCCATATTAAAGCGAAATTTACGCAAAATTCAACAGTTTTATGCAAGATACATCCACACAATATGATACCATAATTAGTAATTGCCGAGATCTATTTAATCAAAAGATGATAGATTATGGCAGTGCGTGGAGAATTCTAAGATTACCATCCTTAACCGATCAGGTTTTTATTAAAGCACAACGAATTAGAAGCCTTCAGGAAAATGAAGTACGCAAGGTAAATGAAGGTGAAGTTTCAGAATTTATAGGGATTATTAATTATTGTTTAATGGCTTTGATACAACTAGAGAAAGGAGTTGCAGAACAACCCGATTTGTCTTCAGAAGAGGCAGTTATGTTGTATGATAAGCATATTAGAATTACCAAGGAATTAATGATGAATAAAAATCATGATTATGGAGAAGCCTGGCGTGATTTACGAGTGAGTTCTCTTACAGATCTTATTATTCAGAAATTACTTAGGGTAAAACAAATAGAAGATAATAAAGGAAAAACGTTGGTAAGCGAGGGTATCGATGCAAACTACCAGGATATGATTAATTATGCGGTATTTGCTATGATTCATTTAGGAGAGGCAAATAAATAGATATATAAAATACTGTTAAACTAAAAGGAACAAGAATTAATCATATTATCTTGTGCAAATTATACTAAAATATTATAGTTAATATATAAAGAACAGGTAATCAAAATAGGTGTTACATTAGTTCTATTGGCTTTTTGAAAAAATAAATATATACGTAGATGAAAATATTGGTTTCTTTCTCAAGAATATTTGTAGCAGCACTTTTTCTGTTTTCAGGGTTTATAAAGCTTAATGACCCTGTTGGGTTTTCATACAAGCTTCAGGAATATTTTGGTGAAGGTGTACTGAACTTAGAATTTTTAATTCCCTTTGCTTTATTAATAGCGATTTTTTTGGTGATTTTTGAAATCGTATTAGGTATTACATTGTTATTGGGATATTTGCCAAAATTTACAGTATGGTCATTGTTATTAATGATTGCCTTTTTTACGTTTCTTACCTTTTATTCGGCGTATTTTAATAAAGTTACAGATTGCGGATGTTTTGGTGATGCATTACCATTAACTCCCTGGGAATCCTTTACCAAAGATGTAATTTTACTGGTTTTAATATTGATATTGTTCTTTGGAAGAAAGTATATAACACCGATTAAACCTCTTGCAGTACATAAATGGGTTGTTTTTGCAACTTTTACGGCTTGTTTAGCCTTTGCGTATTATGTTTTAATGCATTTACCAGCTTTTGATTTTAGAGCATATAAAGAAGGAGTTAATATTCAGGAAGGGATGGAAATACCAGAAGGAGCCCCAAAAGCAGAGTTTGCTTATCACTGGAAATTTAATGTTAACGGAGAGGAGAAAATTATTACCACAAGTGGAGATTATCCCAAAGTAGATGGTAAATTTATCGAAGTTGAAACCGAAACAGTAGACGAAGGATATGAACCTCCAATTCATGACTTTGCAATAGAAAAAAATGATACGGATTATACAGCAGAATTTCTCGAAAAAGAAAACCTGATATTAATAGTAGGGTATAACTTATCTAAAAGTGAAGCAGAAGGCTTTTATGCAGTTAAAGAAATAACCAATAAAGCGATATCTCAAGGATATGATGTGATAGGTCTTACCGCTTCTACACCAAAAGATATAGCGCAGGTACAACAACAATATGGTCTTGATTTTGAATTTTATACTACAGACGAAACAGCCTTAAAAACCATATTACGATCTAACCCTGGGATTGTAAAACTTAAAAAGGGGACTATAGTAAAAAAGTTACACTGGAATGATGCAGAGAAACTTAACCTGGAAAAAGTAGAACCTTCGAAACCTAAGATTAATGTACTGCTAAAAGCACAGTTAGATAGTATTATGAAGTTGGATCAGGACGGAAGAAGTTCTGGAGAAATTTCCTGGGAAGAACAAAAAATAATAGATAGTACCAATACAATATTTATAGAAGAAGTTTTTAAAAAGTATGGGTATCCTGGTAAAACTTTGGTTGGCGAAGGGACAAATATAGCGGCTTGGTTAGTAATTCAGCATTCAGATAAGATAGGAGTATATTTACCTCTTATAAAAGAAGCTGGAGAAAAAGGAGAGCTGGATATGGCATCGGTAGCAATGATGGAAGATCGGCACCTAATGCAGCAAGAATTAGAGCAGATTTATGGTACACAAGGAATGACGTTAAATTCTAATAGCAAAACACCAATTCCTTTGATATGGCCAATTAAAGATCCAGAATCTGTAAATGAAAGAAGAAAAGAAGCTGGTTTTACTGAAACAATAGAAGAATATAGCGAACGCCTCTTAGGTGTTCCTTACAAAATGTATACATTAGAAGAAGTAAAAAAAATAAAAGAAAACTCTAATCAATAATGGCAGGGTATCTCATCAGTAAAATAGGATATGCTTTGCTTACTTTATTGGGAGTGGTGACTGTTATTTTTTTATTATTTACAATTCTTCCCGGTGATCCTGCTCAGATGATGCTCGGGCAAAATGAGACCGAAGAACAGTTAAAAAATGTGAGGAAGAAATATGGTTTTGATAAGCCATTATCAAAGCAATATTTATATTATATAAATGACCTTTCTCCTATATCATTTCACAGTACAAATCCTGATCATTTTTCATATTTCGACACTAAAAAATATAACGGGAACCAGTTATTTAAGATAGGTGATGTTGCTACAATACTTAAATTTCCATATTTAAGAGAATCTTTTCAAAAAAGTGGTAAAAAAGTAAGTGAGGTAATTAAAGAAACGTTACCCAATACAGCGGTTTTGGCAATCTCTGCTATATGTATTGCCATCATTATAGGGATTTTATTGGGAATTATAGGTGCCTTGACCAAGGACCAATGGCCGGATAAAATGATTCAATTGTTAAGTACTTTAGGAATGAGTGTTCCTTCTTTTTTTAGTGCAATTATTTTTGCCTGGTTGTTTGGATATGTGTTACAAGAATTTACCAATTTAAATATGACAGGTAGTTTATATGAAGTCGATGATTTTGGAGAAGGGAGTTATATCCAATGGAAAAACCTAATTCTTCCTGCAATAGTATTGGGGATTCGACCACTTGCTGTTGTTTCTCAACTCATGCGTAATTCATTACTCGAGGTGATGGGGCAGGATTATATTCGCACGGCAAAGGCAAAAGGGCTTTCGATGTTTCAGGTGATAAGAAAACATGCATTAAAAAACTCATTAAACCCAGTTGTTACTGCAATTTCGGGATGGTTTGCATCTATGCTGGCTGGAGCAGTATTTGTAGAATATATATTTGGATGGAACGGATTAGGTAAAGAGATTGTAGATGCTCTAAATACGTTGGATCTTCCTGTCATAATGGGAGCTGTATTGGTGATTGCTACCATGTTTATACTAATCAATATATTTGTCGATATTATATATGGATGGCTTGACCCCAGAATTAGGGTTTGAGTTATTAATAACTCCTAATGTAATATATAACCACACTATTAACCAAAAACATAAATTTTAAATTAATGAGAAAAAAAATTGTAGCCGGAAACTGGAAAATGAATAAGAATCTGGCAGAAACCAAGACATTGCTATCTGAGTTAACAACCAAACTTAAGGCATCGTCTGAAGCAGAAATTATTGTAGCGCCTACATTTACTAACCTGTATAGTGCAACTGAAGTTTTAAAATCCTCAGAAATTACTGTTGCTGCACAAAATATGCATGAAGCAGAAAATGGCGCGTATACGGGAGAAATTTCTGCAGATATGCTTAAAAGTATTGGAGTAGAGACTGTAATTTTGGGACATAGTGAGCGTAGAGCTTATTTTGGAGAAACAGATCAATTACTAGCTCATAAAGTTAATACAGCATTACAACATGAGATGACTATAATTTTCTGTTTTGGAGAAGAATTGCAAGATCGAAAAAGTGATAATCATTTCTCTATTGTAGAACAGCAATTAAAAAATGGTCTTTTTCATATTAATAAAGCAAACTGGAAAAATGTAATCCTTGCATACGAACCAGTTTGGGCAATAGGAACAGGAGAAACTGCATCTCCAGAACAAGCTCAGGAAATGCACGCGTTTATAAGAAAAACCATAGCGAATACTTATGATCAGGAAACTGCTGATGAGGTTTCTATTTTATATGGAGGAAGTGTAAAGCCTAATAATGCTCAGGAAATTTTTGCAAAAACCGATGTAGATGGAGGATTAATAGGAGGAGCTTCATTAGATGCAGAAAATTTTTCTGCAATAGTAAATGCTATTTAAGAATTAACAGAATGTATAAAAGCACTCCATGGCAAGATGGGGTGCTTTTTTTTAGACTTACTTTTGATGCCAGCATTAAGGTAAAAGAGTAACTTTGCAAAATAATTAAAGATTAGTATGTCAAATACAAAATACATTGGGTATTATTTTAAGGTCTCACCACTACAACCAGCTACAGAAATATTAATTGCAGAATTGGGATATGTTGGATTCGAAAGCTTTGTAGAAACCGAGAACGGAGTTAATGCTTTTATTCAAAGTATAGATTGGGAAGAGAATATTTTGGAAGGGGTTTATGTATTAAATTCTGGAGAATTTGACATAGAATATACCATTGAAGAAATAGAGCAAATAAACTGGAATAAAGAATGGGAAAAGAACTTTAATCCCATTGTTGTAGATGATACTTGTAGTGTAAGAGCGCCTTTTCATGAAAAACCAAATACAAAATATGATATTATTATCGAACCCAAAATGTCTTTTGGTACAGGGCATCATGAGACTACACATATGATGATCCAACATATTTTGAAAACAGACCTAAATGATAAAACAGTATTAGATATGGGATGCGGTACTGGGGTTTTGGCAATTCTCGCTAAAATGAGAGGTGCCGGACCTACAGATGCTATTGATATTGATAATTGGTGTTATTTAAATACTGTAGAAAACGTAGAGCGTAATAATTGCGAAGATATTACTGCGTATGAGGGTGATGCCTCACTTTTATCAGGAAAAAGCTATGATGTTATTATTGCTAATATCAATCGCAATATATTACTAAATGATATTCAACAATATGTAAAATCCTTAAACTCCAAGGGTAAATTATTTTTAAGTGGTTTTTATAAAGAAGATTTAGATATGATTACAAAAGAATGTACAAAGAATCATCTTGATTTTATAGAAAATTTCAATAGAAATAATTGGATAGCAGCGTCTTATGAGTTAAAATAATCTTTTAATTAATGCATATAATACTCTAAGTTATTATATTTGCATAAAACAATTACCCCCTTATGAGTACCCAGGAGAAAGTTTTAGAAGAAGTTTTAGAAAAATCTGTTGACCAAAGCAATAACGAGATTGTTTTGTATAATGATGATGTAAATACATTTGATCATGTTATAGAAACTCTTATTTATACTTGTGAACATACACCGGTACAAGCAGAGCAATGTGCTATGTTAGTGCACTATAAAGGGAAATGTACTGTAAAAACAGGTGTTTATGAAGAATTAGTACCACGGTGTTCTAAATTATTAGATGCAGGTCTTAGTGCAGAGATTGTGTGATCGAATATAGATTAAAATTTTTCGTTTTATAACATCATAAGTCCATATTATGGACTTTTTTTATGCCTTAAATTGTGTCACTAAGAATAAATTAGATACTAAAGTTGTTTTATATGAATATGTTTTTTTAATTTTTGTTAAATATTTAAAACACTATTTTTTTAAATTTAAACTTTATGATATGTAGGAAAAAACTTTCTTCACCTCGTGCTTCTGATATTTAATTAAGTTTTCTTTAACATCCCTATTCATCTCTTGTTTTAACACCTTGTTAACATATTAAGAAAGTATAAGAATTGTGCATTTGATCGATTTTTTGTGTTATTTAAAAATTGCTTTTTTTGTATTTTTATTAGAAGAATCTTACGGTTTTACCGTATTTGTAATAAATAGTTTAAAAAATTAACTAATTTTTCCGAAAAAATATCATATCTTCAAACCGCAAAAATTTAGAAAAGTTCAAAGCTTTCTACATAATTGTATTTAAAATAGGGCATAACTACTCTATTTTTAGTTTTTAATAACTACACAAATTCAACTTAATTAAAATGAAAAAAATCAAAGTATTAGCGCTTTGCGCTATCGTTGCAGGATTTACAACATCTTGTGAAAAAAAAGAAGTTTCTAACGAGACACAACCAGAAGCTGTTACAGAACAAGTTTCAAAAGCTCACATTCAGGCATTACATGATGCAGGAGTGAATGCTACTGGAGCTGAATATGTGACGGTAAAACATCCAGATGGGTCAGTAGAAGAAGCTATACAATCTAGCGATCTTATTTTGGCAATTAATAAATTGGCAGAACAAAAACTGGCAGAAATAGAAAATGGTAACAAGCAATACAGAACAAATAATCTTGTATCTAGTGGTAATAGAAATATTAGCATTATCGGGTATACAGGATCTGGATATGCTTTAACCAGTAAAATGCGTACAGGACTTCAGTGGGCTGTTAACAATTATAATGCATTAAATAATACACTAAGTTTCAGTCTATCTTTTGCTGCATCTACCAGTGCTGATATGGTAGTATATAATAATGGTTCTTCGGGTGCAGGAGGATCTGCAGGTTTTCCTAGTGGAGGAAGACCATATAAGTGGATTCAGATTAATGCAGGTAGTAACAGTTTAAGTAATAATGCTATGGAGCATTTAATGGGTCATGAAATGGGACACTGTTTAGGATTCAGACATACTGATTATGCTCGAAGAAGATGTGATAATAGTAATGAAGGATCTGCTGGTATAGGAGCTATCCATATTCCTGGGACTCCAACTGCTAATCAGTGGGGACAAAGTGGTTTAGATACAGATTCTATTATGATCTCTTGTTTTGATGGAAGTGAAGATGGAGAGTTTAGTAACAGAGATAGAACTGCTTTAAACTACCTGTACTAAGAATTAGTTATAGATAAGCTTTGAACTTTTTATTAAAGCCATCCTGTTAACTAGGGATGGCTTTTTCATTTATATGGTTTTTGTCTTTTTAAAAATATTTAGAAATAGAGATTCTAAAAAAACTATCTTCTCTAAAATTTGATAAGATCAATTCACTATCATCAATTTCATTAAAAATACGGGCTTCAATTGCTGCAGTCCAGCTACTACCAAAACGCCTTGAAGCTTCGAGGCTAAAAATAGTAGTGCTAGATTCTAGATCCGTAATTCCCCCGATTAGTATTGATGTATCCTGGGTATCATTAAAAGCAATACGACTTCCGAAAAACACATCATTTTGTAATGCGTTTAGTGCCAGTTCGTCTCGCTCATCATATAAATACTCTCCTAGAACTCCGATATCAAGTCCATTTCCATCAATATTAGAGAATGTATATTCGAGGCCGGCTACCATAGCAAAGAAATTCTGAGCATCTGCATGACGATAAATAGATTCTAGTTTCCATAAAAAAGCATCATGGGTAATTTGCAAATCTAGACCGGTTTGATGTATTACGGGATAAAAAGCGTTGATATTTCCTGTAGTATCAAATACAAAAAGAGGCTCTCTACCGGTTCCATAAAAATGAGAGATACCAATATCAAAAATATCAAAATAGTGTTTCCAGCGAATGGCAACATCCTGTCTCCATTCTTTTGCGCTACTTTCGTAATTCAGGTCATCTTTATCAATTACTACCGGGAACCGTAATCTTCCTTTTTTACCAGAGAAAGTGCGTTTACGATGATAAGGGAGATAAAAGAAATCAAAAGTTCCAAATTTTTCGGTAATCCATGTAAACTGAGCCATGGGTTGGCCCAATTTTTCTTCTCCATCAAAAGTTTCAACAGCATCGGTTTGATTAATAATATCAACCAAATGATTGCTTTCGGCTACACCCCAATAGACTTTTTTGAGTCCAAGATTAAATTCCCAGTTTTTTTTAGCTTTTTGATAATAAAGTTCTCGGATATCCCAATGCGTTCGTTCATCATCAACATCTAGTCTAAAAAAACCTTTAAAGTTGATGCTTTCATATCCGGCATTCCATTCAGCTTTATATTCTGGTCGTATCGCTAGAGAAGGAAAATGATCTTCCTGATCTTCAAAAAGAGCATTATCATAGAAATAGCGATATTCTCCTTCTAATTCTAACTCAAAATCGTGGTTTACCTTTTTAGCTTTTTCATTTTGAGCATATATTGTATTGCCAATGCATAGTAGTAGAATTATGTAATAGATAGATTTAATCTTCATGTATTCGTTTTTTTATTTTCTGGCCTTTAACCAGATTAAGAACTGTGATTAATGTTCTAATATGGATGATAAAAAGTAAAGCAATAAAAAACGGGTTTTGATATTCGTAATACGATCTGATTAAGCAAAAGCTAAAAAAGATTGGTATCACTATAGCTTATTTTGTATAAGGAAAAACACAAGACCAGATTGGGATAACAATAAAGATTCAGTAAAGTAACCAAAAGAACTACTATTAGATATCACACAAACTGAGTCTAGTGTTTTTCATTTATTTATATTTATTGTCCAGCCCGTTTTAGAGCAACTTGAGTAAAATCTTCATCGGCAAGTGCTGCTTCAAAATTATAATCACTAAATTTTAATACGGTTTCTTTATTACTTTGGTGATTTACCATATGAAGAGTTAATGCTCTCCAGAATTTTCCTTTATATAATTTATAATCACCATAAGTAAGTGTTTTGAGTAGTGAGTTTTTACGATCATAGAATTCGACCCTTTCTATTCGATATCCTTTGTCTTTATTGTAAGTAACAATTCTTCTTGTGTAACCAGATTTTGGATCAACCGGATCTTGTTCTACCATCAATAAATTTCCTTTTTCTTCCAGAAATTTATAACCGTATTTTTCTACTTCTTGCGAAGAAAGATCTTCGTATGCAAACTCACTACCTACAAAAGGGCCGGATTTATTATTAGAAGATATTCTTTTTACTCTTTTGATTGAAGGTAAGAAAAGCCATTGGTCATCTGCTCCAATTTTGTGAGTAAAAGTTAATGTCGAGGTTCCTTTCACATCTTTTGGACTATTAAAAACAATCAGTGATTTATCTCCGTCTGTTGTTTGTTCTAAAGTTCGGGTAATTAATAACCGTTCACTGGTTTGCCCATTTTTATTTTTTAGGGTCATTTTTAGGTTTACAATAGAACTATTGAAACCTTGATCTGCCTGATCTGCTGCTTTGGCAATTTGCAAACCTCGTTCTTCTGCATTTTGTGCTGTTAAAGTTATAGTACTTAGTACTGCAAGTCCAGCTAAAATTAATGTTCTCATAGTAATAGATTCTTTATTGTTTTTATTTATTATTTATCAAGTTGCATTTGTGGTTCTAATTCTTTTACTGGTGTTTCTGTAGTAACCTTATCTTTTTTACTAATAAGAATTAGTAGAGCAGGCAGTAATATAAAGTCGATGATTAAGGCCGACAGAATAATAATAACCGTAATTCTCGCCATATAGCTATTTAAAGCGAATGATGAGGTGGATAGTACAGCAAACCCAGCCAGGAGTACCACTGTAGTAGTTACTAATGCTTTTCCAACGGTTTCAAACGCGTAGATAACCGCTTGCCTAGCATCATAGCCTAATTCTCTGCGAGCTCTTAAGAATTTACTCATAAAATGTACAGTATCATCTACTATTATCCCTAGAGTCATCCCAAAAACGATAACCATTCCTGTATTAATCTGAGCTTTGTACATTGCCCAAAATCCAAACCCGATAAAAACCGGAGTAACATTAGGAATGATACTTAGAAGACCAAGTTTAAAGTTTCTTAGCGCGAACATTAATACCAGAGAGATCAATATTAGCGCAATTATATTTCCTTTAAGCATGCTATCTGCTTGTCTAAAGCCTAATTTAGAAAACATAAGTGTTGGGCTTACTCCAATAGTATGCATAGGTTTTGGGGTATTGTCCTGTAACCATTTTTCGGCTCTTTTTGAAAAAGCAATCATCTCGGCACTAGAGATATTCTGAAGTGTTATAGTAACCCGACTTTCAGATTTATCTACATTAATTTGATTATTAAGATCTAATCCAAATGGTAAAGAAAGTTCGTATAGCAATAAATACTGTGCTGCTTCTTCACGACTATTAGGAACCCTATAATATGATTCATTATCTCCATGCATTGATCGGTTTACTCTTCTGGCAACCTCACTAAATGCGTTTACATGAATCACTTCAGGTTGTTCGTTAAGCCAATCTTCAAAATCATTTAATTTTTTAAGATACTCTGGGTTATTGATTCCTCCGCTTTCTCCACTTCCAACAGAAAATTCAACATTATAAATTCCGGTTAAGTTTTCGCTTATATAATCAGTATCACTTCTAAATTGTACTGTTTCATCAAAATAGTTGATGAACTCATCATTAAATCGATTTTTGGTAGCCAGAAATGTAAAGGCACCAATTACTATTATAGAGATTATTGCAAGTTTTGTAGGTTGTTTTGCTACAAAATGTCCAAGATTAGTATACCAGCTCGACTTTTCTATAAGAATGCCTTTTTTTTCTTTCACCTTTACAGGAAGAATCGCCATAAGTGCTGGTAATGCTGTAGTAGAATAGAAAAAGGCCATTGTCATTCCAAAAGCGGTAATATTTCCTAGATCCCAAAACGGAGGTACATCCCCAAAATTCATGGTTAAGAAACCTATAACCGTAGTTAAACTAGTGATGAAAACCGGCATGAAGTTAAGACGCATAGATTCGACAAGAGCCTCCTTTTTTGTATATCCATCTTTACGCATTTTTTGAAGCATAGTAATCAGGATATGAATACTATCTGCCACAGCCAAAGTTAATATCATTGTAGGAAAAACAGAAGATGGCGGAGTGAGCTTAATTCCCATAATCCCTACAAAACCAATTGCACTCATAATAGAAAATAGTACAACAATTAACGTAGCTAGAGTGCTAAAAAAGTTTCTGGTAAGAATGAGTGTAGTTAAGATTACAATAACCAACATAATCAGGGTTAACATCATATCTCTCATCGAAGATTCGAAGAAAGCAGTATTAAGAGGTACTAATCCCGATGAGTGTATCTGAAAATTTGGATATTTTTCTTGAAAATCAGAAATTGATTTTCTAACAAAAGCAGTCACTTCTGGTATCTCCTTGGCACTATCTTTTCCTGGGAGTCGTACTGTTACATTAATTGCAGTAACACTCCCTTTTTCATTAAGCAGACGATTTACCAAAAGAGGTTCTTTTAATGCTTTTTCTTTAATCGCTTTAATTTCTGAATCAGTTTTAGAAGCAGATTCATACGATAGATCGTCTACGTATAAATCATCACCCTGGGCACTCGTATGCTGAAAATTTGTTACTGCATCTACACGAGAAGAGTAGGGAGTGTTCCAAGCTTCGGCTGTAAGTTCTTCAATAGCAATTAGGTTCTCTTTTGTAAATATATCGCCATTAGAAGGAGAGAGTACAATAACAATATTGTCATCCTTGGTGTATTTATCCTGCAAGGCGTCAAAAGCTTCAAGCTCTGGGTTAGATTCACTGAAAAATACGTGATAATCACCATCAAATTCCATATTACCTTGTGAACCAAGCCCCATTGCAATGACTAATGTGGAAATTAATACAGGCCATTTGAATTTGATTACAAATTCTGCCCATTTCTTTGCAAACGCATTGGTAGCGTTACCTGCTTTTTTTAGTGCATTCATATAATTATTAGTTGTTAGTTGACCAGTCGACTTGTGATATGGTACAAGATGATATGGTACAGATTATTATGAGTTTTTATGTTTAGACGATTCGGATATTGATATTAGGACATGGTCTTTGATAATTTTTTTTTAAAACATTTAAGTTTTATAATTGACCAGTCGACTATTATTTGTTGTTTGATTTACTAAATTATGGTTTACATCATATTATAGGATTATTTAAATATTAACAATTGACCGGTCGTCTATATATATATATATCAAAAAAAATTATTTTAAAAATAACTGCCTGGTCATATTCATTACATTATCCATTGGATAAGCACTTTGGGTCTCTTTCATACTTGTCATTGCTCCTTTACCAGCATCTTCAATAAAATCTACCATGTTTGCAACATCAATCGAAGCATCTATTTCTCCTTGTTTTTGAGCTTCTATGGCAACTTTAATAATTTCTGTCTTTATTGTATCATGTTTTTCTAAGACAGCCTCTCGTATGTTTTCATTATGTTCGGCCATTTCATTACTTAGATTACAAGCCATACATCCATTTTTGCATTCTAATTCTTTTTTTACTACTTCAATTCTATATTCATAAAAATTAATCAGACGTTGTTTTGCAGAAAATGATTTGTCACGTAAAATCACTAAAGCAGGAGTAACCTGCGTTGTAAAATACTTGTCCAAAGCCTTAATTGCAAAATCTTCTTTACTATCAAAATAGAAGTAAAAAGAACCTTTAGGAACATCAGCTGCCTTAACAATGTCATTTACACTAGTACCATTGTAACCTTTAGACCAAATGATTTCCATCCCTTTTTCTAAAAGGTAATCGGCTTTGATCTCATGTTTTATGGTTTTCGACATTATTTTCATTTTGGGACGACAAAAATATGACCAGTCGTCTAGTAAAGCAAATTTTTTACTGTTAAATTTTTCTTTATTTAATTTAACTATCTGTTTGTTAGTGTATTGAGTTGTTGTTGTGTAAAATGCATATACAAAAATACTTTTACCACTTAACATATAATCAATATTGCAAATTTATGCTGTTTGCTATTACAATCTATGAAATTGTATCGATTTTTATCAATTTTTAATGTATTCATCTCTGGCAAAAGATAGAAAACAAGTGAAAACATGACCAATCACTTTAAAATTAATGATCTCTAATAGGTAACATATTAGAAGTATCGACAGGAAAACTATCGTATTTGTTATAAAGTTTTAAATATTTTTCAGGATCAATAGTGTCACTGTTAAGCGTTTCATATAACCCTCTAAAAAAACCTTCTCTTTTTTGTGAAGGATTAAAAAGTAGGGTAAGCCGGACTTCTTCATCGGTGTCATTTTGAAATCCGTGAGGGGTAAATCTAGGAGCATATGCTACAGTACCAGGACCAATTAGATGTTTATCGCCTTTAGTTCCTGTAAAAAGAGTGAGTGTTCCCTTATTTACTATAAAAGTTTCGTCCATAAATCTATGATAATGTAACTTGGCACCAATGGCTCGGGGTGCTAAAACTATTTCATAAACTCCTAATTGATCATTCGATAATTCACTAGTTAGTTTAAAAGTAAAAGAAATGCTATTCATAGTAAATGTTTCTCCTTCATCGGGCAGGATTAGTACTTCTTTATTTTCTAGTGTATCGTTAAAAAAATCTTCTTTCATGGTATTTTAGTTTTTAAAAATAGTATCGATTTGTTTATGAATGTTTGTGATATTATGCTGTAGAATATCTGCTTTGCTGGTTCCTTCAAGAGAAAAAATGTTTTTCACCATGATCCCCATATGATGTAGTATTGCTTTTAGATAGGGTTCCTGAAAATCATAAGCCTGCATAGCAGTACCTACATAAGTACCTCCTTTTACTAGTGCCAGGTAAGCTTTTTTATCTTTTAATAATCCATGATAAGAGCCATCTTTGTGTATTCCAAAAGTGTGATCTATTCTAACAACATGATCGATATATGCCTTAAGATTAGACGGGATATTTAAGTTGTATAAAGGACTACTTATCAATATTTCATCTACGCCATTTAATTCTTTGATTAGTTCATCAGATAGAGCAGTAGCTGCAAAAAATTCCTGAGACATACGTTCTTTTGGAGTATAAAACCCTTGAATTGTTGTGTTATGTATATGCGGAATAACAGAAGTTACAAGATCTCTATAAATAACCTTACCTGATGGATATAATGTTCTCCATTTTGTTTCGAGGTAATCTGCCAATTCTCTAGAATGAGACCCTTGCGTTCTAGAGCTTGCATCAATTCTTAATAATGTTTTCATGGTATATATATGTCATTTACCTGTATGACAAATCACAATATGAAAACGTGACGCTAATATATCTTTTTTGCAATATTTTTGAGTTTTTCTGGATCAACTACAGAACTAATTTTATAAATTTTTTGATCTTGATTAATTGAAAATACTTGACAAGATGATAATATATCGTTATCAAAATAGGCTATTGCTGGTTGGTGATTAACTTCAATATATCTGGTGTTTTGTAGCGATTGAAATTTATTAAAAACTTCAAGAATCAGTTTGATACAGCTTTGTTTTCCGCTGGTGAAATTTCTAAGAACCTTAATTTTGTCACCACCATCAGCAATCATGGTAATATCATTTGCAAAAAGTTGCTCTAACTTTTTGATATCTCTTTCTCGTATCGCAGTACTGTAATTATTAAGATATTCTTCTGTATTTTTAGTTTTAGAGATCAAATTCTTTTGACTGGTTTTTTTTAATTTAGTCTTTGCCCGACTTAACAATTTTCTCGAGTTCTCAGGAGTGCTAGAAAGAACTATGGCGATATCATTATGAGAATAATTAAATGCTTCTTTCAGCACAAAAACAGCTCTTTCTTTTACAGTTAATTGATCTAATAAAATCAATAATGAGTACGAAACGATATCTTTTAAGTATAAATCATTATCAGCGGTATCGGTAGCAATAGGTTCTGGAAGGTAGATATTTTCTGAAACAAATTTTTTCTGACGCTTTTTTTTATTGATCGAAGTATTAATAACCGATTTGATCAAGTATGCTTTGGGATTATCTATGTTTTTGTTTTGAAGCAAAATAAAGGCGTTTAAAGTATCCTGAATAGCGTCTTTTGCATCGTCGGTAGATCCTAGAATGTTATAGGCAAATGGAAATAAAAACTCCTGATATGTGTCGAAATCAAACATTGGTTTTTTAATGTATGAATAAATATGTTTCTTTAGTATATAAATGTATTATTATATGATGACAACTAAGAGATCAAAAATGTGACAGAAAAGGATAATATTTTTTTTTTTGACAAAATTTATATACCATCCAGATTTGATAGCTATGATGGTTTACAATGATTAGAATACTATGATTATTAAAAGCGAACTTGCTGATTTATCTTTACAACACTTGATAAAAGAGTATTATTACTTTTCAAAAAAGATGGATACAACGGTTAAGTATGTACCAGTGATCGATGATTGTTGTTATGATTTTGTTTTCTTTAAAGAATGTAATAGTGTGCTAACGTATGGAGAGAAACAATCCACTTTTCCTATCCCTTTTAAAGTATTTACTATTCATGATCTATCCCCTCCTTATACTTTAAAATTTGAAACATCACTTACTTTTTTTACAATTAAGGTACAACCATGGGCAAATGCGCATTTTTTTTCATACTTAGATACTTCTGGGATTATTGACCTAAGTCTGGAAAAAACAGGCATACTAGAAGTACAAGAGCAATTTTTTAAAGATATATTGATAAGTGATAGGTGTACCATAGCAGATGATTTTATAAAAGAACAAAACCTTATCCTTAGCTCTTCGGCCCTTTTTGTAAAAGATATTTGTGAGTATATCTATAATGTAAAAGGAATGACATCGGTAAACCTGTTGAGTGAAAAATATAAAAAAACCCGCCAATATTTAAATAGAATCTTTAAGCAAGAAGTGCTTTATAGTTTGAAGAAGTTTATCATTACAGTACGGATTATGGATTTGGTTAAATTTAAAATTAAAAATAAACATATTTCTATGACCGAACTGTGTTATACATACGATTATTTTGATCAATCACATTTTAATAGGGATTTTAAGAAAGTATGCGGTGTAACACCTATGCAATTCTTTAATGATCTACCAGAATTTTTATTCCGTCATTAGATAAGGTTCCATTTTTACAATTTTTAATACGCTAATTGTATTTGCTTTGCAATAAAAAAGAAAATGACTCGTATTTTATTAAAACTGGTAGTATTAGCAATATTTTTAGTAGCATGTTCTAAAACTAAAGAAACAAAGGTTTCAAAAGTTGATCATGAAAACAAGCCCAATGATTCGCTATTTCTAAAAAGCGATATGTATTTGACAAAGCTTACCGAGTTAAAGAAATTTAATGGAGTGGTATTACTTAAGAAGGGCAAGAAAACTGTTTTGAGAAAAGCATATAATATCTCTTCGGATACGCTGTCTAAATTATATGTAAATGTAGAAAGTCAATTTGATCTTCGTTCTGTCTCTAAATTATTTGCCAAAGTAAGTGTACTTCGGCTAGAAAACGAAGGTAAAATTAACCGTAGTGATACCATTGGTAAATATTTGCCCGGTTTTCCTAATGGAGAGCGTATAACTATTCAACATCTTATGGACAATAGTTCGGGTTTACCCAGAGAATTTGATACTTCAATATCTAATACATTAGAACTTTCTCCAGACGAAATAGTGACTCTGGCTTCAAAAGAGAAATTAGAGTTTGAGCCAGGTTCTGAGATACGGTATTCTAATATAGGTTTTCAGTTGTTATACTATATTATAGGCAAAACCAATAAAAGCTCGTATTCTTTATTTTTGAAAGAAAATTTCTTCAAGCCGTTAAAAATGAAGCGTTCAGGTGGTAATTTTGATGCAGATCTTAGGCATTTAAAAAGCTATGCCTATGGACATTATGTCGATGATGAAAAAAACATTAAAAGTGTTGATTCTTTTTTACAGGACGAAGTAAGAATGGGTAATTTACATTCGTCTGTTGATGATTTGGCTCAATTTCTTACGATCTTAAACAAAGAAGACCATGCCTCTTTGATTCATGATCATAGTATTTCGCATGCAGGAGGTACAAGAGGTAAACGAGCCTATATCTATAGAAACTTTTCACAGGATTATAGTATTGTTTTCTTAACAAATTATGATGAAATTCCTTTTGAGCAATTGATAAGTGATTTAGAAAATATACTTGAGAGCAAGAAGGTGAAAATGCCAAAAGCAGTACTTCGTAAATCGATCAACCTTTCTCCTCTTGTGCTTAAAAAATATGAGGGGACTTATGATTTTGTAGATGCTGGTCATCTTTTAATTACTCTTAAAGTAGAAAAAGATAGTTTGTTTTTGTATCAGAAAGAACAAAATAATGGAGTACTCTATCCAGAAAGCGAAAATGTGTTTTTTGGCGATAAGACTTCTGAAGAATCAATAAAATTTGTAAAAAACAAATCAGGAAATTATTACATTCTGATGGATTTTCAGGGAGTGCAATGGGAAGGAGTAAAGGTCGGTAAATAAACTGTTAACATCCATCCTGATTTGCTACTACAAATACTTCAAAATCAATAGTGTTTGATATGATATCATCCTTCAGGTTAATAAGGAAATTTTTGGATTTATAGTTGATTTTCCACAATGTTCTATCAATTACAAATTTAGACTTCATCAATACTTGATTATTGATGTTTTCGATAGTAGATTGATACTGTATGATGTGCCTTATATCATTGATAGTTAGATATGCAATTACATCCAAATTTGTAGCATTTATATACCGGGTATTAATAATTTCTAATTTAGCAATTGGATGTTTTTTAACGTTAAAAAAGTCTTTACTCTTCAAATGGGTGATCAACATTTCGTTATATTGATCACCTATATTGATAATAGAATTCATATCAATTTCAAATTCTCCTCCTGTAATAAGAATTCCCTTTCTACGTATAACACCGTTTTTAAGTTTTACCGTTCCATTATGTGTATTCAAATTTAGAAGATCAGAACCTTGCCAATTAATAATACTTTTACCAGTATCTATTCTTAAATCTTGTTGTGCATAAGTTGTAGGAATTAAAAAAATTATTACCACTACTAGAATTATTTTTTTCATAGTTGATGTTTTTTTGTAAAACTAAAACAGATGTCAGGTAACTGGTGAAAAAAAATGTAAAAGAAGTGTCAAAAAATGTAAATTTTTACTCAATATACTTCTTTACATCTTAGCATTGTAATCTCTATACATAAAGGATACGTATTCAGCCATAATTTACAATGAAAGGAATATCATAATTGTTATGATATGAATTTGAAAATTGATTTTTTTTATTAGAATAGAGCGTATATTTTCCTTCTTTAGATAACTTGTTTTTTGGACAAACGAACATCCATTTTAGATCAAAAAAATGCTGCTGTGTTAAATTTACAGATCCAGAAAATACAGTATAGCAACAACAAGATGTTGATAAGCAGTTTTTCCACTCTATAAAAAAGGATAGATGAATAAAATCTGTCTCTTTTAGTGTAATCGAAGAGAAGTAATGTCTTATTTTTTCTGTACGAAACTCTATTTCTATACAGCCCGAAATCAAATCAGGATCATTGTCATTAATTTTTAAATCTAATGAAACCTTTTCTTTAATATTCATTATAGTTAAGGATGTTTTACGGCCTTTTTATATATCAGAACGAGTATTAATAAATAATCACAAATAGAAAAAACAAAGAAGCCTTTTCTTTTATTAATTTATCAAAATCTTCATATGTTGTTTAGGCCAATAAAATTGGGTTGAGGTATATTTTTCTTGTTCTAGAAAAGTTATTAATTAGTTCATTATAACTAAAGAATAAGTGCTACAAATATAAAATCTGGTATATGTCATTTTTTAGGTTTTAAAAGTTAATTGAAGACTAAAATATAAAGATCAAGATGATTTGTATTGCACTTTTGTGCCATTATTGTTTCACATTTATTGATAACGTAATTATTTTGTGGTTTTATAGCAATGACAACTTAATGACTATTTTGTAAGAAAAAGCTTTGAGTTTTTGTAGGTTAAAACGTATGATGTGTTTGTAGAAATTCTGTGCTATTTCATGTTGATCATCTCAAAAGAGATTAGTTTTTGGAATAGAAATCAAGGTTTTATAGTGATAAATAGGATTTAACCAATGGTAGATATGGAACAATTAATGGTAAATATGGGATAATCTCTAATTCTATTATATCTTTGTTTTATACTACAGATATAGGTTTATAATTTTGAGTTTTGAAACAGGAGTACTTATAATCCTTTATGGATTTCAAAAAATCAAAACTAATCTCGTTATGTAAAGGGAAGCCTGTTTTTTATTTCTGAAACTTGCTAATGTATTGAAATATAGTAGTTAATATTGATGTGAACTTGCTTTTTTTAATATGAAATGAATTATGGTTAGTTAGGTCTCGTTAAACAAGATGAAGATATAAACTAAGAACACTTTTTAAATAACTCAAAATAAAAAATGAACAAAGAGAATATTAGAGTTTTAAAAGAATTAGAAGAGTTTATTGTACCATTATCTAAAGAAGAATTTAAACAATTAAAAGAAAATATTCTTTTAGAAGGATGTAAAGAAGCATTGTCGGTTTGGGAGCGAGAAGATGATTTAGTATTAATAGATGGACATAATCGGCATAAAATTTGCCAAGAAAACGAGATAGATTATAGAATAAGCAAGTTTTCTTTTTCTTCGATAGAAGAAGTGAAGTCGTGGATGATAAATCATCAACTAGGACGAAGAAATCTTAACCCCGATCAATTGAGTTATTATAGAGGACTTAAATATCTAAGTGTCAAGAAAAAAAAAGGAGGGTATGCTAATATTCTTTCGAAGGGTCAAATTGAACCTTCAACATCCAAAATACTTGCAGAACAATATAAAGTAAGCGAAAGTACTATCAAAAGAGACTCTAGATTTGCTAAAGCTATTGACCTTATTGGGATAACCAATAATAAGCTCAAAAACCAGATATTGTCGGGGAAAATAAAAATTAAGAAATCAGATTTATACACTTTACTTAAGGTAAAAGGAATAGAAGACTGGGTTATTATTAACGAATCTGATTTGAGACATAAAATAAAAGTTTCGCAAGAAGACGTCTTGCAAAATATAGAAAACAAATTAGATGAATTAGATAATAGTGAAAAAGGAAATATCGAATTTGTTAAAGGAGTAGATCCCTTATTTTTACCAAAAAATGATAGACTTAAATTAATAAAAGGAAGGATTATATCTGCAATTAATATGGCAATTGATAAAAAAGATATAAATGCTATTCAGGAATTAAAAACCCTTATAGAAAAATTGGAAACCGAAATACTTACAGATATAAATTAAAATATTTTTGTGAGCTGTTATACTATTATAATAGAAAACGAGTTATATTCTGGTAGCGGTTGCAAAAGCACCAAGAGAATTTTTTATAGTTAAAAATTCAACTATATTTATAAAAAATAACAGGTAAATACACCATGCTAGGTTATAAAATATAGCATGTTTGATTAAAAATATATCGTTTTGTTATCGAATACTAATCACTAATTAGAAAAATAAAAATCACTAAATATAATCTTGTATAATGATTTTTATAAAAGTTAGATTCAAAAAAGATGGCCTTGATAAGACGATCTTATAAGATATGCAACGTTTTAATATTTAGTAAATATTGATTTAGAGATATACTCATACGTTCAATAAAGATGAGTTTAGTACATAAAAATTATAGTATGTATACTAAAAAATGTATGGTGTTTAGACAATAGCAGAGGCTTCCTGTTATTAGATTAAATAGTTTAGGAACAAGGTTGCTTTTCTTTATGAAGAAGAGACAACATTTTATCGTTTTGATTTAATTCGAATCGTACGGCTAATGTATGAATTGCAGAAAATATAAGACTGCAATCAAGAATTGCGTTTTAAAAAATAACATTGGTGATATCAGATCGTATTTGGTAGTGCCAAGAAATAGTAAATATTCTTGAAAATAGTGAAACCAAAGCTCTATTTGCAAGAGAATAAGTCTTTGCCATTGTAAAAGAGGTTTAAGAAGGATTAGCTATCGTTAAAAAATGATTGTAGAAGGAGAGCATATGCATACACCTTACTGATTAGGATATGAATATCCTTTCTGTATAGAGTGTTATATATGCCATGATGAGCATACATTAAAAAAATTAAGATGAGAGAAATCGACACGTAAAATAGAAAATTAATTCTTAAAACCTTATTATGAAAATTTTAGATAATGAACTAAGTAAACCTTACACATCATCTAGTCACTCTGACCAAGTTACAGATCAAGCGAGAAATATTTTAACCAAAGTCATGCAATTTCGGCGAATGATGGTATCCGAAGATAGCTGCGATTCTCCTGCATGCTTAAGTTGTCACAATCCACACTTGGATAAAGTTTCTATGGCCATTAAGCAAAAAAAGAAAATTAGATTTGTCTTACCGGCATTTCCTGGTAAATCTCCTAATCCGGCAAAAGTTTTAGGGTATCTTCCTGACATGGCAGAAAAGCAAGCTCTTACATTTTTAAATGATCTCTGTCAACAAATTCAAAGTATTTACGAGCCAGGAGCAGAGTTAATTATATGTTCTGATGGTAGAGTTTTTAGCGATATTGTAGGGATTTCTGAAAAGCATGTAACTTCTTATCAAATTGAAATTGATCGCCTTATTGAAGAGTTAAACCTTACAGCGCTTTCTACTTTTAACCTTGATGATATAGATATTAAAAGTGATTTTGATCAAGCCCGTTATGAGCTTGTAAAAAAGTATGGACAAGATCTGGATAGCTTAAAAGATAAAGTAAAAAATGGAGGGGCAAGATCGAGCAATGCAGAAGAAAAAGAAGCTAATCGTATGTACCTCGGGCTTACACGTTTTCTTGTTGAAGATTTAATGTTTCCTGGACAAACAAGATCTAAAAGCTCAATTCAAAAAGAATGTAAAGTAAAAGCGTATCAGGCAATTATAAGAAGTAATGCCTGGACCGATTTGATTGCAGAAAAATTTCCCGAAGCAATACGCCTATCGATACACCCTCAGATCTGTGGTTCTAAAAAAATTGGAATTCAACTTCTGGGAAGGGAAACATGGATGACGCCCTGGCACGCAGTCGCTGTACATACTGGTAACGAATTTGTACTTATGAAGCACCGGGAAGTTAAAAAGTTAAATGCAAAATTAGTTCAGGACGAAAACGGACACTCTAGCCACTACGAATTGATGCCTCAAAATTAGGGTGTAGAATACTAGTTTAGAAAAACAAAGTTAAAAGAGTAAAATATGAATTTTAGAACCACAAAATTAAATCCATTTGGTTTATTAATTGAGCCCATTAACGGAAAGGAAGATATTCGGGATTTAGATATAAATGAACTGAAAAGTGTGCTATCAAAAGAACATCTAATTGTTTTGAGAGGGTTTCAGAGTTTTGACAGCGCCGAAGATTTCTCTGACTATTGCGAAAAATTCGGAGAAATTTGTTTGTGGCCTTTCGGAAAAGTTCTGGAACTTGTTGTTCAGGATAATCCCGGAGACCATATTTTTGACAATACTTATATTCCTCTTCATTGGGATGGTATGTATCGTAAACAAGTTCCCGAGACGCAAGTATTTCATTGTGTAAGTTCTCCTGGAATTGATAATGGAGGAGGAACAACTTTTACCAATACAAAAATGATTTTAGAAGAAGTCTCAGAAAATACTAAAGAATCTTGGAGTAAAGTAAGTTGTGTGTATTCACGAAAAATGGAGTTTTATGATAGCAAAACGATTGCTCCGCTCCTTAATAAACACCAGGAAAAAGAGTACTCTGTAATTCGCTATTGTGAACCTCCAAATCATAGCGATGAATCGTTTGTTAATCATCCAGGCTTTGAAGTCGAGGGGATTCCAAAACAGGAAATCGGAGATTTTCTTCAAAATCTTAATAAAACGCTCTACGCTCCAGAATATCTCTATACCCATCGATGGGAAACAGGAGATATTGTATTTTCTGATAATAGCACTTTATTACATGGTCGCGAACCTTTTACCAAAGGCGCTCCCAGACACCTTAGAAGAGTACAATTACTAGGGAAAACACCAGATAATCCACATCTTATATATACAAAATGATAACAAAAGAAACAGATATTTTTATTGTAGGAGCCGGACCGGTTGGGCTAGCTTGTGCATATCTAGCAGAGCTCTCGGGATTAAAAACAATCATTATAGATAAATCTGAAGGCCCGCTAGAAGTAGGAAGAGCAGATGCTCTTAATGCGAGAACACTACAACTACTTGAAGTTGCTGACTTATTTAAAGAACTCTATCCTCTGGGCTTGCCTTGTAATACAAGTTCGATATGGGAAAAGGGAAAGTTTGTATCACGACAATCGTATTGGTGGGATGAGCTTGAAGGTTGTTTTCACAAACATTTTTTGATGCTGGGACAAGCATTTGTAGAGAAACTCTTAGATGAAAAACTTACATCAATTAATGCACCTGTAGTAAGACAAACAACATTAGAAGATATTCAGGTTACAGAAGAGGGGTGTATCAGTACTCTTTCTAATGGAGATGTAATAAAATCAGATTATCTTATAGGAGCAGATGGCTCTCATTCTTTTGTTCGTAATTACTTCGATATACCTTTCGAGATTACACGGCCTCAAATTGTATGGGCAGTAATTGATGCTGTATTCGAAACTGATTTTACAAAAGTTCCCGAAATTATAGTTTTCCAATCAGAAACATCAGATGTTGCCTGGATTCCCAGGGAAGGAAATATTGATAGGTTCTATATCAGAATGGATCGCAAAGATTTTGTTATAGAAGATGCTATGGAAAAAATTAATTTCGCGATGTCACCACATACAGTTAAGATAAAAGAGCTGGTTTGGTTTTCTCAATTTTCTGTAAAAGAATCTGTTGCAGAAAACTATCTTATTCAAGACCGTGTAATTCTAGCCGGAGATGCTTGCCATATTCACTCTGTGAATGGAGGGCAAGGTTTAAATACCGGCCTGGCGGATTCATTTAACTTAATTTGGAAATTGAATATGATAAAAAATCATGGTGCTGATCAAAGTCTGCTCAATTTATATGAAACCGAGAGAAAACCAGTTGCTCTTAGTGTAATTCAGAGTTCTGGAGAACTTGTGCGTTCTACAAAATATTCAAACTCTGGTACCCATGCAAAAGATTATGTTAAGATTGTAGAAAAGAGAGCAGGAAATATTACAGGTATGGGCATTCGCTATAGTGAGAATGGAATGGCGGGAACAAGAATTTATGATATCGAAGTGAATCAGGGAGAAAAGAAAAATCAATTGTACTCCCTTCTTGATTATACCAGGTTTACGCTTCTTTATTTTGGCAATCAAAAAATAGATTTAGAATTACCAGATTTTGTGAAAGTAATACAAATTCATTCCAATGATTCGCAACATGGATTTTGGACAGATAGTAAATACTATAAGGATCAGACTATTTTGGTTAGACCTGATTCTTATATCGAATCTGTTGGTTCACTAGACCAAACAGATTCCTTAATTAAAGACCTTGTTCGTAAATATTCAAAAAATAGTGTCTCATTAATGGTGTAACTAAAAAGAGTGTCAATTCGAGTGGTTTTTCAGAATAGCCTCTCGAATTGACAAATTTTGAATTAAAGCATCTCAAATGCACAACGGGTTAATATATCTCATTGCTGCAATTTTTAATTTAACCACATACAAAAATGTAGATCAACTTATAAAGAAAAAGTATATGAACAATAAAGAAAAGGCTAAAGCGTATCATACTGCGGTTAGCCAGTACAATGAATCAATAATAAAGGAAATGGTTCATGAAAACTATATCCAACACAATCCTAGGGTTCCGTCGGGAAGAGCAGCTTTTATTTCTATGATACCTAAATTAAAAGAGTATGGTAGTAAAATTGAAAATATACGCATGTTAGAAGATGATCAGCACATAATTATGCATCACAAATGGATAAATGCTACTCCTTTTGGGTTTAATGAGGCAGTAGCTTTTCATATCATTCGTTTTGATTACCATGGCTTAATTGCCGAACACTGGAATGTTATGACAGCAATAGCTCCCCCAAACTTATCTGGTAGATCTTTATTTGACGGTGAGACCAAAATAAAGGACCTAAAGAAAACAGAAAGTAATAAATCTATAATCACCGAGCTATTTAGTACGCTAACAAACAAAAATGTAGAAACGATAGTAGAAACCATACCAAATTTTTTTCAAACTAATTTTCATCAACATAATGTAGCACTGGCAGATGGAGTTCAGAATCTTATTCATGCAATTCAAGATGAATCACTTTTTCCTCGTTATAAAAAACAGCATGCCGTTTTTGGAGAAGGAAACTTTGTTCTATCCATTAGTGAAGGAGTTTTTGCCAGAAAAAATTCTGCATTATATGATCTGTTTAGATTAGAAGAAGAAAAGATCGTAGCACATTGGAGCATTTATCAAGATATCCAAACCCAAAACCTTGCTAATAACAATACTATGTTTAACTTTAAGATGGTATCATCCCTAAATGCATGTAAGTAAAAATACCAAAGATTCGATTTTTAATGCCAATCTAAAAGCGGGCAGGAGGTACAAAAATAATAGGCAAAGTATAGTTCGAAAGACAAAATAGAAACTTAATATAAACCGTTTTATTCTAAAGCAAAAACCTAAACAATATGCCATACATATCATTTGAATCAACTAAACTCGAAAAAGAAATTAAGCAGAAACTAATTGAACAATTAACAGAAATATCTGCAGATATTACAGGTGTTCCAAAAAAATTATTCCTAGTTTCAATAAAAGAAATCCCGGATGATGACATGGCCGTTGGAGGGAAGACAGTAAGAGAGCTAAAAATAATTAATAAAACCAGTAACTAGCAATAGCTCCTAGCATAAGGACTTTTCAGCAAGGTAGAGATTTACGAGTACAAGTAGGACATTTTTTGAGACTTATACTATATTTTTAAGTGATAAAATTCTAGTTCGACTTCTATAGTAGTTTTGTGCCCAAAAAGAGCTTTATTTAGCTGTATCACAATCTGATACAGCTAAATAAAGCTCTTTTTTTGAGAAGATTTAAAGTTTATTTGATGTATTATCAAGAAGAAAGAATATCATATTCCTAAAAAATGTGTTAGGGTTGTTTAAATTTGTTTAGAAAATGGCAGGAATTCTATGAGTTCTTTTGGACTTCTTATCATGTAATTAGGAGATAAGGATACCAGGTTTTTTTCATCTCTAAATCCCCATGTTACTGCAATACTATCAACACCCGCATTTTGAGCTGTGATTATATCAACGTCTGTATCACCAACAAATACTAATTGATCCAGAGGGATTTTTAATAATTTCGATAGATCCAAAACCCCACTGGGGTCTGGTTTTTTGTATTTATCAGACTGACCTATAATATGACTGAATTTGATATCTGGAAAAAAATGGCTTGCACATTTAAGAGTTAAATCATGTAATTTGTTAGATAATAGAGCGAGTGTTATTCCGGCAGATTGTAAATCTATTAATACATCCATTATGCCAGCATATGCTTCAGAATGTTGAGTGTATAAATTTTCATATTGCAAATGGAACTCATGGAGTAAATGCGCTATCAATTCTTCAGTTCTATGCTCAGAAGGAACGGATAGGGTTACAAAGTTTTTTGCTCCGTTTCCAATAAATTCACGATAGTTTTTCATGGTATGAATCGGAAATTTATTTTTTTCCAAAAGCTCATTCATGATATGACTATATGTTCCTAATGTATTTAAAAGGGTTCCGTCTAAATCAAAAATTATCCCCTTGTATTGTTTTTTAATTTGCATACTGTGAATGTTGTTTTTTAAAAATTTAAATAATGCTAATAGATTGATAATAAGTTATTTGCGGTTATTATTAAGTGTTATTTTAACCTGTTGCGTGTTTAGAAAAATTATGCAAACCACTAAAAGTTGATTAATTGTAATTAACGCACAACTTTAGAGCAAATTATAATAAAGTATTAGAAATCTTAAAAAAAATAGAAGTAAAATCTAACGATTTACATTAACATTTTAGTACAAGAACCATATGTTTTATAATAGAAATTTTAAATCATTATCTGCATGTATTACTAAAACTTTATTTATATAAACCAATTAACATATTTCAATCCTACAAATAAAATTAATTCCCTCAATGTATTCTCAAAAAGTATAGATCTAAAATTATAAAGAGCTTTGATAACCTAATTTAAATGTATTAAAATTTGACATAATCAAAACGAAGAATACACTAAGATAATGGATTCATCATTAGGGTATTTGCTAGATTTCATCGATCGAGTTAATAACATAAAGTTTCGAAAACTCACCAAAAAATGGGACTAAGCCATTAACAATTGAAATCATTTTTTTAACATTTCTTTAAATGCAACATTGTTGCTTCTGAAAAACAGGTTCTCTATCTTGCAACACTGTTGCAACAAAGGGCGAGCCGAAAACCTTAAAAAATAGAGTAGGTATAATCTTAATTTATGTAATCATGAAAATTAACAAAGAAGCACTAATCTCTCAGATTCTGGCCGAAAAATCAGCAAATCCAGTTGGAGGTACGCATTGTAGTAACTGTGGACATTGTTCATCTACATTGTAGACATTGTATTGCGGTAGTGCGATTTGTCGTACTACCGTTTTAAGGAAACATTTTAACCATGAAAAAATTAGATAAAAAACAGCTAGCAAATATTCTTGAGTTTAGAAACGAAGACATTATTTCGAGGTTTAATGATATGTACCAGTTAGAAACCGAAGAAGTACGGGACATTTTTAATGAAACCCTCAAATTTCTATTTATAAGTCAGATTCCAGGAGTTTTTATACCAGATGATCTTCTGATTATCGACGAAATGTGGCATAATATGATTCTTTTTACTCCTCAATATCACGAGTTTAGTAAGGAGTACTTTAACACAGCTTATTTTCATCATGTTCCTGCTTCAAAAAAGGAAAAAGAAGATCGTAAAAGAAATATGATGAAAGACCCGGAAAAAGCTAAACAAGAGTATTTAAAAAAGTTAGAGTTTTTACTATCTGTGACCTATGATTATTTGGGCGAAAAAACAGTTGAAAAATGGTTCAGGCAGTATGCAAGCCAATATAGTAAAGAACAGCTTAAAGCATTAAGAAAATAGTCATGAGTATTTTTCCAAAAAGAGCTATCCCTGGTAAGACCGTTACTATTCACTGGAACTTTAATATCTCTGCCTTAAAAAATGTACATGTGTTTCCTTGGGTTAGAATTGGTGTTAAAGACCCTAACGGAAATGTTACGATGCTTTTTGAAGAACATGTTTTAGGATTACCAGACCCTATAAACGAAGAAACAAAACAGGAAAAACAAACACTTAAATATTTAAATAAAAATGTTCCGTTACTGTTATTAGCAGATTATTTGAGCGGAGCTTGTAAAAGAGAACGATTAATACAAATACTCAAGAATATTCAATCCGGAAGACATTATTATTTTACATACACAATTCCTAAGGATGCACCTTTAGGGAAATACACCCTTGTTTCAGAAGTACATAGTTCTGGAGAAATAAAGCATTCTAAAACCGCAGCTGATGATTTCTTTTTTGTTGAAAAAATAACATTGGATAAGATTATAGAAGGTGAAAAAAAGAAAGCTGTAATTATGAATCATTCACCAGAGAAGACTCCTGTAAAAATTGTTGAATGTTATCAAAATACACAAGAAGAATTAGAAACTAAAGTACGTGTTTTTGAAATCGAACCGCTACAAGAAACAACGCTAGAGCTTTCTTCGGATCAAGAATTTCTATTATACAATGAAGAAAGAGAAGTGATCTCTCTAACCAATTTATCATCATCTTATCTATTACGAAACCAACAAATACTCGAATTACGTAAAAATGATGGATTAACCTGTTTGCTAAAAAAAGATATAGATGAAGCCTATCAATTAACTGCCGAAACAAAGCAGTTATGGGATAGATCAAATGGATTACTTCATAAAGATCAAATGTCTGAGAAAGAAAAAGTAATTTTTGAGGAAATGAGTTCAGAAGAATTGATTCAGGAAATTACTTTATAAAAAATGACATTCTATTCTTAAAAAACCAGAATACATACTTAAATACAATAAATCGTCTACCACTTCTATATGCAATATATCTCATATCTTATAATTGTTTTTTTACTAATCCCAATCATTTCTATAGGTCAGGAAGGAGTAATTTCTGGTACGATAACCAACGAAAAAGGAACTCCTTTATCTACTGCCCATATATATATTCCTGAAATGAATAAAAGTACTGTATCCGATGATTCAGGTACTTTTAGGATAGAACATTTAAGATCAGGGGACTACCAAATTGTAATATCTCATATAGGATACCAAACGCAACAAAAAACGATAACACTACTTAAAAATCAACCCAAAATAAAAGTAACAATTCGCCTAGCTAAACAACTTGATGAATTAAGTGAAGTAACACTATTAAGTACATCTGAAGCGACAAAAATTAGAAATAGCACAACAACAGTATCTGTTATAGAAGCCAAAAAACTTAATAATAGATCTGTCACTACATCTGATCTTTTAAGTACAGTACCGGGAGTACAGATAAGACAGAGTGGGGGAGTTGGAAATGCCACCGAAGTATCTATTCAAGGGTTAAGCGGCAGGCAAGTAAAACTATTTGTGAATGGAGTTCCTATGGATTTTTTACTTCCAGTAGAAGAGTTAGGAATAGGCCCCTCTCTGGCTATGCTTCCTGTTAACCTTATTAAACGAATGGAAGTATATAAAGGTGCAGTTCCTGTAAGTATGGGAGCAGATGCATTAGGAGGTGCTATTAATATAGTTACAAGAAAAGAGAAGTATGATTTTTTTGACACATCTGTAGCGTATAGTTCATTTAATACATGGCAGGCAACAGTAAATGCGAGAAAAGTAATGCCCTCTGGTTTAACAGCTGGGTTAACAGGGTATTATACGTATTCAGATAATAATTACAGACTAAACGATGTAACACTTATTAATGAACAAGGTAATCCGGAATCAATTTCTGCAAAAAAATTTCATGATGCTTTTAGAAGTTATATGATAAAAGGTGATGTAGGGTTGATAGACCAATCCTGGGCAGATTATATAGCACTCAATTTTTCTTATGCAAATTTATATGATGAGATTCAGCATAATTTCGAAATGAGACAACCTTATGGAGAAGCACTTAACAAAGTTTCTGTACATAATAATGCATTACAATATGAAAAAAAAGATCTTATAAAAAATCTTGATGCTAATCTTTACATAGGGTACAATAGAATCATTACCAATTTTAATGATACAACACTTAATATATACAATTGGAGAGGAGAAGTTATTGGGCAGAGAACCTCTGGAGGTGAGATCACACCTTCTCAAAATAAATTAAAACTTACCGGGGATAATATTTCGGGAAGAATTAATCTTCAATATAATGCCAATACTACTTCACGCATTCTCTTTAATGGTGTGGCTTCCTTTTTTGAACGATCAGGAGAAGATCCCGTTGCAGCTGCGTTTTATGGAAATGATTACTATAAAAACCCTGTGTATATCAATAAAATTGTTAGTGGGATAGGTCTGGAAAAAGATTTTCTGGATAAAAAAATAGTAAGTCACAGTGCTGTAAAATTATATCACTATAACGCAAAAGGTTTTGAAATTGAAAATAATGAAATCGATGAGATAGAACAGCAAAATACAGAATTTGGAGGAAGTCAATCCTTTTCCTGGAGACCTAATCGCAATTTTTTAAGTAAACTATCTTATGAGTATGCCACAAGGTTACCAGATAGAATTGAAACTTTAGGAGATTTTAGTGTCGCAGTAGCGGCCAATCCTAATTTAAAACCCGAAAGAAGTCATAATATTAATCTTGGTGGGAGTTTTAAAAAAGAAACATGGAGTGTAGAAGCTAATGGTTTTTTTAGAGAAATAGAGAATATTATTATACTTCAAGCAGTTCCTCCTCCTGTTTTGAGTACCTATCAAAATTTATTAAAAACAAGAATTATAGGAGTCGAAGGCGAAATTAGCATGCGGCCATTATCATGGTTAAATATTACACTAAATGGCACTTTTCAGGATTTACGAAACCGATCCAAAAAAGAAGCTTCAGGAGTATCTAATGATCGCTATTTTGGGGCTCGATTACCAAATAAACCGTACCTGTTCGGAAACGGAGAAATTCAAATTATCAGAGATAGTTTGATGAAACCTAATGACCAATTACAAGTATGGTGGTCTACCCGTTATGTAGAAGAATTTTTTAGATATTGGGAGATTGATGGACGAAAAGAAGATAAACTAGTCGTACCAACTCAATGGCTTCATAATATAGGGATTGCATACACAGGAAAGCATAAGCAATATACTGTAACTCTCGAAACTCACAACATATTTGATCAACAAGCCTATGATAATTTTGGAGTTCAAAAACCAGGAAGATCATGGCATATTAAATTAAAAACCTCACTATTTAAATCATAATACAAAAACTATAGTAATGAACACGAACACGTTAAAAAAAGCAACACACATACTTTTTGCAGGATTTATTTTTACAACAATAAGTATACTATCAGGATGTAAAAGCGATGATAATTCTATTCCTCCAGAAGAAACAACGGTAAAAATAAACCATGGCCTGGCCATAGTATCAGGTGCAGGAGATGTAAAAACGACATTTTTACAAGGACTTACAGATCTTAATCAAACTTCGATAGATAATACCAATGGTACAGAAGTAGGACAGTTTTCTTCTATATACTCAGACGGGAAATCGATGTTTACAGCAGGTTTTGGTGCTCCCGCAACTATGAAAAAATTTGTGTTTGATAAAACTGGTAAAGCGGTTTTGGATCAAGAAATAATAATTCCAGGATCTAATTCTTTTTCTTCTCTCGAGATCCTTAATGAAACTACAGGTTACGCTACAGTTGGAGGTGGAATATCTAAAGTTATTCAATTTGATCCTACTACGATGAGAATTACAGGAGAAATAAATCTAAAAGATGCTGGGGATGGCCTTTTTTATTCCGATATGATTATAAGAGATACCAATTTATTTATCGCACTTAATGATTTTGGAGGATCAGGTTCTGCTAAGATTGCTGTGGTAGATTTAAATACAAACACCTTAAGTAAAATTATAACAGATGATCGTACAGCCACACTTTTTAATACACTTACTGCCGAAATTATGACTACAGATGCTCAAGGAAATATTTATGTTCAGGCTTCGGGGCTGTTTAGTGGTAAACCTAGTGGTGTTCTTAGAATCAAAGCAGGAGAAACAGAATTTGACGCAGATTATTTTTTCGATCTGAAAGCTGCCACTGGTAATACGTGTTTTGGATTATATCATTTTAGTAATGGAATGGTATGTACTACCGTTTCAGAAAATGATGATAACTTTTTTGGTACAGATGGAGCTAATCCTTCTTTTAGATATCGAAAAATTGATCTTTCTAAAGCTCAAGATTTAGGGGATTTAGAGGCCTCTCTACCTAATACATTTGCAGCATCTCGAACATCATTTATGAAACAAGTTTCTGATAATGAGGTTCTTTTTGCCATTGCAGGTACAGAAGAAGATGCTTTGTACAGTTATGAAATTAGTTCGGGTAATGTTTCAAAGAAAATGAAAAGCACCAGTGGTTATATAACAGGGTTAATCACTCTAAAATAATGTAAAAATGCTTGAAGCAATTGATTTAACAAAAAAATATGGAGATTTCACTGCTCTAAAATCTTTAAATCTTACGATAAAAGAAGGAGAAATTTTTTGCCTGTTAGGAGCAAATGGAGCAGGGAAATCGACTACTATTAATCTATTTCTAAATTTTATAGATGCAACTCATGGTAAAGCTATGATCAATAATATGGATGTCACCATGCATATTAAGGAAACCAAACAATTGCTATCCTATATTCCCGAAAACCTGATGTTATACAAAAACCTGACCGGGCTAGAAAATCTCCATTTTTTTTGTGGATTAGGCGGAGGAAATCAAAACAAAAGTGAGCTGGAAGAATTATTAACACAATCTGGCTTGCAGAAAGATTTTATACGCAAAAGAGTAAGTAGTTACTCTAAAGGAATGCGCCAAAAAGTGGGTATTGCACTGGCCCGAGCTCGAGGAGCAAAAGTATTACTGCTAGATGAGCCTACATCTGGATTAGATCCCAAAGCCAGTAATGAATTTTCTGAACTATTATTAAATATGAAAGAAAGAGGAGTAACCACATTAATGGCAACACATGATCTTTTTAGAGCAAAAGACACAGGTACACACATTGGTATAATGAAAGAAGGGGTATTGTTAGAAAAGTTTGAATCCAAAGACGTTAGTTTTCAGGATCTTGAAAAAATGTATTTGAAACATATGCACAATTGATAAGATGAATGCAGTACTACTGATTGCCAAAAAAGAAATACAAATCGCATTGCGGAAAAAGCTAATAGCTGCTCTTGCTATAGTAATCATGGGGTTACTTAGTATCGCCCTATACACAGGTTATGTAGCCTATAATCAACAACGAGTTATTATAGAACTGGCTAAACAAGAAAATAGAACAGAATGGTTAGAGCAAGGTGACAAACACCCTCATATAGCTGCTCATTATGGGACTTTTGTGTTTAAACCAAAAACTATACTAAGCTTATTTGATTTTGGATTAGATACCTATACAGGAACTTCTGTATACCTTGAAGCTCACTACCAACACGAATTTATGTTTCGTCCGGCACAAGATCATAGCAGTATGATTCGGTTTGGAGAACTTAGTGCAGCAATGGTATTTCAAATATTAATTCCTTTACTCATTATATTTTTGGCATTTACTGCATTTACCGAAGAAAGAGAAAATGGAACTCTCAAATTATTAATAAGCCAGGGAGTATCTTATTCCTCTATAATTAAAGGGAAAATAATAGCATATGTAAGTATTCTCTTTGCTATAGTGATTCCGTTTTTTGTAATCGCTTTTATTTTATCTACCGTGATAACAGATTCTGGTAGTATCCCTGATGTTGGGTTACGAGTATTATTTCTACTAATAGTGTATGCCATATACTTATCGATTTTTGTTGCTTTTTCGGTATGGGTATCTATGCAATCATCAACAGGAAGAAATGCGTTACTTACCCTATTAACCTGTTGGATTCTTTTTACCATTATTATCCCAAAAACAACGGCTAATTTTGGAGAAAGCTTCTATCCTTTACCTTCTATGAAAATGTATAGAGAAGCTATTCAAAAAGATATTAGAAATGGCTTAGATGGAAAAAATCCAAAAATTGCCCGAGAGCAGCAATTAAAAAAAGAATATTTACAGCACTATAAAGTAGATTCAATTCATAAACTACCTCTAAATTTTGAAGGAATGCGAATGCAAGCCGGAGAAGATTATGGCAATAAAGTATATGACATACATTGGGAAAGGTTAATCGATATTTTTAATCATCAGAATCGAATCAGTAGCTTATCCAGTTTTATTACTCCATATTTAGCCGTACGTAATGTATCTATGGGGCTTGCTGCTACCGATCTCAATACTTCTATTCATTTTCAAAAAATAACAGAAAATTATCGCAGAGAATTAGTTCGGAAAATGAATCTTGATATGGCACAAAACTCTAAGTATGGCGAGTTTTATGAATATAAAGCAGGTAAAAATTTATGGAAAACGGTTAAAGGTTTTCACTATAAGACAATGTCTGCGTATGAGATACTACGCCAATATCTAATAGAACTATTATCCTTATGTTGCTGGGGGGTGGTTATTTTCTTTCTTCTTAACTATTCATCACATAAAAAGAAACCAGTATTATGAGTAAAGTAACAATAACATTATTGCGTTATGAGTGGATTGCTTTTACCAGAAATACTTTTCAGATAGTTATGCTGGGCTGTACTTTTTTACTGGGCCTTTATTCAATTTATTATGGGCAATCAGAGATAAAAGTACAACGGGATACTATCCAGGATGTAATGGAAATTGAAAAAACCGAATTCCATCAATATCAGGCAAGTTTTAAAGAAGAATTAGCTTCTGTAACACAAAAAAAGAAACTAGAAATTGCTTCAGACGCCGCCTATGCATGGCATAGACATGGTTATCATGCGATTTTACACCCTCATGATTATGCTGCTTTGGCAATTGGACAATGCGATTTACATCCTTATTATTACCGTCTTACAGGAATGAGTTTACACTATCAACTTTTTGAAAACGAGATCGCAAATCCCGTAAAACTATACGTTGGGAATTTTGATTTATCATTTGTACTAATTTACCTCTTTCCTTTATTGATTATAGCATTTTCCTATGGCTTATATTCTGGCGAAAAAGAGAGTGGAGTACTACCATTATTACATATACAAACTGTAAACATCAGGAGAATTATTATAGTACGACTCATATTATATTTCTTCCTTATTACAGGATTAGCACTTCTTATTTCTATGATAGGGCTAACCACTTCTGGTAATATTATGAATTCTGAGAATAGCCTGTCGGCTCTTTTTTGGATACTTAGCGTTATTATGTATTGCGCATTTTGGTTTGCAGTACTCTTCTTTATTGTAAGTTTTAAAATGAATTCGTCTTTTACGGCGATTACGGCAGCTGGAGTATGGCTGCTCTTTCTTATAATAATCCCTGCAGTGCTTAACGTATGGGTAACTACCAGGTATCCATTAGACAGTACATCACTAGCAGAAATTACTCGCAGAACAAGTCTCGAAAATGAAGAAGATCAAAACGAAGCCAAAGAAGTTATTCAAGAATTTTTAGCACATAATCCACACCTTCAGGGATCAGATAGCCTTATCCATAATAACACACTTGCAAAAGCATATGCAGCACTAACATCCTTAAAAGATATGCATAGTAAAGAAGATGTAGATCAATATAACAATCAGGTATATCAGAGAAATAAATGGATATCAGATTTTCATTGGGTAAATCCTGCGGTAAATATGCAGAGTATATTTATTCATATTGCAAAAACAGATCTTAATACCTTTCATCAGTTTCATACTTCTATCGAATCATTCCATCGTAATATTTCAAACTTCTATTTTCAGAAATTGTTTTGGGATAAACCTATACGACGTGAGGACTATTCGCGATTACCATCCTTCAAAATCAAAACAGATGAAGTAAAATGGAGTACTCTTATTTTATTAGGAATAGTAAAAGTTAGTATCGCGACGATCTTATTTTTCGGAATAGGTTTTACAATCATGAAAAAAAAGAAAACATGAGAAATTTACTTTGTATCGTAGTAGTTATTATGCAACATATGATTGGTATTGCACAGCATACAAATCAAAATTTTCCACCCCCTAGTGATCCTCCCCAGGTTTTTGCAAAACGTGCAAAGGGTTCTATAAAAATCGATGGCAAATTAAACGAGTCTGATTGGCAGGAAGCTCCTGTTACCAAAGATTTTTTTCGAATGGAACCCCGACAGGGAGGAGTTTATACGTATAAAACTGAAGTACGTGTCTTATTTGATGAGAAACAGTTATACGTAGGCGTGTTTTGTGAAGACTCATTAGGGAGAAAAGGAGTTCGTGTACAAGATTTAAGAAGAGATTTTAGAGATGGTGAGAATGATATTTTTAGTATTCAATTAGATCCTCAAAATCTCAAACAATACTGTGTCTCGTTTCAAACCACTCCGTATGGTAATCAACGAGACTTACAGAATTTTAATGATAATAGTACCGATAATGATTGGAATGCACTATGGTCTGTGCGCACCCATAGAACCGATACAGGATACTATGCAGAGTTTGCCATACCTTTTACATCTATTCGATATGACAGTCAGAAAAAAGAAGAAGATGTTGCCTGGGGAATTACATTTAGCAGATTGGCAAGAAGAGATTATGAGCGAACCGTTTTTCCTGCCATCCCGCAATCTTTTTCTCCGTATAGGATGACATATGCTGCGCAATTAAAAGGGTTAGAACTTCCCAGTTCTGGAGCAAACCTTAGAATAGAACCTTATTCTTTATATCAATACACTACGACTAATGCAGAAGGAGAAAAAAACTCTGATAGTAAACTAAAATTTGGAGGGGATGCAAAATGGGCAATAAGTCCACGATCGGTCTTAGATGTAACTGTTAATACAGATTTTGCACAGGCAGATGTAGATAGAGCAGTTAACAACCTTGATAGGTTTAATATATTTTTTCCAGAACGAAGGCAATTTTTCTTAGAAAACTCAGGGATTTGGGCAGGAGCCTCCAATAATTTGGTTCGTCCTTTTTTTAGTAGAAAAATTGGGTTAGAAGGTAAATTTAATGCCGTTCCTGCTCCGATTAATGTAGGAACACGTTTTACCGATAGAAACGATAAAAGAACTCTGGCAGGGTTATATATCCATCAAAGAAATACCGATAATGCACCCAGTGCGAATTTTGGAATATTTCGTTACCTCCAGAATTTTGGAAAAGAAAACAATGTAGGTGTTATGATCAATCATCGCTTAGATGAAAATAGTAAAGTATTAGATGTCGAAGAAAACAATAATACAACAGCAACTATAGATGGTTTAATTCGAATAAAAAATAAATGGACAATTTCTTATCTAATTTCGTCTACATATGATAAACAAACCAATAGGTGGGGAGAAGCAGGGAGTGTTTTTTCTGGATATCGAAGCAATAAGATGTATTGGGGGTGGTCTACAAATTTTGTAAGCAAGAATTATAATCCAGGTACAGGTTTTGTCTTTCAGAATGATGTTATAAAACACAATCCTGGAGGGTATTTTATTGTAAGACCTAAAAAGCTTCCATGGATTCGTCGTTGGGATCCAGGTTTTTTTGCAAATTACTATCATGATTTTCAAAATCCCGAAAAGTTTCAGCAGGCAAGCCTGTATCTTTTTCCTGTATATGTATTTTTTAAAGACAACAGTTTTGTAGAATACTCGGTTACACCATCATGGCAAAATATAAATTTTGATTTCAAACCTCTGGGATTAGCTATCGAGCAAAAAAGGTATTTCTATACCCGACAATTTGTTCGATATAATTCTGATCGATCAAGAAAATTGTCGGCTTCTTTTAAATATGAATGGGGAGGTTTCTATAATGGAAATAGAAATACAATTACAGCTGGTATGCGATACGCTCCTTTACCTCATATTGCTTTAACTGCAGATTATGAATATAATAATCTTAGGAAAATAGGAATACTAAGAGAAAATTTAGAAACCAATTTGTATTCTGCCAGCCTTCGTTTAGCACTCTCCCCCCGAATGCAACTATCCACCTTTTATCAGTATAATTCATTTAATAAACAAGGAAGGTGGAATGCACGATTTAGTTGGGAATATATGCCTTTGTCTTTTATTTACCTGGTGTTTAACGATACTCAAATAAAATCATCATTAGATCCCATAGACAGGAACCAACAATTTATTAGTAAAATTACTTTTTTGAAACAGTTTTAGTCGTGAAGAAACAACCAGATATACTAAAAGATAATCTCTGGAAATTGATGCTTAAACTTTCTTTACCAGGAATATTAGGGATGATGGTAATTTCTATTAATTCTCTGGTAGATGCTATATATGTAAGTTATTTTATTGGTGCAGAAGCATTCGCCGGGATTTCGTTATTATTTCCGCTTACTCTGGTTATTACCAGCGTAACTGTTTTTATCGCAGCTGGATCGTCTTCGGTTTTGAGTAGAGCTATTGGTGCCAATGATATAGAAAAACAACAAAAAGTAATTCCTAATATGATCGCGCTTTCTCTTATAAGCTCGATGATATTAATGGTTGTAGGTGTTCTTTTTACTCGGCAATTAGTAGTTTTTATGGGGGCTACGGGAGCTATGCTGGATTATGGGGTTTCTTATTTTGAAATATCTATTCTGGGAGTGTTCTTTACTATCCATGGCCTTTCTGCTAATGGGCTTATTAGATCCGAAGGTAAAATTAGACAAGCAATGACATTTACAATAATGTCTGTCGTAATAAATATTACATTAACCCCTTTATTTATTCATACCTTTTCTATGGGTATTGCTGGTGCTGCCTTAAGTAGTATCATATCTATGCTTATATATGCGATTGCAACTTCGCTCTATTTTGTTAAGAAAAAAGCATCGTTTGCAACTGGAAAATTTAGTATTAAGATTGAAAAAGACATCATAAAAGATGTAATTAGTGTAGGTACATCTGCTTTTGTTATGCAATTGTCTAATGTTATAAAACAGTTTTTTTTATTTAGAACTTTAGCATGGTATGGTACTGCTCATGATATTGCTTTTTTTAGTGCTGCATTTAGGTTATTTTCATTTTTGGCAATACCCGTATTAGGTTTATTGCAACCCTTGCAACCTATAATAGGAATCAATTATGGCGCGTCTAATATATCGAGATGTATAGAAGCTATAAAAACATTTAGGATAGGTGGTGTTTTATTTATACTGGTTTTTATGATTCCCGTGTTGATTTTTCCCGAATTTTGTATTCAATTAATGCTTCCTGATATGGTGTTAAGTACTCAGGAAATCTTTAATCTAAGAATTATTTTGACAGTATTATTTCTATTGCCTATTGCCTCGAGTAGTATTATTTTTTTTCAATCAGTAGGAAAAGGAAAACTAGCCAGTATAGTCCCGATAAGCCGACAAATTGTTTTGTTTCTACCTTTAATTTGGGTTTTCCCCAAAATGTTTGGTATTAATGGGATATATTATACGCTTGTTATAGAAAATATAATCTATGCATTAGTATTATGGATACTATCTTCTATTGAACTTAAAAAACTGTTAAGTTCTACTTCTAAAAGAGTGGCGTTTCAGAAATAATAAATTATAAGGCATAAATGACCTATTTTTTCTGAGCTACTATATGAAATACATGCCAATATTTTTCTTTTCCGGATATGGTTTTGCCTTGTTTTTCTATTTCTTTACAATGAATAAGATCAAAATGATTAAACATTGCTTTTATCTGTTTCTCGGTATGAAAAGTCATTTCAGGATTAGAACTCCAGGCATCATTGGTGCCGAAAAAATGACCACTAAAAATTCCTTTTTTAGGTATTGAAGAAGTAATAATATTCCATAATCTATCAAAATGATCGGGGTGACAAAATGGTAAACTAAAAGTGGCATTAATAAGTTGGCAATCAGGAAGTGCATCTATGTTTTCAAAAGAATTTAAACTAAGCTGAAGCTGTTGTTTGTATGTATCCGGAGTATTTTCCTTAATTCGCAATAAGGCTTCATTTTGTTTGTCTATAGCAAGGACATTCCATTTACCCTGTAGTAAAGCAAAAGTATCTACACCATTCCCACAACCCAAATCAACAGCTAGCCTGTCTTGTGGGTTAATTTGTAGTTTTTGAGAAAGAGCTAATGCATTACGTAGAGTAGCCGCTGGAGGGTGTTTTTTTTGATCAAAATAATGATAATGAGTGTTCCAGGGATTATCCATTAGTTGTTTTTAAACTAGAGAGGCATGCATTACAAACGCCATTAATGGTATAGTTTATTTTTTGAGCCAGAAATTTTTCTAAAACTTTGATTTTAGGAATTTTAATATCTTCGAGGCAATAAGTCTGTGAGCAATTTTCGCAAATAAGATGAACATGCTCATCAGAATGTACTTCTTCTGGGCATTCATGACTACACATTGCATATCGTATGCCATGACTATCTTCAGAAGCTTTATGCAATATCCCATGTTCTTCAAAAGCACCTAATGTTCGATATATGGTTACCCGGTCATGACTTACCTTCATATGAGAAATTATTTCTTTTGCAGATAATGCGTAATCATAATTTAGAAATATTTTAAGCATTTCTATTCGTGCCGAAGTCTTTTTTAATGAATGTGACTTAAGTATATCTTCTATATGTTTTTGTTTTTGTGTATTCATGAATCGTTAAAATTCCAATAGATTTAAAAAAGAAAAAGGGTATAATGCCCAATTATTTTTTTAGTCGTTTTTTGTTTTTATCCCTATCTCAAAGATACTTATTTTATGAAAAAGTAGTGTACTAAATCTTTGATTATTATTAAATAGTTCACTATTGTAATTCTGATCAGAACCTATTTAAATTCAAGTTCTTTTTATTCGATTAATAAGAGAAGTTCTTTATTTTCATCATGTCCGCCTGTTGCCAAAAAATGAAATGGTGTTGTAATGGGAATTTTTGAAAACGAATCGCTTTGTATGGTATACTCAATTGCTTCAGCCATTAGTTGAAAGGTTTTAAATATAAGTGCCCATTTCAAATCATCATAAATATCTATTTCCAATAAATCTTCATTATCTTCTAAAGTATCGTATAATGGGTGTAATAATTTTAACTCGAACCCTCCTGTAGAATCGAATAATTGTCCTTTCTTTTTAATTTCCCCATCATTATATACAAGAGAAGAAAATCCATTCATCCAACAGGTCGAAGGAATAAAAGGAGGAATGTCTGAACCAATACATTGGAATAGAAAAGCATTTGCTTTTTCAGATTTGTCTTGTTCTATTAATGTATGAGCTACCTTAAAAGTAGTAGTTAATTCTTCTTTTATATAATCTCTTATCTTATCCTCTATTGCATTTTCTGGAATTAATTCTTTGACCAGGTGGTAATCCCCACTTTGTTTTAAATTTTCTAGTTTTTGTTTAAACAATTCATTGAAATATGTGCTGTAAGAATTTATTTTCATGGCATTTTATTAATTATGAAGTAATGTGTAGTGCTTATTCATATAAATTATTCGTATCGGCATTTGATATTTCTACAAATAAATCTCCTAGCTTTTTGCAAACAGCTTTAAAAAATAGTGTTCTTTTTAATTTAGTAGAAGCTTTCGGGGGTTTCCTACTCCTGTATCTTTACTAATAGGCATTGATTTTATAACCTTTTCATCGTGAAATCTTTGTACTATATAAGAACATGGGGGTATTATTTAATTGATAAAATATCATGCTTGGCGTTGTATAAAGTTCTATCTTTTTTCAATAATAGTTTCTTGAAACTCATATCGATCAAAATCTCTCTCATCCCAGTATTTGTTATTTTCGAATAATTCAAGTACACGAATTACCTTTGGAGTATTCGTATAATTCTTTAAAACAAAACTAAAATAAAAAAAGCAATCACAAGTCGTTACGGGATATCCTCCATCATTTAATTGTGGTTTATCTAATTCAATAAGTAATGTATCATTTTGTTCAGTAACATTTTTCAAATAAGCTTCTCTCCAAGAACAGTTTACTATGTACCCTAATCTAACATTTAGATTACCATTTTCAATTTCATTTTTTCAAACTCCTATAGAATCAATTCCACAACCATTTTGACATTTGGAAACCTTGAATTGTTCAATTTTTTCAATAAGAGGTAATTGTTTTCGTTTTGAACAATTAACAATTAACAATGAAAGAAAAAGTATTATAATCAATATCTTCATTTAATATATTTATTATGTTATGGGTTTTTAAATTTAATATCTAGGAATATAATAATAAGGGAGTCGTAGCTCGGTTTCTGTAATTTATGTCCTCAACTTTTTCCGGGCTACCTAAAACCTATGGAATATTGCATACAACGATTAATATATGAATCGGAACAAAGCAAGTATTACCTGAACTGATTGATTTATTTATTGGTGTATTTTTATTTTTTTAAGATGAAAATATAAATTATGTATGTTATTAGCTCATGTTACCAAAATTTCCACCAAGGTTTAATTTTAGTGGACTCCACTTCTGGTGAAGGAAAAATATCAATTATATGATTATACTCATTTGGGTCAACAGCAAATTCAGTAAAACTTTCAACCGTATCATCTAATTGTTTTAACCGCTTACCAAAATCATAGATAAAAGATTGGTTGTTTTCGTTTGTAATGTAAACATTATCTGGTGATTGATCCTCACTATTTACATACAACATTAACCAATCACCACCTTTTAATTTTGGATAAGAATTAATATCAGTCGTTCTATAATACCCTCTTACTTTGGATTGAAATTCAAGAATATCCATAGGGTAAACCAGATAATTAACGAAATAACTGAATTTTTCTAAATCTGGTGATTTTGTAAATCGTATCAAAAAAAGTTCTATCTGCCCTTTTTTTCTGTAGAGCTGTATACCTTTTACATATTCTGTATCTCGATACAAATTCGCTAGATCGCAAAGTATGTTCTCAAGATCTTGTTGTTGATGGGTTTTGATTAAAATATAGTTCTCTGTCATTTCAAATATGGGTTAACGTCTTAAAAAAAACGTTTTAATATTTTTTATTTTTGTTAAAAGATATTCATTTTTCGATTTTATCCTACATAAGATATTTCAAGAATAACTTGAGACAATTATTTTTGAGACCGAGCGTAAAGAATTATTTATGCTCAGTATATTCAGAATCAGTAAAATAATTAAGTGACTCTAAAAATTTTGTTATACATTTTATTGTGCTAAGTACAATCTTTTGGGGTATTTATTTCACCCTGTTTTCCGTGAGATTTGTTAAGTATAACAAGTGTAGCCAGTCGATAGGCGGTTATGATTTGTGATATAGTAATTTGGTTTTTCCACAAACTAAAATACGATGAATAAAGGGGCGTAACTCCACAAAAAACTACCTGAAAAATGAATTAAAGTTTGAGAATACTTTTTATCAATTTTCAGGTAGTTATTATCGTAAAAAAACAAGTTTATTTGGTTATTTCTTTATGAATCTTTTGGTTACTGCCAGTCCGTTTTCAACGAATCGTACAAAGTACATTCCTGAAGCAAACTTAGATACATCTATGGATAAAGAATCAATTTCCGGATTAATCTCTTTTACAATTGTACCAGTAGAAGAGAATATGGTGATTCTTTCAAACCTACCTTTTAAAATCTTTATGTTAAGTTGAGCATTTACAGGATTAGGATGTAATTTAATATTGTTAAGAGAGTTTTCTGTAAACGTTCTTAATAAATTTCCACTATTCTGCTCATTCGAGCGATTCCCCAGGCTGATCGTATAGTCTTCTACTTCTCCATACGTGAAGGTTTCACATGAAGTAGGAATAGCATTATATTTCATAGACACTCTCATTCTTACAGAAGTTTGAGCCGTTCCACTTGGTACTGTAAATGATCCAGTATTGTTAGTATCGGTCGAAGCTGCTTTGGACCATACCAATTCTCCAGAGTCTGTAAAGTCACCATTATTGTTATAATCAATCCAAACAGCATACCCTTCAGCGTATGTAGTTCCTGTCCAGGTTGGCGTTACAGTGATATCATAACTTTGCCCTTCTTTTAAGGTTGTAGAAGCTGATGTAAAATCAGAATAAAACTGAGCTCCCGAAGAATTATCAATTGTATTAACTTGTACTTTACCAATATATTCATCATTTACATTGGTACTTGCAGAATCACAATAGGTTACCCCTCCTGTGGTCCCCTGTTCCAGGTTGATCGTATAGTCTTCTACTTCTCCATACGTGAAGGTTTCACATGAAGTAGGAATAGCGTTATATTTCATAGATACTCTCATTCTTACTGAAGTTTGAGCCGTTCCACTTGGTACCGTAAATGATCCAGTATTGTTAGTATCGGTCGAAGCTGCTTTGGACCATACTAATTCTCCAGCGTCTGTAAAGTCACCATTATTGTTATAATCAATCCAAACAGCGTATCCTTCTGAGTATGTAGTTCCTGTCCAGGTTGGAGTTACAGTGATATCATAACTTTGCCCTTCTTTTAAGGTTGTAGAAACCGATGTAAAATCAGAATAAAACTGAGCTCCCGAAGAATTATCAATTGTATTAACCTGTACTTTACCAATATATTCATCATTTACATTAGTACTTGCAGAATCACAATAAGTTACTCCACTTCCTTCTAAGGTGGTGAAAGAAACGGTAGCACTTCCAGAGATATTTCCTGCTGCATCTTGTGCAGTTACTGATGCACTATAATTGGTCAATGGAGATAGACCGGTAACATTAAAAGTAGGACTTGCAGAAGTTCCTACTGAATTACCACCTATAGAAATATTGTATTGAGTGACACCAACATTATCTGTAGAAGCTGTCCAATTCAGAGTTGCTCCGCTTGAAGTGATATTGCTAGCTGTCAAATTGCTTGGATTCGTTGGCGCTTGCGTATCAGCAGGTCCTGATTGTATTTGGAATTTTCCAACAACTCCTTTTCTACCATTTTTCATGTATTCGGTTATAAACCAAAATGAAGAATTATCAGATGGATCAACATCTATTTTACTATAATCTCCATAACGTAAACTAGGAATATTACCATTTCCGTTTGAGATTAATTGTTCTGTTCCTGTCATCACACCAGCAGGATCCGAACTTAATCTTCCGGTATAATATGAACTTACCCTAACAGTTGATGAGGTACTCGGACCAGACATAGATGTATATCCCATACCTATATTACCTTGTGCATCCATTGCCATACTAGCGTTCCAGGCGTGTCTTCCATCAGGAGCAGTATAGGTACCTTCCTGGTGTAAAGACCATGGTTGATTATCTCCACTTTGACGGAATTCATACCAGCGTACTCCGGCAAGCTTACCAGATCCACCATCGGTATCTACTACAAAATTGAATATTGCAGAATTATGAGAAGCAAATTTCCTGAATTGTGCCTGATTCATAATCGTTGCTTGTAATGCATCAATAGTATCGCCTCCACCAGGTTGAGCTAAGTTAGAAAAACTTCCTCCATCAAATACACCAATAAAAGAAGTTGTGTTAATCTGCTGTGGATTGGATATAGTAGAATTATTTGAATTGTTCCAATCTACATTAACAGTCCATAATTTGATATGATCAGTAGAAACTCCTGACCAGGCATTATCCTGCATATATACAATGGTAGCACCGCCAGCTGCTGGTAAATTAGCATCAGTTACGTTTAACGCCTGCGGACTGTAAAAACCGCTAGTAACAATTCCCGGAAGATTGAAACCTACTATTTGTGCATTAGAATCACCTGTTAACATTTTAGATCTCTCTAATGCCCATATTTTGTTATTACTACTAGTATTATCCGTAATATAATATCCATCACTCCATATTGATAATTTTTGGTAGTCACTGATTGATGATATATTATATATATACCACCCGGCATTTACTGGATCAGGCCCATCAGATATAGCTACCTGTGCTCCGGATCCCAAAAATGACAATACCCACCTGTCGGCAGCATTATCATAAGAAACCGTAAGGTCACAGCATCCTCCAGATGGAAAAATTGCAGGGTTAGGAGCTGTCTGCCCCACTAATTGATTACCTGCTTTATCATAAATCATAAACCCTGTGTTGTAGACAACAAACACATGATTTGGCCCAACAGCTAATGATGGATCTGTTGGTTGAGAATTAGATGAATAGGTGTCAAATACAAGGCTTGGAGCAGCTAGACTCATACTTGCCGATTTCTGATGCCTGTTTTTTACATAATAATCATTAGTAGTTTGTGGATCTTTACCAGATACAACCATGTTTCCTAATGATCTTTTGTCTTTTGCTTCCTTAAAAGAATTATCAGGTGGTAGGAGATCATGAGGTCTGGAAGACATTGGAGAAACATACTCTACAGAGGATATTTTTCCGTGATAAAAAGCTTTGTTTTCATTTTGTTGCCCATAGGTCATCATAGAGAAGACCAATAGCAAAGCTAGTGTTGCTAAATTAATTGATTTCATTTGTGTTGATATATTAAAGTTAGTATTCTAAATTAAACAAATTCGATAAATCACTCGTTATTAGATAGTTGGTTTTTTTAACGTTTTTTTGTTAGAATTAGATGTCTAAAACGCTGATAATCAGTATTATATTTTTAGTAAGAATAAAACAGTATTAATTTTATGGTTATCACACATGGTTAAAAACAGTAATTTACATGTGTATAAGGTGTTGGTTATTAAACAATTAAAATAAAATTGTACTGAAAATGAAATTACTTTTGTTTGTGATATAAGGTCATTTGTTTTAAAAACAATTTTTTGTGATTCATTCGTGACCTCGGCAGGATTGATTATAACCTTTCCTGACAAAGCTCCGCTTTGAGAATCACAAAAAGAATCACTTGGCTTTATTTCAAAAAAGAAGCGAGCTTCATTTCTGAAACTCGCTTAGCAATTCACATTTTTTGTGATTCATTCGTGACCTCGGCAGGATTGATTATAACCTTTCCTGACAAAGCTCCGCTTTGAGAATCACAAAAAGAATCACTTGGCTTTATTTCAAAAAAGAAGCGAGCTTCATTTCTGAAACTCGCTTAGCAATTCACATTTTTTGTGATTCATTCGTGACCTCGGCAGGATTATTTAATAATGATCCTAATTAAAACTCGTTGTTGCAAATAAGAAACCACGAGTTATTACTCTAGTTCTTTATTTTATTCCAAAACTTCAAACTACGTTTAGTTTTTCCATAAAATAAAAAACCACGTCTTTTGGACGTGGTTTTTTGCTTGTTGTGACCTCGGCAGGATTCAAACCTGCAACCTCTTGAGCCGTAATCAAGTGCACTATTCAGTTATGCTACGAGGCCTTTTTGCGGGTGCAAATATAGTTGTTTTTTATATTGCTGGCAAAATTTATATAGACTTTTTCGCAGATAGAAAAAAGCTACCCGACAGGTTTTAGATAAACACGATCTAAAAACAGGATTCGAGTAGCTTGATAGTATGTGTGTTAAAGCACAGCTATGCTATATGTAAGTTCATTTATTGACTTTTTCTGGTCATCATCTTTTTGGCAAGATCTGCACCAATTAATGATTGTAATAAGTTTCCATTAGCATCTTGTTTACCACCATCCTGTATATAGATCTCAGGTAGTTTTAGCTCTTTAAGCTCCCTGGCTATGTTTACAGAAGTCTTATATTCCCACTCGGCACGTTCTTGTGGAGTAAGACCGGCACTTACCAGTTTAGCATTTTCATAAGACTGTGCATCTGCCATGGTTTTTTGTGTTTTGGCTTTAAATTGTGCAACTTCATAATTCTTACGCTCCTCGATAAGGTTAAATTCTGCTACTTTGGCTTTTGTTTCGGCTTCGATAGTTTTTTGAATTTGCTCTTTTTCTAATCGAGCACGTTCTGTTGCTTTCTCTGCTTCACCTTTTGCCGTTTCTTTTTGAGCACGATAGAATTCACGCTCTGCTTGTTGTTTTTCTAACTGTGTTTGTGCTACCTCTTCTTTTTGTAATTGTAATCGTTTATCAAAGGTAGTTTCCCAATCAATTTCGGTAACCACAGCTTGTACAACTGTAAGACCATATGCTTTTAGAGAGTTTCCTTTTTCTCGTACTGGTTCTCCGTTTACGTATTTGATCTTAAAACGTTTCTGTTTAGATTCTTTATTCACGATAGTTCTCACTACGCTACTATCCCCAATTAATTCTCTGTTTTCGTTGGCTATGTATTCTTCTAGTACATACATACCGTTTTCTAATTGATCTTTAAAATATCGATCAAAATCAGACGCTTGTCCAGAGATATAATCCTGAGCATCCATTAATTTACATGTGTTCTTAATCGATTGATCAATATTAGGGATGATACGTGATCGAATAAGGTTTTTTTCGGTTTTATTACGGTCTGCTACAGATAAGAATTGTGATTCATCTGCGGTATTAATACTAATTACTACCGAAGTTGCAATTCTGGCTTTTACGGCATCACTAAATGCCCAGTATTTTGCCACATCTACATTAGCATATTTACTTTGTTCTCCAAGCTCACCACTATCTTTATTTGGAATTACATATTTGATAGGAAGCTCGAATTGTATAGGGATTAAACGTCCCCACATTTTGGTATTGATACCTTGATTTACTACTGCTTTTTGACTACCCCAAGGGTATTGTACTGCATAGGCGGTACCAGGTTCTGCATAAAAAAACATATTAGAGATCACACTTAGCACAAAACCGAATCCAATTAATTTAAAATTACGTGACTTGGTGAACCAATTTATAATTTTTAAAGTTGAAAAAATGGGTTTGATTATGAGCATTATGATTCCTGTAAGAATCATCACGATTCCTATAAATGTTAGCATATTAAATGGTTTTAGAAATGATTAATTGATTTAATTTTTAGGTACTGAAGAAAGTAGTTTTGTTTACATGATTTCTAGATTTTTATAGTTAAAATTAATGGTATTTCTATATTGTCTTTTTAATATATCTGAAAGAAAATTATGGGCAAAATATTTTTACTGAAATCTGTGAAAATGATTATGATTTTGTAACTAAAAGAATAATAATTGTTTTAGAATGTAATTGTTTTATCTTGATATTGGTTAATAAATGTAGTTAAAAATCGTGTTTATTGTTATAAAGTGAAACTTTTGAAGGGTGATTTTGTGTAGTATTTTCGTTTTGTAGGCGATTTTCATCTTTTTTTAGCCTCTTTTTTTTATTTTCATTATTTTCGGCCAATGAATTTACAAGATTATATCAGAGATATTTCTGACTTTCCCAAACCTGGAATTTTATTTAAAGACATTACTCCTTTATTAGCAAATCACAAAGCTTTGGTAAGTTGCGCAGATCAATTAGTTGATTTATGCCCAGACGGTATTAAAATTGATAAGGTAATTGGTATAGAAGCCAGAGGGTTTATTATAGGAAGTATGATTGCAGAACGTTTACAAGCAGGATTTATACCTGTTCGAAAAAAAGGAAAGTTACCCTATGATGTAAAATCAAAGAGTTACGGCTTAGAATATGGAGAAGATACATTAGAAATACATATCGATGCTATCAAAGCCGGAGAACATGTATTGATTCATGATGATGTACTGGCTACTGGAGGAACCGCTAAAGCTGTATGTGATTTGGTTAAAGAACTAGGTGGAGTAGTAGTACAATGCAATTTTATTATGGAGCTGGAATTTCTTAACGGAAAAGATAAACTCGATGTTCCCAGATCTGCTCTTTTAAAATATTAATGACAAAAAAAGCCTTCAAGAAGATGAAGGCTTATATTATTTTTTATAAGAAATTTATTCTTTTGTAGTGGCTATAATTGCACCATCTTTGGCTTTGTCACCATAAATACTAATGGCAGTTTCTGGCTTAAGAAAATCTACTTCGGCTAACTTATTTGACTTTGCAAGCGTATCCAGGGTGTTAAAATCAGCTTCCTTTCCGTCAATAATAATTAGTTTTTCGATATCAGGATTGTCTACAAAATTATATCTTTTGGATTTGAAATTTTGAAAATGTGGCATTTGCTGGCCGTTAAAAAAGAAGTTTCCATCTTCGTCTTCTTCAAAAGTAAAAGATTTCATGATTTGATCCTTTAGTTTTTGTGCATCAAAATGACCTTTATAAAATAAAGAGTCATTCTCTTCATCAAAATCGAAAACAAAATTATGCTTCTTCATAATGCTGTCCATATCAATTTGTATGTGACTAAAGCCCGACTGATTTTTCCAGGCAGCAATGTCAAACATACCAGAGTTTGAGATATATAAATTACCATCTTTATAGCCTAATTCTATTTTAGAAATAGGAGTCTTAGAAGAGGAAGAATATTGACTTTTCGAATTTCCTTTTTTAAGAACAATACTTAAGCTGGTAATCTCTTTTTTATCATTAAATTCTATTTTTTTGATAAGCAATTCGATACCATTTTCTAAAAAGAATGCTTTTAAATCCTCTAATTCTTTTTCTGAGGTGTCTTTGTTTATTACCGCGGTTATTTCGTTAGGTTTAATGTTATCAATTATCAAATCCTTACCAGAGTTTGTGGTAAATGCGGTTAAGGAGAGCATACCTAGCATGCTGATTCCCATAATGATCCATTTTTTCATACTACATATTTTTGGTTATTTATAGATGATATTACTTCTTCTTTAATTACGAAAAAGAGTTGCTAGTGTTGCAAAAAGAAGTAATTTTTTATGGATTAGGCTATGGTTTTACCCCAAAGCTCTTTTGGTAACATATAATCGCCATCCAAATATGAGAAGTTGTAATTTGGATGCTTTAGCAAGATCCAGGCGTTTTTTGGTAAAACTCGGTAGAATTACTTTATTAAGCTTGGCGATAAACGAAAAGAAATGTTTTTGCATGGTCAAAAATACAAAAAACTCACTTGAAGGAAGTGAGTTTTTAAAGATTTATATCTGGATTGAGTTAGTTCTTTTTGATAATAATTTCGATCACTCCATTTTTTGCTTTATCACCATATTTTTTTATAGCAGATTTTCCTTTAAGGACATTCATCATTTCTATGGTATCAGAGTTTAATTTTTCCATTTCTTTTTTGGTCGATTTTTTTCCATCAATATATATTAATGGCTCACCGTCTCTATCACCAGTAATGTAAGCAAAGGTTTTGTTGTCATTGGTGTGTATCTCATAAATATCTTTGTGATCTCCATTACTAAAAATGTACTCATTTTTCTTATCTCCAGTATGGATTTTCATTGTTTTTCCTTTTTTAGATTTACCATCCTTGTCAACCACCCATACGTAATTTGAGTTATTTCCGGATTGACCAATTTCGATTTTACCAGTTTCGCTATTGTATATAATGGCAAAAGAATTAATTGGGGTGTCATTAGATATGGCATAGTTGGTCGTTCCTTTTTTAGAAGAGATATCTACTTTAATGCTCGTAATTTCATGAGCATCATTTCGTTTAATACCAGAGAACTTAACCTCAAGACTATAGTCATTTTTTAAAGCGTTTTTGACTTTATTGAGATCTTCTTTTGAAGAGCTTTTGTCGACTATAAATTCAATAATCTTTTCCCTTTTTTTCTGAAATACAATACTCTCTGAAGTTTTTTGATTCGTTTTTGTATCCTGTTTGATTCTAACAACTTCCCGGGTGTTAAAACTCCATAAAAACAGACTTAACAAGGGAAGAATAACAGTGATTTTCCATAACTTCTTACTTTGAGAACTTTGTTTGTTTAACATAACAATTCGTTTTTTGATTAATGATTGATAAAAATTATTAGTAATGGTAGAGTAATTATTTGATGATACTTTTAATAAAGTTAATTGATACTCTTTTCTGGATGTCATTTGATTTATAGCTTCTCGATCGGCGATAAATTCTAAGTTTTGCTCCAGGTTTTTTTTGTATAACCAGGCAAATGGGTTTACCCATTGAAATATGAGAAGAAGATTCACTAGTATTAAATCGAGAGTATGAAATTGCTGAACATGTATTTTTTCATGTTTTAAAATCATATCTAATTCTTCTCTGGAATGTAATGCCGGATTGTATACGATCGTATTAAAAAAAGAAAAAGGAGCGATATCCTGAGCAACTTCAATAAAGTTGAAACCGTCTTTTTTCCTGCCTTGATGATGTGCTAGTAATTTCTTTAAGGATAGAAGTTGAAGGCCAAAACGAGATAAAAATATAAGAATTCCCAGGCCATAAAGTATGGATCCAATTAGCCACCAGTTTAAAGTTTCGGGAATTACATTTTCTGAAGCAGGTAGAGGTGTTCCTGTTACATGAAAAACCGGATTTTCAATAAACTTAATGGTTGTAAACTCTATGAATGGCAATAGTATAGAAGTGAGGATACCAACCAATAGAAAATGCCTGTTTATCGTAAAAAAAGTGTCTTTTCTAAGCAGCAAAAAATAAACTCCGTAAAATGTCGAAAGTAAAATACTGGCTTTAAAAAGATAAATTAAGAAGGTTTCCATAGCTTATTTTTCTTTTTCTATTACTTTTAAAATCTCTCTTAACTCATCTGCAGTTATTTTCTCTTCTTTAGCAAAAAAGGAAACCATATTTTTATACGAGTCGTTAAAATATTGTTTCATAGCTGTGCTTACAAAATTACTACGATATTCTTCTTTTGTAATAATAGGGAAGTACTGATGTGTTTTTCCATAAGCTTGATGGCCTACATACTTTTTATCCTCCAGATTACGTATAATCGTAGATACGGTGTTGTAATGTACAGCATTATGTAGTTCGGCTTGAACCTCTTTTGCGAAAGCTTTTTTTAGCTTCCATAATGCCTGCATGATTTCTTCTTCTTTATTAGTAAGTTTTTCCATAGGAGAATATTAATAAGAATCAAAAGTATAACTATAATTATAGTTTCACAACTGTTTTTATAGTTATTTAACTATTTTCGTAGTTATTAAGGAAGGAAAGAGATTATATTTTTACATTTTTGGAGTAGAGAAATGCTTGTTTGGAGCGACTTTTTTTTGTATAAACTACTGTATTACAGTAAGAAAAATGTGACTTATCATCAATTTGTTAATAAAAAAATTTTTCGTTAAGCAAATGAAATGTTAAATTTATCACAATAAAATAACACAAACTTAACTTTTATTTAGAATGAGAAGAATCAAATCTTTAGTGATAGCCACTGCAATGGCTATTACACTAACGCTGGTGTCTTGCGATAAAGACCAGGTTAATGCTCCTGTAGAAGAATCCTCTTTAGTTGTTGAAAAAAATGTTTTAAACAAAATCAGAGCATTACATTTTAATCCTAATGGTGTAGAAAAAGTAATAGTAAATGATATTGACGGCACCCAAAAAGCAATGTACCGTATTGAAGATGACATCATGTTATCAAAATCTCAAATCTTGGATATGGGACTTCACGGGGGGATTCAAAACAAACAGTATAGAACTAATAATTTGGTAACATCAACTAATGTTATTCGTGTAGTGGGGTACACAGGTAATAATCAGTATGGATTAAGTGCTACTGCACGAACAGGTCTGCAATATGCCGTTAACAATTACAATAACGAAAATCTTAGTATTAGATTCATCGTATCTTTTGGAACAAGCTGGGGACCCAATGATATCTTGGTATATGTAGATAATAGCATAAACCCAGATCCAAACAGATCTGCAGGGATTGCAGGTTTTCCTAGTAATGGATACCCTTTTACAAGAGTTAGAATTAATAACGGGGCTAATTTAACGCAAACAAATCAGCAACTAGAACATTTATTAGCGCACGAAATTGGTCATTGCGTTGGATTTAGACATACAGATTGGGATACCAGAAAAACGTGTGGAGAAAATAGTAATGAAGGAGTAAGTAATGATGGTCTTGTATATATTCCGGGAACCGCTGGTCCTGGTGGTGACCCAAATTCTATAATGAATGCTTGTTATCCTGCTAATACCGATGGAGAATGGAGTAATCTGGATAGAGTAGCATTAAACTACCTTTACTAATTTGGTAATCGATGGTATATTTAGATATAGATAAAAGACTGCCTTTTGGCAGTCTTTTATTATTTTATAGTAAATACACTACAATATAAGTAGTAGAAGTATTTTTAGATGCGTTTAAGAAGTTTACGTTTTTTATCTCTGGAGATGGATAGTGTTTTTCCATCACTCATTACAATATGCCCCCCATCATCATTACTTAATAATTTTAAATAATTAAGATTTATTAAGTTGGATTTATGAATTCTGTAAAAGTTTATGGAGTTCAATTTTTCTTCAAAAAACTTTAGATTTTTAGAAACTACTATTTGAGGCTGATTATGTAAAATAATAGAGGTGTAATTTCCTTCTGCGATACAATACATAATATCTTTGGTTTTAATGATATGGGACCCTTTGATATCTGATAACACAATCTGTGGAGAATCCCGTAAAGAATATATGCCTGTTCTTTTGTATTCTGATTCCTGTTCTTTTTCAATTTGGCTTTTCGCTTTATTAACAGCTTCTTTTAATTTAACAGGGTCTACAGGTTTTAAAAGATAGTCGACAGCATCATATTTATACCCTTTTAAAGCATATTGATCATGCGCAGAAATAAAAATGATTTTAAAACCTGATAATTCTACGTTAGAAATAAGATCAAAAATGGTAGTGTTTCTTAGTTGAATATCTAAAAAAATAAGATCCGGATTTTTTATACTTAATAGTTTCTTTAAAGCAGCTAAATCTTCTCCCTCTCCAATTATTTTTATTTCAGGGCAATAATTATGTAATAAAACTTTTAAACTATTCCTTGCCATTTTTTCATCATCAATGATAATAGATGTTAGTGGGGTTTTGATATTCATTAATTTATGATTGGAAGATTAATAATAATTTTTGTGCCGTTAGGTTGATTATGATCATCAAAAAGATCTTTTACTTTTAAAGAAGTTTTTTGATATCCAATCTTTCGAAGTATACTTATTCTTTCTGATGTATTTTTAGAAGTAATAGAAAGGTGCTTTCTTTTTCCAGCTTTTTTTAATTCTGCTGATTTTCTTCTCCCAATTCCGTTATCTTCTATTATACATTGTATTATATTATTTTTTTTCTGAAAGGATAATTTTAATTTTTTAATCTTTTTGCACTCTAATCCATGTATAACAGCATTTTCTATATGAGGTTGAATAATCATGGATGGAATTCTCGGGTTTAATGTTATGAGATCTTTATCAATTATTTTTTCTAATTCGAATTGGTTATCAAATCTTTTATTCTCTAATTCGACATAGGTTTCTATAATCTCTAATTCGTCATTAAAGTTAATATAAAGACTCTCAGAATTTGATAATACTTTTCGTATTAATTGCGAAAGCTGTCGCATATGTTCACTAGCCTCAAACTTATCTTTTTGTAGTATAAAACTTTGAAGAGTATTAAACGAATTAAACAAAAAATGAGGGTTCATTATTGATTTTAAAGATTTTAATCTCGTTACACTTATCTCTTCATTTAGGTATGATATTTTTAACCTGCTTTTTTGATGAATTGCAAGAAATATAAGAATGATAAAAAGGCTTGTTAATCCTACTCCTAGAGTGATTAATTTTGTATTGTATGCCTTCTTATTAGTGACTAAATTTTCTTCTTTTAGTTTAGTGATTATTTTATTCTTTTTGTGCAAAACCCGGTTAAACTGCGATCTAGCAACTTCTCGTTTTAATCTAATCTGGTCAAACTTTTCTAAGTATTTTTCTTTCGCTCTTAGATATTTAATAGCTAGTTTTAAATCCCCTTTAATTTCATAAATTTCTGATAAACTAATAAGATTTTTGATGTTTGATGGGGGGTGTCCGTTATCTAGAGTATCTAGAGATTTTTTATAATAGTATATAGCAGTATCGTATTTTTTTAACTTATAATTAAGCTCTCCTAAAGTGTTATAAAAATATGAAGGAAAAACATTACCTGTATTTTTTTTGTCTTTACTTAAATCGATATGGTTTGCTATAAGTTTGGAAGCTTTATCTAGTTCATTTTGTTTAATATATCCATATGCTATATTGTTTACTGCGGCTATGAAATGTAATTCTCTTTGAGGATATTCTTTTAATATCTCAAAAGCTTTTTTTCCATAATACACCATAGAATCATGATCTTTTACTTCCTCAAATGTCGAAGACATATTTAAAAAAGAAGTTCCTTTTCTAAAACTATTGGTAGAATCAACATAGGATAACGACTTTTTGTAATTTTCTCTAGCAAGTTCGATCTCTAATATCTCACGAAGTAAAAGCCCTTTGTTTGTGTAAATACGCCATTTGAAACCTCTTTTTTTACTACTAGATGACAATTCTTCTGCTTTGTTGTGATAGGCTAAAGATTCTAAATAGAGATCCTTCCTTCGATATTGTATTCCTACCAAAATATAGGCCTCTATTAGGCATTCAAGATTATGATTATCTTCACAATAATTGATTAAATCAAATAAGACATCGATATAATTATTCTTTAAATCTTTGCTCGTATAATTTTTGATAAGACGTAAGCTGTTTTTTGCGATACTATCGTTATCAGTTGTTGTTTTTAAGAGTTCTAATTTTTTGTATAAGGTGGTTAATGTAGAATCTTGATATGTTTTTTGTGCAGTGTTAATAGTATTTTGTCCTATAGAAAAGGCAGCCCATAATAAAAATATAGGAAGAGAAAATAATCTATTCTTTTTAAGGCTCATTATTCTCAAAATTTGATATACAAAATTACAAAACATGAAATTAATATTGCTTTATTGTTAAATAATGACAATTTGTGTAATGAAAATGATAGTTCGTGTATTTGAGGTCGATTTTTAGAACCGTCGCTACTATATTTGAGTTATGCTAATTAGTATATATTGAATTTGAGTTTTAGTATTAATTTATTTTTTTGTTACAAAAAGAGATAATAGAGATATTTTATAACTACCAGATAATAATATAGGGAGCAAGTTGGTGTATGCTATCATGATAGTACAATGGTTAGTGTATATTATGTATAGAGTAGTATTGATAATATTCTACTTTATATGTATGGTTAAGTTTTAAAAGCAGGGTGTTTTTTTTTGAGTTTAGTTTAGTACCCTGCTTTTTGAATTGCACATTAAGAAATAATAGAATTTCTTTTCCCCTCCAGTGATTTTGGTAATTTGTGTAGAATAGCATCCCGATTAATATGGGTGCTATTTTTTTTGAGAAAAGTTTTTATATAATAGTATCTTCGCAGACAAAATTAAAATTTATGGTTGCCAGTATACTATACCTTATTATAGGACTAGTACTTCTTGTTGTAGGAGGGGAGTTTTTAGTAAGATCCTCTGTTGCACTTTCGTTCAGACTTAAATTGTCTCGTATGGTTATTGGGTTAACCGTAGTTTCTTTTGCTACCTCTGCTCCAGAATTATTAGTAAGCATTCAGGCGGCATTAGACGGATTATCAGATATATCTTTAGGTAATGTAGTTGGGTCTAATATTGCTAATATTGGTTTGGTATTGGGTATTACTGCTATAATAGGCCCTTTGGCTATCGACAAGGATTTTTACAAATTCAATTGGCCGGTAATGGTATTGTTATCTTTTGTATTATATCTCTTTTTAGAAAATGATGCAATTTTAACTCAGTTAGAAGGACTTGTGTTGTTATTATCTTTACTGGTTTATCTGTTCCTTTTGATTCGAAGAGCTAGAAAATCTTCTAATACTGCAGCAGAAGAGGTCGATGATTCTCTTCAGAAAACATCTAATTTTAAAATTATAATTTGGTTACTCATTGGCGGAACTGCATTATATTTTGGTTCAGAATTATTGGTAAGCGGAGCAGAAACCATTGCCAAAAAAATGGGAGTTAGCGAAGGTGTAATTGCAGTTACTCTTATTGCAGTGGGGACTAGTGTTCCAGAATTAGCTGCTTCTGTTATTGCAGCACTTAAACAGGAAAAAGCAATTTCACTCGGAAATCTTATAGGATCTAATATTTTTAATATTGCTTCGGTATTAGGAATAACTTCATTAATTCAACCTATTGCAGTAAAAGATGAAACACTAATGAATGTAAATATTTATTGGATGCTTGGTTTTGCTATGATTTTACTTCCATTGGCTTTTATACCTAAAAAAATGATCCTGGGACGCCCAAAAGGAGTATTGATTTTTGCAGCATATTGCATTTTTATTGCAATGGTTTTTATAGAATAAACCAATAAGTTTAGAGAACAATTAGGATTGTAATCTCTATATAAAGAACAAAAAAACACCTTTAGAAAATTCCTAAAGGTGTTTTTTGGTGTTTAACCAACTTAGTTAGTTAAGTTACATACAATAAATTGTTATTATGCCATTACAGCTGCAACATCTGCAGTTTTAACAGTAGTTACAATTCTAGCAGCAATTTTATATGGATCACCGTTAGATGCAGGTCTACGGTCTTCTAGCCAACCTTTCCATCCTTTTTCTACGGTAATAATAGGAATTCTTATAGATGCTCCTCTATCTGATACTCCATAAGAGAATTCGTGTATAGACTGTGTTTCGTGTTCACCGGTTAATCGTTGATCATTAAACTCACCATATACAGCAATATGTTCTTTGGTAACAGGTCTAAATGCTTCACAAATAGTTTCATAAACTTCTTTAGAACCACAGGTTCTTAATACTTCGTTAGAAAAGTTTGCATGCATACCAGAACCATTCCAGTCTCCTTTAATAGGTTTAGGGTGATATTCAATATAATACCCATATTGTTCGGTGAGACGATCTAATAAATAACGAGCTACCCATATTTCATCTCCAGCTTTTTTAGCTCCTTTGGCAAATAGTTGAAATTCCCATTGTCCACTTGCAACTTCTTGATTAATTCCTTCAAAATTAAGTCCTGCAGCGATACATAGATCAGCATGTTCTTCAACAAAATCTCTTCCATGTGTATTTCTACCTCCTACAGAACAATAATACATACCTTGTGGGCCAGGGTAACCACCAACAGGAAATCCTAATGGTAGCTGTGTTTTAGAATCCATAATAAAGTATTCTTGCTCAAAACCAAACCAAAAATCATTATCATCATCATCGATTGTTGCTCGTGCATTAGACTCGTGAGGAGTTCCATCAGAATTTAAAACTTCTGTCATTACCAGGTATCCATTTTTTCTTGCAGGATCAGGATATATAGCAACAGGTTTTAATAAACAATCAGAAGAACCGCCTTCTGCTTGTCTTGTAGAACTACCGTCAAAAGACCACATTGGGCACTCTTCAAGCTTTCCGCTAAAATTTTCTTCAATTTTTGTTTTACTTCTTAAGTTAGCAGTTGGTTTGTAACCATCTAGCCAAATGTATTCTAATTTAGCTTTACTCATAATTAACACTTTATAAATTGAATTGTTATAAGGTCCAAAATTAGTTTTTATTTTGGTATTACCAAAAAAATAGGGGGTCGATAATTATATTTATAATAAATTTTATTAATACCCTGTTTTTTTAGGGGGTATTTTAAATAATTATTAATTTTGAAAGAAAATATTTTTTATATTTTCAATAGAAACTTCTTTTATCTTTGTATAAAACTCACTTAATTATGTCAACACTCAGATTTCAAGCTCTAAAAGAGAGCTTACATCGTAAACCTGTTATAGTTACAGAAACAGAACGTCGATCTGTATTATTTGGTAACAATGTATTTAATCAAACAACAATGCTTCAGTATCTTACCAAAGATGCTTATAGTAGTGTAATGGATGCCATAGAACATGGTTCTAAAATTGATCGCAAGATTGCTGATCAAATTTCATCGGCGATGAAAGAATGGGCACTTTCTAAAGGTGTAACACATTATACCCATTGGTTTCAACCATTAACAGGAGCAACAGCAGAAAAACATGATGCCTTTTTTGAAACCATAGGGAATGGGCAGGCCATCGAAAAATTTGGAGGAGGACAATTGGTACAACAAGAACCAGATGCATCTTCTTTTCCTAATGGAGGGATTCGTAATACCTTCGAAGCTAGGGGGTATACTGCATGGGATCCTACTTCTCCTGCTTTTATTTATGGTACTACATTATGTATTCCTACCGTTTTTGTCGCCTATACAGGGGAGGCTCTGGATTATAAAACGCCATTGTTAAGAGCTTTGCAGGCTGTCGATAACGCAGCAACAGCTGTTGCCAAGTATTTTGATAAGAATGTTAAAAAAGTAAATGCATCTTTGGGTTGGGAACAAGAGTATTTTTTGATTGATAGTGCATTGGCATATTCTAGACCCGATATTGTAATGACCGGTAGAACACTTCTTGGTCATTCTGCAGCAAAAGGACAACAACTAGATGACCACTATTTTGGAAGCATCCCTACAAGAGCATTGGATTATATGAGGGATTTGGAAACAGAATGTATGCTGTTGGGTATTCCGGTAAAAACACGTCATAATGAGGTAGCTCCTAATCAATTTGAGTTGGCTCCTATATTTGAAGAAACAAACCTTGCTGTAGATCACAACTCCTTACTTATGGATGTTATGGATAAAGTAGCGGCAAGACACCACCTAACTGTACTTTTACACGAGAAACCTTTTGCAGGTGTAAATGGATCAGGAAAACACAATAACTGGTCTTTGGCAACAAATACTGGTGTAAATTTATTAGGCCCGGGAAAAACACCAATGAGTAACCTTCAATTTTTAACCTTTTTCATTAATACTATTAAAGCTATTAATGAAAATGAAGAATTAATGAGAGCAGGTATTGCTTCGGCTAGTAATGATCACCGTCTTGGAGCTAATGAAGCGCCTCCAGCTATTATGTCTGTATTTATAGGAGAGCAATTAACAGCTGTACTTAAAGAATTAGAAGGAGTTACTAATGGGAAATTATCTCCACAAGAAAAAACAGATCTTAAATTAAATGTAGTAGGGAAAATACCAGAGATTTTATTAGACAATACAGATCGTAATAGAACTTCTCCTTTTGCTTTTACAGGAAATAAATTTGAATTTAGAGCTGTAGGGTCTAAAGCAAACTGTGCAAATCCAATGACAATTCTTAATACTATCGTAGCAAAACAGCTGGTAGATTTTAAGAAAGAAGTTGACGCATTGATTGATAAAAAGGGACTCAAAAAAGATGAGGCAATATTTAATGTGTTAAGAGAATATATAAAGCAATCCAAAAATATTCTTTTTGAAGGAAATGGATATGGCGAGGAATGGGAAAAAGAAGCTAAGAAGAGAGGGTTAAGTAATAATAAAACTACCCCCGAAGCACTAAAAGCTAAGGTTTCTAAGAAAAACCTGGAACTTTTTGAGAAAATGGGTGTAATGAATAAGATTGAAGCCGAAGCTCGTTATGAAATTGAAGTAGAAGAATATGTATTAAGAATTCAAATAGAAGGTAGGGTGCTTGGAGATATTGCTCGAAACCATGTGATTCCGACTGCAATACGGTATCAAAATATGTTAATCAATAATGTGTCTGGATTAAAAGAACTATATGGTAAAGATTTTAAAAAATATGCTAAGGAGCAGATGGGAATCATAGAAGAGATTTCGGGACATATTGGTAAGATCAACACTAAGGTTAATGAAATGACCGAAGCACGTAAAAAAGCAAACAAACTTGAAGATCTAGAGAAAAAAGCTTCGAGTTATTGTGATAAAGTGAAACCTCTGTTTGATGAAATTAGATATAGCTGCGATAAATTAGAATTACTTGTAGACGATGAACTATGGCCGCTAACAAAATATAGAGAGCTGCTTTTTACAAGGTAGGTAAGAATTAACCTACTATTTTTTTTTCAATTAAATTTTAGTGAAAAACTGATATTTGATAAACCCTTTAAAAACCATAGGAATTTATTTTTCTATGGTTTTTTTGCATGTATTTCATCGAATAGTTGGGGAATTGATAATAATAGCTTTAATATTTTCCTAAATTTGATAATATCAAAATGGTCGTCATACTTTTGATTATACCCCCCAGGTCCCAAAATATATTTTTTTTACTGAATAATAAGTGGAGATTAGATTTTTCTGATCTTTATTGTTCTTGTGCTGTAAAATTTTAAGTAAAGTAACTCAATTTAATCACTTTTAATATATATTACGTATGAAAAAATTAATTTTTAGCTTAGCAGCTTTATTAAGCGCTACGGCAATGATCGCACAGTCAAACAATAGTAATGTTACTCAAACCGGGGATGATAATATCGCTAATATTTCTCAGGTAGGGGCAACTAATTCTTCTTTAACAACTCAAGAAGGAAAGGCTAACAATGCAGAAGCTATCCAAGGTACTACAGCATTTAATTCAAGTAACGGAGTTGTAGAACAATCTCAAACAGGAGATAAGAACTCGGCTTTTGCTCATCATGAGGAAGCAGATAATCAAGTGTATCAAGTACAAGTAGGTAATGGTAATTCTGCTAGAGCTACTCAAAACTTAGCATTTGAAGGAGGGGGTAATGTAGCTAATCAACTTCAGGAAGGAGATAGGAACGAAGCAACAATATCTCAGGAAGGATTAACCAATACTGCTATTCAGGTTCAATTTGGAGATGGTAATTCTGGGTCTTCAAGCCAAGAAGGGATAGATAACTTTAGTGAACTTAATCAAGAAGGAAACTTTAACGTAGCATCTATTACGCAAGTAGGACAGAACAATCTTTCTTCACAATCACAAATAGGAGATGCTAATATCGCTACTGCAGGACAGTGGGGAAATAATAATTCTGTGAGCCAAGACCAAGAAGGTGGAGGTAACACTGCAAATTCTGTACAAGGTAGTACCCTTTTTGATTCTAGAGGAGGAAGAGTAGAGCAAGTACAGGCAGGTGATGAAAATAATGCATTTGCGAATCATGAAGAAGATAATAATACAATTCTTCAAAGCCAGACAGGAGACTCTAATGATGCAAGTGCAGAGCAAAATTTAGGATCTTTTGGAGGAGATAACCTAGCTACTCAAGTACAAGAAGGTAATAGTAACGCAGCTACAGCATCTCAAAACGGAAGTACTAATATTTCTGATCAATCACAATCTGGTGATGAAAATGTTGCTTCTACAACACAATCAGGAGCAAATAATACAGCTATCCAAAGTCAAACAGGAGTTGGTAACAATGCGACTTCTGTACAAGGAGGGGCGTTCTTTACTTCTAGAGGTGGTCTTGTAGATCAATTTCAGTCTGGTAACGGTAACGAAGCTTTTGCAAGACACGAAGAAGATAATAATGTTGTAGTACAAACTCAGTTAGGAGATAGAAACAATGCTTCTGCTACTCAGAACCTTATAAATTTTGGAGGAGAAAACACTACGAGACAACTTCAACTAGGTAACGGTAACGTTGCTGAAGCTTCTCAAGAAGGAAGTTCAGATTTCAATTTAGCTGGAGAAAATAACCTTGTTAGCCAAATTCAGTTTGGTGATGAAAATAGAGCTGCTTCAACTCAAAATGGAGCTAGCAATACAAGTGATATTCTCCAATTTGGAAATATGAATGTCGCTACAGATACTCAGGTAGGAACAGGTAACAATACTTTTGTAACTCAGATAGGAGATATGAACACTAGTGTGATTCTTCAAACAGGAGTAAACAATGGTGCTACTGTAACTCAAAATGGTTCGAATTAATTAGATTCGAATAAACTTTAATTTCTTTATAAGAGTTATGCTCAATTTGAGCATAACTCTTATCTTGATTTTTTAAATTCTGAAAAAGATGAACAAAACCATTCTTATACAGGCATTGGTGTTTTTTATTTTCTTTACTTTTTCTAATGGGTATACTCAAAATTTAAAAGGTGAAAGCGAGCTTTCTGTTACTGATCAAGATAAGTTTATTACCCTGTCTCAGGTTAATAATGTATTATCTGTAGGAGCAGAATCGTTACCTCTTTCTAATGGAGTAAATGCAGTTTTTATTCAGCAAATAGGAACGAGTAATGCTGTGCTTTCTACTATTATTGCAGAATCTTCAGATATTAAAATACTTCAGAAAGGGGACCAAAATCTAGTAGAGATAAATGAATCTGCCAGAGAAATAGAGAAATCAATTATACAAACAGGAAATAATAATTCTGTGACTGATTTTTCTTTTAATCCTGATATATCAACTAATTTAGAACTTATACAAGAAGGTAATAACCTGATTTTTGAACGATTTGGTAGTAATGAACTGTCAAAGAATTTAAAATTTAAAATGTCTGGCGATGCCAGAACTATAATTGTTAGAAGTTTTTAATAACAGACATATAAAAGTATGAAGTGTAAACTTGTCATACTTGCAACTTTGTGTTTTCAGGTTTCAATTGCACAGTTCACAAATACCGATGTAGTTGCAAAAGTTAAAACAGTAACTATAGACGATATGATTTCTGTGGTTGCTACTGCTACTAATACTACAGAAGTATACAAAAGTTTGCAATATACTATTACTGTTTTTCGAACAGATGCAAATAATAATGTATCTAAAAATAATCAGGAAGGAAGATTTACGCTAGAAGCAAACGAAAGTAAAGAACTCTCAAGAGGGGCAATTAGTGTAGATGAGAGTGATAAAATAGTATTACTTTTATTGATTTATGAAGAAGATAAGATTATAGGCAAAGATAGGCTTGCTTTTAATGAAGAAGCTAATCAGAAGTCTAATTCAACAGAAGATGATATCTCCTCTGATGATGGAATTGAATTAAAAGGAATAGTGATAGAAGAGACTAAGACCAAACCAGGAAGAGATTTCTATGAATTTTTCTATGCCTCCTATACATTAAACCAAATAAACGGTAATAAAGTAGTTGGGGTGTATGAAAAATTAAGCTTTGGTCGCAGTACTATTATTCAAGTAAAAATAGAGGATAATGTCATTCATGAATTTATAGGAAAACCAGATTTGGAATATTTAGAACAAATGTCGAAAATTGCAATTCGAAAAGTGTACAAATATTTTAAGGATCTAAAAAAACAGAAGAACGATATTTTTCAGTATTAAAACAGTTAAGATGAAATCAATTTTAATAACGCTTTTTCTTGTTTTCTCGATATGTAGCTTTTCTTTTGGGCAAGATTTGGTGTATAAGCCTGTAAATCCTGCTTTTGGAGGCGATACATTTAATTATCAATGGCTCCTTAGTTCTGCCGAAGCTCAGAATAAATTTACAGACCCTACCGATTCAAGAGATCAAAGATCGGATGTAGAAAGATTTACAGAGAATCTGAATAACCAGTTATTAAGTCAGATATCAAGAACACTATTTACCGAACAATTTGGAGAAGGAGGTCTTACCGAAGGAACGTATAATTTTGGATCATTATTTATAGAAATCTTTCCTTCTGGAGAAGGGTTGGTAATCAATATATTAGATACAAGCACCGGAGACCAGTCCCAAGTAATAATTCCTAATTAATTTTTAATGTATCATAAGTTTTATAAAGTAATCGCGGTAATTTCTTGCGTATTTTTATTACACGGATGTGGGACGTATTTTAATCAACCTATAACTATCGAAAATGCCAGAATAGGAGAAGATACAGAAGTTACAAAAACATTAAGGGGTTTTCCTTCACCGGTAGAACCTGTTGTTGTTGGGGTGTATAAATTTAGAGATCAAACTGGGCAATATAAACCTACAGAGAATGGAAGCACTTTTAGTACAGCCGTTACTCAAGGAGCAACAACAATTTTGATCAAAGCACTCGAAGACTCTAAGTGGTTTGTGCCTATCGAAAGAGAAAATCTAAGCAACTTGCTCAATGAACGTAATATTATACGTTCTACAAGAAAAGAATATAGAAAAACCAAAAACACCAACGAGCCACAATTACCACCATTACTATATGCGGGGATTATCCTCGAAGGAGGGATTGTATCTTATGATTCTAATATCATCACAGGTGGATTGGGAGCAAGATATTTTGGTGTAGGAGCTTCTACTCAATATAGACAAGATAGAATTACAATTTATTTAAGAGCTGTTTCTACTTCGAGTGGTAAAATCTTAAAAACAGTGTATGTGTCTAAAACTATTTTGTCACAAGCACTAGATGCAAATTTCTTTAGATATATAAAATTTAAAAGATTGCTCGAGGCTGAAACTGGTTTTACTAAAAATGAACCTGCTCAAATGGCAGTATCAGAAGCAATAGAGAAAGCCGTAGAATCTCTAATTGTAGAAGGAATCGAAGATAAGTTATGGGCTGTTAAAGCAGAACCAGAAGTTGTAAATACATTGATAGAAAATTACAAAGCAGAAAAATATGAAGCACAAAATACGGCATTGTACGATCGGTATTTTAAAGAAAGAAGAACTAAGATTTCTGCATTTTTAAAAGGAGGAACTGCTTTAGTGAGCGGAGATTATAATAACCCAGAGCTTACCTATTCTGCAAAGATTGGTGCGAGATGGTATTTTAACCCATATCTTAATGTTAATGGAAGTATTAATAAATTTGAACTCACTAATCAAAACGCATTTTCTAAAGGATTTAACGCTTTTGATCTTAATACAGAGTTAAGCCTTTTACCCTTTGATAGGTTGTCACCCTTTTTATTTGGGGGAGTAGGAATTGTGAATGATGATGATTTTGATACTACATTGTTTAAGTTTCAATATGGAGGTGGTGTAGAATATTTAATTTCTGATAAAATAGGTATTTCTGTTGGGGCTACTCATAATCTGGTTCTTAGCGACGAATTAGATGGTGTAGTTCAAGGAAAACGAGATGATCAATATTTTAATTTTTCTTTTGGACTTAATTGGTATTTTGGAAACCCTGCAAAGGCGAGTAAAAAATCAAGATTACAGAAACAAGAGAAAAATGTAGAATTACGTGAGCTAAGAAAAAGAAATAGAAAAATTAGAAAAGAAGGTATAATCCGAGAGGATAAAAACGAATAGGTTGTGAGAAAAATTATCATAAGAATAATAAGTGTTTTTGTAATTTTGGCTACGGCTTCTTGTAGTGAAGATACTATTGATTCTGAAGGTTTAGGATCTGTTAAAGGAAAAGTAGTTAAAAAAGGAACTAACGAACCTTTAGAAAATGTGAAAATATCAACAAATCCTGCTTCAAGTACTGTTTTTACAGATAAAGATGGTGTCTATCATTTAAAGAATGTAGCCTCGGGAGATTATTCTCTTTCGGGTCAACGAGATGGGCTACTGGCAGTTTTCGAAGCAATTACAGTATTAGCAGATAAAGAACTTGAAATAGTTCTTGAAATGGATATAGCAACAGCTACCAACCGCCCACCAGAAGCTGCAATTTTAGTAACACCAGTAGATAATGCTGTCGATCAGCCATTAGAAGTTAAATTGGTGTGGAGTGCCAAGGATCCTGATGATGATAAACTTACTTACAAGGTAAGTCTAAGGAATGAAGAAAATTCTAATGTAGAAGTTTTTGAAAATATTGCAGATACAACATATACTGTATCCGGGCTTTCCTTTGCTACCAAATATTTTTGGCAAGTAAGTTCTAGTGATGATATTAATGACCCGGTTAATAGCACAACTTTTGCTTTTACAACTGCTGGGCCACCAAACAATAGAATTGTATATACAAAACTAGTTGGGGGTAACAGTGTTATTTATTCTGCAGATGAGAGTGGGGGAACAGAAATAGCGCTTACTTCGGTATCAAAAAATAGTTTTAGACCTAGAAGAAATGCTACAACCAAAAAAATTGCTTTTTTACAATCAGTAGGCTCCCAGATTCATTTGTTTACAATGAACCAGGATGGTTCACAAATAAAACAAATTACCTCTACAGTTGGAGTTTCTGGGTTTAATCTTAAAGAAGTGGATTTTTCATGGGATGCCAATGGAGCAAAATTGTTATTTCCTAATCAGAATAAACTATATTCTATTAATATAGATGGAAGCGGTTTGAGTTTAATATATCAAACTACTGGTGATTTGATTACCGAAGTAGATAAAAATGAAAGTACAGGTATAACTGCTATAAAAACGAATAATTTAGATGGATACGGAGTACAAATTTTTACAATTGATGGAGCGGGAGTGGTACAAAATACTGTGCTTACGGGCCAAAATGGTGCTGCAGGTAGTATCAATTTGTCTGTAGATGGCACTAAGTTGTTATACAGCCGGGATATGTCTGGGGCAGAAAATCCAAATTATCGTCAATTAGATTCTCGTGTGTTTATCTATGATTTAGGCACTATGGTAAGTACAGATCTGTCTACAGACAAAACAGCAGGGACTAATGACCTGGATGCCAGATTTTCACCAAATGAGGCTAGTATAATTTTTGTAAACACCTCGAATGATGGGATTTCTGAAAAAAATATCCTGACCGTGCCCATTGCTGATTTAGATGGAAGAATTACACTATTGCAACAAGCAGCAATGCCTGATTGGGAATAACTTATTTATAATTTTTGACTTGCGAATTATGATGCCTGTATGATGTTAAGTTTAGTAATTTAGACTTTATAATTCGTACATCGTAATTCGCAATTCGTAATTAATTAAATTATCTTTGCGCTTTAATTTTCAATATAATGAGTCAAGAAGTAAGTAAACGTTATGCGCAACGTGGTGTTTCTGCGTCTAAAGAAGATGTACATAGTGCGATTAAAAACATTGATAAAGGACTTTTTCCAAAAGCATTTTGCAAAATTGTGCCAGATCATTTAACCGGTGATCAAGAGTATTGTTTGATCATGCATGCCGATGGAGCAGGAACCAAATCTTCTCTGGCATATATGTATTGGAAAGAAACAGGAGATGTTTCTGTATGGAAAGGAATTGCTCAGGATGCATTAATCATGAATATCGATGATTTATTATGTGTGGGAGCAACCGATAATATAATGTTGTCTTCTACTATCGGAAGAAATAAAAACCTGATCCCGGGTGAAGTGATATCTGCAATCATTAACGGAACCGAAGAGTTGCTTAAAGAACTTAAGGATTTTGGAGTTGAAATTCATTCTACAGGCGGGGAAACTGCTGATGTTGGAGATCTGGTACGAACGATTATTGTGGACTCTACAGTAACGGCCCGTATGAAACGTAAAGATGTAATTGATAATGCAAATATAAAAGCAGGTGATGTAATTGTAGGATTGGCCTCTTTTGGGCAAGCAAGCTATGAAAAAGAATATAATGGTGGTATGGGAAGTAATGGTTTAACATCCGCTCGCCATGATGTGTTTAGTAAGACTCTTGCAGAAAAATATCCAGAAAGCTTTGATCCTTCTGTACCTTCAGATTTAGTATACTCTGGTAAGACAAGTTTAACAGATGTCGTAAAAGATGCACCTATCGATGCCGGTAAATTGGTATTATCACCTACCAGAACATACGCTCCGATTATCAAAAAAATCTTAGCAAACTTTGATAAAGAAACCATTCACGGAATGGTACATTGTAGCGGTGGCGCTCAAACCAAGATTCTACATTTTATAGAAAATCTGCATATCGTTAAAGATAACCTATTCGATGTACCTCCATTATTCAAATTGATTCAAGAAAACTCTGGAACAGATTGGAAAGAAATGTACCAGGTATTTAATATGGGACATCGTATGGAGTTGTATGTTGCACCAGAAGTGGCAGAAGAAATCATATCAATTTCAAAAAGTTTTAATGTAGATGCCCAAATAGTTGGTCGTGTCGAGGCTTCTGAAGAGAAGAAACTTACCATCAAAAGTGAGTTTGGAACTTATATTTACTAAGTTACAGGTAGCAATTTGACTAATAAGGGAAGTGAATAAAAATTTATTTAAATCTTAAATAAAATGAAGTTAGCAGAATCACTTGCTAATCGTTTGAAAGAAGTTCTCATTGAAGGAAAATGGGTAACGGGAACTAATTTTAAGGAACAAATTTTTGACTTAGACTGGAAAGAAGCAATTCAAAAAGTAGATTCTTTAAATTCTATTGCAGATTTGACATTTCATGTTAGTTATTATATTGCTGGCGTAGCAAAAGTACTTGAAGGTGGTTCTCTTGATATCAAAGACAAATATAGCTTTGACTATCCACCTGTTAGGTCCAATGAAGATTGGAAAAACTTAATAAATAAGTTTTGTTCTGACTCAGAGAAGTTTATCTACCTGGTAGCAAAGATGACCGACAAAGAATTATTTAAAAATTTTGTTGATGAAAAATATGGAGATTACCACAGGAATATAGATGTAATCATTGAACATACCTATTATCATCTAGGGCAAGTTTTGCTAATAAAAAAACTAATAAAAAACAGGTAGAAAAATATATAAGAAAACTACCAGAAATAAACATTTCCATTAGATTAAGTGCTCGTTTAAGCTATAATAATACTGTGTTACCTATGATAGATATTTCAAAAATTGAAGATAAAGAGATAATGGAAGGCTTTAAAGGTAAATTTATCCATACCGAATATTCAACCCTTGCCTTTTGGGAAATAAAAAAAGGATCGGTCTTACCATTACACTCTCATATTCATGAACAGACAACACAAGTTTTAGAAGGAAAACTAGAGTTAACCATAGGTGAGGAAACAAATGTTTATGAAAAAGGATTTGTTGCTGTAATCCCTCCAAATATACCCCATAGCGGAATTGCATTGACCAATTGTAGAGTTTTGGATACTTTTAGTCCGGTAAGAGAAGATTATAAAAATTTTGTTTGAGGATAGAACTTCTAAATACTACTTTCTGTTAAGTGTATGCTAAAGAATTATTGTAGAGCATCAGATGAGGTTTTAGAAATAGTATTTCAGATACATAGATCAACTATTATTATAAAAATTAAATCATTACCTTTTACTGAACAATTAATCTGGATGTCAAATGAAAAAAATAAATTGGCAGTATACCTTAGGAGAAATTCTAATCGTTATTGTTGGTATCACTATTGCCTTTAATCTTAATCAATGTGCAGAGGAGAAAAAAGATAAAAATCTTAGAGACACGTATCTAGAAAATTTAAAGATAGATATCCTTGCCGATAAAGAAGAACTAACAAAGAATCTAAAGACATTAGTAAAGTATAAAAAAGATGCCGAAACTATTGCAAAAGTGCTTAATGATACTACTATAGAAAATTACACAATTACCACAAAAGTGTTTAGTATTTCTCCGTTGATAGAGTTTACTCCCCAAGACATCACTTATAAAACCTTAGTCAATTCTGGAGATTTCACTCTTTTTAATGACATATCTTTAAAGTCGGCTATTCAGAAACATTATTCTTCGGATTTACAGAAGGTAACTAAAGCTTATGAACGGCAGGAAATCATTCACCGCGAGTATTTGGGAAAGTATTATATATATAACTCAGATTTTGATAAAATGAAAAAAAAGGAGTTCCCTTTTGAAGATGTTCGTTTATTAAAAAGGATTGTTCAAAGTCTCGGAGGAGCATATACTATTCAGATCAGTGCTACCGAAATGGCGATTACACACTGTGATAGTATTTTAAAGTTAATAAACCCATAAGATAAAGCGTATATAAATGTTTGAGAAGGTATTGAAATCTTAAAAATGATTTCATAATAACCGTATATTTCTAATCAGTAATACTATATTATTTGATTGTCACATCAAAAGATGAATAGTCTTGTTTTAAATCGAATATGTAATTACCTTTATCGTTCAGATAATCAGATATGTCAGATATTACTAAGTTTTATAGCCTGGCACACATATGTATCGCTTTGATAGGAGGGATATTGTTATTGGCTATATGGTATAATATAAGGAAACGTTTCAGACAGTTTTTAGAAGAAGATGATTCTCAAAAAAGAATAGATAAAGGCTTGTTGTATTTAAGTCTGGCCCTTTTTGTGTGGGTGTTTTCTGGAGGGTGGATTTATATGGGTAACCTCTTCTTATTTACTGATACGATTATCTACGACATAGGATATAGCCTTTTTTCGGTGCTGAATACTTTGGTTTTAATAATGGCATTGTTTTACTTTGATTTTGCACCTCAGTTTTTATCAAAAAATAAGAGAAATACTCTTATTCTTATTGGTATAGCAGTAGTGGTGTCTATTGTAACTTTTGCTCTGATTCAAAAGTTTAAAGATACTCCTGTAGTAAATGGAATACGAATTAGTAGTGTGCCAGATTTAATATTTTCTTGCCTACTCACCTGGTTGCTTATTGTTTCATTCTATAGAACATTTATGAATCGAGGATTAAAGCTTGTAGCGGTAATTTCGGTAGTGGCCTTTTTTCTAATGCTAGTATCGCAAATGCCAGATGTTTTTGTGGTAATGAGTAATGAATTATATGGTCATTTAATAAAGATTATTGCTAAAACAACATTTATTTCTGTTTTTCTGGTATTAGCCACAAGCTGGGTTATTCAATTAGCATTAACACCAAAACCTAGCGAAATGACGATTAAATTTATGGATTGGTCATTGGTCAAAATAACAATCCCATCTAAAGAGATTTATGATAAAACCATAGATTTTGGGTCCAAAACTACACAATACAAAAACTTATTAAGGTTTGCTATAAAACGAAAATATGAAACAGGAGAAGGACAATATTTAGTAGTGAATTCTGGAGGAGAAATAAAGAGTCAAACTTACTTAAGCAGAATTATAGAAAATATCAATACAATACTTCAATTAGAGCCTATATTACAACTAGAAAGAAAAGATTTGTTCACATTTATGGGACAAGGAAAATATAGACTTCGGGTTATTCCAGAAAATATTAGTATCGATCAAACACTATTAGAAGAGTTTAATAAAACTTCGTAAATAGTATCGATCAGATACTAAATCATAGGTTGTGATTATTTGTAACTACTTGTAAGAGAATAACAATTTAATATAAATTACTATTTTTTAGAACTTTCCTTTTAGTTGTTCATAAACTATTGATGCTTTGTGTTTAAAATAATTTTAAACACATAACATGAGCTCAGATCAAACCGAAGTAAATAGGCAGGAAGTATTCGGACACCCCAAAGGATTATTATATCTATTTTTTGCAGAATTATGGGAACGATTTTCTTTTTATGGTATGAAAGCACTTTTGGTGTTGTACATGACCAAACATCTTCTATATTCTGATGACAAATCGTTTGGAGTAATGGCAGCATACATGTCGCTGGTATATGTTACTCCTATGATTGGCGGTATTATAGCAGATAAATATATTGGATATAGAAAATCAATCATACTTGGAGGGGTTTTGATGGCAGCAGGTCATTTTTTTCTAACTATTGAGACTCCTGTTTTTTTCTATGGATCACTGGCTTTAATAATCGTTGGTAACGGTTTTTTTAAACCCAATATTTCAACAATGGTGGGTACATTGTATAAAGAAGGAGATAGAAGAAGAGATTCTGGATTTACAATTTTTTACCTTGGGATTAATCTGGGAGGAGCTATAGCTCCTTTAATGTGTGCCTGGCTTGCCGAATTGTATGGATGGCATTATGGGTTTCTATTAGCAGGAATAGGAATGTTGGTTGGGCTTATAGTTTTTAAACGAGGAACACAACTAGCTGTTTTCGGAGATAAAGGACTAGTACCCGATATCAAGAATTATGAAAAGAAAATATATGGGCTTAATAAAGGAGATCGAGTATGGTTCTTGGCATGGTTATCGGTTCCCATATTTGCGTTAATCGTTAGATTTAATGAATTTGAGCATTACCTGGTTTGGATTGCAACTTTCTTTTTGATAGGATATATATCCTATATTTTAACAAAAGTATCAATCAAAGAACGAAAAAGATTATTGGTTGCAGTATATTTTACAAGTCTGTATGCTTTGTTTGCAGCAGTATTTGAACAAGCCGGTAGCTCACTTACATTATTTGCAGATAGAAATGTAAATCTTGTTGGTATTAATGCGGCACAAACTAATAGTATTAACTCTACCTGGATAGTAGTATTGGCAATCCCTTTTGCGCTATTATGGACATTTTTGAGTAAGAAAAAAGCAAACCCTAATTCAGCTATCAAATTTGGTTTAGGAATGTTGTTCCTGGGATTAGGATTTCTAATTTTTGGGATGTCTGCTCAAGAAGTTGATGAATATGCTAGAACACCAATGTTTTATTTGATTTTTGGATACCTTGTTCTAACCGTTGGAGAATTGTTCTTATCCCCTATAGGACTTTCTAAAATAACCGAACTATCACCCGTAAAATACGTTACTTTCATTATGGGGGTTTGGTTTTCGGCAAATTTCTATGGCCATTTTTTTGCAGGAAAAATAGCAAAACTTACCACTGTAAAAGAAGGAGAAGCCAGTATTTTTTCAGAAGGTCTCTCAGGAACCATTAGTGAGGCGATCACAGGATTATCTAATACACTGGTAGAAGGTAATAATACAGAAGCTTTTCAGCAATTATATTCTTACGTATCTGTATATGCCAATTTTGGAGTCATTACTATGATAATAGGAATAGTTGCTATTCTAATTTCCCCAATTATTAAAAAATTAATGACAGGGATACATTAGTAGTTCTAAATTAAGTTTTGTTTTTAAATTCGCGGAAGTTGTTGCGTTGGAAATATGAAGACCTTCAGGATCATGATCCCGAAGGTCTGTTTCGTTATAGAAACATAAGTCATTATGATTTAAAATTAGTAGTAACTTTTGTTTCTGCTTCTGTGTCATCTTCTTTTACATCTACATGTTCAATGGTGTGATCATCATCAAACTTTCCATCTTTTTTCTGAAAGAATATAGGAACAGGGAGTAAAGAAGCCATTATAATGAATATGATAAAGGCTAAGCGCCTTAGTGTTTTTTTGAATTTTTTCATTTCAGGGAATTAATAATGCCCGTTCATTTCTATTGGTAAGAAATAAATAAGTTGTTAAAAGATTATTTATAAACGAATAGGTGATAGGTGGATAAGGTGTTATCCTGTAAAATTGAAATGAAAAGCATCTTCTTTACCATTGTAAGAAGAATTGTACGAAGTATTTATTATTTTATGTTTGTTATACAAACTAATAAAAAAGGATTGATCGTTTTTGAAAACCCTAATAAGCTTAGTGTGATTTAATGATAATAAAACCAGGTACTTGTGTTCGAGGTATGAAAAATCCTTGTTTTTTTCTGAACCAATAACATCACTAAAAAGAATACTATTTTGAAGTGAAGAGAATTCTTCAGGTGAAACCAATAATTCAACGGTTTCTTTAAAATCAACAGGCTGCGTGTAATTAGAATATCCTCCAATAGATATTAAAAGAATAAGTACTCCTAACCATTTAGGAATAAGAAAACTAAAATATGTACCTGTACGATCTTGCATATCAATACAAATTTACGATTTTTTAATTTGGGGTAAGATAATGCGATATTACAATGATGATTATGTATAGTTGTCAATATAGGACAATACCACAACCTGCTATATTTCATAAATTTGCACTGTGAATAAAAAAGATGTATATATAAAAAGAATGCAAAGTACAGCTTTGTATTTGCGAGAGAATTTCAATAGAACTTTTGAGGTTAAGAAACTTGAAGAGGTCTCTAATTTCTCATATCGAAACTTACAACGCATCTTTAAAGGATATTATAAAGAAACCATTGGTGCCTACATTACCAGACTTAAAATAGAAAGTGGAGCAAAAATGCTTTTGTATCAAAACCAGACGATATCGCAAATAGCAATAAAAGTAGGGTATTCTGATTTACAAGCGTTTAGTAAGGCTTTTAAAAAACATTTTGGTATTTCTCCTCAGGAGTATAAAAGTAAAAAAGAAGACATCTTAACGTCGATAGTAAAGAATACTAAAGTAGCAATGAGTTTTTATGAAGAGAAAATAATCAACCTGCCAAAACAAAAGGTTTTTTATAAAACGATTATAGCAGATTATTATAGTGATAAGATTGAAGAAGTTTGGGATGAATTACATGAAGAAGCTGTAAGATTAGAGGTGAATATATCTACATCAGAAAGTATAGGGATTATTTGGGACGAACCATTAATATCTGAGGCAATTCGATGTAACTATGATGCCTGTTTTACACTACCTCAAAATTGTGATTTTAAAAATAAATTCAGTGTAAAAATTTTGCCAGAACAAACATATGCGGTTTTTACACATTATGGAGCTTACAGTTTATTACAACATACCTACGATAAGATTTTTGGGAATTGGATATTAAATACACAGCATGAGGTATCTGAGTCTCCTTTTTTAGAATTATATAAAGTAAATAATATGCATAGCGATGACCCCAAAGAATATGTAACCGAAATATATATCCCAATAAAATGATAGTATCAAATATTAAAAACAATCTAATGAAACTTATAGCCTTTATTATAACATTAATGGTAAGTGCAAATTCTTGTAATAAAGATGATAATGCTATATCTAATCAAGAGCAAGAAGTTAAAGTAGCTTACATCAACGGTGCAATTTTTACTCTAAACCCACAACAGGTATGGGCAGAGGCTATAATTGTTGAAGGAAATAAGATAATCTATGTGGGGAATACAGATAAAGCACTGACGCAGATAAGTAAAGATACAGAAGTAATAGATCTTAAAGGGGCTACAGTAATACCAGGGATACATGATGTACATATGCACCCATTAGAAGCTTCATCAGAAAATTTTAAGTTTATTTTAAAAGAAGATAATGATCCCGAAAACTATGCGCTCACAATTCGTAAAGCTTTACGCGATTTTCCTAATGAAGAATGGCTTTTGGGCTGGGGCGTAGATTTGTATACACTTCTTGAAGCAAAACGTTCCCCTATAGATATTTTAGATGATATTAGTAGTACTAGGCCTATTGCAATTATGGAACGTACTTCTCATTCGATCTGGGTAAATTCTAAAGCATTAGAAATGGCAGGGATAAATAATAATTCTAAAGATCCATCGGGAGGAATTTATATGAAAGATGAAAACGGTAGCTTTAATGGAATTCTGATGGATAATGCTGGAAATCTCATTTTAGATTTGGCATTAACACCAACTAGTCAAACTAAAGCAAATGATTATAATGGTCTAGTAAATTTTGCATTACCAGAATTGGCTAAAAATGGGATAACCTCTATTTGTGATGCACGAACCTATTGGAAAAGAGATCATCATACCACATGGAAACAAGTAGAAAAAGAAGGAAAACTGACTGCCCGGGTTAATTTAGGATTATGGGCATATCCTATGCAGAATGATGAGTCACAAATATCATTGCTAAAATCATTATATGAAAATGATGGTAATAGTCTTTTAAAAATAAATCAAATCAAGCTATATAGTGATGGGATAGTACATAATACAACGGCAGCAATGCAAGAAGAATATCTAATAGATCTTTTTCAGAAACCGAATAATAACGGGTTGAATTATTTTACCCAAAATCGAATAACAAGTTATATTGAACAATTAGAAAATATAGGATTTGATTTTCATATCCACGCTATTGGAAATAGAGGAATAAAGGAGTCTTTAAATGCAATAGAAACTGCAAGCAATGGCTCTGGAAGACATAGAATTACACATGTCGAAATAGTAACCCCATCAGATTTATCACGTTTTTCTCAATTAAATGTTACAGCAGATTGCCAGGTAGCAGGTGATTTTACACAACCAAATCACTGGGGTGAGAATGCAGAACTTATAGGAAAGGAGAATTCAAAAAACCTGGTTCCTATAAAGAGTTTAAAAGAGGCTAATGCCAGAATTACATTAAGTAGTGATTGGGATGTGAGTAGTATAAACCCATTTGTAGGAATGCAAAATGCGGTAACGCGTTTTCCGCAAAATATAACCATAGAAGAGGCCGTAAAAGCTTATACACTTAATGGGGCTTATGTTATGCGACAGGAAACAGAGGTGGGCTCTATTGAGGTAGGAAAGAAAGCAGATTTTGTAGTATTAAGTCAGAATATTTTTTCTGTAGATCCTACTAAAATTGCCAATACCAAAGTAGATATGACTGTATTTGATGGAGAAGTGATTTTTGAAAGAAAATGAAAACCAAAAACAATAGATATTGTGAGGTCAAATCACCTCAAATCAGGAGTGTAAATAAAATTGCTCCGTAATCTTATCCTGCTGTATGAGCTTATGACAAAAAAGCTTACTTTTGTAAATTCTACAGATTAGGAAGAATACACTATGATTGATAAATTAAATATTGTAAAGCAACGGTTTGAAGAAGTGACTGATTTAATCATTCAGCCGGATATCATTGCAGATCAAAAAAAGTACATACAGCTTAATAAAGAATACAAAGATCTTAAAGCACTTATGGATGTGAGAGATTCTTATATTGAACTCACTGATAATCTAAAAGAGGCAGAAGAAATTATTGCTGATGGTAGTGATGCAGAGATGGTAGAAATGGCCAAAATGCAGCTAGAAGAGGCTAAAGAAGAATTACCTGGTTTGGAAGAAAAAATTCGCTTTATGCTTGTGCCAAAAGATCCCGAAGATGCTAAGAACTGTGTGGTAGAAATTCGTGCAGGAACAGGAGGGGACGAAGCGAGTATTTTTGCAGGAGATTTATTTAGAATGTATACTAAATATTGCGAAGGTAGAGGTTGGAGTACAAGTGTGGTTGATCTTAATGAAGGAACCAGTGGTGGTTATAAAGAAATTATTTTTGAAGTTAATGGTGAAGATGTCTACGGGGTATTAAAGTTTGAAGCAGGTGTGCATCGTGTACAACGAGTTCCTCAGACCGAAACACAAGGTCGTGTACATACCAGTGCTGCCACCGTAATGGTTTTACCTGAAGCAGAAGAATTCGATATCGAGCTGGATATGCAAGAAGTACGTATTGAACGTACTACTTCTACAGGACCAGGAGGGCAGTCTGTAAATACCACGTATTCGGCAATTAAATTACATCACGAGCCTACGGGAATGATTGTGAGTTGCCAGGATCAGAAATCATCACATAAAAACCTCGAAAAAGCACTAAAAGTATTGCGTTCTCGATTGTATGATATGGAATTGGAGAAGAAGCAAGCAGCAGATTCTGAGAAACGTAAAAGTATGGTTTCATCTGGAGATCGTTCTGCAAAAATTAGAACCTATAACTATCCGCAAGGTAGGGTAACGGATCACCGTATTGGTTTAACCCTATATGACTTAGGTAATATTATAGATGGAGATATTCAGAAAATTATAGATGAACTTCAATTGGTAGCGAATACAGAAAAACTAAAAGAATCTAACGAGATTTTTTAAAAATAAAATTGAACGCATAAAAAAAGCCGATGTAAAATACATCGGCTTTTTTTTATGCTATTTTCTGTTTAATTAACTTCTGTTTTCTTTCGGGATCGTATTACAAAATACAAGCCAACAATAATAAAAGGGATACTAAGCCATTGCCCTGTTGATAGTAAGCCTAAGGCACTTTCAAAACCTCCCTGACTTGATTTAACGTATTCTACAATAAAGCGTACTGTAAATATTAGAATTAAATACATTCCGAAAAGAAATCCACTGTTTTTTCGTTTATCAGTTTTCCAATAGATTAACCATAGGATAATAGATACAAATATATATCCAAAAGCTTCATATAGTTGAGCTGGATGACGATACGGAATAGCTTCTAGTAAATTAGAGAATTTAGGATTTTCTACGATTGCAGAATACGCTTTATTAACGCTATCCATTCCGGTTTCTTTTAAAGCCTCTCTTTTACTTATACCATCACGTATAAACTTTACTCCAAAAAAAGAATCTCCAGATTCTTTTCCAATAATCTCAGAGTTAAAGAAATTACCTAATCGAACAAAAATACCTCCGAATGCAGCAGGAATAGTAACTCTGTCTAAAACCCAAAGCGGATGTTTTTGTAAGACTTTTTTAGAATAATAATACATTGCAATTATAAAAGCAATAGCGGCTCCATGACTCGCTAATCCTTGAAAACCTATAAATTCGAATGCCGGTTTAAACCTGAAAGGCAAAAGAATTTCTAAAAGATTGTTCTTGTAATAATCCCAGTCATAAAAAAATACATGTCCTAATCGGGCGCCTAATAATGTACCAATAACAGCATATATAAATACAGAATCTAGTTTCTCCATAGAGATATTCTCTCGGATATAGATTTTCTTCATTAGATACCAGCCTAATGTAAAGGCAATTACAAACATTAAGCTGTAAAAACGAATAACAAAAAAGCCGAGATCTATTCCTTCAACTGGATTCCAGGTAATTTTTGTAAATATCATGCGTGAGTTTTATTTTTTAAAAGTAAATATAAGTATTTATATGAGAAACGTATTACGCATTCATATATTGAGAAAATGACCGAACGTTTTATGAATGCAATCATTATGAATGTATTTTTTTTATTCATTTTTTAATTGATTCATTCTCAACATCAGGAACCGGATCATAGCCACTGCCTCCCCAGGGGTGACAACTAAAAATACGTTTAATCGAAAGCATTCCTCCTTTAAAAAGCCCATGTTTTTGTAATGCTTCAAGGGTATAATGCGAACAAGTAGGCTGATAACGACAGGTAGCAGGAGTTAATGGTGATATCAGGTTTTGATATAACTTAACCAATACCACAAATGGAAATATCAAAATTTGTTTTATGGTCGTCTTAAAAGCCAAAATAGTTTAATTTAATGAAAAGCTAGTGCCATCCCGGCCATCCTTAAGTTGAATGCCAATTTCTATAAGTTCATCCCTAATTTTATCACTAGTGGCAAAATCTTTATTAGCTCTTGCTTCTGCTCTTAAGTTAATCAATAATTCTACCGCTCCAGAAAGCTTATCGCTTATATCCGAAGCAGTTTCATTTATATTCACTAATCCAAGAACGTCAAAAACAAAATCATGTATGGTTTTGCGTAATAGTTTAAGATCAGTTGCAGAGATTGTAGCCTTTTGTTCTTTAATGGTATTAACAAACTTAACAGCATCAAATAACTTAGCAATTAGGATAGGACTATTAAAATCATCATTCATTGCATCATAGCATTCCTGTCTCCAGTTTTGCACATTAAACCCTTTGGTGGTTGAGCTAGCGGATAGTGTATCGATAGTTTGTATTGCATCTATCAATTTATAAAATCCTTTTTCTGAAGCTTCTAACGCATCGTTAGAAAAATCCAAGATACTTCTGTAATGTGCCTGAAGCATAAAAAACCGAACAATGGAAGGGTCAAATGGCTTATTTAAAAAGTTATTATTGCCCGAAAATAATTCTCCCGGAGATATAGTATTTCCAGTTGATTTAGACATTTTTTTACCATTAAGAGTAAGCATATTGGCATGCATCCAATAATTTACAGGAGTTTGACCACAAGCGGCTTCTCCCTGTGCAATTTCACATTCGTGATGAGGAAATTTTAAATCCATTCCTCCTCCATGAATATCGAATCGCTCACCTAAATATTTGGTACTCATTACAGTACATTCCAGGTGCCAACCAGGGAAACCATCACTCCATGGGGATGGCCAGCGCATAATGTGTTGAGGTTCTGCTTTTTTCCAAAGCGCAAAATCCTGAGGGTTCTTTTTGTCACTTTGAGCAGATAATTCCCGGGTATTTGCAATCATATCCTCGAGATTACGCCCGCTTAACTTTCCGTACTGATTAGTTTTATTAAATTTCTGAACATCAAAATAAATAGAACCATTTGATTCGTATGCAAAACCATTATCGATAATCGTTTTGATAATTTCAATTTGTTCTACGATATGTCCGGTAGCCGTGGGTTCTATACTTGGCGGTATTGCATTAAATTTAGACATAACATGATGAAAATCTAAAGTATATCGCTGTACGATTTCCATAGGTTCTAATTCCTCTAATCGCGCCTTTTTGGCTACTTTATCCTCGCCTTCGTCTGCATCGTTTTCAAGATGACCGGCATCGGTAATATTTCTAACATAGCGAACTTTATACTCCAGATGTCTTAGGTACCTAAATACCAGGTCAAAAGAAATAAATGTACGACAGTTTCCTAAGTGTACATTGCTATAAACCGTAGGGCCACACACATACATACCTATATTACCTTCTGTAATAGATTTAAATGTTTCTTTTTGACCTGAAATAGAATTATAAATTTTTAATTCCTGAGTTTTATACAACGAGGTTGCTGCCATGATGTAGAGTGATGCTTATGATTTTGTTGAAAATAAAATTAAAAGGTAGTGTCTAATTTGATGTAATCCAAAAATTCTCTTTTTACAGATTGCTCTTTAAATTTACCACCAAACTCGCTGGTAACGGTACTGCTTTCTATGTCTCTGATTCCTCGGGAATTAACACATAAATGCTTTGCGTCGATAACACAAGCTACATCTTTTGTTCCCAGAACTACTTGTAAATCTTGAACGATTTGCATGGTTAGGCGTTCCTGTACTTGCGGACGTTTTGCATAATAATCAACAATACGATTCATTTTGGATAATCCAACTACGGTACCATTAGAAATATATGCCACATGAGCCCGACCAACAATTGGAAGTAAATGATGCTCGCAAGTAGAATATACAGTAATATTTTTCTCTACCAGCATCTCTCCGTATTTATAATGATTGTCAAATGTAGAGGCATCTGGTTTCCTTTGAGGATGAAGGCCCGAAAAAATCTCATTTACAAACATTTTTGCTACACGTTGAGGAGTACCTTTAAGACTGTCATCTGTTAGATCTAGTCCCAAAGTTTCCATAATATGTTTTACATCTTCTTTAATCAAAGCAATTTTTTCGGCATCACTAAGTTTAAAGGCATCTTCTCTAAGAGGAGTGGTAGCGCTAGTAGCTACATGATTATCACCTAGCGCTTCAATAGCTTCGAGGGCCTTGTCAATTTTCACACTTCAAAATTTTATAATTTATCAAAATTCTCACTTTTTTGTTTTTTTGTATCATAAATAGAATCGTATTAATGAATACCTTCTATATTATGGTGTGCAAAGATACGATTTTGTTGTTTTACTTAGTAAAAGCTATGTTAAACAATTGTAGATATTAGTTTTCTTGGAGAAGTTCTGTATATTTAAGTCCCAAATTGAACTGTAACACACGAAAAATAAAGTTTTAACGTTATATGAAAATGGCAAAAGGATTACCTCAAATTTTGTTGCTTTTTAGCATTCTTGTTTTTAAAAGTACACTTTTTTATGCTCAGGACTTTGATGTAGCTTGTAGAGCTGCTCAACCTTTTTGTTCTGATGCTTCTTTAGAATTGACTTTCCCTAATGTAACAGGTGATATGGATGGCCTTGGTGAAGTAGGTTGTTTAAATACTACTCCTAACCCGGCATGGTACTTTATTCGTATTGATCAGCCAGGAGAGCTGATTTTTGATATCCAACAGTGGGTCGATAGTAATGATAATAGTAATTTAGACAGAGGAGAAAGGCAGCTTGATGTAGATTTTATTGCCTGGGGACCTTTTCCTACTTCATTTGTGAATTGTGATATTCTTTCTCAGGGATGTGATAATAATGGGGACGGAGATAATATACGCCCTGCAGAATGTGTAAATAATGTCGATGATCCTGATTATTATGTTAATAATATGGATAATACTAATATTATAGATTGTAGTTACGCAAGAACGCCTGATGATGATATTTATATAGAAACACTAACAATACCTAATGCGCAATCTGGCGAGTACTACATTATTCTAATTACTAATTTTGCAGATGAGGCAGGGGTTATTCAACTTCAGCAAACCAATCTTAATGAAGATAATGCAGGAACTACAGATTGTAGTATTTTAGAACCAGGTGTAGGACCTGATATTGCTACATGTGGTGAATTTCCGATTACTATAGAAGGAAGATTTCCCAGAGCTGTAACGTATCAATGGGCCAGAGCAGATGTGGGAACTACTAATTTTGTAAATGTTCCGGGACCTCCTGGGGTAATACCATTTTTAGAAGTTACTACAGAAGGAGTGTATCAATTAAGAGGTTTTGATGAAACTGGAGCAGAGGTTCCTGATTCTCCTGATGATTTAGTAGTTCTGGATGTTTCAGATGCTGTTGTTTCTGTAGGATATTCTATTGCAGAAGAATCTTTTGCAGGGGGGTATACTATTACGGCAGAAGTAGTTGCTGCTCCTGATGTAGAAGCTGCAGGGTTTGATGATTTTGAGTATAGACTCGACCGGGATATAGGAAATGGCTTTTTAGAATATAGACCTTTTCAGTCTTCGCCAATATTTACTAATGTTCCGCCTGGAGATTATTTTATTACAGCCAGATATGCAAACTGCCCTGCTAGTGAAGAAATATCTGATGTTATTATGATTTTAGGATACCCCAAATATTTTACGCCAAATGGCGATGGTTTTCATGATACCTGGAGTCTGATTAATATTGAAGGCCAACCTACAGCACTAATCTATATATTTGATAGATATGGTAAGTTGTTAAAGCAACTAAGAGCAGGTGGACCAGGATGGGATGGTACCTATAACGGAAAAAATATGCCTTCTTCAGATTATTGGTTTAGAGTAGAATTTAATGAACCCAGAGATCCGAATATGCGACGGAGAGTTTTTGCAGGTAATTTTTCATTAATACGATAAAATACTTTTATACAAAAAAAACCGAGATATTATGATCTCGGTTTTTTTTGTATGGTAAATATTATTCTAGAAATTCATGCCAAAAGTAAATGTAAGATTTTGCATGTGACTATCTACAAGAGCTGCATTATTAAAACCAGAATTAGGATAAAATTGCTCGGTACGTTCTTGTTCACTATAATCATAAGCAATGTCAATTTTAAATTTTCCAAAAGAATACCCCGTTCCAAGAGAATACCCTGTCTTTTCTCCAAGGATTAAATCATTTTTATAAGGGCTTTCTTCAAAACGATATCCACCTCTAATGCTCCAGTTTTCAACTCTCCATTCGGTACCAATTCTTATACTAGAGGTACCTTGTAAATTGTCATTAATTTCCCTGTTTAGATTAGAGAAGCTAATGTTTTCGTCAGAGCTTAGTTTTGTTGTAGAATAATCTTTGTAAGAGTAATCAAGACTGATTAATCCATGTTGTTTAAATAATACAGCAATACTACCTGTGGCTTTTGCGGGTGTACGTAATTTATATTCTGGGAAAACATTAATAACATCGGGATCAACAATGGATCTTCCATCTATATCGCTAAATGTTTCCAGACGCTGAGTGGTCTCTTCTTCAATATAGTACCAGGTAGGAGATTCAAAAGAAGCTCCTAAGCGGATCATTTCAGATACCTTGGCAATACCTCCAACTTGAGCAGAAAACCCTCCACCCGTGGTAGATAATTTATTGGTAAATGTTACTTCATTAACATTGCTGCCTGCATTGTTATTTCCTTCAAAAAACTCAGTAACTCTGTCGTAATTAATAAAATGAGAGTTGATATTAAATCCTACATAAAAAACTTGATTAATTTGTGCGCCTCCATTTAAGGTGAATTTTCCATTTAAACCTGTACTTTCATAATAGTATTCCTGATCAAAAACACCAGGTGCAATATTCGAAAAATAAGAAGTGTTATTGGGATTATCAACATCAGTTGCTTCTATAACAAAAGCTTCACGACCTAGGAATGCTTGCTGAGCAGCATACCCTTCAGATTCTCCAAGAAAACTATAAAGCTGGTCTATAGATTCTCCCGATCTTCTCGAAATCAAATCCAGAGGCAGCCCTTGTGCTTCGGCAAGAAAAAAGTTGTCGATAGAATTAGAACTTCTCCCGAAAACATTAAATTCATTAGCATTATTTGCAGTCTGATCATACGCTAACCCTAATGAAAGTTTATTAATGATTGCATCATCACTGTAATGATCGAAAATAAAAACGGCTCCTACTTGATTAAAATTTAAATTTCTAGAATCACGATTGGTTAAACGATCGGAGTAGTTTACATCGTTATCAATATGACTTGTAGAAAGGGTGACCGATCCATGAGAATTTAAAAAAACGGCTGACCCGGCTGGGTTAATTTGTAGTGCCGATAAATCCCCTCCCAAGGCGCCAAAAGCACCACTCATGGCTCTGTAGCGTGCAGTACCAAGAATATCTTGTTGTGAATAACGTAATGCATCAGTAATATCTTGAGCACTCAAAAAAGACATAGATAGCATACCTATGAATAAGAATAGCTTTTTCATCAATTTTTTAAATTTTGAATTACAGAATACCTCAAAAATAAGTAAGATATTCGGGAAAGTTATCTAACAATTGTTTATATGGTTTGAATTAAGTTTTTTAATTTCTTCCGCGACTTCTGGATCTGCTGCCACTACGACTTCCGCTACTTCTGGATCTGCTGCTGCTTCCTGATCGTGAATACCCACTACTACGAGGCGCACTACTTCTTGAATACCCAGAACTTCTACTTCTTGAAGAATTATTTGACGGAGGAGTGTATCCTCTACTTCTGGTTGAAGAATTACTTCTGGATCTTGTCGTTGTTGCTGGTCTAGTGTATCTTGTTGAATTACTTCTGCCTACCGAAGAGGATCGTGAACGAGAATATGTATTGTTTGAAGATCTGGATCTGTTATAATAGTTGTCTGTTGAAGATCGTGTTCTTCTTGCGGCATCAACTCTTCTATTGCTGTATCCTTGTCTGCTTCTGCTGCTGTAAGTTGAAGATCTTCGTGACCTTGTGTTGTATTTTGAATTATTATATGCTCTGCGACTTCTGGTAGAATAAGCATACGAGTTTCTTGCACTCCTGTTGTATGCTCTATAACGAGATCTTCCATAGTATGGATATCTATTGTAATAAGGGCGGTAATATCCGGCATAACCTCCATAATAGTAAGGAGGGCAATAATAACCACCATACCAGTAAGGGTTACCCCAACCAAATCCCCATCCAGGACTATTCCATCCCCATCCGGCGTTCCATCCCCATCCATTGCCGTACCAGCCATTGCCATACCATCCATTCCATCCCCATCCATTGCCCCAGTTATTCCAACCCCATCCATTCCAACCGGTATTGTAAAGATTAACGCTGATTTCTGTAGGATTGCTGCCCCATGCTGGTTGTCCAACTTCATAATTTAATGCAGTAGCAGTAGTATCTGCAGCATCATAACCTTCGCTAGAATAAGAATCAATATCGGTAAAAATTGCATCTTCCTCAATTGCGGTATCGATTTGTGCAGATTTTTCAGAAAAATAACTAGAATAATAATTAGATTTTTCATCTGTATTATTAGGTGGGGTCTCAATGTTTTTTTGGCTTCCTGCGTCGCTATAAATACCATCTCTGTATGGAGTATATTCGTACGAACCACAAGACGTCAACATAAGGATGGCTGCTAAAAGTAAAAAACCTAAAGCTCCACTTCTCTGAAAATAATTTTTAAGTCGCATATCTTCTTATTTTATTGTTGAACATTACAAATTTAGTTAGTTTTGCGTTAACTAAATTATATTTAACAGAGCCACAACATTTGTGCCAAATAGGAGTTTATGAGTAAGAATTTAACAAAGCGTAGTGAAGATTATTCAAAATGGTATAACGAATTAGTCGTTAAGGCCGACCTGGCCGAGAATTCGGCAGTAAGAGGGTGTATGGTGATTAAGCCGTATGGGTATGCTATTTGGGAAAAAATGCAGGCAGAATTAGATAAAAAATTTAAAGAAACGGGGCATCAAAATGCGTATTTTCCATTATTTGTACCTAAAAGTTTATTCGAAGCAGAAGAAAAAAATGCAGAAGGGTTTGCTAAAGAATGCGCAGTAGTTACTCATTATAGATTAAAAACCGACCCAGAAGATAGTTCTAAGCTTATCGTGGATCCTAAAGCTAAGTTAGAAGAAGAGTTGATTGTACGCCCAACTTCTGAAGCTATTATTTGGAATACATATAAAGGATGGATACAATCATATAGAGATTTACCTTTGTTAGTAAATCAATGGGCTAATGTAGTGCGATGGGAAATGCGTACCAGGCTATTTCTTCGAACTGCAGAGTTTTTATGGCAAGAAGGGCATACGGCTCATGCTACAAGACAAGAAGCAATTGCTGAGACAGAGCAAATGAATAATGTATATGCGGATTTTGCAGAGCAATTTATGGCTATTCCTGTGATAAGAGGAAGAAAAACAGAGAGTGAGCGTTTTGCTGGAGCAGAAGATACATATTGTATTGAAGCGCTAATGCAAGATGGAAAAGCTTTGCAGGCTGGTACTTCGCACTTTCTAGGACAGAATTTTGCAAAAGCATTTGATGTAAAATTTACGTCAAAAGAAGGTAAATTAGACTACGTATGGGCTACTTCATGGGGAGTTTCGACTCGTTTGATGGGTGCTTTAATTATGACTCATAGCGATGATAATGGTTTGGTTTTACCTCCTAATTTGGCTCCTATTCAAGTGGTAATTGTTCCTATATATAAAGGAGAAGAACAATTAAATCAAATTTCTAAAGTTGCTAATGAGTTGGTTGCTGATTTAAGATCTAAAGGAGTTTCTGTCAAGTTTGATAATAGAGATACGCATAGGCCTGGAGCTAAATTTGCTCAGTATGAGCTACAAGGGGTTCCTCTTAGGATTGCAATTGGGCCTAAGGATTTAGAAAAAGGAACTGTAGAACTTGCTCGCCGTGATACACTAACAAAACAATTTGTTGCTAAAGATGAAGTTGTTGCAACCATAGAGTCGTTACTTGTAGAGATTCAGGAAAGTTTGCATCAAAAAGCAACTCAATATAGGGATGAACATATCACAGAGGTAAATTCTTTTGATGAGTTTAAAGATGTTTTAGAGAATAAAGGAGGGTTTATTTCGGCACATTGGGATGGTTCTGTAGAGACAGAGCAAAAGATAAAGGAGCTTACTAAAGCTACAATACGATGTATTCCTTTTGATGCAAAAGAAGAGGAGGGGAGCTGTGTTTATAGTGATAATCCATCAAAAATGAGAGTGTTATTTGCTAAGGCTTATTAAGGGTTTTAGAAAAAAATAAAATAACACTTGCAGCATTAAAAAATAGTTGTATTTTTGCATCCGCAATTAGACAACATGGCCCGTTCGTCTATCGGCTAGGACGCCAGGTTTTCATCCTGGTAAGAGGGGTTCGATTCCCCTACGGGCTACAATAATGAAATTAATTGCAAATTTAAAGTGAAAGCTATAAATTTGCAATCCTTGAAAAGGGAAAATGGCCCGTTCGTCTATCGGCTAGGACGCCAGGTTTTCATCCTGGTAAGAGGGGTTCGATTCCCCTACGGGCTACAAATTTTATAGTAAGAAATTTAATAGAAGAGAGATGGCAAATCATAAGTCAGCATTAAAAAGAATCAGAAGTAACGAGGCAAAACGTCTTAGAAACAGGTATCAGCATAAAACTACACGTAATGCTATAAAAAAATTACGTGAGTCTGATAAAAAAGAAGCAGAGACTTTGTTTCCTACGGTTGTTTCTATGCTTGATAAGTTAGCTAAGAATAATGTTATTCATAAGAATAAAGCTGCTAACTTGAAATCACAATTAGCAAAACACGTAGCTGCACTTTAAGTAGCAGTACTTTTATTATAATATTAAAATCAGGAGTGATACGTCATGGTATAACTCCTGATTTTTTATTTTGGAATTATTGTTTTTAGAAGTTTAGAGAATAATTACAATAACAAGCCCATTAGAACAGATAATAATGATGATTATTGTTACTCTTTTGCCTTCATGTGTAACTCCTTCAAAAACAGTTACAGGTTCGTTTTTATATTCGTGATGTACCTGAATTACTTCCCTGTTTATTCGATGTTCGGCTAGTCCAATTCCAGAAAATTGTCTTTCGGTGATTCTGTAATCAGCAAAATCATCTTTTTTGAGATTTGCTTTTTCTAAAAATGTTTCTAAGGTAATTTCTGTACCTCTACGCTCCATAGGGTATTCATCTGCTCGTATAACACCATATTTTTCGTGATAATCAAGTTTAATATCATCAGGTATTTCGGATCTCTTGATTCCAGTGATATCTTCCTGGGTAATTGCTTCCTGAGTTTCGATTGTAGTGTTAACTTCTTTTTCGCAAGATGAGAACAATAGTAACATAAAACTTGTCAGGATGGTTAGTGTGAATTTTTTCATAAGGTTTTAAGATTTGTACTAGTTTCCGATTAAATCTATATAGTAATAGAAGCCAGTACTAGTTGTGTTCGTACTCTATTAAAGGATTTTCTGATTCCTCCTAAAATTAATTTTGTTGGTAAAGTAAAATTAGAGATATTTTTATTCTAATAAAAGGGGGATTTCCCCTGTTTTTCAATTTTACTAATTGATTTACAGTGGGTTATTGAGATAGTGTTGTTTTATAATGCGAGCTCACTAGGCTTTGTTTTTTTCTTCTATCCATCTAGACATAAATTCGGTGCTTCGTAGCGTATGATGCTGTAGTATGCTACCGATAAAGTTTTTGGCACGATGTTTATTAAGGTTTTTTTGAAGTTTAGAAATCTGATCGAGAAATGGGGTGCAGAACTTTTTTTTCTGAAACCGTGTGTTTGTAATCTCTATTCCGTTTTGTTGTGATTGTTGCCAGAGGCTTTCGTTATTATATAATCTTATGGCTGCTTTGGCAAATTTTGAAGGGTCATCGATAACAAAACCGTTCCAATCGGCTTCTTCATCGAGCATTCCTTCTGCTCCGATAGAGGTGGTTACGCTTGGTGTGCCACAAAGCATGGCCTCTGCGAGTTTTCCTTTAATTCCTGCTCCAAATCGTAAAGGGGCAAGGCAAACACGAGCTTTCGACATTATTTCTGTTGCACTTTTTGCCCATCCTTTAATGTAAAATCCTTCTTCTGGATTGTGTAGCTGTGTTGCTTTAGGAGGGGGGTATGATCCGTAGATATGCAATTCTGCTTCTGGAAGCTCTTTTCTAATTAATGGCCAAATGACTTCTTTAAGGTATAACACGCTATTCCAATTTGGTTCATGGCGAAAATTTCCTATAGTAACAAAGTGTTTTCTGTTTTTGTGCTCTGGCCATGTTTTTTTTATGTCTGCAGTAATGGGGTCAAGTAGAAAAGGTAAATAGAATAATAAGTCTTCATTTATTTTAAAGATCTCCTTAAGAAGCTTTATTTCAAAATCAGAAATAATTAGGGATAGATCGCATCGATATATACTTGCAATCTCTCGTTTTGTAATGTCGCCACATAAAAGAGCGTTGTTGTTAAAAGTTGTATTTCTTTTAAATGATTCTTGTCGGGTTTTTCTAAGACTATGTAGGTCTTCTGTGTTTAATATTTTTAAAGCATTAGGGCAATATTTTGTGACTCTCCATCCGAACTGTTCTTCAGTCATAAATCGATCAAACATCACTATGTCTGGTTGTAGTTTTTTGATAAAATCATCAAAACTAGAATTGTTAAGCTCTATTGTTGCTTTAGTGATATTTGTGTTTTCGAGATTTACCATATGCTCTGTTTCTGCTGCAGGGCTGGCAAAGGTGATCCCCCAGTTTTGAGCCTCGAATAGTGCTATAAGCTGCATCATTCTGCTTCCTGCTGCCGAAGAATTGGGTTCTGGCCAAACAAAGCCTATGATGAGGATGTGATTCATTGTTTGTGCAATCAAAAAAGCCTCAGTAAAACTGAGGCTCTATGTTGTTTAACTATTATTTATTATAGTTTTGCAAAAAGTGCATTCATTTTTTCTTTTTCTTCTTTTGCAAGTTCTTGGTCGACTAAAATTCGGCCACTGTGTTCATCTGTGATGATTTTCTTGCGAGAAGCAATTTCCATCTGTACTTGTGGCGGAATGGTAAAGAATGATCCTCCAGAAGCACCGCGTTCAATTGGTACAACAGCAAGTCCGTTTTTTACATTACTACGTATTCTTTTGTAGGCATTGATCAAACGTTCTTCGATCTCTTTTTGGTAATCTTCAGACTTAGAGATTAAAGCTTGCTCTTCTTTTTCAGTTTCAGCTAAAATAGCATCAAGTTCTCCTTTTTTGTGAGAAAGGTGAGAGTTACGCTCTCCAAGTTTTGTTTTGGTCTGATCGATGATCTCATTTTTTTGAACAATCTGAGCTTTATGTTCCTTGATATGCTTTTCTGCTAATTGAATTTCTAATTCCTGGAATTCAATTTCTTTACTAAGTGAATTGTATTCGCGATTATTACGAACATTTTTTTGTTGCTCTCCGTATTTTTTGATTAGTGCTTTAGCTTCTTCAATTAGGTTTTTCTTGTTACTAATACCTTCGGCGATAGTTTCAAGATCATTGTTTAGCTTTTCTAATCTTTTGTTTAATCCGGCTACTTCATCTTCAAGATCTTCAACCTCTAAAGGTAATTCTCCGCGTACGTTTCTGATCTCATCAACTCTAGAGTCTATTAATTGCAAGTCATATAGTGCTCTTAATTTTTGCTCAACAGTAACTTCTTTCTTTGCCATATTTTATATGTATTGAATAGGATTGGTGTTTTTATCCGATAAAATGATTGCAAAATTACTGATTTTTTTTCTAAGATAACTAACAATTAAGTTTTTTGTGTATTGTTCGCTCTCATAGTGACCAATATCGGCTAATATTAGCCTTCCTTCGGCTTCATAAAATTGATGATATTTTAGGTCTGAAGTGATAAAAATATCTGCGCCTGCTCGATGTGCATTAGCAATAGCGAAACTACCGCTACCACCAAGAACAGCTACTTTTTTGATAGGTTTGTTTAGTAATGCCGAGTGTCGTACACATCCGGTTTTGAAAATATTTTTGATGTGTTTTAAAAACTCAAGCTCTTCTACCGGGTTTGGCAGCTCCCCAATCATACCCATCCCAATATTTTGATTTTTATTTTCAAGAGTGGTAATTTCATAGGCTACTTCTTCATAAGAATGATTTTCAAAAAGAGTTTTAAGGATTTTACCTTCACAATGTTTGGGGTATGTAACTTGAATCTGAGTTTCTTTTTCGTGATGTGTTTTTCCGATTTCACCAATTGAGGGGTTTGCAGTATCAGAGGCTCTAAATGTTCCTGTTCCTTCAGAAGAAAAACTACAATTGTCGTAATTACCAATGCTTCCTGCTCCGGCTTCGAATAATTTGTTGCGTAATACGTCAGCTTCAGCAGTAGGAGCGAAGGTGACTAATTTCTTTATATTTCCGCTTTGCGGGATAAGAATTTTGCGATTCAGAAGTCCTAACTGCTCACATATCATATTATTTACCCCGTGTATTGCATTGTCTAGAGCTGTATGAATAGCAAAAATAGCAATATCATTTTTAATAGCTTTCATTACTACTCGCTCTACATAGTTACTGCCATTAAATTTTTTGAGTCCCTTAAATACGATGGGGTGAAAACTTATAATGAGATTACAGTTGTTTTCTATTGCTTCATCTACTATGTTTTCGAGAGTATCCAGGGTTACCAGAATCCCCGTTACTACAGTTTCGCGACTACCAACCAATAAACCAACATTATCAAAATCCTCTGCGTATGTGATTGGAGCTAAAGTTTCAAGATGCTGTATAACCTCTTTTATTTGCATTTTATTATGTTTTTGAATAAAAATTGAATGTAAAAAAACTTTTATCAATAATCAAAGTTTCGTTTTATACTTTTGTTGCACTGATATATTGAAAATTTTAAACGTGTGAATTTACTGCGAAAAATACTTTTACCTTTTGTTCCTTTTTATTATCTGATTACCTGGTTGAGAAATAAATTGTATGATCTGGGGATTAAAAAATCTACGACATATACCTTTCCGATAATAGCAGTAGGGAATCTTAGTGTAGGAGGAACCGGTAAATCACCAATGGTAGAATATTTAATTACTTTGCTTAAAGATAAGGTGTCATTAGCAACACTTAGTAGGGGGTATAAAAGAGAAACCAAAGGATTTAAGCTGGTTGCTACTTCTTCTACAGCAAAACAAGTAGGAGATGAACCACTTCAGTTTAAAAGAAAATTCACAGATGTTGTTGTAGCGGTAGATGCGGATCGGCGTAGTGGAATTTCTAATTTAAGATCATTAACACCCAAACCAGAAGTGATTTTATTAGATGATGCTTATCAACATCGTAAGGTAAAAGCAGGATTCTATATTTTGCTTACTGCATATTATGATCTTTATTGTAATGATATTGTTTTGCCTACAGGAAATTTAAGAGAACCCAAAAAAGGGGCTGATCGGGCTGATATTATTGTCGTTACAAAATGTCCTAATCCATTGTCTTTTGAAGAGAGAAAAAGAATTACAGATAAACTTGCGATAAAACCTAATCAGGATTTGTTTTTTACCACTATTGATTATGGAAATGATATAGTAAATGTTTCTGGAACAAAATCTATCAATTTCTTGCAAAATATTCATTTTACTTTGGTTACCGGTATTGCTAATCCTACTCCTTTATTAGATTATTATACGTCTTTAGGGTTGACATTTGATCATATTAGTTTTCCTGATCATCATAATTTTACTGATACTGAATTAGATAATTTAAATGATCTTGAATTTATTATTACGACAGAAAAAGATTATGTGAGATTGGCTTCGGATATTTCTGAAGAGAAATTATGGTACCAGCCGATAGAAGTGAGGTTTGTAGAAGGCGCTTCTTCTTTTGATGATAAAATATTGAAGTTTATTGAAAAAAATTAAGATCCTACTATAGGATCTTAATTTTTTAATTCTGGCTAACTCAAATAAGTTTATGTATATAAACTCGGTTAACCTTTACTTCTCAAAAGCTGTGCCAAACCACTAAGCAGTGGCTTGTTTTTTTACCAATGCTTTGTGGAGTTTTGTGAAAAACTCTTCAGTTTTATATGGTTTTGGTATGATGTCATTAAATCCATTATCGTAGAACTCATCCAGATTATCATCAAGAGTAACGGCTGTTAATGCTATAATTGGGATTTCTTTATTGAATTTTCTAATTTGTTTGGTGGCTTCAATGCCACTGATTCCTGGCATATGGATATCCATAAGAATAAGATCAAAGGTGTTTTCTTTTGTTTTATTTACCGCAATATCACCATTATCGGCAACATCACATCTTATCTCGTTCTTTTCTAAGATTTTTCTGGTAATTAGTTGATTGATTTTATTGTCTTCGACCACAAGTATATGTTTGTCGATCATTATACTGTAATCAATTTTCTTAGCTTCTTCGGTGTAATTAGTGCTTTTGTCTTCAAAAATTTCGAATGTAAGGTCAAATAAAAATTTTGATCCCTTGCTTAATTCACTTTCTAGTTTGATCTCACTATCCATTAAGGACAATAAATTCTTTACTATTGATAGCCCTAAACCTGTACCACCAAATTTTCTATTAATTTGTACAGAGCCTTGAGTAAAGTTTTCAAAAATACTAAGTTGCTTTTTTTCTGATATTCCTACTCCGTTATCTTCAATTTCAAAACTAAGCGAGACTTTATTGTCAATTTGATTAATAGGTTTTACTCGTATCCAAATATCTCCGTTTTGTGTAAATTTTATAGAGTTTCCGATAAGATTAATTAAGACTTGAGAAACTTTAAGCGGGTCTCCTTTAAGTTTAGCTGGGATAGACTCATCAAATTCATAATGCAAATTATTATTTCTGTCTTTAGCAGATTTACCCAGCGCTATTAATACATCATTTATTCGTTTTTTTAAATTGAATGATGTGTTCTCCAGTTCTACTTTGTTAGCCTCAAGTTTATTTAGATCCAGAATATTATTAATTAGTGACAAAAGATATTCTCCAGAGAATTTGAGGGAATTAAGATGCTCTTTTTGATTAGGAGTAGGGCTTTCTTCGAGTAACAAATGTGTTAATCCTGTAACAGCATATAATGGTGTTCTTAACTCGTGTGTTATTGTAGAAAGGAATTGAACTTTGGCCTCACTAGCTCTTTCTGCATTCTCTTTTGCCAGTATAAGTTCTGTGTTTTTATTTTGTAATAATTCGTTTGCTCTGGCTCTTAAGTTATTATTTTTATAAAGAGAAAGCGTTAAAAGAGATAATATTGTTATCAAAGCAATACTTAGTATGGTTGTAAGTCGCCCTAATTTTAAAGATCTTTGTTGTTGTATATTTTCCTCTGTTAGCTCTTCTATTAGAACGTTATTTTCATTTAGATTTAGTTTTGCGCCTGCTTCCTGAGCTATAATTTCTTTATTGGTATTAAAAAGAGCATCTTTTATTTTTTCGTGTGCTCTAAGGTTTTTAAGAGAGGCGGGATAATCTTCTTTTCGTTCATAAATCTGGCTATACAGTTCGAAACATTCTGATTGTATTTCTGCATATTCCATATCTTCACCAATTTGCATAGCCAAATCATTGGTTTTCATGGCTTCATCAGGTTGGTTTATTGATAATTGTGCTCTGGCTTTATTTGTATAGAGTTTTGCTTTGAAGTAATACTGATCAAATGAATTTATGATAGGAAGCCCGCTATTAAAGTGTTGTATAGCTAATTTGGGTTTTTCTTGAGCAAGAGCTAAAAGTCCAAGATTTAATTTTATAGGTCCTTCCTGATTTTTGTAATCATTCTTTTTGGCTATTGCTAATGCGTTTTGAAGGGATTTTAATGCGGTTTTAAATTTTCCAAGCTTTGTAGCAATTGATCCATATATTGTATATGAAGAAACAAGCATAAATTCGTCATTGGTTTCATTCTGAAAAGCAATAGCATCTAGGATTTGCTCTTCAGCTTTTTTGAGATCTCCCAATTCCCGGTATAGTTTAGCAAGCACCATATTGGTCTTTGCTATATAAGTTTTGTTTTGTTGTTGTAAAGCAAGCTCTTTTGCGTTGATAATATTAGAAAGCGCAAGTTCTAATCTAGTTTGGTCAATAGATTGTGAAGCATTCATCAAATAGCTCTCAATAGAGTCTTTCATTTGATTGTTTTCTGAAAGCTCAGTCGTTTGTGCAGAACCAAAAAAACAACAAATAAGTAAAAATTGCGCTATAAAATATTTGATTTGGGTTGGCATTTTCCTCTGAAATATCTCAACTAAGATAGTTATTTCTTACAAATGTTAATAATTAAATCAATTATTCTATTACTATATCCTATTTCATTGTCATACCAACCTATGATTTTTACCATTTTTCCTATCACAGAAGTCATTAAAGAATCAAACGTACAAGAGTACGGATTGCCAAGTATATCAATAGATACGATTGGATCTTCTGTATATGACAAAATACCTTTTAGACTAGTTTGGGAAGCTTTTTTAAATTCGTTGTTAATTTCTTGGATAGAAGTTTGTCTTTTAACATTAAAGGTAATATCTGTAAGTGATCCATTCGGGACAGGAACTCTAATACCACATCCTCCTATTACATCACTTAGTTCGGGAAATATTTTTGTTAGTGCTTTTGCTGCACCAGTTGTCGTAGGTACTATGGATTGACTTGCAGCTCGTGCCCGTCTTAAGTCCCTATGTGGTTGATCATGTAAACTTTGATCAGTAGTGTAGCTATGTACAGTGGTGATGTAAGCTTGTTCAATTCCGCATAAATCATTAATTACCTTGATCATTGGTGCTGCATTGTTTGTGGTGCAAGAAGCATTAGATAAGATAGTTTCTGACCCATCAAGGATATGATCATTTACACCTACGACGATAGTTTTTATACTATCTTCTATAGAAGGAGCCGATAAAATAACTCGTTTTGCTCCAGCCTTAAGGTGTTTTTCTGCATCAGGTCTGGTTTTAAATTTTCCAGTTGATTCGATAACAATATCTACATCATATTTTTTCCAGTTGCAATGTTCTGGATTTTTTTCATTAAGTAAAGGTATTGATGCATCTTGTACTATAATATGACTTTTGGTATGCGATACCTCAAAAGATAAAATACCATGTATGCTATCATACTTAAGAAGGTGACTTAAAGTTTTTGAGTCGGCGAGGTCGTTTATTGCTACAACTTGTATGCTAGGATGATTAATTAATAATCTAAACAAGTTACGGCCTATTCTTCCAAAACCGTTGATGGCAATTCTAATAGGTGTATTCATTAAATCCTTACTACTGTTTTTGGATTAAGTTAAATGCTTTTGAGCTTTATATGAAGATCTTACCAAGGCACTACTTTCTACATGCCTAAATCCCATTTCTAAACCTATTTCTTCATATTTTTTAAACTGATCCGGAGTTATAAATTGTTTTACAGGAAGATGTTTTTTGCTTGGTTGTAGGTATTGCCCTATTGTAACGATATCTAAACCTACTGTTCTAAGGTCGCTTAGTGTTTGTATAACTTCTTCTTCTTTTTCGCCAAGTCCTAACATGATTCCGCTTTTTGTACGTTCAATACCATTTTCTTTAAGATATTTTAATACTTGTAAGCTTTGCTCATATTTGGCCTGGATGCGAACCTCTCGAGTTAATCTTTTTACAGTTTCCATATTATGAGAAACCACTTCTGGTTTTACTGTAATAATTCTATCTATATTTTTTGTTTTTCCTTGAAAATCCGGAATTAATGTTTCTAATGTAGTTTCTGGATTCATTCTGCGAATAGCTTGAATAGTTTCTGCCCAGATAATTGATCCACCATCTAACAAGTCATCTCTATCTACAGATGTAATGACAGCATGTTTTATCTTCATCAATTTTATAGATCGAGCTACTTTTTCGGGTTCTTCCCACTCTACAGTTTCTGGTCTTCCGGTTTTAACGCCACAAAAACCACAGGAACGGGTGCATATATTACCTAATATCATAAAAGTAGCGGTCCCTTCACTCCAGCATTCCCCCATGTTAGGACAGCTTCCTGAGGTGCAAATGGTATGTAAGTTATATTTATCTACTAATCCCCGAAGTTCTGTGTATTTCTTTCCCGTAGGAAGTTTAACACGTAACCATTTTGGTTTTCCTTTAGGAGGTGCTACGCTAGCAACATTGTTATTCATACAAGCAATATTTTTAGCAAAAATACAAAGAAAGCTTAGATTAAAATGAAGTTTTGAATAAAGTTAATACATCACTACAAGAGGCATGTTAATTTTTGAAAAAAAGAGCGTTGTTAAACTACGTGATATTAAAGGGGGATAAGAGCTATAGTTTCTATACATTTACTCTTACAGTAAAACCATATCTATACAAAGTCTTAACATCAGGTTAAAATTAAGTTAACGTAAAATTTTTTTTGAATTTGACAGTTATCTCATGTGATAAAGAGAAAAAATCATGCCCGAAGAATTGATAAGTCTTAAAAAAACAAAAAACAATCGAAAGCGTGTAGAAAAATGGTTGCTTAATAACCAGAAGTATATTAATATCACAGCTATAGAAAAAGAGATTTCTGCGCCAAAAGGATTGATACAAAAGTTTGTGAAATACGATAAAAAGATCAACGACAAATGGATTGATCCATTGTATAGCGTTATCAAAAGGTTTACTTCTTTTACCTTGCGATAGTTTTTCGTTTATGAATTAGTGTTTTGCATTGGTAATTATTTCAGAAAGTAGTTTTCTGGCCCTCAATAACTTTACTTTAACATTGTTTATAGGTTCATTGAGATGATCAGCAATTTCTTTATAACTTAATTCCTGAAAATATCTTAGGTTAATTACTTTTTGGTAATTAGGTTTTAGTTGTTTAATGTAGAGCAGTAATTGAGCTAAATTTTGCTCGGTAATTAGTTTATCTTCTGGGGTTGGGTTATGATCGATGATTTTATATACGGCATCATCTACTTGTGTCGTGGTTTTGGACTGTATTGATGCATTTTTTTTTCGCAATAGATCTATATGTATGTTTTTTGAGATCTGAATCAACCATGTTTTAAAGTTGTATTCTTCTTTAAACGTGTTAATTTTGTCAAATGCTCGAGAAAAACTTTGTATAGTAATATCCTCAGCTTCGTACTCATCCTGAGTTTTTTTTAACTGAAAATTGTACACATCATTCCAAAAAGTATCAAGAAGATAATTAAAAGATATTTGTTTCCCTTCTTTAGCTTTTTTGATATGATCTTCTAAAAGGATAGAGTCTTCTTTTTTCAATACATTGTTTTTGAGTGAAATAGATAATCGATAAGAAACTATTTAGTGTGTTTTTCTTCGTTACAGCTTGAGTACTGATCCGGAGTTTTGCCACAAAGAGAACATGATTCCCCTTCTTTATTTAAAAATGGACTTTGACTTGCGCAAGTACCAGCAAATTTACCATCTTTTTTCGCCCATAGTTTAATTGCAATACCACCAAATGCTAATAGTAATAAAACAATTGTAAGTAATAAAAGCTTCATAATAATATAAAAAATCAAAATTGATTACAAAGATACAAAGAATGTATGGCTAAGAAGCTATTAAACAAAAAATTAAGAATAATGTGTCAATTCTTGATTAATATTAACCTTTTTTGATTAGATATATTTATTAACGTCTCAATATTGTATTATATAATATTGACTTCAGTTTCCAGAAGAATATCAAATTTTTCTTTTATGTCGGTTAAGATTCTTTTAGATACATTCAAAATTTCATTTCCAGAGGCATTATCGTAGTTTACTAAAACCAAAGCTTGTTTTTCATGCACTCCTGCATCACCCCAACGTTTTCCCTTAAAACCAGATTGTTCGATCAGCCAGCCTGCAGGAATTTTAATATGTTCTTCATCTATTTTATAAAAAGGAATGTTAGGATATGCCTTTTGAAGCTTGGTAAAATGTTTAACATCAACAACAGGATTTTTAAAAAAACTACCACTGTTTCCTATTTGTGAGGGATCGGGAAGTTTGCTTTTTCGTATAGCAATTACTGCTTCAGAAACGTCTTTAATTGTGGGTTGGGTAATTTCCCTATTTACTAAAGCATTTTCTATTGCACCATAGCTTGTATTAAGAGTATGTTCTTTTTTAGTTAATCTAAAAGTGACCTTGGTGATTATGTATTCACCTTTTACATCGTTTTTAAAAATAGAGTTGCGATATCCGAATTTGCAATCTTTTTTTGAAAAGATATGTTTCTTTCGGGTATTGATATTGATTGCTTCGCAACTTGTCATTGTATCTTTAAGTTCTACACCATAAGCGCCAATATTTTGAATAGGGGCACTACCTACATATCCGGGAATTAGAGATAAATTTTCTAAGCCTCCATAATTATTTTTGATACAGTATTGTACAAAGTCATGCCAGTTTTCTCCTGCATTTGCAGATACAGATACATATTTGTCTGATTCTTCTATAGCTGTAATTCCTTTTATAGCAATGTGCAACACTAACATGTCTAGATTTTTTGTCAATAGCATATTGCTTCCGCCGCTCAAAATAAAAAGTGGATTTTTATTATTTTTTAAGAGCATTGTATCGAGTTCGGATTCTGATGTAATAGCCGCAAATTCTGCTGCAACAACGTCAATCCCAAAAGTATTGTATTTTTTTAAAGATTTATTATATTCAATTTCCACACGTTTAAATTTTAGTAATTATTTGATGATAAATTAATTATAAAATTGAGAACATGTGTAATCACTACGTTCTCTCATTAAAAATCTTAAACATTTCCTTTTGGGAAAATAGGTTTAATTTTTTAATGTTCGCCTCATTGATTATTGTATTTTTCAAGAGCTATTTTTAATATTTCAATTGCCTTTTTAAGATCTCTTCGATTTAAAACATATGCTATTCTTACTTGATTTTTCCCCTTGTTAGGTCCCGAATAAAATCCAGAAGCTGGTGCTACCATAATAGTTTGTTTATCTAAATCAAATTCATCTAGAAGCCATTGTGCAAAATGATCAGCATCTTCGATTGGTAATTCGGCAATACAGTAAAAAGCACCTTTAGGAACTCCTACTTTTACTCCTGGAATTTCTCTAAGTCCGGCAACCAAGGTATCTCTCCTTAATTTGTATTTTTCAACCGTTTCTGTATAATAAGATTCTGGCGCTCCTAAAGCCGCTTCACTAGCAATTTGCGCAAGAGTAGGAGGGCTTAGTCGTGCTTGTGCAAATTTCATAGCAGTTTCCATTACACTTTTGTTTTTACTTATCATACATCCAATACGGGCTCCACACATGCTGTATCGTTTAGAGACAGAATCTACAATAATGGCATATTCATCAAGACCTTTTTCTTGTAAAATAGAGTAATGCTCTGAGTCGTCATATACAAATTCTCGATACACTTCATCAGAAATCAAAAATAAGTCATACTTGATAGCAAGTTTTGCTAATTGTTTTATTTCTTCTTTGCTGTAAAGGTAACCTGTTGGATTACCGGGGTTACAGATCAGTATGGCTTTGGTTTTTTTCGTAATCAATTTTTCGAACTCTGCAATTGATGGTAATGCGAATCCGTTTTCTATCTTAGATATAACAGGAACTACCTTAACAGTAGATTGTGTCGAAAAACTATAATAATTTGCATAAAAAGGCTCGGGAACTATAATCTCATCACCAGGATCTGTAATACTACCCATAGTGAAAATTAATGCTTCACTACCTCCGGTAGTGACCAAAATTTCATCAGAAGATACCGTAATATTATGTTTTGCATAATAGTTAGCTAATTTATTTCTAAAACTTTCAAATCCGGCAGAGTGGCTATACGCTAAAATGTCTAATTTGTGGTTTCGTATAGCATCCATGGCTTCAATCGGTGTTTTTATATCTGGTTGACCGATATTTAAATGGTAAATATGCTTACCTTCTTTTGCAGCTTTTTCTGCAAAAGGCACCAATTTTCGAATTGGTGATTCGGGCATAGCTTTGCCTTTATGCGATATTATTGGCATCTGATCTGATTTAAAAAAATAAAATAGCGGTAAATTTCTTAAATATTTTAGGAATAGGGGGTGTAGTTGGGGTGTTTTTTTAACTATTTTTTATATTTAATGCGATCAAGCTTCTATGGCTTAATTATGTTGTTTTATGAAAGGTAGGCTTTTAATGGTATTTTTACTTTTCAACTTTGTTCTTCATACTCAAAATGATTTCAGATTACCTTTTAAACAAAATAGCACTAAAATTAAATTTCAATTAATCAATAATCTAATTGTTATTCTTGTCGTTGTAAACGATACCAAGCCTTCTTTTATGCTGGGTACTGGTATTGGATAAAACGATTAGGAGTAGAGGTAAAGTGCAAATTCTATCTAAAAAAGGTTATCTAACAAAAGAATAATGTATTTGAACTTGTAAATCCCTATTTAGTTTGTAGGTTTTTCAACTATATTTTTTATATTTAGAGTAATGAAGATTTTATCACTAGATTTTTGTCATTTTTTTAAAAGTAAGATTTTAGTACTATTTCTAATCTTTAGTACAGCTCTTTTTGCCCAAGAAAACTTCCGGTTACCTATTGGAGAAAAAAGTGATAAGATTAGATTTGAATTAGCAAATAACCTCATTGTTATTCCTGTTGTTGTAAATGGTGTCGAACTTTCCTTTATTTTAGATACGGGTGTGGGATCCACAATTATCTTTAGTGTAGACAATAAAAGCTCCTTAGAACTTAAAAATGCATCAAAAATTTACCTTAGAGGGTTAGGTGAAAATGAACCAGTAGAGGCTATAAAATCAATTAATAACGAAGTTAGGATAGGTGATGCTGTTAGTACTAATCACAAGATTTACCTGGTTTTGGATGAGTCAATTAATTTTTCTCCCAGAATGGGATTTCCTGTACATGGGATTATAGGTCATGATTTTATTAAAAACTTTGTTTTGGATATTAATTATGCAAAGCAGTACATAAAAATGTATAAACCAGAGTCGTATACCTATAAAAAGTGTAAAAAGTGCTATCAAACCAAAATTGATTTTAGGGAAAAAAAGAAAAGACCTTTTATTACAGCTCAATATAAATCTGCTAATGGGTTGATCGATATCAATCTTTTGCTAGATTCGGGTTCTGGTTCTTCTTTATGGTTATTTGAGAATAAAGAAAAGGGGATATATGCAGGTGAGAATTCCTTTAGAGATTTTTTGGGTAAAGGTTTTAGTGGAGATATTTATGGTGAAAAAACTAAAATAAAAGAACTCAATATTGGTGAATTTAAAATGAAGGAGGTAACAGCCTCATTTCCGGATTCTATCTATATACAAGGAATATCTTTAAATAACAGGCAAGGGTCATTAGGAGGAAATATCCTAAGGAGGTTTAATCTTATTTTGGATTATACCCGTCAGAAAATATCTTTTAAAAAGAATAGTTTTTTTAATAAGCCTTTTCATTATAATATGAGTGGACTTACCATTCAGCATACAGGTTTCACAGCAGTAAGAAATTATAAAGAAGAAGATAGAGTGTATTTGGGGTTAAATAAATTAGTAAACCAAAAAACGATTGAGTTGACAAACAACTTTATTCTTCAGCCTAAGTACGAAATTTTGGATGTTAGACCTAATTCGCCAGCTGATCTTGCGGGTTTAAAAAAAGGCGATGTTATTTTACAAGTAAATGGTAAAAGTGCATATAGGTATAAGCTTTCTGATCTAAATGATATGTTTTATTCTGAAGAAGGAAGAAGAATCAAGATGAGAATAGAACGATTAGGAATAGAAATAAGCTACAATTTCTCACTTAAAAAAGTAATCTAAAAAATAAAAAAGGATACTCTAGAGTATCCTTTTTTGTTACGATTAATTATACGAGTTCTAGTTTTTCTTTTCTAAAACACTTTTATCAAGGACAGTTCCTTTAATTTTTATAGCCATTGTAGGAGTATCTCCTGCATTAGATGTTACTGTAATAGTTTTACGAATTGGTCCCACTCTTTTGGTGTCGTATTTAACTTCGATAACACCAGATTCTCCTGGAGCAATTGGTTGCTCTGGTTTTTTTGGAATGGTACATCCGCAGCTTGAATATACTCTGGAGATAACTAAAGGAGCATTTCCTGTATTTGTAAATTCAAATTTGCGTACACCGTCACTGCCTTTGGCGATTTCGCCATAATCAACAACTTCGGATTTAAATTTTATTTGTGCTTTATTAGTGTCTTGTGCATTTAAGGTTGCGCCAAGAACACCAATAAATAAAATTATCATTATTTTTTTCATGATGTAGGTTTTTGTTAAACGTAAAAGTACTTACTTTTTACTCAACTGCAAAATGATACCTAAAAGTAAGAGGTCAAAAGCTAGAGGTGCGAGGTTAGAAATTTTTATATAGCACATGATATAAACTATTATATTTTTATAGCTACATTGTTTAATTTCATTACTCAGGTTTTTTTAAAATTTTCATATTTCTAACTTCGTACTTCATACTTTAATAAGTACTTTTGCACTTCTTAATTCAAAAATCAGACCAAAGTATGTCTTTAGCAGGAAAATACGATGCAAAATCGATAGAAGAAAAGTGGTATGCCTACTGGATGGAAAATAACTATTTTCACTCAGAGGTTGATGAAAGAGAAGCATATACTATTGTTATTCCACCACCAAATGTTACTGGTGTTTTGCATATGGGACATATGCTTAACAATACAATTCAGGATGTGTTAATCCGTAGAGCGCGTCTAAAAGGATATAATGCATGTTGGGTACCGGGAACTGATCATGCCTCGATAGCAACAGAGGCTAAAGTTGTTGCTAAGCTAAAAGATGAAGGGGTCGATAAAAATGATCTTACCAGAGAAGAGTTTTTAGAACATGCCTGGGAATGGACCCATAAGCACGGAGGAATTATCCTGGAACAGTTAAAAAAACTAGGAGCTTCTTGTGATTGGGAACGTACTGCTTTTACAATGGATGACAACTTGTCGGCATCTGTAATTAAGGTTTTTGTAGATCTGTATAATAAAGGATTGATTTATCGTGGGTATAGAATGGTAAATTGGGACCCTCAAGCTAAGACCACCTTGTCTGATGAAGAAGTAATTTATGAAGAAAAACAAGGGAATTTATATTACCTAAACTATAAAATAGAAGGAACAGAAGATACACTAACTATTGCAACAACTCGCCCAGAGACAATTATGGGAGATACCGCAATATGTATTAATCCAAATGATGATCGATTTACACATCTTAAGGGTAAAAAAGCTATTGTACCTATTGCTAATCGCGTTATACCTATAATCGAGGATGAATATGTAGATATGGAGTTTGGTACTGGGTGTCTTAAAGTAACACCTGCTCATGATCCTAATGATAAGATCTTGGGAGATAAGCATAATCTAGAGGTTATAGATATCTTTAATGATGATGCTACATTGAACTCTTTTGGATTGCAGTATGAAGGAAAAGATCGTTTTGTAGTTCGTAAAGAGATTGTAAAGGAACTTGAACGTATTGAAGCACTTGCAAAAACCGAAACACACCTTAATAAAGTAGGAACTAGTGAGCGTACCAAAGCTGTGATCGAACCAAAATTAAGTGATCAGTGGTTTTTGAAAATGAAAGATCTGGCCAAACCAGCATTAGATGCTGTTTTAGATAAAGAGGTAAATCTGGTTCCCGAAAAATTTATAAATACCTATCGTTACTGGATGGAAAATGTTAGAGATTGGAACATTTCACGCCAGTTATGGTGGGGACATCAAATTCCGGCATATTTCTATGGAGATGGTAAAGAAGATTTTGTAGTCGCAGAAAGTAGAGAAGAGGCTTTGGTTTTGGCTAAAGAAAAAACAGGAAATACCGAGTTGACTATTGCAGATCTTACTCAGGACCCCGATGCTTTGGATACCTGGTTTTCTTCCTGGTTATGGCCTATGAGTGTTTTTAACGGTATTCTAGAACCAGATAATAAAGAGATTAATTACTACTATCCAACTAATGATTTGGTTACTGCACCAGAAATCTTATTCTTTTGGGTAGCACGTATGATTATTGCTGGATACGAGTATCGAGGAGAAAAACCTTTTACCAATGTATATCTTACGGGTATTGTGAGAGATAAGCAGCGCCGTAAGATGTCTAAATCTTTAGGTAATTCTCCAAATCCGTTGGATTTAATTGACCAATATGGAGCAGATGGTATTAGGGTAGGAATGTTACTAAGTTCTCCTGCAGGAAATGATTTAATGTTTGATGAAGATCTTTGTAAACAAGGTAGTGCTTTTGTTAATAAAATATTTAATGCCTCTAAACTTATTCTTGGCTGGGAGGTTGATAATACTATAGAGCAACCAGAAGCTTCTGCTATGGCGATTGCATGGTATACTTCAAAATTTCAGAAAGCACTGTTAGAGCTTGAAGATAGTTATGCAAAATATCGTATCAGTGATGCTTTAATGACAACATATAAGTTGATATGGGATGATTTCTGTAGCTGGTTATTAGAGATGGTGAAGCCTGCTTATGGTAGCCCTATTGACGGTAAAACGTATCAGGAGGTGATCAAAATTTTAGAAGACAACTTAAAGGTTTTACATCCTTTTGTTCCTTTTATTTCTGAAGAGATATGGCAACAGATCACAGATAGAACACCAGAAGAAGCATTAATTATTGCCAGTTGGCCAGAACCACAAGTAGTTAATGAAACTTTGATTGCAGAATTCGAAATTGCGGCAGATGTAGTTTCTGGAATTAGAACTATACGAAAGGAGAAAAATATAGCGTTTAAGGAAACTATCGAATTATTTGTATTAAATAGTGAAAATAATAGCGCCTCTTTTGATGCAGTAATTAGTAAACTCGGAAACCTGTCGACATTAAGTTATGTAGATGCCAAGGTTGAAGGAGCACTTTCTTTTAGAGTAAAATCTAATGAATATTTTATTCCAATTTCTGGAGCGATCAATGTAGAAGAAGAAATTAAGAAATTAACTGATGAACTATCGTATACAGAAGGTTTCTTGAAATCTGTTCAGAAAAAATTACAAAATGAACGCTTTGTAAATAATGCACCAGACCAGGTTATTGCTAACGAAAAGAAGAAACAAGCAGATGCCGAAGCTAAAATTGCTACTATAAAGTCAAGCCTGAAGAGTTTGAGCAATTAGATGTAATTGGTGTGTAATAATTTAAAAAAGGCCTTGATTTATATAAATCAAGGCCTTTTTTAATTAATCGGTTATATGTTCATTTACCAATTCTATATATTTTTCTTTGGCTTGTTTTGGAGTAAGGTTTTTTGCCTGAAAAAATGCATTTAGCTTAAATGCATTTCTAAGTTCGCTATCTCCTGATGGGGTAAAAAAGCCTTCAGTATGCGTTGCTCTTTTGTAATATGCATAGAAATGAAGCATAACATCGGGTGGCAATTGTATTTTAGTATTGCAGGCGCGCTTATATGCGTCATCGAAGGCGATATTTAATTCTTCTTCGGTCATGATTATAGATTAGCAATAACACTTTCTCCTCCTTTTACTTTTTGATTTAAAGTAACACTTACATCGGTTCCTATAGGTAAATATACATCTACTCTTGATCCAAACTTAATAAAACCACTATCAGAGCCTTGAACCACCTTTTCTCCTTCTTTAGCATAATTTACAATTCTTTTTGCAAGGGCTCCTGCTATTTGTCGATAAAGTACTTCTATACTATTGTTTTTTACGACAACGGTAGTTCTTTCATTTTCTTCAGAAGCTTTAGGGTGCCAGGCTACAAGGTATTTACCAGGGTGATATTTGCTAAAAATAACTTCACCGTTTATTGGATGGCGTGTTACATGAACATTTACCGGGGACATAAAAATTGAAACCTGTAAACGATTATCTTTAAAATGCTCTTTTTCGAATACTTCTTCGATAACTACTACTTTTCCATCAACAGGTGCAACTACAGTGCTATCATTTACTGTTGTATGTCTTTTAGGATTTCTGAAAAACTGCAAAATTAAAATCAGAAATACTAATGTAACCGAAAATATAGCGATTTGCCATTCATCGATCTGAATCGCTACGTATGAGGCCAAATTAATGCCTAGAAATAATACAAGTGCTACCGATATTATTTTATATCCTTCTTTATGAAACATGCTTTAATATTTGTAAAAATGCATATAAAAATGGGCTGGCAAATATAACACTATCTAATCTGTCATATATGCCGCCATGACCTGGCATTATAGTGCCGCTGTCTTTAACTCCAGCCTGTCTTTTGAACTTAGATTGGATTAAGTCTCCCAGAGTCCCAAAAATACTCATAATTATGCTTATAATCAACCAAATGCCTATTGATAAAGTATTGGTAAATATGGCGATTAAATATCCTGCTAATAATGAGAAAACAAACCCTCCGATAAACCCTTCTATAGTCTTTTTTGGAGATATTCGTTCTAATAATTTATGTTTTCCAAAATTTTTACCAACCAAATAAGCAAAAGTGTCATTGACCCAGGTGATTAAAAATGCTCCCGCAATAATGAAAGGTTGATACTCTCCTGTATAATACGGTACAAGAGTTAGAAACACAATAGATGTGATTAGATAAAAAATACTGGTATGATATTTTCGTTTCTCGAACATTGGGATAATACGAATCGTAACTAAATCTTTTACCAAAAACAATTCTGTAATAATGGTAAGGGTCAAAACAGGGAGAATAAGATAAAAATAGAGCTTATCCTGAAATATGTTTAACACTGCTAAGAGGGTAATGAATATTACATACAATCTTTTATTTCTAAGATAAATTAATTTTTGAAATTCATATATAGCGATTACCCCAAAAACCAAAAAGATTCCAATAAAGGTATATCTATTGATACATATAGATAGTAGTAAAATAGAGACATATAAAAGCCCCGATAAAGATCTTGTAAGCAGTTCCTTCATATTATAAATCTTCCAGCAGCAGCAAATATAAATTTTTTGAACTATTTCCATAGCTTAAGAAATCCTTTTCTTTTTGCGGTTCAAAATCTTTGATTGTAGTAATGTTAGAAGGAATAGAATTTTTATTTTTATTTTTTATACCTTTTAATCCCTCACCAATGCTCTTAACTAGTTGACTGGTAGCTGCTAAGATTACAAAATTATCAGGAAGCTCGGTAAGTTTTTTCTCTCTAAGTTGGTTTGAAGATACTAATATAGATCCGTTATCTGCAATTAAATATTCACAAGTAGCAAAAAAGAAAGAGGCAGAAAAGCTTTTGACATAATTTAGATTGAAACCAGAGAATTTATGTTCTAAAGCAATATCAAAACAGCATACGTCTTTCTCGTACCAATCATTTTCCAAAAGAATCTTATCAAAAGAATCAGAGACTTCATTTTCATCATCACAATAAAGAAACTTACCACCGTTTCTTTTAAAATTTATCATAAAGCTTTCATCAATCGGTAGATCGATTTCTGGCATATATTTACTGCGATCATCTAAGTGACGTTCTTTACTCTTTTGGTCTGATTTAGATTTTGAGGAAAATATTCTTCTAAATAGACTCATTTTTTGGATTGGGATTGGGAAATTACGGTTTTACATTACCTCCAAAGATAAAAAAAATCTTAACCTAATATTCCGTTAGGTTAAGATTTTTCAATTTACAAGTAAAAATAATATGTTTAAGAGGGTTCTTTAATGATTTCTTCTTCTTTTTTACCGAATGGTCTTTCGCCAAAAATTTTCTCTAAGTTATCTTTAAAAATCACTTCTTTTTCTAATAAGACCTCTGCTAATTCTGTTAGTTTGTCTTTATTCTTTTCTAATAATTTAATTGCACGTTGATACTGCTCTTCAATTATATTTGAAATTTCTTTATCAATAAGCTCACTTGTTTGTTCGCTATATGGTTTTGTGAAATTATATTCACTTTGTCCCGAAGAATCATAGTAGGTAAGATTTCCTACTTTCTCATTTAATCCATATACTGTAACCATAGCTCTTGCTTGCTTAGTTACTTTTTCTAAGTCACTTAGAGCACCTGTAGAGATTTCATTAAATATAACTTTTTCTGCAGCACGACCTCCTAATGCGGCACACATTTCATCAAGCATTTGATTTGGTCGTACAATTAGCCTCTCCTCTGGTAAATACCAAGCAGCACCTAGAGATTGTCCTCTGGGTACAATAGTAACTTTTACTAGTGGAGCAGCATGTTCTAACATCCAGCTTACAGTTGCGTGACCTGCTTCGTGAAAAGCGATAGCTCGTTTTTCATCAGGGGTAATAATTTTATTCTTTTTCTCTAATCCTCCAACAATTCTATCTACAGCGTCAAGAAAATCTTGTTTTCCAACTGCTTTATTACCTTTTCTTGCAGCAATCAAAGCAGCTTCGTTACATACATTTGCAATATCAGCACCAGAGAATCCTGGAGTTTGTTTTGCCATAAATTCGGTGTCAAGTTCATTTTCAACTTTCTTTAATGGCTTTAAATGAACATCAAATATTTCTTTACGCTCACGAATATCCGGAAGATCTACATATATCTGGCGATCAAAACGACCGGCACGTAATAATGCTTTATCAAGTACATCTGCACGGTTGGTAGCTGCTATAACAATTACATTGGTATTTGTACCAAAACCATCCATTTCTGTAAGTAGCTGGTTTAACGTATTTTCTCTTTCATCATTAGATCCCGAAAAATTACTTTTACCCCTGGCTCTACCCACAGCATCAATTTCATCAATAAAAATAATAGCAGGGGATTTCTCTTTTGCTTGTTTAAACAAATCCCGAACACGAGAAGCTCCAACACCCACAAACATTTCTACAAAATCTGATCCAGATAGAGAAAAGAATGGCACTTTTGCTTCACCAGCTACTGCTTTTGCTAATAACGTTTTACCGGTTCCCGGAGGTCCTACTAGTAAAGCTCCTTTAGGAATTTTACCTCCTAAAGAGGTGTATTTTTCTGGATTTTTTAGAAAATCTACAATTTCTTGTACTTCTTCTTTGGCACCTTCTAATCCAGCTACATTTTCAAAAGAAACTTTAACTTCGGTATTTTGATCAAAAAGCTTAGCCTTAGATTTTCCGATATTAAATATTTGTCCTCCGGCACCACCACCAGAACCACCACTCATTCTTCGCATGATGAATATCCATACTCCGATTATAAGTGCAAATGGTAAAAGAGTGATAAAAATTTCTCCCCATACATTACTTTCGGTATCATAATTTACCTGGGTTGATAATCCGTTCTCTTTTTTTATTGTGGCAATTTTGTTTTCAAAATTCTGTAAGTCACCAAATTCAAATTGATAATCAGGATCATTTGGACTTGCCGGTAATAGAGATTTGTTCTTGTTTTTTTGATGCTTATCTAATGATTTAGCTTCACCGGTAAGAAAGACCTTAGCATTTCGGCGATTTACAATCACTACTTTTTCTACTTCTCCGTTACTTAAAAACTCCTGGAATTCAGAAGGAGAAGTAGTGGGAGCAGATCCTAGTCCACTTCCACCCATAAAATTCAATACTAAAAAACCAATGATAATAATTGCATAAATCCAATATGCACTAAACTTTGGTTTTTTATTCGGTTCTGTTTTTTTATTTTCTTTCGCCATTTACGGTTTTCTTTTAATAATTTGTTTCGATAACTGTAGTTTTTGCATCTCCCCAAAGTCCTTCTATGTCATAGAATTCTCTGATGTGTTTTTGAAAAACGTGCACAACAACATTAACATAATCAATTAATACCCATTCTGCATTTTCACTACCTTCTATATGCCAAGGTTTGTCTTTGAGTTCTTTACTTACCGTTTTTTGGATAGAGCTTACAATTGCATTTACTTGCGTATTAGAAGTTCCGTTGCAGATTACAAAGTAGTTACATACTGTATTTTCGATATCTCTGAGATCTAAAATATTAATATCTTTACCTTTTACTTCTTCAATACCTTTTAATATTTGAGTAATTAATTGATCGTTACCGATTTCTTTTTTAGTCATGCATTTTTTTAATTTGTGTAAAGTTATTACTTTTTATGATTTTAATGTCTGTATTAGTCGGACATTTGTAAAACTTTTACACCTTATACATGCATATAATCAAAGTTGATGCCATTGACTCGACAAATACTTTTCTAAGAGACTTGAATCGTGAAAAGCATTTTATAGCTCCAGTTTGCGTAATAGCAAGAAAGCAACTGTCGGGTAAGGGACAAATGGGTACTGTTTGGCAAAGTAACCCAGGCGAAAACCTCACATGTAGTGTGTTTATGCCTATTGAGGGGTTACCGTTAACAGACCAGTTTTATGTTTCTATAGCTACATCATTAGCTGTTTATGACACTTTAAATCGTCTTGTAGTACCTAAATTATCTATAAAATGGCCTAACGACATTCTGTCAGATAAACAGAAATTGTGTGGTATTTTGATAGAAAATGTGGTAAAGAATGGCAGTATGATTGGAGCTATTATTGGGATTGGGATTAATATTAATCAAATAGACTTCGATAACTTACCTCAAGCAGGATCTTTAAAACAAGTTTTAGGCCAGAATTTAGATATCGAAGAAGTTTTACAATCTTTATTAGTCCAGTTAGAAAAACGATTTTCTGCATTGTGTGTTTCTAATTTTGTACATCTTAAAAAAGAATATGAGACAGTACTTTTTAGAAAAAACAAACCCTCTACGTTTTTAGATGTAGAGGGCGAATCTTTTGTTGGGATTATCAAAACTATTACCAACGAAGGTAAGCTTCAAGTTTTAATAGAAGACGAAATTATCTCGGATTTTGATCTCAAAGAGATTAAACTATTGTACTAATTACAGTTTACCGATATTTTCTATTAGGGTATTGATAAAATTCTGGATGGGATTTTTAATCATCATCGACATCATAGCATTAAACTGACCATCAAAAGTAAGTTTTGCTGTGCTTTTTCCATCTCCAGAATCAACAATGTCAGCAGTTAATGTAAAAGGAAGCTTGTCACTCGCAGCTCCAAGAACAACCTGACTTGGGCTCGTACTTTCTTTTTGATCTAATACTAATTCTGGCATTCCTTTTAATTGGAAAAGAAATCTGGAATCACTTATTTTTTCAAATTTTTGCTTGCTTTCTGGCATAAGTTGTTCAAAGTTTTCAACCTTAGTCAAAAATTCGAATACATCTTCTGCTGTTTTATTTACAGTAACAGTAGGGCTTTCTAAGTTCATAATGTTATTAAATTGTTATATGTTCCACTCGGCAGGATTTGTTTTCCAGCTTTGTAATGTTTGTTGTTGTTCTTTTGTAATATATTCAGTATCAACTGCCTGTTCCAAAAGATTCTCATAATTACTTAACGTGTGCAAAGACAATGCCGCTTCTTTAAAATTCTGTACTGCAATATCAAAGCCATAGTTAAATATAGCTACCATTCCTTTTACATTAGCATCAGCTTCTTTTAGTGCTTTTACAGCATTAAGACTACTTTTCCCTGTGCTAATTAAATCTTCGACAACCACAACATTTTTATGGGTTGGGACGATACCTTCGATTTGGTTTTTTCTACCGTGCTTCTTTGCTTCGGGGCGTACATAAATAAAAGGAAGATCTAATTGTTCTGCAACGAGAATTCCTATACCAATAGCACCAGTAGCAACTCCCGCAATTACATCGGGTTTACCATATTCTTTTTCTATAAACTCAGCAAGATGCTTACTTAGGAAATTTCGAATTTCTGGATAAGAAAGTGTAATTCGATTATCACAATAGATAGGAGATTTCCATCCAGATGCCCAAGTAAATGGTTCTTGTGGGTTTAATTTAATTGCATTAATTTGCAGTAGTAGTTCAGCAGTTTTTTTTGCTGTATCTTTATCAAAAATCATAGTTGCAAATGTATAAAGTTTTTGTGAATAATACCCCTATTATTCTATCTACAAAAAAGTCGATTGAGGATTATGAAATGATCCCGATAAAAGAAGCTAGCTTTCCGGTAATTATAAGAGATATTCTTGATAAGGAAGCAATACATGAAGAAGCAAAATATCATCTCTACCATAAAAAAGAAGATAAGCTAATAGAGCATTTATATTCGAAGTTACCAGTAGTTGTTGCGGGAGGAGGAAAGGTGTATAATGAGGATAAAGAAATCTTGTTTATTCGCCGTAATGGGAAATGGGATCTGCCAAAGGGTAAGGTTGAAAAAAAGGAAGATATGGAAACCGCTGCGATGAGAGAAGTAGAGGAAGAAACAGGGGTTTCGGGATTAGAGATTACCAAATTCTTGTACCGAAGCTATCATATTTTTAAAAGAAATGGAGAGTTTAGGCTAAAAGTTACGTACTGGTTTGAGATGAAAACCAACTATGAAGGAGAATTAGTGCCACAAAAAAATGAAGGGATTACTAAGGTAAGGTGGAAAAATACTAAAAAAGCTAAAAAAGCTTTGCAGGATTCTTATTCGAATATTAAGCTATTATTTTCGCATGATTATTTGTCATAATGTTGTTTTTTAATTTTATTAAAAATATTTTTACTATATAATCAATTACTAACTAAAACAAAACATTATGGGTTTATTTTCATTTATTAAAGGAGCAGGAAAAAAGCTATTCGGTATTAAAGATGAGGCAGCTAAAGAAGAAGTGGTAACGCCAAAAAGCAAGACCGATTTATTAAAAGCTGAAATTGATCGGTTAGGTATACCTGTTTCTGGTCTTGATGTATCTGTTTCTGAAATGATAACCGTATCAGGGCAAACAGAAACTAATGCAGATAGAGAAAAGATTATTCTGGCAATGGGTAATATTGATTGTGTTGGTTGTGTAGAGGATAATATTACAGTAACTAATCCAGAGCCTGAGGCTAAATTTCATGTGGTTAAGAGTGGAGATACACTTTCAAAAATATCTAAGGAAGTTTATGGAGACCCTATGAAATACAATGTTATTTTTGAAGCAAACAGACCAATGCTCGAACATCCTGATAAAATTTATCCAGGGCAAACATTACGAATTCCTGTAATGAGTTAATATAATAACTAGATATAATATTGTATAAAAAAGGGAGGTATGTTATCTCCCTTTTTTATACAATAAGAAGTAATTAGTTTTAAAATTTGATACTTGATAACAAAATGAAAATTAATGTATACACACTTTTTTTTCTACTTCTTTTTTTAGGTGTTGCCTGTAATACTAAAGAGAGTAAAGAAAAAATCATATCTAGTGATCCGGATTCTACAAACATATATATAGGTCCCAATCATTCGCATTATACACAATTTTCTGACTATAATTTTACAACAGAACAACAATGGGACAGTCTAAATAATATGACTCATCATTTTAAGCCTGCGTCTGGGTATAATATTCATAAAGATTATAAAACTTTTGGCTGGCATATATTTTCTAAAGGATCTGCTTATAAGAGTTATAATTTTTCACTGTTATGGGGTGTTTCCTATTTTTCGTATATGGTTAATGCCGAGACAGGAAGCTATGATAATATTCATCAATGGAAAACAACCGCTTTGGTGGATAGTGCAAAAGTGAATAATTGTAAGGTATTTCTCACCGTGTCTAATTTTGGTGAAAAAAGAAATGCTCAATTTTTAAAGAATCTAAAAGCTCAGAAAACTCTTGCAGATAGTTTAAGTGTATTGTTGGATCATAGAAAAGCAAATGGTATAAACATAGATTTTGAAGGAGTTTCATCAAAAAACAAAAAAGAGTTTAATCAGTTTATTGTTACATTATCAGATAAGTTGCACAAAGTAAATCCTGATTATATGGTTTCGGTGGCATTATATGCAGTTGATTATCATAAAATATTCGATATAAAAACAATTGATTCTTCTATCGATTTTTATACACTAATGGGGTATGATTATTATGGAGGATTTAGTGAACATGCAGGGCCAGTTTCTCCATTAAAAAGTAGTAAACGATGGGGGATGCATAGTGTTGAGTCTTCTGTTGATTACTATATGAATGAAGGTATTAAGCCAGGTAAACTAATAGTAGGGTTGCCCTATTATGGAGATAAATGGAAAACCGAAGATACTCCTATACCAAGCAAAGCCGAAAAATTTCTTTCTCACGATATGTATAGCACAACTCGAGAATTGCTTGATACAAAAAAATATAAGATTAGTTTTGATACCATAAGTTCTACGCAGTATGGTATATATGAAGAAAAAGGAGTAACAAAACAACTTTGGTTTGATGATAGTCTTTCGTTATCCTATAAATATGATTGGATTAAACATAAAAAACTAGCTGGAGTAGGAATATGGGCTTTAGGCTATGATCATGGTTATACCGAATTATGGGAACTCATGGCTAACAAGTTTGGGCAAAAACAATAAGTAGAGCCCTTATTTGCTTTGTCTTAGTTTATTTCAAAATTCGATATATAGGATATCTCATGTGCGCTTTTTCATAATTATTAGATTGCTTATGTATCCAATCTAGTTGCGCATACCAGTTATTAGCAAAAGCTGTATCTTTTTTCTTATTCTGAAATTGTACCCGCAATTCATTATTGTTTCTTAATAATTCTGCTGCTTTATCCTCCCATACATAAGGAGAAAACCCTTCTTTTTGTTGTAGAATAGTATCAAAAAAGTTCCAGTTAAAGAAAGAATCCGGAGCTTCTGGCTCTAAAGTTTCCATAAGATATCTAAAAGCTTTTTGATCTGTTTTAACAATGAGGTCTCCTTTTTTTAAAGTGACTTTCTCAATATTTTTTCTAATCGAAACCCGGTAATGTAGATAATGCCCTTCATAAGGCGATGTTATGGTCTCATAATCTTTAATATGATATACTTCGGTAGTAATTGTAGAATCTTTTTCTAGCGGTTTAAACTCTACTTGATTGAGTGTTAATAACTCGATTACCCTCCATCTGCCCTGAGGAATAACATAAGCTTGTGGGATACTTATCTCGGTGGTTGGAGTAAAGTAGTTTTTATAGGTTACTTCTTTTGTATAGGGTTTGTCCTGGTGATATTTTAATCGTTTTGCCCCTGTGATCTCGCTATCCATATATTCTCCTTCATATCCTTTAAAATCAAAAGTAGTGACCTTCGCGGTATCTACTTTCCAGTGTGTTGGATATGTTTCTTGTTTAGCTTGTTTGGCAAAGGTTTTTTCTCGTAACGAACGAATTTTGGTACCATCTTTTTCTGTGATTTCAATCATAGATTTCATAAGTTCATAAGTGCCTTCGACTCTTGGTTTGTAGGGTTTTAACATATGTGTTTCTACCATCATCCCCAAAGTATTCCAAAGGGTTGTATATCCCGTAGAATATCGAGGAGAGTCCATAAACTGAGTCCAGCCTTTTTCGGGAGTAGTTCCCCATACATTCACATAGGGCGTAATATCCCATTTTTTCGCTTCGAGTGATGCCTCTAGTTGTGGATGCATTTCTTTATGCAAATAATTTCCTAATTCACCACCTAATTTATTGTGTTGAGTAAACAAATGAGTAAGCGTATATTGGTAATCTGCGCCGTTACTTACATGATTATCGATAAAAACATCAGGTTTTGTTAAATGAAATACTTTGGCAAAAGCTTGCGCATTTTTGGTATCATTTTTTATAAAATCCCGATTCAAATCATAATTACGTGCATTGCCTCTAAAACCATATGTTTTAGGACCATTCTGGTTGGTTCTCGTTCCCGAATTTCGATTTAAAGCCCCACCAATATTATATATGGGAATGGTAGCCAAAACTGTAGTTGAAGGAGTACTGATTTTACCCTGAGCAATATCTCTAAACAACAACATTGTCGCATCAATACCGTCACTCTCCCCAGGGTGAATCCCATTATTAATTAAAAGCACGCGTTTTGTTTGTCTTATTTTTTCAAAATCAAAAATTGCATCAGGATTTAATGTCACGATATGTAAGGGATTACCACTATCGGTCATTCCGATTTCCTGTATATGAATTGAAGAATAAGTTTCTGCCAAATTTTTATAATATGCAATAACTTCTGAGTATGTTGGAGTTTCGGTTCCATTACTTTTTTCGAAAATAGTAGTGAAATCAAAATCTTGTGAATTTTGCTTTTCAGAGGTATTACAAGAAATAATGCTTAGAAAGCTAACAATGAGAGTAATTTTTCGCATCTGTATTGTATATAAGAAGGCTAAATATACTAAAGATTTCAAGGTTTAAAATTCTATGTAAGGATTTAATATAATTTTATGAGATATATGATTATGAAGCTTGTTTTACTTGTAGGGCTATAAAATAACTGTATTTTTGCAGCCTCAAAATATCACAACTATGACTGAGTTTGTAAGAAAAAGAGTAGCGAATGCTAAAAATGATATTTTATCCGGGTTAACGGTAGCGTTAGCTTTGGTTCCCGAAGCGGTTGCCTTTGCCTTTGTGGCGGGGGTGGATCCATTAGTTGGATTATATGCTGCGTTTATGATTGGATTGATCACTTCTGTTTTTGGAGGTCGCCCAGGTATGATCTCTGGTGCCACAGGAGCATTAGCCGTTGTTATGGTTAGTCTTGTCGCAGAAGGAAATGAAATGGGAGCCCCCGGGGAAGAATTAGGGCTATATTATCTTTTCGCAACTGTTATCCTTATGGGGATTATACAAATGTTTGCCGGAGCTTTTAAGCTGGGTAAATTTGTTCGTTTGATTCCGCATCCTGTAATGATGGGGTTTGTAAATGGTTTGGCAATTGTAATTTTCCTTTCGCAATTAGGAATGTTTAAAGAAGCTGAGAAAGATGTATTTAATAATAATAAATACGTTACAGAATCTCTTGAGGAAAAATTTGAAATTAGAGCAGATAACATTGTATATGATATAACGACAAATAAAGCTTTGTTTAGTTTTGAAAACAACAGGTTGTCTGATATCGATTCTAAGGAAGGAAAATATATAATGTATGAAGGGCAGGTTTTTGACCTAAACACCAAAGAAGTAGTCTTTAATATTAAAGATAATGTAATCTATAGTATTGTAAAAAAAGGAAAAGCAAAATCCTGGCTACCTACAAATCAATTATTGTTAATGCTAGGATTGGTATTACTTACGATATTAATCATGTGGGGATTACCCAAATTAACAAATAAACTTCCAGAAGCATTATTGGCTATTATTGTAGTTTCTGCTATAGTGATTATAGGAAAGTTGGATGTGGCTACCGTGGGTAGTTTTATTAGAGATGGAGGAGGAGAAGGCCTTAAAGGAGGCTTGCCACAGTTTCAGATCGATATTTTTAAGAAAATCCCATTTACCTGGGAGACATTTCGCTTTATAGCGCCGTATTCGGTAATTCTTGCTGCAATTGGATTGATAGAGTCATTAATGACTTTAAATCTAATTGATGAACTAACCGAAACCAGGGGTAATTCGAACAGAGAATGTATGGCTCAGGGAGGCGCCAATATCATTACGGGACTTTTTGGCGGAATGGGAGGTTGTGCAATGATCGGCCAATCAATTATTAATATTAAAGGTGGTGGACGAACCCGACTTTCTGGTATTGTTGCTGCAGTAACGTTATTGCTATTTATTTTATTCGCTTCAGGGTTAATTGAGCAAGTTCCTATTGCGGCATTGGTTGGGGTAATGTTTATGGTAGTCATAGGAACCTTTGCTTGGTCTAGTTTTAGAATCCTTAATAAAATTCCTTTGGCAGATGCTATTGTATTGATTGCAGTGTCTTCATTAACGGTGTTCTTTGATTTGGCAATAGCAGTAATCGCAGGTGTTATTATGTCTGCCTTGGTATTTGCCTGGGAAAATGCAAGACGTATTCGTGCAAGAAAACATATCCTCGAAGATGGTACTAAAGTTTATGAAATATGGGGACCGCTTTTCTTTGGAAGTATTCAGGCCTTTAATAATAAATTTGATGTAGCAAATGATCCCGAAAATGTAGAGATTGATTTTATAGAATCTCGTGTTAGTGATCACTCAGCATTAGAAGCTATTTTTAATCTTGTAGGAAAATATGAAGATGCAGGAAAGAAAGTGAAAATTAAACACCTTAGTGAAGAGTGCCAGGCTCTTATGATAAAGGCTTCTCCTAGATTAGCCAGTGTTATAGAGCACGATATCGATGATCCAAGATATCATGTAATGGCAGAAGCAATGGAGTAAAACGTTGGTTTCTTTCTAACAGAGAAAAAAGATAAATTAATAAATGAAAACAGGGGTATGATTTAAAAATCATACCCCTGTTTTTTTATTCATATACAAGTTAATGTCTTTGTAGACACAACGGTCTATGTTTTTTAATTACTTGGAGTAATTTCTGCTTTGCTATCTAACCAGATGTTTGCTCCTGTAAGCTTATCAATTTCAAAACTATATGAAGTAGTAGTAGTATCGAATTGTTGAGAATAATTGTTTGGAGTGTTAAACTTAGTAGTACCATAGTTAAAACTTAATCCACACATTTCGTACCCAGCACTTAGTTGATATTCTATTTTTAATTTAGTTTCACTTATTGAAGAAATGTTTATATGACCTACTTCTTCACTATTAGTAATGTCGCATCCATTAGGATTAATAATTAGTTCTATATCAACTCCTGCTTCACCTCTACTATCAAGGAAGGTATAGGCAAAGAAAGTGTTAAAAATGTCGTTTTCACATTTTCCACACTCTTCATGGTACCCATATGCTTGAACACATTCTGGCTTACATTCTTGTTTGCAATAACTAAATGATCTTACCCAATCACCATAGTAAACGCAACTCCACCATCCATAGTAACTATATTGTTGATCTAAAGTCTTGTCATAAGCAAAAGATGTATAATAACAATGACTATCTTTGTTATATACTTTAGAATACGCTACGATTTCAAAACAATCAAGATCTATTGATGATAATGGAATAACATAAGTAGCTTTTTTCATCCCTCCGTAGTAATAAGGGAAAGCTTTGTAATTAAATTTACGAAGATTAGGAAACCCATTAGAGTAAAAAGGTATATTTTCTTTTGCCCCAATATAAAGGTATACCTTCTTCATAAGGTTACGGTCATTGGCCTCAAAATTTAAGTATAGATTTTCACCATCATTAGATACGGTTACGCTACCAACTTCTAGTTTTCTAGATCCAACTAATAGTGGCATAGTAGTAGTTTCACCACAAGCTTCAACATCAACATCTGATGGTGTAAGTAATGTGTAGTTACAATGTCTGTAGCTTTTTGAATTAGTGTCTGTTGTAAGGATAGGTTCTTCTTCTTCTAATTGTAATTCATCTTCTATTCCTTCAGAACCATCATTTTTAATAAAATCTGGCTCAATAGTAGTTTTTTCAGATTCAACAATAACTTCATTTTCATCTTTGCTACAAGAAGAGAAAATTAAAAATAAAGCAATGAACCAATACCCCAATGTGTAATTTGTTTTCATATAAAGTGTTTTTAATTAATTAGTGCGGCAAAACTAACAAAAAAGTGTATTTCTGGTACTAAAAAAACTAAATAAATTAATAGAATTTTTGTTGTATATTACTGGGAATTAAATAAATAGGTTTATTCTTACAAGTAGTCTTTATGGATTTTGATGAAGTGCAAAATTAATCGTTAGAAGTATGTGTTTTAGGGGAGATTTCTCCTAAATATTTTTATTACATACGAAGAATTTATCGCTTAGAATAGATTTTAATTATTCAAGTCCTATAAATAAACTTATATTTCGGTTATAAAATCGAATTAAATACTGCATGGATATCCCTTTTGAACCTATTGTCTTTGGCTATAAAGTGAATATTCATTTGATTTTAGAATATACAGCTTTCTTTATTGGATTTCGATATTATGTACACCTTAAAAAACGTACTCAGGATCCTATTTCATCATCAAACAGGTTATCTATAATCATTGGGGCGGTATTTGGAGCATTTTTTGGATCTCGTTTTTTTGGTTTTTTAGAACATCCGGCTTTTTCTTTCGACCCAGAATACGTGGTTCGGTTATTAAGTATAAAAACTATAATGGGAGGGCTTTTTGGAGGTTTATTAGGAGTAGAGTTGGCTAAAAAGATAATCGGCGAGAAACATTCTTCGGGTGATTTATTTACGTTTCCTATTATATTAGGAATTATCATAGGGAGAATAGGCTGTTTTTTGGCTGGAGTTAAAGAATTTACCTATGGCAAGCAAACCACTTCATTTCTAGGAATGGATTTAGGGGATGGCCTTTATAGATACCCAATAGCATTATTTGAAGTTATTTTTCTTTTGATCTTATGGAGAATTCTGAAACGCTTTCAAACAAAATCCAAAACAGAAAGTGGATTACTGTTTAAATATTTCATGATTTCTTATTTTCTATTTAGGTTTTGTATTGAATTTCTGAAACCTAATACTTTTTTTGTACTCGGCCTTAGTAGTATTCAGTATTTATGTATCTTATGCATGATTTATTATCAAAAAACTTTACGACAAATAGTTTTCAAATGAGCAAAATCAGAATAATCATAATTATATGGTTTTTAATCTGCCTAGATGTTATGAATCTATCTGCTCAGGATATATCCGATGCTTTGCGATTAAAAGAACTATCATATATGAAATATGCTAAAAGAACAGATTGTAATAGTACTATGGGAACCACTCTTGGAGACAGAATTTGTTTAAATCTAAAGTTTCAACAGACTGATTCTATTATGAATGTGAAACTCAAAAAGATGTTGCATACTATTGCTAATGACACGATCAAAACCACCATCAAAACCTATCAAAATGCTTGGGTGCATCATAGAAGAATGAAAAGTGAAATTGTTTCAGAAGGGTACAGAGGTCACATGCTTGGGATTATATATCTGGGGTGTATGGTAGAAACAACAATGCAGCGTATTAAAGAAATTGTGGAATTATCGAGCAAAATGATTGATTATGATACAGATAATTAAAATAATTCTTCAATATCCATTTGTTTTGGGATATGAATTTCAAAAAAAACAGATAAATGCCTACTAGAAATTATACGTATTACGATTTTACACTAAGTTTATGTCCTACTTGTCTAAAAAGGATTGAAGCCAAAATTGTTTTTGAAGATGATAAAGTATTTATGCTTAAGCGATGCCCAGAGCATGGTAGATCTAAAGTTTTGATTGCAGATGATATAGCCTATTATAAGAATATTAGAAATTATAACAAACCGTCTGAGTTTCCTTATAAATTTAATACTGCTACAGATTATGGATGTCCTTATGATTGTGGATTATGCCCTGATCATGAGCAGCACTCATGTTTGTCGATTATCGAGGTAACAGACCGGTGTAATTTGACTTGTCCTACCTGTTATGCTTCTTCATCTCCGCATTACGGCAGACATCGATCATTAGATGAAATAAAGAAAATGCTGGATACAATAGTTGCAAATGAAAAAGAACCAGATGTAGTACAAATAAGTGGGGGAGAACCTACAATACACCCTCAGTTTTTTGAAATTCTGGACTATGCCAAACAATTACCGATCCGACATCTAATGGTAAATACGAATGGAATACGTATTGCTAAGGATATTAAGTTTACCCAACAGTTAGCAAGCTATATGCCGGATTTTGAAATCTACCTACAGTTTGATGCATTAGATGCCGAAGTGTTGCAAAAATTGAGAGGAGAGGATCTTACCAAAATTAGAAAACAAGCGATCGAAAACTTAAATAGTGTAAATTTATCGACTACTCTGGTCGTTACTTTAGAAAAAGGATTAAATGATACTCTAATTGGCGATATACTAACATTTGCAACACAACAAAAATGTGTGAGAGGTGTTACATTTCAACCTACTCAAATAGCAGGGCGATTAGAAGATTTTGATACACAAACCGATAGAATCACATTGACCGAGGTGCGAAGAAAGATTTTAGAGCAATTTCCGGTTTTTGAATCCGATGATCTTATCCCTGTACCTTGTAATCCAGATGCTTTGGTTATGGGATACGCTTTAAAAAATGAAGATGGAATCCTGCCTCTTACCCGATATATTAATCCGGCAGATCTGTTGGATAATGGTAAAAATACGATTGTATATGAGCAGGACGAAGCGTTACATGGTAAAGTCCTGGAGCTATTCAGTACTGGGAATTCTGTAGAAACAGCTTCAGAAAACCTAAAATCTATAATGTGCTGTTTACCAGAGATCGATGCTCCGGATTTAGGGTATGATAATCTGTTTAGAATTATAATTATGCAATTTATTGATGCTTATAATTTTGATGTACGAGCAATTAAAAAGTCCTGTGTGCATATTGTAAATAAGGATTACAAAATTATTCCTTTTGAAACGATGAATTTATTTTATAGGGATGATAAGCAGGAGTATTTAGAACAATTAAGAAAAGAAACGATATGATTGCAAATACCATTTTTTTGGAAGTAGGTAACCTCGATGGATTAGTGTATTTAATCCTTTTAATCCTTTTAGGTCCTCCAATATTTCTCTCGATTATTGGTCTAATCTTATTCAAAACTAAAAACCGAAAAGCAGGGAAAATTTTCTTTATCCTTGCCGGGATATACCTTGTTGTAGGATTAGGAATCTGCGGAGCTCTTATGGTTGGGTTTTAAGGTGAAACCATTACAAGTAATTGTATTGTAAAACAATCTATAGTAAGCCAAGTCTTATGTTTGTTTATAAAAAAAACGATTTCTTAAATTATTTTAAACCGCTTCGTTTATAGAAATACCATTTATAATAGTAAGAAGGAATTAGAAGATTTGTTTTTGTAGTAGTTTACCATTTGATTTACCGGTCCTTATTAATGTTTTATTATTATTACAATGGTAAGATAGAAATCATGCTAAAAACGACTTTTTCTTTTTCCAAAATAGCCTCCTTTTATTTTTTCGGTATATGTTTTTGTAGATTGAGCGGCGTCTGTAGAATTGTTAGCACCAGATTTTTTTTTCTTTTTAGAAGAAATTTCTGCCTCTTTTTTAGTTAATCGTTCTATTACTTCAGAAATATCCTCGGTAGAAACATCCTCGGTCTTTTGAGAAACTTGTTTTTTTCCAATCCTGTAGGAATTAAACTTTTCTTTTCGAGTTTTTAAAATTGCCTTTAATTCAGAGTTTGGTAGATTAATTAGCGTCATAGTTTAGACATCATTTTATATTGTTAGATTTCTTTTTAAATCAATTTAATGATTTGTAGGAATTTTTTTACAAAAAATATTTAGTACAAGATACGAATAATCGTTTAAAAGTAAAAAAAAACGACGAAAGAATTTTTTTAAAAGATTATTGTTTCTATATTTACCAAACAGAGAATAAAAACATCCTAATTTTAGACCCATGATTGATCTGAAAAAGATTAAAGAAGATACCGAAGTTGATAGTATTGTTATTGCCGATAAAAGTGGTAATGTAATAGATGCATTAGGCACAAAACATGATACTAATATTGCCTTGATGATAGAAACAGCGTTTTCGATGTGTGATGATATGGTTAAGGATTTACTTAAGGGGGATCTCGATCAATTGATGGCTAAATCTTCAAAAGGTTTTCTTATTGCAAATAGGATTAAATCTGATTCGATCATATTAGTAGTATCTAAAAACATGTCAAAACTTGGACTACTCCTTAAGTATATGAGCTCTTTAGAAAAATAATTTTATAGAAAATATTATTAATAATTAAATTAAATTAAACTATGTCAAATTTTTTAGAACAATTCATCGAAGATATTAAATCTAATGTACCGGGCTATATTGCAGTTACTGTTACAGAAGTAAGTACAGGTGTATGCTATGCGTCTAATTCTGATAAAAAAGATTTTGATCCTGAAACTGCTTCTGCTTATAATTTGGAAGTTGTAAAAGCTAAGAAAAATGCTATCGAGGCATTAGGTCTGAAATCGAAAGTTCAGGATATCATAATTACTCTTGATGGTCAAATTCATATGATCGATGTTTCTGAAAACGGTGAATATTTTATTTATTTGGCTGTTGATTCTACAAAAGCAAATCTCGGAATGACACGTGCGCTCTTGAAAAAATACAAGAAAGATGTGGTGTCACAACTATAATTAAAGGACTTTTTTATGTGAAAATATTACTTTAAAAGACTTCACAATGTTAACATTGTGAAGTCTTTTTTTATATAACTTCATTCAATTGCTACAAAAATATCTACTTCGGCATCTGTAGGGTTTACAGCATCTTCGCCGTATATTTCAAAATCGGTAGTGTATGTTCTATCCAGGTCTATTTCCCATATGTCGGTCCATTTATCATAGATGACACCTTTGGTAATATCTCCTTTGGCAGTAAATCGAGAGTAGATACTTCTTTCGATTTTTACACTGGTCATTCCCGGTGGGATAGTATCTAAGTTTGCAACCTTGCATCCTATGATTGTAGTGTATCCTTCGGTGTGATCACTTTCATAATCTGTGTATACGGCATAGATAGAATCTTCAAGTTTATTTGGGATCTTATGCATTGTACCTTCAGACATAAAGGTATTCCATAAATTAGGAATGTCTTTTGCGAATTGTTCGTTTTTTTTAGTTGTACGTACCGAAATCCCAACGATCCAGAAAGGTTCGATTTTTGTTTTTATCATAATTATTTGATGTTAGAAATTAATAGTACTACAAAACTAAATGCAGGTAGTGACAAAGGTATGTCAGGAAGGATTTATAATTTGTGTTATTTTAACTCAAGTAAGTCCCATTTGGTGCCATATAAGTCTTTAAAAACAACAACGGTTCCGTAGGGTTCTTCTCGTGGTTGTTCCAGAAATAAAACTCCTTTAGATTTCATGGCGTTGTAATCTCTCCAAAAATCATCGGTATAAAGAAATAGAAAAACCCGACCACCGGTTTGATTTCCAATTACTTTTTCCTGTTCGGGAGTAGCTGCCCGAGCTAAAAGAATAGTAGTTTCGGTTTGATTGTTAGGAGCAATAAGAACCCATCGCTTTTTGTCATCAAGTCTGGTGTCCTCTATAAGTTTAAAATTGAGCTTTTCTGTGTAAAACCGAATCGCTTTATCGTAGTCCTTTACAACCAGAGCAATAGCTCCTATTTTTCTTTTCATGGCAGCGTATTATTTTACACGAACTGTATCTGGAACTAATTCAGAAACATCTCCACCATTACGAATTACATCACGAACAATAGAAGAGGAGATATAACTTTTACCAGAAGAGGTTAATAAAAATACCGTTTCGATATCCGACATTTTTCTGTTGGTGTGTGCGATGGCTTTTTCAAACTCAAAATCACCTGGATTACGAAGGCCTCTTAATATGAATTCGGCATTTTGTTGTTTACAAAAATCAATGGTTAGCCCTTTGTAAGTCATTACTTTAATTTTAGGCTCATTTTTAAAAGCTTCTTCGATAAATTGCTTTCGCTCTTCAAGAGAAAACATATATTTTTTCTCAGAATTTACGCCTATGGCAAGGATAACTTCATCAAATAAGGTAAGGCCTCTTTCGATAATGTCGTAATGTCCTAATGTAATGGGGTCAAATGATCCGGGAAAAACAGCTCTTCTCATTGGTGATTATTAATTATTGTATCTACAAAGATACTCCAAATTATAAATTTATAGATTGCACTTCTATTTTTGTAAACGTATACAGGATTCTATAGCATTAGAAAATAATTCTTTTAAGCTAATTCCAGCTTTTTCTGCTTGTTGAGGTAGGATACTGGCTTCACTTAATCCGGGATTAGTGTTCATTTCTACAAAATAAGGTTCTCCGTGATGAAAAATATATTCACTTCTTGAAAATCCTTTCATTTTTAAAACCTGATATACTTTTAAGGCCAGATCTTTAACTTTTTGAGTATCCTTATCAGATAAACGGGCAGGAGTGATTTCTTCAGACTTACCCATATATTTGGCTTCGTAGTCAAAAAACTCATTTTCAGATACAATTTCAGTTAATGGTAGTACTGTATCTTTTTCATTATGTTGGATAACTCCTACAGAAACTTCGGTTCCGCTTAAAAAAGATTCTATAATAATCTCATCATCTTCTTTATAAGCCACTTCTATTGCGGGTAGAAGATCTTCTACAGTTTTAACTTTAGAAACACCATAGCTACTACCAGCTTTATTCGCTTTTACAAAGCAGGGTAATCCTACAGTATCTATAATGGCTTCGCTATCTATGGTATCTCCTTTATTTAAAAAATAGTTGGTGGCAGTGGGTATTCCATAAGGTTTTAAAGCACTAATACAATCTCGTTTATTAAAAGTAAGCGCAGCAGGATAAAAATCACAAGCCGTCTGTGGAATCTCAATTAATTCAAAATATGCCTGTAACAAACCATCTTCACCAGGAGTACCATGTACAGTGTTAAAAGCAGCATCAAAAGTAATTTTAGAGCCTTCTAGGGTTAGTGAGAAATCGTTTTTGTCAATACTATACTTCTGATCATTATCATCTACATAATACCAGCTATCTTTGGTGATATGAACACGAAACGGAATATATAAATCTCTATCCAGATATTTATATACCACATTTCCACTTTGAATCGAGATTTCAAACTCGCTAGAATACCCGCCCATTAAAACGGCAATATTTTTCTTCATAAAGTGACTTTTGAAAACAAAAATATCATTTATCTTATAAGAAAAGCTTAAAACTTTCCGTTTTTATATATTTGTCCAAATTATCAAATAAGCCATTACAATAAAGTTAATGCTAATAATTAGAGTGATTATTGGTAAATTTTGTTTACATAATCAAGAAGATTGTGTTTGACTATAACAATAACAGGTATAAAACAGATGAGTGCATTTATAAATTTCTTCAGGGGTCTATTCAAATTTATTTATAGTAAAATATTTTTGATACAATTAGTTATAGCGGTAGCAATGCTTGCTATCTTATCTTATGTTGCATTAGAGTGGCTAGAAAGTACAACAAATCATCATCAACGTATTGTAGTACCCAGCTTAAGTAAAAAGACATTAGACGAGGTAGGGAAGGTATTAGAAGAAAAAGAGTTGAGATACGAAGTTCAGGATTCTGCAAACTTTAATCCTGATTATCCAAGATATTCTGTATTAGAACAGAACCCTGTTGCAGGTAGCGAAGTAAAAGAAAATCGTAAAATATACGTTACCTTAAATCCGTCGGGTTACCGTAAAATAGAAGTTCCTAATGTAGTACAGAGAACCAGAAGACAAGCAGAACCAAAATTGGTTGCTCTTGGGTTTAAAATAGGTTCTGTTACCTATCAACCTAATATTGCAAGAGATATGGTATTAGAATTAAGACATAATGGTAAACGGTTAAAACCAGGTACGAAATTAATGAAAACTTCTGTTATAGATTTGGTTCTGGGGAATGGAGAAGGAGGAACGATAAACTTATCTAATTGATTTTGAAAGAAAACGAAGATACGAGAGATTTTGATGCTAATGAGGATGACCTCTATGAGCATCATCGATTTGTGGCTGGAGCAGGGCAGGTACCGTTAAGGGTGGATAAGTTTTTAATGAACTTTGTAGAAAACGCAACCCGTAACAAAATACAACAGGCTGCAAAAAACGGAAGTGTTTTTGTAAATGATATTCCGGTAAAATCAAATCATAAGGTAAAACCAAATGATATTGTACGAGTGTTATTTTCTCATCCTCCTTATGAAAATTTACTAACTCCAGAGAACATTTCTTTAGATATTGTATACGAAGACGATGTGTTATTGGTTGTTAACAAACCAGCAGGGATGGTGGTACACCCAGGTCACGGTAACTATTCGGGAACCTTAATTAATGCTCTGATTTATCATTTTGATAACCTTCCTAATAATAGTAGTGATCGACCAGGGTTAGTACATCGCATTGATAAGGATACCAGCGGACTGTTAGTAATAGCCAAAACTGAAGAAGCAATGACTCACCTGGCAAAACAGTTTTTTGATAAAACCAGTCAACGTGAATATGTAGCAATTGTATGGGGTAATGTAACAGAAGATGAAGGAACAATAGAAGGTAATATAGGACGACATCCTAAAAACAGACTGCAAAACACTGTTTTTGAAGGTGATGAAGCCGATAAAGGAAAACCGGCAATCACACATTATAAAGTTATAGAACGATTAGGATATGTTACCTTGGTTTCTTGCAGATTAGAAACCGGAAGAACACACCAGATTCGAGTACATATGAAATATATTGGCCATACTTTATTTAATGATGAACGCTATGGCGGAGAGAAAATATTAAAAGGAACTACGTTTACCAAATACAAGCAATTTGTAGATAACTGTTTTAAGATTTTACCTCGACAAGCTTTACATGCCAGAACTCTTGGTTTTGAGCACCCGGTAACTAATGAGCATATGCATTTTGAAACTCAAATCCCAGAAGATATACAACAATGTATAGAACGTTGGAGGAAATATGCTAAAAATCAATTGTCAGAAGAATAAAGGTGTAATACCTGCATTTGAGATATTCAAATAAAAATTTAGCTTTTAAAATATCCCGATAATGGAAATTTCTTTTTTAGAAATCTTTATTCTTATAGGAGTTATTCATGGTTTTGTCCTGGGGGTAATAATCCTGTTTTCGAGGTTTTTTAAAAATGAAGACAATGCGTATTTAGCATACACCCTAATTATATTATCTATTATAGGGTTAAATAATTGGTTTTGGGATTTGGGAAAAAACCCAGTGTTGATTTCAATATTGGATCTGTTTTTATGGCAATTTTTATATCCAGTTACCTTATTTGTGTTTTTTGTAAAAAAAATAAAACACCCTCTGGTAAAAAGCAATACAATTTTTTTTCTGTACATTCCTTTTTTCATCTTAAGTCTACTTAATGGTATTATATCTCTAGATACAATTTTTGGCCTTTATGAAATCATAATACCTAATAAAAAAGAAATCATTTTTTTCTTTTATAAAACAGTAAGTATAGTATCTGTTGTTTTTCCAATCATTTTTATGGCAATATCATTTAGATATTTGTTCTATTCAAACACAGCATTTAGTATAAAATGGATAAAGAGAATCTGGGTTTTTATTTCTCTTTTAGAAATTTATGGAGTTATTTTAGAAGTGTATAGGTTTATGTATGATTATAAAATGCCATTGACATATTTGTGGGTAGGGGTTTCTGTTTTTATGTATTGGCTTATCTATAAAGGACTTTATCAGTTTAAACTATCTAATGACCAGTATGAAATTAGAAATCAGCTACAACGATCCAAAATCAACAAGAAAGTACCTAAAAATGAAGTTAATTCCTATATGCAACAATTACTGGTATTGATAGATCGCGAAAATATTCATCATAACCCAGACATTAGCCGGGATAGTGTTGCTCAAAAGCTTGGGATAAGTAGCGGGTATCTTTCAGAACAAATCAAAAAATCAAGTAATAAAAATTTTTCAGAATTTATAAATAGTTATCGGGTAAAAGATATACAACAAATGATTCTGGATCCTGAGTTCGATAAATATAGTATTCTTGCCATTGGCCTGGAAGCAGGGTTTAACTCTAAAACTACTTTTTATACGGCTTTTAAAAAGGAGACAGGACTATCTCCCAACGAGTTTAAAAAACAAAATCAATAGGTTCGAATTTCTCATATTCTGACAATATAGAACGGTAAAAATATACCACCTAGATAGGTTTGCAACATATAAACTAAAACAAATAAGTATGTGTAAATCAAGTAGTCATAAAGTGTTTTCTTTACTATGTTGCTTTTTCTTCGCTGTTGTAGGTAAAGCTCAAACCGAAATTATCTCTTTTGAAAATGTAAATGTAATCCCAATGTATAAAGAAGCGGTATTACTTAATCAAAGAGTGATTATTACAGATGGGAAAATAACTACAATCGAACCCGTTTCTCAAAAACCTTCAGAAAATATCAATATAACTATTAATGCTAAAGGTAAATATTTGATTCCTGGTTTAGCAGAAATGCACTTTCACCTGGAAAATAATGCGAAAAATGAGTTTAAACTTTTAATAGCCAATGGAGTAACAACGGCTCGAAATATGGCAGAGTATGAAAGACAGGATCAAATTGAAGTTCGTAAAAAAGCTAATGGTAATAAAATTTTGGCACCACATTATACGACTACAGGCCCTTATCTAAAAGCTCATCATTTAAAAACTGTCGATGATGTCATTAGTATAGTAAAAAAACATCATGAAAGAGGATATGATTATTTAAAAATAGCTGATAATCTTCCGAAAGAAATATATCTGAAATTGATAGAAGAGACTAGTAAATACAATATTCCGGTTATTGGTCATGGGCAAAGAAAACTTCCTCTAGAATATTCTCTCAGAATGAAATCTATAGCCCATATAGAAGAGTTTATGAATATATTCAATACGGAGCAAAAAAAAGATACTGCATATCTAAAACAAGCAGCCATCCAGATCAAAACAAGTGGAGTATATGTGTCTCCGACTCTGGGAGTCTTTGAGATGATTAGTCGATATGCAGATGATAAAAAATTCGAAATACTTAAAAAAAGCGATGAGTTAAAATACCTTCCCGAAGCATATGCAGCATATTGTACTTCAGATAGTATTCATTATCGTACCAATACTTGGTTTACGGCCCCAGAATCTCTTATTCGCCTGAATAAAGAACTACAATGGCAAAAGAAACTCACAAAAATATTAAATGATGAAAACGTGTTTTTACTTGCCGGAAGTGATACTTACGGTCTTTTTTTGCCAGGGTTTTCATTACATAGAGAATTAGAATTAATCTGTAGTGCCGGACTTTCGCCTTACGAAACCTTAAAAACAGCTACGGTGAACCCTGCTCGATATTTAAATCGAATCGCTGTAAGTGGTACAATTACCGAAGGCAAAAAAGCAGATTTGGTGTTACTTAATAAAAACCCTTTAGAAGATATTCGAAATACGAAAACTATTGAAGGCGTGATGATTAAAGGAAAATGGTTGGCAAGAAATGAATTAAACACCCTATTGAAAGAAGTAGAAGATGAGTATAGTTCTAAAAAGAAAAAAGAAAAATAACCTCTTGTGTTTTAATTAAAAAATGATGTATAATGTAGTTATTTCGTTCATTATCATCATATTTAGAGAAGATTAAATAAAGGTTACTAAAAACTTTATTTTGAAATAAATAAGGATTACTGATCAAATAATACTACCTTTGCGTTTTAATAAATTATAATGAACAAAGGAACAGTAAAATTTTTTAATGACTCCAAAGGATTTGGATTCATAACAGAAGAAGGATCAAACAAAGATCATTTTGTACACATTTCAGGTTTAATCGACGAAGTGCGTGAAGGTGATGAAGTAGAATTTGATCTACAAGAAGGTAAAAAAGGATTGAACGCGGTAAACGTGAAAGTATTATAATATACATTTGACTTTTTTAAAACACAAGCCTGTCGATTAGACAGGCTTTTTCCATTTTAAAACGTACCGATCTTAATAAAATCGCTTAACAGCTTTTAAAACCTTATCAGCACGTTGCATATCAAGTTGTTTTATGTATTTATATGTGCGATTTAAAATATTTTGTACTTGCTCGTCACTCTTAAATTTTTTTCTGATATGATACAGATCCAGAGCTACCTGCAGATCATTAGGAGAAAAAGAAACCCCTGTATATTGTTGTAAGAGTTGTAAGTAGGTAAAACCAAACTCTTGTGTGGGTTCTATCATAGTACCTTCACCAAAATCATTCCAGGTGATGATTTGAATAAAGTCTGAAAGTTCGTGATGTGTATAATTAAGAGTTTCTGCAAAAGTATGGCCAGAATTAAGATCAATAGTCCAATCATTACTACCATCAGACCATCCTCCTTCTGTATAAAAACTCCTAAAACCGGGATAAGAAGATCCTACGGTTATTGCATTAGATGCTTGATAAGTGTCATAATAATTTTGATGAGCAAGTAAATGATCTTTATCTACCCATAAAAACTCTCCAGAAGCATTCACTCCAACACGATCACTTGCCGCCCATAATGTTAAAAAGTCTGGGCGATTTTCTGTGGGAAGTATTTCAAATACCTGATTCCATTCGGTTTCTGTGGTTATGTGATGAGGACCAAATACGAATAACATATTTTTACCATTATATTGCATGTATTCGGGGCTAGAGAAATAGGTGTCATTAATATATGTAAAATCTTCTTGTGCAGCTTCTATGATATCTGTAGTAAGAGATTGCTCTGTTGCTTGAGCAGCGACACGATCCTCATACATAATCGAAAATTCAAGACCTAAATCTTCCAGGGTGTTAATAAAGGTTTCTGTTGATTTTTTTATCAATCCATAATCGTGTACATCTCTACTACCATACCAATCAAAAATTACCCCATCGATTCCCGAGAGCTTCATCATTAAAAAATGGTATTCATGTAAATCAGGATCACTAGAAGAATATGGACCGATAAGAGGATAATAATACGAGGCGATTTGCGAATTACCATTTTCATCTTTGATTTCGGGATCTTGGTTGGTCATTGTCCAGTGTTGCCCCCAATATCCATCAAAATCTTTATTTTGAAACCAGGGCAAATAATGTACATATACTTTTTTTGGATTTTCTTTAACGACATCCATACCAGAAATATCAACAATATATCCTTCTTTCTCAAGTTCTAAAAATTCTATTTCTTCCTCTAGAACTTTCCGTAATTCGGCATCAGTATATGTTGTGTCCTGAACAACTTCTGCTGCAGATTGTTCTTCAATCTGTTGTTGCTCAATTAAAGTAATATCTTCTTTTTCACAAGAATAAAAGAAAATAATAAAAAGAAAAATGAAAAAAATAAAGGTACTCGAAGATCTTAACATATCACAAATATTAAATTAAACGTTAAACAAAATGTCTAAAGAGTTTTTATGTTTAGAAGAAAATTTGTGAATAATTAGACAATGTGTTCTAATGTTTAATACATCAGAGTTCATGCTTTTGTGACGAAAATGAGGGTTTCCCCCTCTTTGTAATACGTTATTTGCATTAAAATTAGTTAAATTCTTTTTTTCTAAAAAGAAATATGACATTTTTTTTGTTTTTTACTAGCTGAAAATCAGTTATTTATATTTGTTTCAAATAAAAATTAGCAACTGTTATTGATACTTCACTTCTGTAATGGCAACCTATAGATAGAGATCATCAATAATTCAATAGATAAGAAATACTATGATTGATTTATGGTTTCGTGATACCATCGTATTTTAACCATAAAACCTTTCAGAATGAAAATAAAAAGAACCGGGATTATTTTATATGTTAAAAAATATGAGGAGTCTATTGTGTTTTATGAAACTATTTTAGAGCTATCTATTTTATTTCAAAATAATGAATTAACATGTTTTGATTTGTATGGCACCTATTTAATGGTTGAAAAAGAAGATAGAGAAGATTACCTGAAAATGACTGAAATGAATGCAAAGGCATTTAGTTGTATACGAATGAATGTAGATAATGTGCAAAGAGAGGTAAACAATTTAAAGAGAAAAGGAGTAGCCGTTGATTATCAGGAACACCATTGGGGAAAAGTAGCAAAATTTTACGATCCCGATAGGAATCTGATAGCGTTTAGAGATGAAGAAACTTTTATTAAACAGATAGAAGAATATATTCTGAAATCAAAATAACTTTTGCAAATACCTAAATAGAGAATAAATACAGATATAGATTTTAATTGTCCATAGACAATTGTATTTTTGAAGAACAAAAAAGTCACCTACATGAAAATTGTAATATCTCCCGCTAAATCATTAGATTTTGAAACCACATTACCAACTAAGCAGTATACGACTCCGGCCTTTCTTACAGAAATAGAAAAGTTAAATGGTGTATTAAAGAAAAAAACACCTAAAAAATTGTCTGACCTAATGAGTATAAGTGATAAGTTGGCACAACTTAATTGGCAACGTAATCAGGAGTTTCACCTTCCATTTACAAAGGAAAATGCAAGACCCGCGGTATATTCGTTTAACGGAGATGTGTATATCGGGTTAGATGCGTATACTATTCCCGAAAAAAAATTAGACACATTACAGAATCAATTAAGAATACTTTCTGGATTGTATGGAGTTCTAAAACCTTTAGATCTAATGCAACCTTACCGTCTTGAGATGGGGACTAAATTAAAAGTAGGGCGAAAAAATAATTTATACGAGTTTTGGAAAAAAACAATTACACAGTATTTCAATGATGAATTACAGGATGATGAATTATTTATTAACCTGGCAAGTAATGAATATTTTAGCGTAATAGATAAAAAAGCATTAAAAGTACCTGTGATTACTCCACAATTTAAAGATTGGAAAGGAGACAAACTTAAAATGATAAGCTTCTTTGCCAAAAAAGCCAGAGGTATGATGGTTCGTTATATTATAGATACTGGTGCAGAAACTATTGAAGATTTAAAAGGGTTTAATTATGAAGGGTATGGGTTTAGTGAAGAATATACAACTAAACCTAATGAATTGGTTTTTGTACGGTAACTTTAATACGTATGTGGGTATCGAAAATCTTCGATACGTTATTTAACAATGAACTCATCCTGAGTAGTGGTTTTAAGCCGAAAAGTTTGGCTTTTGTGCCATAATGAAGTTAATTTTTTTTTCAGCATAGCCTTAGCTACGTTGAAAAAAAATAACAAAATTAGAGTGCAAAATGTGGATTTTGTAGGCAAAAGCATTACTCAGGACGAGTTCAATTACTAACTTCCGTTTTTAAATGCATCTAATTTTAGTATCTTCAACCCAGATATTAGTAACATAAATCATTAGATGCAAAAAATTATCAATTTTCTCGACAGAGTTGGTGAGAAAATAGGAGTACTGGTTAGTTGGGTAGCAGCGTTACTGGCGATAGTCATTGGTCTTGATGTAATTATTCGCTATATCTTCAAGTTTACCTATGTATGGATGATCGAAATAGAGATTTATCTCTTTGGGATGCTATTTCTTTTAGCGTCTGGGTATACTTTTAAATACGAGAAACATGTACGGGTAGATGTTTTTTATACCAAACTTTCTAGAAAAGGAAAAGCGTGGGTGGACCTGTTAGGGGGAGCTCTTTTGCTTATTCCCTGGTGTTATGTAGTTATTGTTTCTTCCTGGTATTATGGGTTATCTTCTTTTATGATAGGAGAGAGTTCTCCTCAACCGGGAGGCTTACCTGCCCTATACATACTTAAATTTTGTATTACTCTGGGTTTTGTTTTTCTGTTACTTCAAGGAATATCCCATATGTTGAAATCAATTCAAATTATTTTTAATAAGAATTAGAAATGGAATACCTGGCAATACTACTATTTGTAATTATCTTCATTCTGATTCTAAGAGGATATCCAGTTGCTTTTACGTTAGGAGGGATTTCGGTAGCCTTTGCCTTTGGGGTATCTATTTTTGCTCCAGAAGTGTTTCAGATGTCTACATTTTATTTGCTTCCGGCAAGAATTATGGGAGTAGTTAATAACTATGTGCTAATGGCGGTTCCTCTATTTATTTTTATGGGGATAATGTTAGAAAAATCAGGTCTTGCAGAGAGCTTATTAGAAACTATGGCAATGATGTTTGGGCGTGTACGTGGTGGTTTGGCAATTTCTGTAGTGATTGTTGGTGCTTTACTTGCAGCATCTACCGGGATTGTGGGAGCAACAGTTGTGACAATGGGATTAATAAGCCTACCTACAATGCTTAAACGAGGATACAAAACAGAGCTTGCAACCGGAGTGATAGCATCGTCAGGAACATTAGGGCAAATCATTCCACCATCGATTGTATTGGTATTATTAGCAGACACAATCAATAGCTCATCAAGAGGAGCAGCCTCTGTAGATGTAGGAGCGTTATTTTCTGCAGCACTATTGCCAGGCTTGATATTGGTAGGATTATATATTGCCTATATTTTAATAAAATCTTTCGTTCATAAAGAAGATGCTCCCAGTATTCCTGCAGAAGAGATTGCAGCATTTAGAGGAGCTAATTTTACTTCAAAAATTCTAAAAGTACTCTTCTTGCCAATACTTTTAATAGTATTGGTATTGGGGTCTATTTTTACGGGTATAGCTTCTCCTACAGAAGCTTCTGCTATTGGAGCTATTGGCGCAACAATACTAACCATAATTCAAAAAAAGTTTTCGTTTAAAATTCTAAAAGAAGTAGCTCAGGAAACTACAAAATTAACATCGATGGTGTTTTTTATTCTTTTAGGAGCAACTACATTTACCTTAGTATTCAGAACGTTGGGGGGAGATGCATATCTGCAAGAATTGATTATGTCATCTAATTTAACACCTCTTATGTTTTTGCTATTGGTGATGGTAGTGATTTTTATTGCAGGCTTTTTTATTGATTTTATTGAAATCGTTTTTATTATAGTACCGGTAGTAACTCCAATTTTTAATGCTTTTGGTATGGATATGTTGTGGGTCGGGATTTTAATAGCATTAAATCTGCAAACGTCCTTTTTAACACCACCATTTGGCTTTGCTTTGTTTTATCTTAAAGGTGTTGCGCCAGATCATGTAAAAACCAGTCAGATTTATAAAGGAATTATACCTTTTATCATTATTCAATTAATTATTGTTGGTGTAGTTGTATTTTTTCCTGAAATTATTTTTATATCAAAATAGAATACTAAAATGTATCCTTTAGAAACGATAAAAGAATACCCTTTTTTTATTTCTAAAGATGTTTAATAATATAGTACTAAGTCTTATGAAGTTTGTTATCATCCAAAAACATAAAATTTTAAGGTATTTGACCTTAGTAGCCACTGTAGTGTTATTTCTTTCTTGTTTGGGAGATCCACCGGCAAGTATGCGTACTACTTCGTATGATGTGACTAAACCAGACAAAGTGTTTTATTGGAAAATGACGACCACCTGGCCGCCAAACTTTCCGGTAGTAGGTGAAGTTGCAGAGAAATACTCAGAATGGGTAGAGGAATTGTCTAATGGGCAGATTAAAATAAAAGTATATGGTGGTGGAGAATTAGTACCTCCGTTAGAAGCTTTTGATGTAGTATCCCAGGGAACTATTGAGATGGGATGTGGAGCAGCATATTATTGGGCAGGAAAAACCCCGGCAGCACAGTTTTTTGCGGCCGTACCATTTGGGATGAATAGTCAACAAATTACCTCCTGGCTAGAAACAGGAGGAGGATATGAATTATGGAAAAAGACATATGCCAAATTTAACCTCGTACCATTTATGGGAGGAAATACAGGTGTACAGATGGGAGGATGGTTTAACCGGGAAATCAATTCTGTAGAAGATTTTAAAGGATTAAAAATGCGCTTACCAGGAATTGGAGGAAAAGTATTAGAAAAAGCCGGTGGAGCAGCAGTTTTGGTTGCAGGTAGCGAGGTGTATACAAGTTTAGAAAGAGGAGTTATTGATGCTACAGAATGGATTGGCCCGTATCACGATTATAAAATGGGGTTTCATAAAATTGCAAAATATTATTATACACCAGGATGGCATGAGACCGGTTCACAACTTGAGTTTTTTATTAATAAGAACTTGTATGATGGTTTGCCCCCACATCTGCAAGCCGTTTTAGAAGCAGCTTCTAAACGAGCACAAGTATGGGTTTTGGCAGAGTTCGATAGACAAAATGGGATTTATCTCGATAAATTAATACATGAAGAAGGTGTCGAGATTCGTGAATTTTCTAAAGGAACTCTAGATGCTCTGCGAGGATTTACCGATGAAGCCATCCAGGAAATGATAGGAGATGATCCACTTTCTAAGGAAGTATATGAGAGCTATTCAAGCTTTCAGAAAAGGATCTCCAAATGGTCCGAAGTAACAGAAAAAGCTTATTATAATAAGATACAGAAGTAATCAAAAAAAACCGTTTCAGAAGAAATTTTCTTTGAAACGGTTTTTCTTATCGATTATAATAGATAAGACACAAAATGATTATTAAAGCGTGAAGTTTTCTTCTACGTCCAAATCTATTGTGGTAACAGTTCCATCAGAATCAGTTTGCGTTGCAACATTATCACAAGTTCCATCACCATAATCTAAAGTAATGGTTGATGCATTTTCATTGGTTACAAGAACACCGCTTACAACATATTTACAGTCGTTTTCTACTCTCAAAGGAGTGGTAGTTTTAGAAGTATATAATTCTCCACTACTAAACTCAGCTTTAGTATCCATATTAATAAGAGTATATGACTCGGCAGATTCTTCATTAATTACGATTTCAACTGAAGTAGTATTCTTACTTAGTACAGAAAGCCCATCGTCCCAGGTAAACTTAAAGTTAGAATCTGTAACAAATTTTTTGTCTAGTATATTGTATGTGGCAATAGAGCTTCCACTTACCGTTATACCATTAAAAGAAAAGTTCTCTAAGGTGTATGTTATATCGAATGCTAACACTCCAGAAGCTTCTTTCATCTTATAGCTTAATAAAATTGTCCCCGAAATAGCTTTTCCATCAGGAGATGTACAATTTTCACCAAAAGTGATAGTAGCGGTTCCTCCGGTATCTGTTAATTCAGAAGTAAGGGTGATACAATCATTAGATCTATTCTTTAAACTACGATTCGCATTAGATGGATTGTTCATAGAACCTTGTACTGCAGCGTTAATTTCTCGATTTGCAGACCTCACATCTTTATATTTAGCCGAGGCGGTAATCGGATTTGTTTCATTTGTGTTGTCATCGTCACTGCTACAACTAAACAAAAAAGTGGTAGCTACCAAAATACTTGCAAAAGCAATAATTCTGTTTTTCATAAGAAAATAATTAAAAAATAAAGGTTTATATATAAGTTAACTGCGGGGTATTGGGCGGCAAACTTAACTAATACAGTCAATGAGAGGTACTAATCCTTTGTTAAAGTTTATTAGATTATTTTCATGGTATAACAAAAAAAACGTTTCAGAAATTTTTTCTAAAACGTTTTAATTATTTTGAAAGATCGTACTACAATTCGATAGTAGTTTCATTACCATCAGCATCAGTCTGAGTTGCAATATTATCGCATTCCCCATCACCATAGTTTAAAGTAATAACAGCACTATTCTCTGTAGTTACTATAATACCACTCACAGTGTATTGACATGAACTTTCATTACGTAGAGGAGTTGTGATCTCCACAGCAAATCGATCACCATTACTAAACTGAGTGAGACTATTACCTGTAGTTAAACTATAAAAAATTAGATTAGGCGGTGTGTCTGGATTACTATTTCCTGGGAAAGACTCTGTTGCAAAATTAGTTTTACTTGTAGCAGTAATTCCATCTGTCCATGCAAATGTGAAATCAGAATTTGTAGTGAATTTAGTATTTCCTGTGTCACTGTTAAAAGAAAATATAGTAGTGGCAGTTCCACTCACAGTAATATCTTTATAAACAATCTTATCTAGGCTATAACTAATCTCAATTTTACTTTCTGTATCTAGTTTAAGACTAAAACTCATCTGAATTCTACCAGAAATTACTTCACCATTAGGTAACTCGCAATTATCTCCAAAATCGATAGTAACTGTTTTGGTTTGATCAGTTACTTCAGAAGTGATCGTTGCACACTCAGGTGTTTTTACATTAGAAAAAGACTTATTACCAATATTAGTTTCGGTATTAAAAACATTTTCTACTACAGAATTTATTTCTTTGTTAGCAGATGTGATGTCTTTATATTGTTTTGAAGTCGTAACCGCAGTAGTTGGTATTTGTGTTGCGTCATCGTCATTACTACAGCTTAGCAAGAAGCTACAGGTTATGAATAACAGGCCTGTGTAGGCAAAAATTCTTTTTTTCATTGTTAAAAGCTTTAATTAATAAATTGAAAAATGTTATGGGACGTATGATCAGTAAACGATTATAACTCACAGAATCTTATAAAGAGTGTAGTTAATTTGTGTTAAGGTTATGTTATAAGATGTTATTATAAGATGCTGAATTGGAGACAGAAGATTGTTAAGCATATCACAGATTAATTTTATTTATACCAATTTTAACATTACTGTTGCACAGCATTTTTGTTATGAATATCTTCGTAGCGAATGTTCGCTAAAAATGGTTTTAACTCATAATTTATATCATGCAAATCAAAAAAGTTTTAGTAGCTAATCGGGGGGAAATTGCAATCCGTATTTTTAGAGCTTGTACAGAAATTGGATTAGAAACAGTAGGAGTGTATACCTACGAAGATCGATATTCTTTACACAGGTACAAGGCAGATGAAGCATATCAGATTGGCGAAAATAATGAACCATTAAAGCCCTATTTAAATGTAGAGGCCATTATAAAGGTTGCCAAAAGCAATAATGTAGATGCAATTCATCCAGGGTATGGATTTCTTTCTGAGAATGCAGAGTTTGCACAACAATGTTTAGAAAATGATATTATATTCATTGGCCCCAAAGTATCGGTTTTACGTTCTCTGGGAGATAAGATTACGGCTAAAAAGGTAGCGATCGAGAATGATATTCCTATCATAGAGAGTAATAAAGAGGATCTTACAGATGTAAAAATTGCTTTAAAAGAAGCGAAGCGTATTGGGTATCCGGTAATGCTTAAAGCTGCTTCTGGAGGAGGAGGCCGAGGGATGCGAGTGATTCGAAATGATGAAGAACTAGAAAAAGCATACCCAGAATCACGAAGAGAAGCCTTAAATGCCTTTGGAGATGATACCGTATTTCTAGAGAAGTTTGTAGAGAACCCAAAACATATCGAAATACAAATCGTAGCAGATCATCACGGTAATATGGTGCATCTTTTTGAACGCGATTGTTCGGTACAACGACGGTATCAAAAAGTAATCGAATATGCTCCTTCTTTTGGAGTATCCGAACATATAAAACAGGATTTATACAATTATGCTCTTGCTATTTGTAAAGCAGTAGATTATAATAATATCGGTACTGTAGAATTTTTGGTTGATGAAGATCAAAGTATTTATTTTATTGAAGTAAATCCACGTGTACAGGTAGAACACACAGTGACAGAGATTGTAACAGGAATAGACCTGATCAAAGCTCAGGTATTTATTGCAGGAGGATATAAATTATCTGATAAACAGATTAAAATTGAAAGTCAGGAGAGTATAAAAACAACGGGGTTTGCATTACAATGTAGGATTACAACAGAAGATCCCGAAAATGATTTTAAACCTGATTATGGTACTATTACAACCTATCGTAGTGCTTCGGGGTTTGGGATTCGGTTAGATGCTGGTAGTGTGTATCAGGGAGTAACCATTTCGCCATTCTTTGACTCGATGTTGGTTAAAATTTCGGCAAATAGTAGAACTCTGGATGGTGCATGTAGAAAAATGTTAAGAGCGCTGTCTGAGTTTAGAATACGTGGTGTAAAAACCAATATGCCATTTTTGGCTAATATCCTAAGGCACGATACGTTCAGAAAAGGAGAGGTAACTGTTAATTTTATTCAGAATACAAAATCATTATTTACGATTAAAGAGCCTCGTAATCGAGCTACCAAATTGGCCAATTTCTTAGGAGATATTATCGTTAATGGTAATTCTGATGTTAAAAAGATTGACGATACAAAAACTTTTGTAGTACCTACGGTTCCAAAATTTGACGAAACCTCGGGATATACAAAAGGAACCAAAGATTTACTTACCGAATTAGGACCAGAGAAATTTGCAACATGGCTCAAGAATGAAAAGAAAATTCATTTTACAGATACTACGATGCGTGATGCGCATCAAAGTTTGTTAGCAACCAGAATGCGTACCTATGATATGATTAAAGTGGCAGAAGGATTTGCTAAAAACCATCCCGAAATCTTTAGTATGGAAGTTTGGGGAGGAGCTACTTTTGATGTCTGCCTTCGTTTCCTTAAAGAAAATCCATGGGAAAGACTTCGCTCGCTACGAGAAGCAATGCCCAATATATTACTTCAAATGCTGATTCGTGGCTCTAATGGTGTAGGATATACAGCATATCCTGATAATTTGATAGGGAAATTTGTAGAACAATCCTGGGAGAATGGAGTAGATGTATTTCGAATTTTTGATTCCCTAAACTGGATGAAATCTATAGCCCCATGTATCGAACATGTACGTACAAGAACACAAGGACTTGCCGAAGGTTCCTTATGCTATACAGGAGATATTTTAGATCCAAACCGAACGAAGTATACTCTCGATTATTATATTCAACTGGCCAAAGATATCGAAAATGCAGGAGCACATATTCTGGGAATCAAAGATATGGCAGGATTGCTAAAACCATATGCTGCGTATGAATTGGTTTCGGCATTAAAATCCGAAATTAATATTCCTATACATCTGCATACGCATGATACTTCTTCGGTACAATCAGCAACATATCTCAAAGCAATTGAAGCGGGTGTAGATGTTGTAGATGTTGCTTTAGGTGGGCTATCTGGATTAACAGCACAACCTAATTTTAATGCGATAACAGAAATGATGAGATTTCATGAGCGTGAGAATGTAATGGATACCTCTAAATTAAATGAGTATTCTAATTACTGGGAGGCTGTACGCGAATACTATTATGTTTTCGAGTCTGGACTAAAAGCAGGAACAGGAGAAGTATATCAACACGAAATCCCAGGAGGACAATATTCTAACTTAAAACCACAAGCGCAGGGATTAGGGTTAGCAGATCGCTTTCATGAAATTACTAAAATGTATGGAGAAGTAAATGAGCTTTTCGGAGATATTGTGAAGGTAACACCAAGCTCTAAAGTAGTGGGGGATATGGCGCAATATCTGGTGAGTAATAACCTAACCATAGAAGATGTAAAAGAGCGGGGAGATACTATTTCATATCCACAATCGGTGGTTAGTTTGTTTAAAGGAGAATTAGGGCAGCCCGTTGGCGAATTCCCAAAAGATCTTCAGAAATCAATACTAAAAGATCAAAAACCATTTACAAACAGACCTAATGCACATCTGGAACCTGTTGATTTTGAAACCGAATTTACAGAGTTTGTCAAAATATTCAAAAAAGGTATGGGAAGAGAACTGGATATTACAGATTTCCTTTCTTATAAATTATATCCAAAAGTTTTTACAGGAGCCTATAATCATCACTTAAAGTATGGTAATGTGATGACGATACCAACCAAAAACTTTTTTTATGGAATGGTACCTGGAGAGGAGATCATTATAAAACTTGATAAAGGAAAAATTCTGTTAATAGAATTAATATCGGTAGGAGAACCTCATGATGATGGTAAAGTAACTGTATTCTTTAAAGTAAATGGTCAAACCAGAAATGTAGAGATACAAGATCATTCGATTAAGGTAGATAAAGTAATACATGCCAAAATCGATAAGGCCGATGCTAAACAGATAGGTGCCCCTTTACAAGGATCATTATCTTCTGTATTAGTCAAAACAGGTCAGGAAGTAAAGAAGAATGATCCACTATTTATCATCGAAGCCATGAAAATGGAAACCACCATCACAGCCAATGAAGATGCAGTGATTAAGAAAATTGTTCTTAAATCAGGTACGATGGTAAATGCAGATGATTTGGTGATCATGCTTAAATAGTTTTGTCTATTTTTACATCATGCCATATTTTTTAATTATTGCCTTACAAGGCTTTTGTATTTACCATGCTATCAAGAATAAAAACAATTACTATTGGTTTTTTGTAATTATATTTTTACCAGTATTGGGGAGTGTTATCTACCTTTTGACTCAGGTATTTAGTAAGAAAGATTTGGATGTGGTTCAGAATGAAATTGTGAACGTGATTAATCCTACCAAGAAGATTGATGATTTACAAAAACAATTAGAATTTGCTGATACATTTCAGAATCGAGTGAATTTGGCAGATGCTTTATTAGAAATAAAAGATTATACTAATGCTATAAACGAATACGAAGTGGCACTTAGTACTAATTATGATAAAGATACAGGTGTCATCAAAAAATTGATCGAAGGGTATTATCAAATCAAAAACTATGATAAAGTTATCTTTTGTGCCGAGAAGATAAATGCTAAACCTGATTTTAAAGGATCTAGAAGTCAGTTTTTATATGGTTTGGCATTAGAAGAAATAGGACAGTCTGAAAAAGCAGAAGATAATTTGAGACAGATTGATCAACGATATTCTAATTATCAGGAACGATATATATTTGCTCAGTTTTTGGTAGAAAAAGGAAAAAATGAAGAAGCTAAAGAAATTCTATCCGAAATTTTGACAGAATCTCGACACATGTCAAAACCCAATCGAAGTAAATATCAGGGAGTAGTAAATGATGTAAAGAAATTAGCTTCTTCTCTTTAGACATACTCTAGATTGTAATATAAAAATATATAACCTCACAGGTTTTCAAAACCTGTGAGGTTATAAAATCTAATGGGGCTAGTGTGTTACGAGTTGCTTTTTGAAAGCTCTCTTAAAATTTTCTTTTGAAGAAAAAAATGAATTATTGCGAATCGATAATCTCAAAAGTTTCAATATGCTCTTTTTCCTTTGTTATTATAATTCCTTTTTCTTGAAGAAGTAGTTTAATTTCGTGTATGGGATCGGTAACTTTTTTGATTTCGTTTAATTTTATACCGTAGGTGTAGACTAATTTGTCTTTTAAGTCAATGTCAGAAGTGAAAAACTCTTTAGATGTGTTTTCAAAAAGTGGTAAGAGTCGTTGAATAGGAGTGTAAAGTGTTGAGGTTCCTTCTTCTAATTCATCTTTTGTGATAATATATTGATTGGGAAGAGTAGCCGTTAATTTGTTTACTAAATGTTCATTTTCAACATTTTTAAATTTGATATCTAAATAACTCAATAACTCTTCGTGTATTTCTTTAAATGCTTTTTTTACATCATTTCCTTTTTCATTTTTAGAATATATGATGTCATAAGCAAAAGTGTCCTTGGATTTATTTTGTATTCGAATTTCTGAAGGAATATTATTAATTATTTTGAAAATATTGGTTAACTCATTACCTATAATCGTAATTCCGACAGAACTATTCCTTGAGCTATAGCCAGCAATATTACTTTTTTGATATGGTGATTTGCGTATTACAAAACTTCTAATATTTGCTTTGTCGACTAATTTACGGGATGCTTCAGTTTTGTTTGCATTTATATTTTTTATTAAATCAATATAAACAGGATCTTCACCTGGATAAAAACCACCAGCAAATGATATTCCCGACAATTTAGAGTCATTGTTCATTTTTGGTTCTGTTAGTTTTTTAAGAGCAATGGTGTCTGTTGTTAAAACCTCTTCTATTAATTCTTCAGTAATGCGTCTGCCTCGATGAACGATTTCACCCTTTTTGTTGATAATTACAATACTAGGGAAAGATTGAATCTCATAATCCTTAAGGGTTTGTTTGTCCTCTATTCTAGCAATCCAAAAATCAAGATCAACATTTTTTAGAAAATTCTCTAATTTTTCTTTTGGATCATTTGTAATGGCAATGATGTTTACTCCTTTGTCTTTGTATTTATTGTATAATACATTGTTCTTAGGGAATTCTGCGATGCATGGGCTACACCAGGTAGCCCAAAAATCTAAAATTATAACTTCTCCTTTAAGAGATGCAATTGTAGGTATTACAAGATCTGGCTTGTTATAAATGTCTTTTAATGAGATTTCGATAGCCTTTCTTGGGGAGGTTATGCTAGTGTCTTGGGGCAAAGTTTTAGCGCTATCATTAGTACAACTTAAGCTTAGTGTGATAATGAAGCTAAAAAGAATTGTGATTTTTTTCATTAATCTTATTTTTTGAAGTTGAAACAAAAGTATAGCTTCACCCAGAGCTCAAACATTTAAATAAGACTAAAAAAGAACTAATACCAGTATGAAAAAAGGACTAGTTATCTTCTCTAATTAAGAGGCTAATATTGTTTTAAGTTCATTTCTATTTTTAACATTAAGTTTGGTGTACATCTTTGATAGGTGAGATTTAATAGTAGAAACTTCTAAATGAAGTTGGATGGCAATTTCCTTATTTTGATAATCTTGGATGATAAGTTCTAATATTTCTTTTTCGCGCCTGGTGAGTGATTTAATTAATTGATTATAATCTGTAAACTCATATTTTTTGGGTTGAATATGGGTCGGTGATATTGAGGCAATTTTCTTTTTCAGACTAAAAATGTAAATAATTAAGATAATTACGAATAAGAAAAGGAGAATAATCGCAATATCCTTAAATAGAGAAAAGTTGTATTTATCAGCTTTGTGTTCGGCCTTATTAGTCTTATATCCAATTACATCTATTTTTTTACTAAATGCCTCAACATAGGCAAATGTTTCTTTATTACTTTTCTTTAACTTATAAAGAAGCTCTTTGTAAAAATCGGAATCATTTGTGTAATCTTTTTCAATATTTAATTTTTGAACGGCAAATATGTTTACAAGCGGATACGTGTTTGATTTACAGAATTCTTTAATAATGTGTTTTCTTTTTTTTGCAATTAACTTTTTCCCTTTTTCTGATTTTAGATAAGGATTAGAATCTTGGTTATTTATATTGTAGAGCGATAATTCTAGCTCTTTTATTTTATTATTTTGTTTCTCAAAATCCCCTGTGATTATATAATCAAGAGGGTTAGAACTAAAATCTGAAGATTCTATATGTATTTTTGATTTGTCGTTAAGAATAAGTAAAATATGATTTTTAGGTTTACGAGATAACATTACATCAATTTCTTCGCTTTCTACCAGGTAAATTCTTACAAAACTGTTTTCTGGTGGTAAATTATTTCCTTTGAAAACAAAATTCCCATACGTATCAAGTGTTGTAGAATTAATAATTTGACGGGAAGATGCAATATTGTGGTTTTCGCCTGGTTCTATGTACGCCATATAAATTTTATCATGCCAAAGCTCATTATAATTTGATAGCTGACCAGAAATTTCATACTGTGCACAGATAAATTGATTTGAAAAAAATAGAATGATGTAAACAAGATGTCTGCTCTTCATGCTGAAGTAATTATAGAAAATTATAAGATATTTAGTTTTCTTAACGTTTTATTGTCATAAATGTATACAATTAGAATCATCTTTATATATCTATCACCTTGGTAGTTTCTAAAATCTTTCTATTTTTACTAAAAAGTAGAAATATCCCCGGGAAACATTGAGAATCAGGCCTATTCAAATATCATTATTTATCCTATTCGTATTAGGAGTATTATTTGGACTTATGTTTTTAAGTCAAAAAGGAGGAGTTCAAAAAACTCAAACACAAGATGATGGGTTCTCGTATGAAGGGGTTTCGGTTAAATACCCTACATATACTACATTTTTGGGATTAGAAAAAGACTCATCACTTACAAGGCAAGATATTCTAGAGGTTACTCAGATTGTAACTCCTCTGGATATCGAAACCGATGAAAGTAAAAAAGATATTGCCTTAACAGAGGAAATCAAAAAGCTTCCTGACTTCTCAAAAATTGATACAACTCGCATTGTTAGGATCAAATATCCCGAGAGTAACCCCGATTTTGCAGATGAGTTGAGAGAAAAACTATCTTCCAGATCGTGTAGAATTATACATTATGGTGATTCTCAGATCGAAGGAGATCGTATTACAGGATATCTTCGTAACAGGCTTCAGGGGATGTATGGGGGTAGCGGTCCCGGGTTTCTTCCTGTGTTACCTGTGTATAATCAAATAAGTGCTATTATAGAACCAAGCGAAAATTGGCAACGTTATGCACTTTTTGATCCAACCCAAAAAAAGTTTTCACAGCGAAAATATGGTGCATATCTTTCTGCTTCTCGTTTTACAGCATATCAAAAAGAGCTTCCGGATAGTACTATGGTTGATTCTTTACCAATCATCAAAGCTTCTGTAAAAATAGGGAAGTCTAAGAAAGCATATGCAAAATTCAGGTATTTTACCAATATTGGTTTGCATTATGGTAATTGTAACTTTCCGATCAAAGTATCGGTATATAATGGTGGAGTTTTAATTCAGCAAGACGATTTGATTGCAGATGGTAAATACCATCAATATAAAATAAGAACAGCGACTGCACCTACAGATCTTAAAATTGAACTGGAAGGCAAGGTGAGCGCAGATTTTTATGGATTAACGTTGGATGGAGGATCTAGAGTGCAAATTGATAATGTAGCGATGCGTGGTGCTTCGGGAACTGTTTTTACAAGCTCTAATGCGACTATCTATAGCCAGATGATGAGGCAATTAAGACCCAAAATTGTTATTATGCAATATGGGGGTAATACGATGCCATATCTCAAAGATTCTACCGATGTAACCAAGTATACTAAACGAATTGCCAGACAAATAAATTGGATTAGAAGACGAGCAAAAAATACCAACGTTTTATTTATAGGACCAACAGATATGTGTCTTCCGGTAAACGGTAAAATGGAAACCTACCCATTATTGCCGTATCTTAATGCTGAATTAATGAAAACTTGCCTGGAAAATAATGTAGCCTACTGGAGTATGTATGATGCTATGGGGGGAAAAGGAGCAATGAAATTATGGGTAGACGAAAAATTAACTGCCAAAGATTATATGCATTTTACCTGGAAAGGAACCAAAATAATTTCAGAACTATTTTTTACAGCCCTATACCTTGACCTCAAAGAACCTAATAACCATGATGACACGTAACAAATTATTCTTTTATGTATGGCTTTTAACATTGCCCTTGATGGCACAAACCTATGTTATAGATACCATACAAAATAAATACCCTTTTGTGAATTGGAAAGCCAATACCATAAAAATGGCAGAAAATTCACCGGCATTTAAAACACTTTTCCGCAAATTAGACACCATTGCAAAAGGTGGAAAAGAAGATTTGCACGTTTTTCATATCGGGGGATCTCATATACAAGCAGATATTTATTCGAATCGTCTGCGATCATACCTTCAGATGATGAGCCCCACTGCAAAAGGACAACGAGGGTTTATTTATCCGTTTAGTATTGCCAAAACGAATAATCCTGGTAATTATAGAGTAAAGTATGATGGCGAATGGAAAGGATATCGATGTTCGGTTCGAAAAGATAGTGTAGCCTGGGGATTATCGGGAGTAACAGCCGTTTTTAAAGACAGTATATCCAATGTGAAAATAATAGCGAATGGAAATAATTATCATGAAAAGATGTATGATTTTAATAAAATCAGAATTTTTTATGATAATTGGAGTGATGACTATGAAATATCTTTCAAACAAGATTCGCTAGTATCAGCAATTACAGAAAATAAAGAGGCACATTTTATAGAATATACATTACATAAAAGTGTTGAAGAAATTGAGTTTTGTATTCGCAAAATTAAAGATGAAGAAAAAGCCGAGTTTTTGATGATGGGTATCGAATTGATGAACGATAATAATGGAATTCAATATACTTCTATTGGGGTAAATGGAGGTAGTTTTTCGTATTATAAAAGATGTCGCTTTTTTGATGATCAGTTATTGCTCTACAAACCAGATTTATTTATAGTATCTATTGGTACCAATGATGCATATCACCCCGATTTTAATCCAGACGCATATAAAGCATACTATACAGATTTAATCAAATTAATACAAAAGGCTAATCCCGATTGTGCTGTATTACTTACTGTACCTAATGATTCGTATTATAAAAAGAAATTTCCAAACCCAAGAACCAGAATTGCTCAAAAGATTATCTATGAAGTGGCAAAAGAGCAAAAAATGGCAGTTTGGGATTTTTATGAAATTATGGGAGGTTTTAATTCTTCAAAAGATTGGTATGCAAATAAACTAATGCCTAGAGATCGTATTCATTTTACGGTTATGGGATATCGTATAAAAGCAGATCTTTTGTTACAGGCACTAGCGCATTCATGGGAAAACGAATTGCAATTAGAGCCAAACTCTATTTTGAATCAGGTAATTAATGAATAGACTTATTGACATATTTTCTTTTTCAGAAGATTTTCCGTTGATCTTTACACAAGCGAACTTCTGGATTTTCTTTGCAGTAATATATTTTATTTATGCTATAGTGTATAGCAAAAAAAATCTGCGAAGCGCTTATCTCTTTGCTATAAGTCTACTTTTTTATTATAAAACCAGTGGTCTTTTTATAGGTATTTTACTATTTAGTACGGTCAATGATTTCTTTTTAGGTAGAGCTATTTATAAAAGTAGATCGGTGCTACTTCAAAAAACATTGGTTGCTATAAGTGTGATTATTAACCTGGGAACACTTTGTTATTTTAAGTATGCTTATTTCTTTACAGAATCATATAATTTCCTTTTTCAGACCGATTACGAAGTTATTAATTACCTAGCGCAATGGACTAATACCTGGAGCGGGGTGGATTACTTTACAGTAGATAAGATTATTCTTCCTGTAGGGATTTCTTTTTACACATTTCAAACGATTAGTTACAGTGTAGATATTTATAGAAAACAAATCAAACCTTTAACATCTATTATTGATTTTGGATTTTTTGTTAGTTTTTTCCCGCAGTTGGTTGCTGGGCCAATAGTACGGGCTGCTGATTTTGTCCCTCAGATCAGAAAAGAAATTACGATTACCAAAAAAGAATTTGGCCAGGCAACTTTTATGATTTTAAAGGGCTTGATCAAAAAAATGTTATTTGCCGATTATATTGCAGCCAATTTTATGGATCGGGTATTTGATGTTCCCGAGATGTTTTCTGGTTTTACCAATATCATGGCGATGTTTGGATATTCACTACAAATCTATGGTGATTTTTCTGGGTATACCGATATTGCTATTGGGTTGGCACTGCTTATGGGCTATAAACTACCGGTTAATTTTAATTCACCGTATAAAGCGATTCACTGTGGCGATTTCTGGAGACGTTGGCATATTTCGCTATCCAGCTGGCTTAAAGATTATTTATATATACCTATTGGAGGTAATCGTAATGGCTCTATTTTTTCCTACACATTTATACTGATTTTTACATTTTTAGGAGTTTTTGCGATATCTGATTATTCGATAGCGCTGTTGGCTGCTTCGGGAATTGGTGCTATGCTTATTATTACATTGTTCTCACCCAGATTGGCCTGGCATTTTAATAGAAATGTTAATATTATGATTACCATGTTGGTCGGTGGATTATGGCATGGTGCCTCATGGAAATTTGTGATCTGGGGCGGACTTAATGGTATCGGAATTGTAGCATACAAATATTGGCGTAAAATAAGCCCGTACGCAGAATCTAAGGCCTGGTATGTCTTGCTATGGAGAATTGCACTGACTTTTGTGTTTATTACCTTTACCCGTATCTATTTTAGAGGAAACAGTATGGATCATATTGATCGCTTTTATCAGCAAGTGATCACTAATATGGATTGGCAGAATGCCCTGGCTGTATTGTGGGAGTATCGTATTGTATTTATTGTTATGCTTTTGGGATATGTTACCCACTGGTTACCGTATCGCACCAAAGGTTGGATAGAAAACGCATTTATTAAAAGCAATATGGTTATTAAAGCTGTAGTGGTGATAGCTGTAGCAATTGTCTGCTACCAAACTTATGCAGCCGATTTTCAACCTTTTATTTATTTCCAGTTTTAGACAGTGAAGTGTTAGAGTAGAGGAAGGATTTGAGTTTTTATTCCTATATTCTTTGAATTATTACTCGTACCCAGCACAGAAAGCATTTCTGTGCTATCATATCCAAGCGATCAAATTGTTTTTTTTCATATCAATTTAATGGTTGATGTAAAGCAATTCTATTTCCTTCACTATCTTCAAATTCTGCAACAAAACCCAGGTCTCCATTTGATGTTTTTGGATACAACATTTGTCCACCACTTTCAATTGCAATTTTTAAGGTCTTGTCTATGTTTTCTGTATTGAAATAAATTACAACTCCGTTATGTGTTGGTTTGTAGATTTCTCCTTTTGCTAATGCTCCCGAAATTCCGATGTTTTCTTCTACAAATGGAAACAAAGCCATTTCATTTTTATCAATAATTTCTTTTTCAAAAGTGAAGTTAAATACAGATTTGTAAAAACTAATAGCCCTATCAATATCTGTAACTGGGATTTCAAAATAAACAACTGGATTACATTTCTTTGTCATCTCATTATTTTATAATTGGTTAACGATATTTTTTGATTTATCGTAACAAGAGGTTATTATTAGTACAAAAGTAATATATAGAATAGTGCTATCTGGTCTTTTTTATATAATATATACTTAGATCTTAAACCTCTAATTTTTTGATATTTTGTATTACAAAATATCAAAAAAATCCACAATACTAATGCTGTGGATTTAGTATAATTTATTTCTTACTCATATCGCTCACTCATCATCGCCACTAGCCAAGAGGCATAGCGGGAGCGATCAATTACACGCTAGGAGCAGTGGGGGAATCATATTTTCCAAATTGCATACTTAAAACAAGTCTATTATGTACAATATCCGCAGGATACAAAGAATCTATTTCATACAAAAATTCATTCCCATCCTTTAGGTAGTACTTAAAAACTCTTGTTTTTCCTTCTGCTATTTGGCCATTTTTAGAAAAATATTTCTTATCATTTTTAGAAAAGTCAGAATACTTCATTTCATATTTAATATTGTCATAAATACTAAATAATGAGTTAGTTGTGGCTAAAACATAATTACCGTTGTCTAATTGACATTCTAAAACAGGTAATTCCATAGATAGTAACTTAAACCCATGATTATTTCTAAATAACTTTATATCTGTATAGAAGACTCTTGTATGCAAATTATCATTATTTGTCTTTAGGTTTTCTAAATCTCCATAAAGCTCCTCGAATTTTTTAATAATTCGTTCATATCTATATAAATTATCCATTATTTCTTAAGTGTTTTTGTTCTTGTTAACAGAGTTGATCCATTAACAGTTTTAGTATTTATATTATATCCGGCTTTTATATATTCTGTTGCTGCTTTAGCTGCAGCTGCTTCATTAATAACAATACCTACAACGGTAATACTTGACATTCCATTTTCCTCGCTCCCGCTAGCGTCTCGCTAGTGGCACTACAGTTTAGATAACGCAAAAAATATCAATCTCTACACTGTATTATAGTTATCCTAATAATTTTTTACACTACTATATTTACAATACACCATAGCGAAGCTAACAAAATATAATCCAGATGTATTATAAAGTTTATAATTCCTGCTCATCTTGCTAAAATATAATAGTACAGTTTCAAAAAATGAAACTAGAATATTGTAATTCTAATAAAAACCAGTTACATTATTGTAACTGGTTTTTCTAATTTTTGTATTCTTACCCACCAATCTTTGACGCCACTAGCGAGACGCTAGCGGGAGCGGGGCGATCAATTACACGCTAGGAGCAGCAGGGGTAATCAGTTTTAAAAACATGCTTTTTCTCAAAAGCACCAGTTTGGGACATTACCTATGTTACTTTTTTAAATATTATTAATCTTGCGTAAAAAGTTTAATAAATGATACTTCATTTTTTGATAAATCAGTATCAATTTGATTTAATCCTTTTCCTGTAAAAATAAAACTAAACGTAATTTTATCTTTTTGTTTAAGATAAAACTGGTTTATTTCTTTAGACGAACTATTGTTATCACAAACAGCTATAAAATTCTGTTTGTCTATTTGATCTAGTTTTTCAGAGACTATTTCAAATTTAAGGTTACTAATTTCTTTTACATCTCCTTTATCATCCTTTATAAAAAACTTGTCATTCTTAAAATAAATTATTCTACTATTAACCTTATAATCATATCCTTGAATTACTTTTATATGTAGTATTTGTAATTCATAATTGGAATTAGAAAAACTTTTAACTAAACTAGTTGTAGATTCGTTAATTTCTTTTGGAAGCTTATAAGAGTCAGCCTTTGTCACATAACAATCTGATTTCATTTTTTTAATAACCTCTTTTTTAGAAGAAGCACAAGAAATCAGAATAATTAACAAAACCAAAAACCTATTTTTTATCAGTTTTACTCTTAGATTTTTTATAATAATCATAATTCTTTTTTATTACATTAATAACTTTGGACTTTATATCATACTGTCCGAAGTTAAAAGACTCAACTCCTATAGTATATGTTGCTCTTAAAGGTATTTTAACTCCTCTAGAATTACTAACCTCTCCTCTTATTATATTTTCTACATGTGAAGCATTAGATTCGTTAATTTCTTTATTTTGATTGCTTGCGTCCAATGATTTTTGAGTAATTGCTCTAGGGCTATCGTTAAGTATGTTTATATCAGCTTCAATAGGGCTACTTGAACCATTATCATCATCAACTACATGAGATAACTCATGGGCTATAACAAATTCATTCCCTTGATCTCCATCTGATTCTTGATTTAAATCTATATTGACATTAGTATCATTCCCTGTTTCTCTATTCTTAGCTCCAACTCGTTCAACACTTGAACCTTTACCGCGATTAAAACTTATAGAGTGGGTGTTTTTAGATTTTTTAAGCGTTTTAAAATTCTGTTTATGAGTCTTAGAATCTCTGCTTAACCTTCTGTTTGTACGTTTGAATTCCCTTCTAGCTTGTCTAAATTCCTTACGACTTTGTCCTTCCTGTCTAACATATTTAACACGCATCCCATCAGGGTCAAAAAGCTGTACAGGATTATTAAAAACATAACCATAAGGATTCATTCCATAATAAACTTCTGCTAAAGGATCAATATTCATCCAACGCCCTAAAGATGCATCATAATTCCTAGCTCCATAATCCATCCAATCCAACCCTAGTTCTTCCTGCTCTTCTTTCCCTACAAAACCATAATTATGATTTCTCCCTCGTAGTGTAGTATTATATCCAGAATGAGTCATCCCAAAGGGGTAGTAGTTCTTCTCCTGTACAATTTCACTTTGCGTTATAGTACCATTTTTATCCGCATCTTTGTATGAGAGTCTGATATTCCCTAAATGGTCTTTAAACTGATAGACATACTTATATCCATCGGCTTCATGTTCTACGATTCCTTCCGCATGGTTAAAGAATTCTAACACACCATTCTTATACACATAATTACTGGCATATTCTGTTATTGATGAACTTCCCTCTGTGGTAATCTTTTTTAATTTTACCCCAGTGGCGTCGTAAATATAGGTAATATTTCCGGTATGCGAAGTATTAATTACAGTTACTGTTTTAGGGAGATTTAAATGATTATAAGTAATGCTGGTAATCCCCTTGTTTTGATCCAAAATCATATTACCATTGGCATCATAGGCATAATCATCACCGGTTGTGTTGCTATCGATAAACCCCTTGGTTTTATCTCCCGCATCGGTAACTTTTAATAATGTATTCCCTACTTCGTTATGGCTGTAGTTATAAGTAAGCAAATCAAAAGCAGAACCTTTACGTTTTAGAGATGTAATATTACCATTCTTATCATAAGATACTCCTGCCAAGCTATTAGCATCTGTATTTATCGCACTTGTTAGCCGGTTAAGGGCATCATATTGGTATCCATATCCTCTTTTGGTATTGTCATTTGCTGTTTTCCAGGTGGTTTCACTAATGTTACCATTATACAAAGCCGTTGCTCCCAGGTTTTCTGTAGTGGTGTTGTAATTAATCCCAAAAGCAAAGAGCTTGTTGCCTAGAGCTATATCGGGATCATTGATCTTAGTAAGCCAACCACGTACATTATAGGTATAATCAACCTCTTGTAATCCCCCTCCTGTTTCTTTACGTTCTAATTGCCCTAAAGCATCGTAAGTATTTTCAACAATAGTTTCTTCCTGATTTCCTATAGTTTGAGTTTGTTTTGTTAATCTACCAACATGATCGTATTCAAAACGATCTACAGTAACAATTTCAGCATTATTGCCTTTCTTGTGTCTAGTAGTAGTTTCTTCTACCTTACCTACAAAATCCAGTTTGGTTTCTACAATATCAGTGGTATTAAGATATTCATTTTTACTGGCTATATAGATAGACCTTGCTTTTTTATCATAATAAGTAACCGTGGTAATCCAATCGTTAGTTTCTAACACCCGTACTTTGCTTCCCGTAGGTAGTGTTTTGGTTCGATCAGAGGTAGTTTCGGCATATACCGTTCCTGGGTCGTTCAATCCTGCAATATCAAAAGTATAATCATCATAATAATTGATCGTATATACTTTATATAATCCCCTGTTTGGATACGTATTCAAACTATAATATGATGATGTTCCTGCAATAGCTATAGGAGCAGTAATTCTAGCTTCGTAAAGTGGATCAGTCGAAGCATTAGCTCTGCCCTGTAATACCTTTCTGGTACTTCCGTTGATTATTGATCCTGTATATACTACTCTTCCAAACGCATCATATTTGGTAAATAGCCATTGATCCCAGGGTTTACCAGAATTCTCTTGTCTTAAACTGGCATCCTGAGTAAGAATAGGCTGGTCTAGTTTATTATACACAATATACTCCCAATCCTTACCAGGGATTTTCTTCTCGATAAGCCTATTGCGATTATCATATCGGTATTGATAGCATAATTCTGAAAGCTCAATATCTGATACATCATCATTTGTAGTTACCTTAGGTGGGATAACGTATGATAGATTCCCGAAATCATCATATACATAATACGTATCATGCGCCTCGACTGCACTCGATGCCCCTGTTGCTGAGCCTGTTGAAGCAAAGGTTCTTTTTAAGACAATTCTACCTTGTTTATCCTTGTACTCTTTGGTAGTATGTAGATTCCCATCTGCAGAAGTCCAGTTTTCATCTTTGGTAATGGTGATATACAACTTATTGGGAGTATAAAAACCATCCTGTACCAGATTAGGGTCTTCTGTATTTCCTGGATTTGCGAAGTTTACTCTAAAATACACTACTTCATCTGCTACATTGGTACTCCAATCAAATTTGATCGTATGATCTGTATCACTAGTACGATCTGCTTTCCAGGCTGTACCTGGGGCTCCCTGTTCTAGCACCCTATTAAGAGGTGACTTCTCAAAAATACTATGTGAATACGCATTAAAATCATTATGATTAGCATCTATTCCGACAAAATCATCTGCATAGGTAGTTTTATAATACGAGTTGATATCAGCATTTACATTTACATCTTTATAACTCCCCACCGTAGTATTAGTTTCAAAAGGCAGGTATTGTTTGTCTTGTCGACCATAATCATCATATGCTACATGAGTTACAATATCGTTTTCATCTGGTGATACAGCTATAGAACGTTGCTGTAAGGGCCTTCCTAATCCATCAAAATAGGTAACACTTTCGATAACCTCTTTATTATATTTGATTTGGCTGGGTGATGACATTTCTTCTTGATATACCCTGGTAAATACATAATTTTCATCAGATAAGGTTAACAGGTGAGGAGTTATTATACATCCCAGTCGTTCTCCATAAACTCCAGGGCATCTATCCTGATTATTTAAGATATACCCCGAAGGTTGCACACTGTAATACACTCCATCATTGGGGTCACCAAATCCATCATTATCGGCATCATTATAAAAATACTGTGGCTGAATATTGGTTATATTTATGGTAGTATCATCATAATCATCGTCATTGGTTACATATCCAGATGGTTGTGTACATTGTTGTTTGGTTATGTTTTTATCCCCCCAGGTATCTCCATCACTATCAGCATACCAAATCGTATTGGGATGAATTGAAGCGTCATTATCATTGCAATCACCCAGTGGCCTTACTGTTAAGCTATATCCACTACCAGGGTTAGTACATTGGGTTTTCTTATTGCTAGCAAAACCATCCCCATCACTATTCTTATACCAAACGGTATTAGGATGTATTGAAGCGTTATTGTCATTACAATCTCCTAATGGTTTTACCGTTAAGCTATATCCACTTCCGGGGTTAGTACATTGGATTTTTTTATCGCTGGCAAAACCATCTCCATCGCTATTCTTATACCAAACCGTATTAGGATGTATCGCTGCATTCCCGTCATTACAATCTCCTCCTTGTAGGATGTATTCGGCGTATTTAGGTTCATTAGGTCTTGAACAACCAATGTAATAGATATCATTACCTCCCCAACCATCGCCATCGCCATCATATGACCATCTTGTATTAGGATGTAGGCTTCCATTAGTATCATTACAATCATCAGGATTATTGGCATATCCTGAAGGTGGATTACTTGCAGAACTACAACTGGTAATAACTCCACTACTCACTCCATACCCGTCACCATCATTATCACGATAAAAGGTTCTTGGTCGTATTGAAGCATTACTGTCGTTACAATCCCCACTTTTATCTACATAATTGCCCGAAGGCTTATAGCATTGTCTTTTAGCGACCGAGTTACTACCCCAACCATCCCCGTCATTGTCTATATACCACGCTTTATTGGGATTAATAAGTGGATCGCTGTCATTACAGTCATCCCCATTAGTTACATACCCAGGATGGTTACCCCCATCATCAAAAATTGTAAGATTTGGATTTCCATAACCATCGGCATCGGCATCACGGAACAATAATCCATCTCCACCTCCGAATTGTGCGACGCCTATAAATCCTATAAACATTGCTATTGTACATATATATATCTGTTTTGTGGTCATCATCCTTAGTTTTTGTAGTTATACTTGTTTTCAGAAACTAGATTTCCTTCTGCATTCTTTATAAATTCTAATCGGTTAAAAGCATCATAATGATACGTCATCAGATATCCTTTAGGATCAGTGATACTGGTAATACCAATCAACGGATCATAGGTATAAGATGCTACCTGTGCAGCTTTGAAATAGGGATGTTCCCTTAGTTGATCAAACAATTCCCTGATTGAAGTTTCAGCAGCTTCAGAATTTTCAGTAGTACTTGCCGTTTTGATCTGGTTGATAAGATCAACAATAGCTGTCGGCATATCGGTATAGGTCGTATTTTCGATCTTGGCTATAGGGTAGGTATCATTATATCCCCAGATATAGATGATGTGAGTACCATTTGCTTGCGATACTTCTAATGGATTTCCTTTATCATCATATTTGTAGTATACAATCCGATTCTCAGGAACATTATTATTTTTTTTACTTTGTATATATTCAGGAAGCACCAAGCCGGGCCACTTGTTGTCATTATAAAGGGTTTGAATCACTGTTTTTGAACTACCTTTTGTGGTTTCTACACGAATAGGCTCTGTTAATCGATGTTGATCGATAAGTTTTTGTTCTGCTTGTGTAGGGTTTGTAATATCAAGAGGATATATTGTTTTTTGTACCACTTTATTGTTATCACTACCTTCTGTCTCTACACGGGTTAGCTGTAAATGATTTATGTTATCATAATAATAGCGATCACGTTGTGTATAGTTTGCTGGGGAAAAATAGTTTTTTGTAGTCGTAATTGGTTTTACCCAAGAACTTGTAATATGATATGTAGACCAACTAAATTGGGTATTGGGACCATTAGGAGGAGATCCGGGGATTCTTCCTCCTATAATAGATAACCCACTGATTACACTATCAAATCGATAGCTCTCTGATGAATTATTGATAAAACTATAGTCAAAGTCGTACTCCTTAATTTCTTCATATACTTTAGTATTTGTATGGTCATACATTGTAGTACTGAGTAACAACCCTCGTTTCCAGTCGAAGGAAGTAATAGGAGTAGGGGTTTGTAGTCCAGAGTTTATAATGTCACTATCATTGGTAAATGTATATACCGTTTTACCGTTCTCATTGTTATTATGCTTACTCGTGGTTACTGTGGTATACCCTACAGAATTTCCTGAAGCAGTGGCTATAGGATAGATAGAAGAATAATGTATAGATAGGTAAGTACAAGCTCCTAAAGTTGCATCGGGATTAGGTTCTGTAATCACATAAGAAAATATAGGTTTCCCCTGGATAATACCGCTGGATCGAGTGGAGTTTTCCTGAGTATATGCATATTGAGTTTCTTCTGTTTTAATACCATCATAATTTTTTAGCTTTTTAATACGAAGTCCACCAGCCAGGACGTTTGTATTTGCCCCTACAATCTCATTTTCTACCCAACTCATGGTTGCTTTACAATTACAGGTATCTCCCAAATACTCGAATCTTATAGTATAACTACCGGGATCCAATCCAAAATTGTATTCTCCAGCCTCTCTTATAAAAGAAACCTGTTCATTATTACTGTTAAAGACTTTAAAGGAACAGGCATCATCGAATACAGTTTCTGTATTTTCGCATGTATTGTCTACCTTAAGTTTGATTCCTTCATACTTTTCCAGAATGGTAAAAGGAAAATTCTGACTTGAATTATAATTAGAACCATTCGCCCAAGCAATTAGAGTACTACCTATGTTATATTCATTTTTTCCTGTGGATGAAAAATATTGATTGGATTCATATTCAAATTCAGAATACCCCCCTGTAGGATATACAATACGTCGTAGTGCGCCAGCTTTTGCATATTCAGGATAGACCTCACGATCACCTCCTAGCAGAAGTTGTCCTCCATAAAATGTAGTAGGGTATAAAGGTTGACTACCTTGTCCATTATAATATCCCCAATAATCTTGTGAATTACTAAAACGTCTGGGTAGTTTTATACTCTCATTATACAAAAACTGATGTTTTTTATCAGCATTTATTTCTTCAAGCGCTATGAGTTTTAGACGGTAGTCATCTGCATTTGTAGAACTATTTTGTGCTTTAAAATAATCATATTGTAATTCAAAACTTTTTGCCTCATTTCCTAAAAAATCCTTTATGATTACTTTACGTAGGGCATGATTTCCTGGAAGGTCTTTTCTTATGTTACTACCTGCAATAGGGTAATTGGTATCGTCTGAGTATATAAAATCTACGGTCCCATTACTAAAAGAAATCTTCTCTAATACAGCTTCTGTATGATGTATGGTTTTCTGACAGCCTTTATCTGCTTTGTTAGGGCATCCAAATTGATTTATATCTTTTATATATTTGGTAAATTCCCTGGAGTACATATATTGGTACTGAAATGTTCGATATGTAAAATTAATTTCTTCACCATCAGTAGTTCGTATTTTACGTAATTTCCAACTTGAGTTAAATTGATTCTCAATAACACCTAGAGATGCAGGACAAGTAGAGGTAACATAAGATTGATCTATTTGATCAAAAGTAAAAACAGTACCATTCTCATCTGTAATTTGAAATGTATTTATGCTTTCATTAGGAGTAATCTTTATGGCCTTCTGGGGAATTAAATGAAGGTTTTTGTCTTTGTCAAAAACAAACTTACCCGATGTATTTAAAAAAGTATAGGAGTAGATATCCGGTTGACTATCAGATTCGCCTTTTATAACAGAATTTGCATACAGATAATCACTATAATTGTTAGCCGAGTCATTGGGGTTAAATGTATTTAGATTAGGTTTGGTAAAGGTTCCTGTAAAATCAAGTAATCCACTTACGGTTCTAGAAATCATTCCTTCTGCTTGTAAACTCCACCCTAAACCTGTACGTGAAGCTTTTTCATCTACTTTGATTCCTCCCGCATGATACTTTAAACTAATAGGAACAGATACTCCTGTTCTGGTGGTGATTTCATACAATGGAATATTGATTTGCGGAATACCTGTATAGTATCCCACCGGAACATCTCCATATTTCTGAAAATTATGAACATCGGGAGCCGCAGGCACGATATTCGGTAAACTATAAGGTGTTTCTTCTATATTAGTTTGCGCTTTGGCACATAAACCAATAGAAAAAACAATTAAAAAAATAAGAGTGTTTTTCATAAAAGTAATTTTGTAGTGACTGATTTGGTTTTTTAATCATATTCCCAATGCAATATTAAAGCGCGCCAGTTTCATTTTTCGGGACTGAGAAAAAAATAATAGCTTTTTTTGAAGTCGATAGTCGAGAGGTTATAAGTGTTTGAATATCGGGATCAACTTCCTCTTTTACTTTTTAAATAATACTACTACCTTCGTGATTCATTAATCCATAATTCGTAATTCATTTGTTTCTACATACGCACCCATACGAACCGTTTTTCCCTAAAGGAGCTACCAAACTAATTGTAGGAACATTACCACCACCAAGGTTTACTACCGGAGAATTAAAAAAAGGAGATGTTAATTTTTGTTATGGTAGTATAAGTGGTTTGCTATGGCCTGTTTTGGATAGCATATTTGATTTGAGTTTAAAGTTTGAGACCACTCAAAAAGCAATAGATCAAAGAAAAGATTTCTTAACCTCTAGAGGAATAGGAGTTTGTGATATTGTACATAGTTGTGAGCGAGAAAAGATCGATGCATCAGATTTGGGAATGCAAAATAGTACGCTTAGGGATATCATATCATATTTAAAACAATACCCACAAATAGATACGTTGCTTTTTACTGGAGGCAATAGTAAAAATGGCCCAGAATATTTTTTTAGAAAACACCTAAAAGCATATGATTTTAAGTTAGAGTTGGTATCAAACGATATTCCCAGAATACATCGGTTTAGTTTAGAAGGCAGGATAATTAGTACAGTATCTCTTACCGCACCATCGGGAGCTGCCAATCGATCTATAGGGAGTTTACAGGAATATAAGGCTTTAAAAAAAGCAAACCCTAAATTCAATACTATTGATTTTAGGGTAATGCAATATCAAAAATATTTTTAATCCGGATTTAAACGTTATTCAGATTCTTCGTCGGCCTTCTTCTTTGTAGTCTTCTTTGCAGCTGGTTTGGCCTTTGGTTTTGACTCAGCTTTTGGTGTTGTCTCGGCTTTTGGTGTTGTCTCGGCTTTTGGTGCTGGCTCAGCTTTTGGTGCTGGCTCAGTTTTAGCTGATGTTTTAGGTTTTGGGGTTGATTTAGGTTTTGCTACTGCTGTTATAGCAGTTGATTTTTTACGACGTCTTAATCTTCCATACGTTCCCATAATGATTTTACCGCGACGTGTTTTTTTATCTCCTTTACCCATATATTAGATTTTATATTAAATAATTGATTAGGTGTGAATTACTAATGTAAGGATTTAGAAATGAAAAATGAAAAATAATATTTTTTTTTGAATGAAGTAGGTTTAAGTTGGATTATGTATTAGAAAGTCTATTACATCTTGAACCTACTTCGATAAAAAAAACTATTTTCGAGCGAATCAAAAAAGTAAGGATGAGTCCTTTGCGAAAAACATTGAAACGCAGGTATACTATTTCGAACAGAAAGCTTCTTCTTATACTTTATGGTATACTCATTTTTATTCACTTTATTCTTAAGGATACTATATATCCTATCAATATTATATATTATGCATGTCCTGTGCTATTTCTACTGATCAAAAATTTAGTGCTATGTGTATTGTTTTTTAGGGAGAAAAAGATATTGTACTCTTTAATCGGGTGTTTTTTATGTGTATCGTTGTATTGGTTTGCTACCTACTATAAGACACAATCACCACCAGAACTTTCTGATAAAGATAAGAGTATATTGTTTTGGAATATTGCAAGAAAGGGAGAACGATCGATGGATATTATTATCAAAAAAACAAAGGAACAAAAACCGTCTTTTATAGCATTGGTAGAAGCCGAAGAGTTGACCGATAAGGATGTGATGTGGTTTAAAAATACATTTCCATCATATAGTATTCAAAAACTGAAGGGAGGGATGGTACTAGCAGTAAAAGGAGAGATAGATGATGTCGGGTATCATTGTAAAGACGAGAGTTTTAAGTTTAATTATATTACTGTTACTCTTGCAAATCAAAAAACATCAATACTGGTTGCAGATGTTAATGCAGTACCTTTTATGAATAGAAAATCGGCATTACATGCGATCTATGAATTCACAATAAAAAATAATCCGTCTTTTATTGTAGGAGATTTTAATACACCTTATGAAAGTGTACATTTTGGTGATTTTAAAGATAGCCTGAATAGTTTTCATAAGGTTTCTAAAGGATTCACAGCAACATGGCCATATGGTATTCCTTTATTCGAAATAGATCAAATATGGAGTGCTAAAGCGATTAGACCGGTTTTTCTGAAAAAAGAATATTATAGCATATCAGATCATGCGCTTTTAATTGGAGTATATAAATAAACAGGATAGATTGGTGTAATGATTTAGAAATGAAAAATGAAACCTATGTTTTTTATGTCTCTCATTATTGTCTAATCTAGTGACAGAGGAGTTTGAAATCTAACATTACTTCATTTTTTATTCTTCTTATTTATGTAGATTGGATTCATAAATTAACATCTCTAATATTCTTATCATGACTAAATCTTGATTTTTTTTAGTAGATTTATGCCTGTTAATTCTGAAATCTATGAACGAATTTTTTGAAGGTATGTCAACCTTCGAGCAAGCATATTGGATTATAGCAATATTAGGTTCTATTATATTCCTGATTATTTTTGCTTTGACCTTTATTGGAGCTAGTGATGTGGATATGGAAGCAGATATTTCTGATATTGATGCAGATGATGGAGGTGTAGGTTTTCAATTTTTCACATTTAAAAATGTAATTGCTTTTTTTACCATTTTTGGTTGGACGGGTATTTTATGTGTTGATAACGAATTATCTACTATTGTTACAATCTTTATTTCTTCTTTTGCAGGATTACTAATGATGGTGCTAACCTCTCTTTTGTTTTTCTGGATGCATAAAATGGCTGAATCTGGTACATTGAAAATTAAAAATGCTATTGGAGCAATTGGCGAAGTATATTTACCAATTGGAGCAAATCGGTCGAGTATAGGAAAAATTCAGATTAAAGTACAAGGTAGTTTACGAGAATTAGAAGCAGTAACAGATTCTGAAGAAATTTTGAAAACTTCTACTATAGTAAAAGTTGTTGAAATTATAGGCTCAGAATTACTATTGGTCGAAAAATTATCTAACTAAAAATTTTAAATAAAATACGAATGAATATATTTTCATTATTTGCTGAAGCTGGAGTTACTGGTATATATTTAGTAGCAGCAGTTATATTAATTTTTGTTGTTTTTATGTTCTCTATGTTCAGAAGGTACAAGCGTTGTCCTTCTGATAAAGTGTTGGTGGTTTATGGAAAAACTGGCGGGGAGAGTTCTTCTAAATGTATTCATGGAGGAGCGGCATTTATATGGCCTATAATTCAGGATTATTCGTTTCTGGATTTAACTCCGATTTCGATAGAAGTAAATCTAATTAATGCATTGAGTAAACAAAATATTCGCGTAAATGTACCTTCTAGATTTACTATTGGTATTTCTACAGAACCTACTATAATGCAAAATGCAGCAGAACGTTTATTGGGACTAAGCTTAGATGCTGTTCAAGAATTAGCACAAGAAATTATTTTTGGTCAGCTACGATTGGTTGTTGCATCCATGGATATTGAAGAAATTAATACAGATAGAGATAAGTTCTTATCACATATTACTCATAGTGTTGAAGCAGAATTGAAGAAAGTAGGTTTAAAACTAATTAATGTAAATATTACAGATATACATGACGAGTCTGGATATATCGAAGCCTTAGGAAAAGAAGCTGCAGCAAAAGCTATTAATGATGCTATTATTTCTGTAGCTCAAAAAGATAGAGATGGGGCAATAGGACAAGCAGAAGCTGTTCAAGACCAAAGAGTTCAAGTTGCTGCGGCAAATGCAAAAGCGGTTGAAGGTGAAAATACAGCAAAGATTCAGGTTGCTAATTCTGATGCAGATAGGAGAGCTCGTGAAGCAGAAGCAGAGAGAATAGCTAATGCTTCAGAAAAAGTACAATCGGCAAAAGCATTAGAAGAAGCCTATGCAGCTGAGAAAATAGCTGAAGATGCTAGAGCAAAACGTAAAGAAGCAGAGCAAGGCGCAGATATCATTGTCCCTGCACAAATTGATAAGAAAAAAATTGAAATTGATGCAGAGGCAGAGGCAGAACAAATTAGACGAATTGCAAAAGGAGAGGCGGATGCAATTTTTATGAAAAAAGAAGCTGAAGCAAAAGGGATGTATGAAATTTTAACTAAACAAGCAGAAGGGTTAGATCGTATTGTGAAAGCTGCAGGAAATGATCCTAAAGAAGCAGTGTTATTATTGATAGCGGATAAATTACCCGAGCTAGTTAAAACACAAGCAGAAGCAATTAAAAATATTAAAATAGATAAAATTACCGTTTGGGAAAATGGTAATGGAGAAGACGGCAAAACTTCGACCTCCAACTTTATTTCAGGGATGTATAAGGCAGTACCACCTTTACAAGAAATGTTTAATATGGCAGGGATGCAATTGCCTAATTACTTAAAAGGAGAAGAGAAAGAAAATCTGGATTCTGAAATAAAAAAAGATACTAATGCCAAGGACAAGGAATAAAGATGTTTCATTTCTCATACTTATAGTGACCAATAATCTTATAATCAAATAGACAATCTGCTACTACTTGTCCGCCACCAATATTATGAACGATTAAATAACGCTGTTGGTCGCTAGATTTTTTGTTTACTACCAAACCAATATGGGTTAATCCTCCTCCCAGACTCCAACATACAATATCACCAGGGATATACTCTTTTGGGGTATTAGTTATTGGTTTTGTTTTTCCAAATCTTGAAAAAAACTTCATTAGATTAGGTACCCTTCTGTGATCAATATTTTTATCGGTTTTAGACAATCCCCAGTTTTTGGGGTATAGCCCAAAATTAGCACGCATATCTTCATGTACTTCTTTCTGTAAATCAATATCTAAAATTCTATAAGCTCTAATAACTACATCTGTACACACTCCTTTGTCACCAGGGACATCACCATTTGGATAGTCGATAGAGAAATAGGCAGGGTCGTATGTAACTTTGTTTTTGGTTAATGCTAAGGCAGCATCAGACAATTGCTCTTTAAAATCGGTTTGCCCAAAATTAAATTGAACAAAAAGCATGAAAAGACATAAAAAAAGTATACGATATTTTGTAATCATAAATTAGCTCTTATAAGTTGTATATCATATATAGTGATGTAAATAGTTCTAATTTAACGGCACTTAATATTTAGATGTACTTCTGTGAATTGATCCCAAATCTGATGATTCTTTTCTTGGGGAGATAAATAAAACCAAATTAAATAGTTCTCTTTTACTGGACAGTATTCACTTTTAATTTTAGCATTCAGAACAATTATTCCTTTTTTAAAAAACTCATCATACAATTCTATTGAACCTTCAAATGTATTTTTATCAGTCTGATGAAAGGAAGATTGAGTTTTAGGAATTTTTTTAAAGAAATTAAAGTTAGTGATTGCTCCAGTATTCATAAGCCCATCGAAGTATATATTCACTATGTTTTCTAAATCTGAAGCGTTTAAATTCGGGTCTTCATTAATCATCCATAAAAAAACATATGAAAAATAATCCTCACTATCTTTTTCACCCCACCCCGGTGCAAATCGAATATGTTCTTCACCTTCATATTCTATATCTCCAGCAAATATTAATGGAAACTCCAGAACTTCACTACGCCAATTGTTTTGTGCTTCAAGAACATTCTCTATAGTGTTGTGTAAACGAAAATAAAGGTACCCTCCTCCAATTGCAATAATGACTATTAATGCAAGTAATATTTTAAACAATCGTTTTAACATCTAGTATCTATCGGTTTACTTGATTATTAACAACACAGAGTGCTATGTTTGCACTTAGAATTTTAATCTTTTGATTAGAAAGATACAAAATCATCGAATGCTTTTTACAAAATCACTAATGTTATCTGTTCCATTATGGGTTAAATGTTTTATGAAAGCAGAGCCAATGATAGCACCTTTAGCTGTTTTTGTTGCCTGCTTAAATGTTTCATTATTACTGATTCCAAAACCAACGATTTGTGGGTTTTTTAGATTCAAAGCTTCGATACGTTCAAAATACTGCTGTTGTGTATCACCAAATGTACTTTTGGCTCCGGTGGTACTGGCAGAGCTTACCATATAGATAAACCCATTAGATACATCATCTATAAATCGAATACGCTCATCTGAAGTTTGCGGAGTAATTAGAAACACATTGATCAAGCCATATTTTTCAAAAGTTTCCTGGTAGTTTTCGTGATATTCATTAACAGGTAGATCGGGAATAATTAATCCGTCGATACCTATTTCCTGGCACTTAGCACAAAAATCTTCTATGCCGTACTGCATCATAGGATTAAAATATCCCATAATGATTAAGGGAATGCTAACCGATTTACGAATGTCTTTTAACTGCTCAAATAGAAGTTGAGTAGTCATACCATTTTTAAGAGCTGCGGTCGAACTCTCTTGTATCGTTGGCCCATCTGCCAAAGGATCACTAAAGGGTAATCCGATTTCGATCATATCTACTCCATGATGTTCTAGATCTTGTATGATTTTTATAGTATCATGAAGTGATGGATATCCAGCTGTAAAATATATAGATAGTAATTTTTTATCTTGCTTCAATGCTGTATGTATTCTGTTCATTTTTTAGTATTGAGTATTGAGTAGTTAATAATTTGTGCCCATTACAATGTACGTACTACTGAATTATTATAATTTAAAATAGTTTATGTAGGTGTCAAGATCTTTGTCACCACGACCAGAAAGACTTATGACAACAATATCTTCGGGTCTAAATTTTTTATCATTAAAAATTGCCAAGGCATGTGAGGATTCTATTGCAGGAATAATCCCTTCTAACTGCGATAGTTCTAATCCCGCAGCCATGGCATCATCATCGGTTACAGAATAAAACTCTCCGCGTGCGGTTTTATATAGATGAGAATGTAATGGTCCAACACCAGGATAATCCAGTCCTGCAGAAATAGAATAAGGTTCTGTAATTTGCCCATCTGGGGTTTGCATTAGCAAGGTTTTGCACCCGTGAATAATTCCTTCTTTTCCTAATTGAGAGGTAGCGGCACTCTCGCCACTATGTACTCCTTTTCCGGCAGCTTCTACAGCAATAATTCCAACACTTGGTTCTTCTAAAAAATGATAATATGTCCCTGCAGCATTACTACCACCACCAATACAGGCTACTACATAATCAGGATGCTCTCTACCTTCTTTTTCTTTTAACTGCCACTTGATTTCTTCTGAGATTATAGATTGAAACCGTGTTACCATATCTGGATAAGGATGAGGTCCTATAGCAGAGCCAATAATATAATGTGTGTCGACAGGGTTATTGATCCAGTCTCGTATCGCTTCGTTGGTGGCATCTTTAAGAGTTTTACTTCCTGATTTAGCAGGTCTTACCTCTGCACCAAGCATTTTCATTCGGGCTACATTGGGTGCTTGTCGTTTAATATCAATCTCACCCATATAGACAATACATTTAATACCCATAAGTGCACATACTGTTGCTGTAGCTACCCCGTGTTGTCCTGCCCCTGTTTCTGCAATGATTCTGTTTTTACCTAATCGTTTTGCCACAAGAATTTGCCCAATCGTATTATTTACTTTATGTGCACCGGTATGATTTAGATCTTCGCGTTTAAGGTATACTTTGGTATTGTGTTTTTCTGAAAGACGTTTAGCAAAATACAAAGGAGAAGGTCTACCCACGTAGTCTTTTAATAATTGATCAAACTCTTTTTTGAAAGAAGGTTCGTTCATAATATCGAGATAGGTAGTTCGTAATTCTTCGACATTAGGATAAAGCATTTCGGGTATATATGCTCCTCCAAAATCTCCATAATATCCTTTTTCGTTTACTTGATAATTCATTTTTTATTGTTTTTGGTTGTCATTACGTTTATGTCGGAATAACAAGCTTTATAAATTTTTCGAGATTTTCTGCTTTTTTTAACCCTGGTTTGCTTTCGAATTTGCTATTTACATCAATAGCGTGTAAATATTTAGATTCGGGGCTCTCGCGAAAAGATAAAAGGTCTTTTATTTCATCGAGTCCAATACCACCACTTAAAATAAATGGGGTAGAAGAGGGGTATCCTTTTAAGACACTCCAATCAAAAGTATATCCATTACCTCCCTTTTCTTTTCCTTTGGTATCAAAGAGAAAATAATCTACAATACCTTCATAGGGTTGTAAACGGTCAAAATCAAACTCATCTTTGATCGAAAAGACTTTCCATACTTCGACAGGCTTAGTGTGCCCAGTCAATGATGATTTTAAGTTTTGACAATATGTTGCGGGTTCGTTTCCGTGCAATTGAATAGCTTTGAAGTCATATTGCTTTACGTTCTCTACAATAAAATCTATAGAAGCGTCTACAAATACCCCTACTTTTTTAATTGTCGAGGGTAGTTTTGGAATTTCTCCTTCAAAATTTCTGGGAGAGTTTTCATAGAAAATAAAACCAAGATAGTCTGGTTTTAGCACTGCAACAGCTTCTATGTTTTCATGATATTTCATCCCGCAGACTTTCAGTTTCATTTCTTTAGGTCTTTTATGAATTCTACAGCACTGGCTCCGGGGTTTTCGGTTTTCATAAAGTTTTCACCGATAAGAAAACCTTTATATCCATATTGCTTTAGGTCTTTTATTGCTTCAATAGTACTAATGCCACTTTCTGAAACTTTTACAAAATCATCGGGAATTTGAGTACTTAGTGTTTTACTAATATCTGTACTTACCTCGAATGTTTTTAGATTTCGATTATTTACGCCCAGCATATCCAAAGATGGCATGATTGATTTTTGTAATTCATCCTGGTTATGAACTTCTAATAATACATCGAGAGATAAGCTTTTAGCAAACTGGGATAAAGATTTGATCTCATCGCGTGATAAAACGGCTGCGATTAATAAGATGACATCGGCTCCATGAGCTTTGGCTTCTACTAATTGATATTCGTCGATGATAAATTCTTTACGTAGCAAGGGCATTTGTACCGTGGCTCTGGCGAGTAAAAGATCTTCCAGCGATCCTCCGAAATACTTACCGTCGGATAAAACCGACATCCCACAAGCTCCTGCATTTTCATACCCCTGTGCTACATCTTGTACGCTTACGGTTTGATTAATCACAGATTTTGAAGGGGATCTACGCTTGTGTTCTGCAATGATACCAGTATCACTATTCTGTAAAGTTTTGACTAATGAGTTTGTTTGACGGTCAAACAAAACAGAGTTCTCTAATTGTTTGATAGGAATTAAACTTTTTTTGAGTTCAACTTCTTTATATTTATCTGCTATTATTTTATCTAGTATGTTCATTTATGGTTGATGGTTGTTTGTTGGCTACATTCATTTTAGTACTTTATTTTTTTAGTGAGGCATATAATAAATGTTGTGCTTACTAAACAATATTTAGTTTTCTTTCTTTTTTTAGTTCATCATTCATTAGTAATCGAACAGATTCAAAATAATCGGTTTCGAATGTAATTGCCGTGATATCATCTGTTAAAAAATCGTAATCGTAGTTTTTTTCGATACTACCATCAGAATTTACCAAATCAATGTTAAATATGTTTTCTTTTGTTTGGTTCAATTTTCCGTAAAATATTTCTGCTTCATTGTCTTGAAATTCGAAGACTCCATGTTTTTTCTCAGACCATTGAAGTATTTCAAGTGTGTTCCCGAATTTAAACCCATCTGGCACATCTGTTTTAATATTTTTGAGTTTTAAAACCCTCGAAATCTTACCTTCTTTTGTTTTAGATTTTCTCTTTTTTACAGCTTTTTTTCTATACAATTTAAATCCGTCAATCACATAGTCTACGGGTATATGTTTAACCAAAATCCAATCTTCATTTTCGCTAATAAGTAGCCCGGTTTCTTTCTCTTTCCAACCTGCGATTTTATATGTTTCGACTTTCATTTTATTACATTGAATTTCTTTGATGCATTTATAAATCCCAGCAGAAGTACTGGAGTGATAAATTATTTTAATTCTTACTTAATTCCTGAACTTTTTTTAGTGCTATTAATCCTTTTCCAGAACGTAGTGATTCTTTTGCTTTTTCGAATCCTTGTTTTGGTTCGAGACCTTCTACAGTGGCGATAGCCATTCCTGCATTGGCACAGACTACGTTATTTTGAGCTTCGGTACCATTACCACTTAAGATATTCATAAATATAGCAGCAGATGCTTCGATAGAATCTCCTCCGTAAATATCTTCTTGTTTCAGTATTGGCACCCCAAAATCTAATGGTGAAAGCATTCCTTCGGTTGTATTAGAAATTGTTTTTGTGTTTCCGGTTAGCGAAATCTCATCGTATCCATCCAGCGCATGGATAATGGTGAATTTTTTATCTGTATTTTGATACAAATACCCATACATCCTTGCTAATTCCAGATTAAAAACTCCTACGATTTGATTTTTTGGAAATGCTGGATTTACCATTGGTCCAAGCATATTAAAAAACGTTTTTACTCCTAATTCTCTACGTATCGGAGCAACATTTTTCATTGCAGGATGAAATAATGGGGCATGCAATACACAAATCCCTGCTTCATCGATACTACGTTTTAAAAAGTCTTTATCATTACTAAACTTAATCCCCAAATGCTCCATTACATTAGAACTACCACATGTTGAAGAAACTCCGTAATTACCGTGTTTGGTGACTTTAATTCCTGCTCCTGCCGAGACAAAAGAAGAAAGTGTTGATATATTGAAAGTGTCTTTACCATCACCACCGGTACCACAAAGATCTACGGGATTATACTCGCTAAGGTCTATTGCGATACAAAGCTCTAGTAAGGCATCTCTAAACCCTTCTAATTCTTCGATTGTAATGCTACGCATCATATATACGGTAAGAAATGAAGCAATCTGACTTTGATTATATTCTCCTTTAGAGATATTAACCAAAACACTTTTGGCTTCTTCTTTAGAGATGGTTTCGTGATTGATTAATCGGTTGAGTAAGTTTTTCATAAGCCTTTTACTCTGGCATTTGCTTTCTAAACAGGAAAACAAGCTTGTATAGAGTAGTATTTAAGTTAGTATATTTTATCTTTACGTATTAATTATTAACCCAGTTTTCTAATATCCTTTTTCCATCGGGAGTTAATACAGATTCTGGATGAAATTGCACTCCTCGAACGTCTAATTCTTTATGACGCAGGGACATGATTTGTCCGTTTTTATCATATGAAGTCACTTGCAGGCAATCGGGTAAATCTTTATCTGCTACTACCCAGGAGTGATATCTCCCTACATCAAAATTGGTATCAAGCCCTTCGAAAAGAGGTTCATCTGTAACCGATAATGTTACATTGGTTGCCACACCGTGATAGACCTCGTTGAGGTTGGTGATGCTACCGCCAAAAACTTCTCCTATCGCTTGTTGCCCCAGGCAAACTCCAAAGATACTTTTGGTATCTGCATATTTACGGATAATGTCTTTTAGTAATCCCGCTTCATCTGGGATTCCAGGACCGGGAGACAATAAGATTTTTTGAAATGCATCTACATCCTCTAATCGTAATTGATCATTACGTTTTACGACCACCTCACAACCAAGATCTTCTAGATAATGAACCAGATTGTATACGAATGAGTCGTAATTGTCTATTACTAATATTTTTGTATTCATTGTTTTTTTAGTTTCTAAGTTTTATAGAAGCAAAGTTGGCTATATAATCAATTTTGTACTTCCGAGTTTTATATTTTACATTTCAAAGTTTTAACTTCTGACTTCTGACTTCTGACTTCTGACTTCTTTTCAGGGTTTTACACTTTGTTACTTTATCTCTTTATTGCTTTTTTGTGTTAGGGATAGCAGCTGGCTACCTTGTAGCGCGAATAGCCCGACCCCGAGTAATTGGGGAAACACCCTTATATTTCTTCTGCAAGTTTTAATGCTTTTGTTAATGCGCCTAATTTATTATATACTTCTTGTAATTCGTTTTCTTCATTTGATTCGTTAACTAATCCGGCTCCTGCTTGCCAGTGTAATTTGTGATTTTTACTTAGAAATGTACGAATCATGATGGCATGATTAAAGTTTCCCGAAAAATCCATAAAACCAATTGCTCCCCCATAGAAATCGCGATTTACGTTTTCATATTTTTCTATAAGCTGCATGGCCATGTGTTTTGGTGCACCACTTAGTGTGCCTGCCGGAAACGTATCTCCTACTATTTGCATAGTAGAGGTGTCTTTGTGCTTTTTACTGGTAACTTTACTAACCAAATGGATCACATGAGAATAAAACTGAACTTCTCTATAGGTCTCTACGGTAACATGATTTCCGTTTCTGCTTAAGTCATTACGGGCCAGGTCTACCAGCATCACGTGTTCTGCATTTTCTTTTTCATCTACAGATAGTTTTTTTGCTAATTCTGCATCTTGCTCATCATTACCTGTACGTTTAAAAGTTCCTGCAATGGGATGAATCTCTGCAGTATCACCTTTTACGACTAGTTGTGCCTCTGGAGAACTACCAAATATTTTAAAATCACCATAATCAAAGTAAAACAGGTAGGGCGAAGGGTTAACACTACGTAATGCTCTGTAGACATTAAATTCATCTCCTTTAAATTTTTGTGAAAAACGTTTGGATAGTACTAATTGGAATACATCTCCACGATGACAATGTTTTTTGGCAAGAGAAACATGCTCTTTATATTGTTCGTCGTTAAGATTAGAGGTAGTATCACCAACTGTAGTGAAATTATAGGAGGCAAAATTTTTGACTTTAAGTAAGGATTCTATTTCGGTAATATTACTTTCTGATTCATAACAATGAGCAAAAATATAGGCTTCATTGGTAAAATTACTGATGGCAATAATGTTTTGATATACTGTGTATTGTATGTCGGGGATATGTAAACCATCTTCTTTTTTAGAAATAGAGATATCCTCAAAATATCGAACCGCATCATAAGAGATATAACCAAAAAGGCCATTGTTAATGAATTTGAACTTACTTTTTGAGGTTACAAATTTCTTGCCGAATTGCTCAACAACTTCAGCAATATTAGTAGAATCAGTAATAGGTGTTTCCTCGATACTCTTATCGGGAAAGGATTGGTAAATAGTTTCGTTTTCTACTTTGATATTAGCGATTGGGTTACAGCAGATGTAGGAAAAGCTATTTTCACTACCTCTGTAATCGTTGTTTTCTAATAATAAGCTATTAGGAAAACGATCTCTAATTTTTAGATAAACACTTACTGGAGTAAATGTATCTGCCAGAATTTGTTTGAAATGTGTGGTTAATTTATAATTCATTTTGCGTTTTTAATTTTTAAATACAATCTCTGTTTAGGGAACAAAAAAAAGGCTTGTCGTGATTCGACAAGCCTTTGATATGTTTACTTAACACAATGATAGGATCTATCTCACGACGTTTTCGTTTTGAGATGACCACCACCAATTATTTGTTAAGATTGTTTTCATTTTTTATTTATTGGGTCAAATATATAAATTAATTATAATTAAGAACAATAAAAAATTACATTTTTAAACTTACAGCTAATTCAAATTCATCGCTGATCGCTTTATCACCTAAATTATCAAAGAAACTTCCTGATCCATATTTGATGTCATACTTTGTTCTGTCGACTTTAAGTGTCGTTGATGCAGTACCTCCATTTACGGCTAGAATAAATTTGATAGGATTTGTTTTTCCTTTAATGGTAAGATCTCCGGCTATTGTATAACCTTTATCTGTTTTTTTTGTTTTTTTAACCACTAATTTTGCATTTTTATGATTTGCTATTCCAAAGAAATCATCAGAACTTAAGTGTCCTTCTAGTTTTTCTTTTCCTTTTCCAGCTTCAAGATCAGTAACGGCAAGTGAGGTCATATCTACTACAAATTCACCTCCTGTAATGTTATCGCCATCAAATACTAAAAAACCTTCTGATAGATTTAGTGTTCCTGTATGAGATCCTGTAACTTTTTTACCTGTCCAGTTAATTGTACTTTCTGAAGTTTTGATTTCTTTTTTTTGAGCAAAAGTAGATGTTGTTGCAACTACTGCAATGGCTAAGAATAATAATTTAAGTCTAGTTTTCATGATTGTTTAAAAATTAATAGTTATTGTTATTTATGAGTTAGAATATCGAAGTTTATTTAATAATTCATTTAATTGGATCAAATCTTCTTTAGAAAAATTTGAAGTAACACTGTTTTCAAATTCATCCATTATAGGACTTACTTTATCCAAAAATTTTTTTCCCTGCTCTGTAATGGTGATTTCAACTTTTCTTCGATTAGATTCGCAGATTGCACGTTTTACATAGCCTTTGTTAATAAGCTTATCTACCAATCGAGTTGTATTACTCATTTTGGTAACCATTCTTTTCTGTATAGTAGAGAGGTTAGCAGGTTTTTCTTTTTGTCCTTTTAAGATTCGTAGTACATTAAATTGTTGAAGAGAAATATCAAACGCTTTTAATTCGATATTGATTTTGTCCATTATCCAGTTTTCCGTATATAATAAATTTATTACGATTTTTTTAGGTAGCGGAAGTTCAATTTCTGTTTTTATGATCTTTTCTATATTCAATTGTATCTACAATATTTGTCTATACAAATGTATGCTAATTTTTATTTCAAAAATTGTAAAATGTTATTAATTCTTTGTTAAAATCAAGTTTTGAGATCAGGTTTAATAGTATTATTGTGATTTAGAAAAGTATCGTTATTGAGTTAAACAATTGTGAAAAATTCTGAAAATATTTAGATAAAATATAGAAACCTTGTTAATTTTCTTTTACGTAATTAATGGTTTTGATACATTAGTATGATGTCGAGATTAATTTTATATACCGTATTTATTGTGCTTTTTGCTAACTGCAAAGGAGAGCAACAGACTGTGGCTCTTGATGCAACAGACGTTTTCGAAAGTAAAGGTGTAGAAATACCTGTATATGATTTTGAAAGCTTTAGGCCATTATTAAATATTAATGACGGAAAAGTAAGAGTGATTAATTTTTGGGCTACCTGGTGTAAACCATGTGTGGCCGAGTTACCTTATTTTGAGTTGATCAACAGTAGGTATCCTAAAGATAAAGTTGAGGTGATTTTGGTAAGTCTGGATTTGCCGAGTCAAGTAGAAGGTAAGTTAATTCCATTTGTTAAAAAACAAAAAATTGGAAGTAAGGTCATATTACTAGATGATCCAGATGCAAATAGTTGGATTCCTGAAGTTAGTACTGAATGGTCGGGCTCTATTCCGGCAACAGTAATATATAAAGATGGAAATAGTAATTTTTATGAAAGATCTTTTACCTATAATGAATTAGAAAAAGAGCTTAAAAAAATGCTTTAAGCATCTATATGAACCAAAGAGTAATAAAAAAATAAACCAATGAAAACTTTAAAGATTCTGGTTGGAGTAGCTTTTGTAATAGCAATAAGTGCATTTGCATTGGATAAAGTATCTAGTGCTAAAATTGATAAAGGATATTCGATTGGAGATGTTGCTACAGATTTTAAACTTAAAAATGTAGACAATTCATTAGTGTCCTTAGAAGACTATAAAGACGCCAAAGGATTTATTGTGGTTTTTACATGTAATCATTGTCCGTACTCGGTGGCTTACGAAGATAGAATTATAGTACTGGATGCTACTTTTAAAACAAAGGGATATCCTGTTGTAGCTATAAACCCTAATAACCCAAAGGCCTATCCAGATGATAGTTTTGATAATATGCAAATAAGAGCCAAAGATAAAGGGTTTACTTTTCCGTATTTGTTTGATGATGGACAAAAAATATACCCTCAGTATGGAGCTACAAAAACTCCGCATGTTTATGTTCTGGAGAAAACACCCCAAGGTAATATTGTTCGGTATATAGGGGCTATTGATAATAATTATAAAGATGCATCGGCAGCCGATCAGAAATATGTCGAAGATGCTGTAAATGCTTTATTAAAAGGAGAAAAAGTTCCTGTAGAAGTTACAAAAGCTATAGGTTGTAGCATTAAAGCATAATATTTTTCTAATTTTTAATAAATTGAAGGTATAGTTTTACTACAATTAATGAACTACTCTTTATATTTGTAAGGAATAAAAAACAAAAGTCCAATTTTAGTAGAACACATTTTATAATGGCAGAAGATATCACCCAAGAAGAATGGCAAGAACAAATTGCTAATGACAATAATGCAGTAATTTTAGATGTAAGAACAGAAGAAGAAGTAGAGGATGGTTACATCCCTAATATGCTTAATGTAGATATTCGTCAGGGACAAGGTTTTCTTGATGAAATAGGAAAACTAGATAAAACCAAAAATTATTATGTATACTGCCGTTCTGGTGCACGTAGTGCTCAAGCATGTATGTTAATGAATCAAATGGGATTCGAGACTACATATAATTTGGTAGGTGGTTTTATGAATTGGGAAGGCGAAATCGCAGAAGAGTAGTATACAACTTTATGAAGATCAAATCATTTTTAGTAGTCTTTTTTATTGCTTCAGTATTGCTTAATTGTAAACAGGCTGAAGAAGATTCTGTAGTAGAAGTAATTACTGTTGAAGAAATGGATGAACTATTAGAGATGGGTAAAGTACAACTTATTGATGTAAGAACACCAGGAGAGTATGCCCAGGGATATATTGAAGGAGCCGTAAATATTGATTTTAGAGATGAAAATTTTGAAGATCTAATTTCTAAAATTGATAAAACAAAACCTGTAATTGTATATTGCGCTCGTGGAGGAAGAAGTAATAAATGCTCTAACTATATGAAAAAGGCTGGATTTACTAAAATCTATGATCTCGATGGTGGTATTACCGAATGGAAGTTTAAAAAGAAAAAAGTAATCAAATAAATTCCATTCTTTTATACTGATCTAAAAGTTATACATTAGAGATGTTGTATTAAAAAGCGAGCCCTTTATAGAAAGTGTCATTAACCAATCTTGCACTACCTAATAATATTGCTTTTTCCTGAAGTTCGCTTTTGTGTATTTTTACAATACAATCTTGAGCATTTATTTTTTTCTCTAGCTCATTAGCAAAAAAGGGCCATGCTTTAGCAATGTTGCCTCCGATAACTATTGCTTCTGCATTGTAAGATTTTAACCAGGGACTTAAAAATTCAGCTAGATTTTCTGAAAACTCATTAAAAACTTGTTGTACTGCAACATCATTTTCTAAGGAAGCTTCCGTAAGTTCTTTAACATTATCAATTGTTGTATCTGTAATCTCTTTATATCTTTTAATAAACCACCGAGTAGAGAAATAATCATCTGCAATCCCATCTTTATATGGGATGTGGTACAGCTCTCCATCTTTAGGAATTCCATCTCCAGAAAGGATCGGAAGTCCATGAAACAAAAAAGAAGCCCCAAAACCAGCACCCAATATTATCCCTAATCCTCTTCGGATTGATTTAAGCTTACCTTTCCATACCTCACCAATACCAAAACAAGCAGCATCATTGTAAAATCGTATCGGGATATCATCAGATAATTGCAATTTTTTCTTCAATATTTCTTTAATATTTGTGCAAAAAAGAGATGTATATTTTTGTTTCATTTTGAAAGCAAAAATTCCATTATAATAATCGAATGGCCCGGGTATAGCAATACCAATTCCTTCTAGAGGGTCATCTGCAAGAGTATCTATAACTTTCTGTATTGCAAATAACCATCGCTCTAATATTTCATCAGCTTCAGCGGTATTATCTACAGTAATAGAAACTAGATTAGCTTCTGATAATTTGTTTGTTTTGGTGTCTATTCCGGCTACAGTAATATAATTACCTCCAATATCTACTCCTAATATCATTTGTTATATATAGTCTATTTAAGTAATACTAACTAAAAAATAGTTAGTCGTTAAAATTACAATTTAAAATAGTTTTTGCTTTGATTATTATTAATTATTCTTCTTTCTGTAAATTGTATCGCATAGCAAACCCCAAGTCAAAGCCTTGGGGTCTCTTTTATTTTTTTACTAAGGTATAGTATCCACCTTGCCTTTTTAATTCTTATATAAAATTTGACAAAATACGGTATACCTTATATAGATATTTAATGCTATAAAAAAAACTTATAATACATGTTATTCTATAGTCTTTGGAGTGCTTTGCATTTCAAAAATAATCTCTCCACCATTTATAATATCATTATGGGAAAGAGTAGTGTTATTGATTACTCTACCATTTACCGTAACCTGATTTACATAGATGTTATCTTTACTTTGGTTTTTTGCTATGATTGTTAGATCCTTTCCGTTTTCCAGATGTAGTACAGCCTCTTTAACCAGTGGGCTCCCTATTGCATAATTGGGGGATCCTGGTGTAACGGGGTAAAACCCTAAACTACTAAATATATACCATGCACTCATTTGCCCAGCATCATCATTACCACACAACCCATCTACTGTAGGGCCATACATAGTATTCATGATCATACGAACACGTTCCTGGGTTTTGTGTGGTTTCCCTGTCCAGTTATATAAATAAGGGATATGATGACCTGGTTCATTACCATGTACATAATTACCTATAATTCCGTCTCGAGTTATGTCTTCGTGCTTTTCTATATACTTGTCTTCTAATTTCATGGTAAACAAAGAATCCAGATGTTGACTAAATTGTTCGTTTCCTCCCATCATTTTTACCATTTTTTCTAGTTGATGAGGTACATATAAACCATAATTCCATGCGTTTCCTTCAATAAACCCTTGCCCGTGCGTATCTAAAGGGTCAAATTCTTCCCTGAATTTACCATTAGATAATTTAGGACGCATGTATCCAATTTTTGGATCATATACATTATTATAATACTCTGATCTATTTAGAAATTGATCTGTAGTTTTCTTATCTCCTGTACTATTTGCAATCTGTGCAATACACCAATCATTATAAGCTAATTCTAATGTTTTAGAAACCGAAGAGTGGCTTTTGTCATCGGGGACATATTGATATTTGATATACTCTCCTAAGCCATCAAAATATGGTACGTTGGCAGTGCTTACTGATGCAGAAAGAGCTTTGTTTTTGTCAAAATCTCCAACGTTTTTGGTGATAGCATCTGCTATTACAGAAGTTGCGTGGTAGCCTATCATACACCAGTTTTCATTAGCATAATGACTCCAGATCGGTAACATATGATGTACACTTTGTTCTTGATGAGCAAGCATTGATTTGATCATGTCATTATTACGACTGGGTTGTGTAATATTAAACAAAGGATGTAAGGCTCTATACGTATCCCACAGCGAGAAAATCGAGTAGTTTGTAAAATTTTCGGAAGTATGTATGTTTTGATCCAATCCAAGATAACTACCATCTACATCTTCATAAATAATTGGACTAAGCATAGTGTGATATAAGGCGCTATAAAAAGTGGTTTTGTCTGCTTCGGTAATTGTTTTTACTTCTATTTTTGATAATTCATTATTCCATTTATTCTCGGTTTTCTGTTTCGTTTTCTCAAAATCCCAACCTGGCAATTCAGACTGTAGATTTTTTAATGCTCCGTTAGTACTAACAGAGGATAATGCAAATTTGATATTGATTTTTTCGTTGGTTTTTGTGTCAAAATTAAAATATGCTCGAATGTCTTTCCCTGCCATTTCAGGAAAATTTTCCTGTTGCTCAAAACGACGATAGAACCCATCGTATTTTACAGTATCGTATTTTTTGTGCCCATAACTACTAAAAGGCTTAGAGAACTGCATGGCAAAAAATACTTTTTTGGTTCTTGCCCATCCTTTGGTTTGACGATACCCGGTTACTAAAGAATCATTTTCTACTCGTAAGAATGTCCATACGTTTTTATCATCATGATGATAAACATTATAAACTAAATCCAAAATAATATGTGCGTCTTTTGTTTCTGGGAACGTATATTGATGAAATCCTACGCGTTCTGTAGCGGTAAGCTCTGCCGTAATATTATAGTCCTTTAGCTTTACTCTATAGTACCCCGGTGAAGCATACTCGTGATCATGAGAGAACGTAGAATAAAACCCTTTAGAACCATCAGCTGTTTTTAAGGGGTCGAGTACTAAATTCCCTGTTGTTGGCATTACCAAAAAATCTCCTAGATCAGAGTGTCCCGTACCACTTAAATTGGTGTGAGAAAAACCTATTATGGTAGAGTCTCTGTGTTGATAGCCAGCACAATATTCATAAGTTTCTCTGTTATAACTACCATCCTCATTAAACATTACTTCAAAATTCGTTTGAGGACTTAGCTGTACCATTCCGAATGGTGCTGTTGCTCCCGGATAAGTATGCCCCATTTTGCTAGTACCAATAAATGGATTGACATATTTTGTAAAACCTGTCTTTTTGATAGTTTTTGGTACAGAATCCTCGGCTACAGGACTTGTAGAATCTTTCTTACATGAAGAAAAGCAAAGTATCGCTGCTATTATAATTGATAGATGTTTCATTACGATATGATTTTTATGTTCACTTTTAATAAAAGTTTTAGCTTTTAAAATTTTAGTATAGAGTGATGAGAGTTTATTTTTTACGTGTTAAACATTAGCTTTTCTTCTACCATAAAGGACTATATAAATATAGCAGATTAAAACAAGGATCAGTGCGGTCTTAAACCCTGTTTGATCAGAAAGTAATCCAAATAGGGGAGGGATTATTGCGCCACCAACGATCATAGTACATAAAACACCAGATGCTTGTGGTTTTAGGTCATCTAATCCTTCTATAGATAAAGAAAATATAGTTGGGAACATAATAGAGTTAAATAGTCCTACTGCCAGAATACTCCACATCGCTATAAAACCTGCTGTTGACATAGATATTAGAATCAGTAGAATAGCTCCAATAGCAAAGAAACTTAAAACCTTTGCAGGTTTTATAATTTTGGTTAGATGTGCTCCTATAAACCGACCAATCATAGCACCACTCCAATAAAAAGTAACAAAAGCACCTACTATTGCTTTATTATCTAGTGTTTGGCTATCTGATCCCAAAATCCCTTCAGAAATACTCCTCATAAATGTGCTCTCCTTGATTAGAGAAGCAAGGTTCATATCTAAAAAATAATTGATTAGATAGCTACCTATCGCAACTTCGGCACCAACATATACAAATATTCCAATAGCTCCCATCACCAAAGATTTATTTTGTAAAACTTTTACATACCCACCTTTTGGGCTGCTTTTTATTAACTTAGGAAGTTTGATAAATATAAATATAAAGGCCAGGATGGCTACAAATATGGCGATTCCTATGAAAGGAGATTGGACCGCAGCGGCCTCAGAAATATAATAGTTTTCTTTATCTAAGGTATTTAAAGCAGCAATTTCCTGAGGGTTTTTAACTTTGTCACTTAAAATAAACATAGCTCCAATAGCCGGAGCAATAGTAGTACCTAAAGAATTAAAGGCCTGAGATAAGTTAAGTCTGCTCGAAGCACCTTCTTCAGAGCCTAATACAGCTACATATGGATTAGCAGCGACTTGTAGAATAGTAATCCCACTTGCTACTACAAAATATGCTAACATAAAAATACTAAATTCGCGATACGATGCTGCAGGATAAAATAATAAACATCCTGTTGCCAAGGTTAACAGACCTAATATAATCCCTTTTTTATATCCAATTTTAGATAGAATAAACCCAGAAGGGATTGATAATAAAAAATAGGCTCCAAAAAACGCAAATTGAACTAATCCAGCTTGAAAGTAATTTAAAGTAAAAACTTCCCGAAGTCTCGGGATTAGAGAGTCGACGAGTACTGTTATAAACCCCCATAAAAAGAATAAGGAAGTTAAAAATATAAAAGCACTTTTATATGTTGTACTGTTTTTCAAAATAGTGTTTTTTTAGATTATAATTTGTTTTATCTTTTAATATTGTTGGTTACTATAATTTAATTTTTTGCCAATATGCTCGGTTTATACAACTCTAAAAACAGAGACTCTCATAAAATATATTGTTAACCAGACGTGCTCCACCTAGTAAAATAGCTTTTTCTTTTAATTCACTTTGGTATATTTTGGTGGTACATCCCTGATTTTTTAGTTCTGTATTTAGGTTCTCTGCAAAAGAATTCCAAGCTTTAGATATATTTCCTCCTATTACAACAGCATCTGCGTTATACTCTTTTAACCAGGGAGACAGGAAGGTGGCTAAATTTCTAGAAAATTCATTAAATATTTGATCTGTATACGGATTGGAGTTAGCATCAGTAATTAGATCTTTTACTCCACGTATCGTAATCCCTGTTGCTTCCTTATACTTTTTGATAAACCATCGGGTAGAGAAATACTCATCTGCTATTCCATTTTTAAAAGGAATATTGTATAGTTCACCATTTTCGGGAACACCATCTCCAGAAAGTATAGGGAGTCCTTGTAATAAAAAGGTAGCTCCGAAACCGGTACCTAAAGTTATGGCTAGTGCTTTTTCGGTAGACTTAAGTTTTCCTTTCCAGAATTCTCCTATACCAAAACAGGCTGCGTCATTATAAAATCGTAGTGGCATAGTGTCTGATAGTGCTAATCGTTTACTAATTATTTCTTTAATATTTATACCAAAAAGAGAAGTGAATTTATTCTTCATTTTATAGGCAAAAACTCCTTGATGATAGTCAAAAGGGCCTGGTAATGCAATGCATATTCCCTTAAGAGGCTCATTATCAAGAGCGTCTATGCTCTTTTGTAAAGCATAAATCCATTGATCAATAATTTCACTTGCTTGGGCGGTGCTGTCTACTTTTATTGAAATTAAATTAGAATCTGGTATTTTGTGGTTTTTGGTATCAATGCGGGCTACAGTAATATGGCTACCTCCTATATCTACTCCTAATATCATTTTTTATTCTATGTTTTTGTTTGTTAGTTGTTACTTATGTTGCCAACGGTTAAGTTTACTTTTATTATCTTTTCGAAAGTTATGGATTAGATTTGTTTTTATTTTGATCAATGATATGATAAAGATGAGAAGTGTTAATTTCTATTTTCTCAAAATCAGGACCACTCCATAATGCTTTTAGACCGATATTATCTGAACATTGAAAATACCGTATAGTAAATTCATGTAGTCCCTTAGATAAAATGATATCGTTTTTTTGAATAAAACTAAATGATTTTCTTCCATCACTTTCAAATAATTCTTTGCCGTCAATTAGTAGTTGGGCACCATCATTTGCTGCAATTTCAAAATTATATACACCATTTTTTGGGATATTGATAAATCCATCAAATTCGAAACCTATCCATTCATCCCGTAAACGGGATTCTATATTGATAGTTGAGACTTCTCCTTTTTGTATAGGATCTTCTTGTAGAAAATCGTAAACAGATCGAAAAATACCTTCATAATATTTATATGAAAGCCCGTTTTTAAGTTTGATTTTTAATTTCTTCGGGTCTATACTCTCTAGTTTCTCTAGAAATAATGTTGTTGTATAACTAGATATTAAATCATTTTTGAAAGCTTTAATTTTTAGTTCTGTAGATTTTTTTATCTCGAAAGGAGAGTTATATCGTATACTATTTTCTGTGGGTTCACTACCGTCAATTGTATAATATATATTGGCATTTTCTGTATCACAATCTAAAACGATTGTTTTGGTGTCTAAAAATGTGGTGTGATCAGATTTCAGATAAGGTATATGTACTGTTTTTTTTGTATCTGATAGTGGTCTGTTTGATGGGTCAATACCCCAATCTTTATTGGGAATATCTGTCATTTCAAAAACTAATTCTCCTCCTTTTAGAATATCTTCGTGTTTTAGATATGTGTTAGGATACTCTTTGCCATTAAGTTTCAAGGATGAAAAATGGATATTTTTTTCACTGGCATTATGAGCCAGTATTGTAAAAGTTTTTCCGTTATCGAGATGAATTTCGGCCTTTTCAAAAGATGGACTTCCAATAACATATTCTGAAGCCCCCGGTGTAACAGAGTAAAACCCTAAACTGCTCAATACATACCATGCAGACATTTGTCCGCAATCATCATTTCCGCAGAGCCCATCGGGTTCAGAGGTATACATTTCATTTAATATTTTATGAATAGTTTGCTGTGATTTCCAGGGCTTACCGGCATAGTTGTATAAGTAAGCGAGGTGATGGCTGGGTTCGTTTCCATGAGAATATTGACCTAGCAACCCAGAAACATCAGAATCTTTGCTAATTTCTTCATCAAAATTTTTAGAGAAAAGGTTGTCTAGCCATTGATTAAAATTAGTGTCACCACCAACTAAATCAATAATGCTTGCTATATCATGAGGAACAAACAGGCTGTATTGATATGAGTTCCCTTCGGTGAAATTAAAATTATACGTTTTTTCGACAGATGTAGGATTAAAATCTTCGTACCATTTTCGGTTAGAATATCGAGGTCTCATAAAGCCTGTTTGCTGATCATATAGATTAACAAAAAATTGAGCTCTTCGAGAGTATTCATTGTAGATATCTGTTTTGTTTAATGCTTTAGCCATTTGCGCAATACACCAGTCATCATATGCATATTCTAACGTTTTGGAAACGGATTGACTGCTTTTGTTTGAAGGTACAAAACCTAATTCGGTATAGTAGTTAATACCTCTTTTTTTTACATTAGAACTTTCTATCATAGCGGTTAATACTTTTTCGGCGTTTACATCGGTTATTCCTTTTAAGTATGCATCTGCCATAACCGAAACCCCGTGATACCCTATCATACACCTCGTATCATTTGCTGCCAATTCCCACATGGGGATTTCACCATATTGTTCGTGTTTTTTTTGTAAGGTAACAACAATATCTCGGGTTACATCTGGCTCTATAATTGTTAATAATGGGTGCAGACCTCTAAATGTGTCCCAAAGAGAGAAAACCGTATAATTATTAAACCCTTTTGCAGTATGTATGTTGTCATCCATTCCCCGGTATTGACCATCAATGTCGTTATATAAGTTAGGGGTCAAAAGACTATGATATAAAGAAGTATAGAATATTTCTTTTTTATCTTCGTTGCTATCGGATATTGCTATTTTACTTAACGAAGTATTCCAGGTTTTTTTTGCTTCTTTTCTAATCTCATTAAAGTTCCAATGTGGTAATTCTTTTTTTAGGTTTTTCCTGGCACCATCAATACTTACTGCAGATAATGCTACTTTCGCAATAACCTGATCTCCAGAACTGTCAAAATTAAGAGCTGCTATTATTTTCTTGTTGCTAAATTTGATGCCGGTAGTTACTGTTTTTTCTCCAGTAAGAATTTGATAGGATGTGATAGGTTTTGAAAATTGTGCAACAAAATACTGACGTTGGTTGCCGGCCCATGCTTTTGACCTTCGATACCCTGCAATTTCTGTTTTACTGATGATTTCGAACTCTGCTTCTATTACCGGATCGCGATGTTCTAGGTCAATAATGATACTGGTTTTTTCTGATTTAGGATATGAATATCTGTGTACTCCAACTCGTTTTGTTGTGGTTAGTTCTGTTTTTATATTGTAGTCATCCAGCACAACTGAATAATACCCAGGTTCGGCAAACTCATTTTTGTGATTATATCTAGAACGATATCCTGTATCTGGATTTTCTGGAGTTCCTGCCTTAAATTGTACTTCTCCTGTTGTAGGCATGAATAGAATATCACCTAAATCAGGAACTCCTGTTCCCGATAGGTGCGTATGGGTAAACCCTATAATTGAAGTATCTGTATAATCATATCCTGCACAGGCAGGCCAACTAGTATGATCATTTCTGGTATCAGGACTTAATTGTACCATCCCGAAAGGAAGCATAGGGCCAGGAAATGTATGTCCAGGTGATTTTGTTCCGATAAAAACATCTACGTAATCTGCCGGCTTTTTTACTTCTTTTTTATTTGTACAATGAATGCCTAATCCTGCAATCATAAGGGTTAAGAGTATTCTTCTAAGCATAAACAATTTCATAATTCATTTATTTTGAACTTTGTGGTTGAATTACATTGGGTGTTAAAAATGTATGATGAATTAACATGTGAAAGACAGAATCTGTATGAATGATTCTGTCTTTACAATCTAAAACAAAAAATAACTAATGAAACAAATCTATTAGTAGAACTTGGTTTGTGATTAATATCCGGAATTTTGTTTTAAAGTTCCTCCAGAAGAGTTTATCGCATCGAGGGGAATAGGGTAGTATTCGCTTTTCCCCTGAGTAAAACTAGCTCCATTAAGGTAAACGCGTTTTGAAGATTCTTCACTAATGTATTTGTTTAATACCTGTGGAGCTACTCCCCAACGTACCAGATCAAAAAATCGATGTCCTTCTGAGGCTAATTCTAATCTTCTTTCAAAACGAACCGCTTTAATGGCATATTCCTGGTCAGGAAATGATGTGTATTCATTGATTACATAGTTTGCAGCTGGTGTTCCGTCGGGGTTTTTAACAAATCCATCTGGATTTGCAGCTCTAGCTCTTATTCTGTTTACAAGATTCATGGCATCGGTTAATTGACCATCCTGGGCATATACTTCTGCTCTCCATAATAATACGTCAGAATATCTTATTAACGGTGTGTTAATCGCATTGTATTGTGGCAATCCAGCGGCAGACATTGAGCCTTCCTGAGATTTTAATATTTCATGTTTCTTACCAACATATGGCCCTCCGTTAGATTGATCACGTGTCCATCTCGATCCGGGCATAATTCCCCAACCTAAATATTCTATACCTCTTCTACCTACTGTCCAGTCTAATCTTGGATCTAGATTACCGATATATGGTGTAAAAGGTTGATCCGATGTGATTCCCTGATCGTTAGTAATATCAGAGTCATTAAAAGAATCTAATAGTGGTAAACCATTAGCATCTGTTTTAAATGCATTTACCAAATTTTGGCTAGGTTGAAAAAAACCACAACATCCCCCACCAGGAGCATCAGGAGCATATGGGTGGTTTAATCTATTACCCCTATTACCATTAATAAACCCATCTCCTCCGTCATTTACAGAGTTTTGAACAGCAAATACAGATTCTGAATTATTGTCTTTTTCAGCATTAAAATTATCATGATAATTAGGAACCAATTGAAACGGTCCTTCATTAATAATATTATCTAAAATTGGCCTTGCTGCGGTATAATCATTTTGAAACATATGTGCTTTTGCCAGATATGCTTTAGCTATCCATGAGGTAGCTCTACCAGCATCATCCTGGCTTTCGGGAAGATTGTTTATTGCATATGTTAAATCTTCTTCTATTTGTGGCCAGATATCGGTATCATTAGATGGAGTAGTGGTTAGTCCTTCTTTCATAAAAGGTATATTGTTCCATATTTTTTTTGCATCCATATGATAATGTGCTCTTAGGAAACGTGCTTCTGCACCCAGAACTGTTAAATCTTCTTCTAGAGTCCCTTTTTCTATAGCTTTGGTAATTGATTCTATCGTTTGATTTGTTCTGGAAATACCTTCAAATAAAGATTCCCATTTTCTGGATAGATAAATGTTTGTTGTTCCCGAAGAGAAACGCTCAACATCATTCAATTGAGGCTGATCATCTATAGACGAACCTTTATGAAAATCATCAGAGGCTACATCTCCAAGAGCCCAGTTAGATGCAGGTGCCCAGAAATAACCAGGGTTTCCATCCAAAATAGCATAGGCGCTGATAAGTTGTTGGTCGACCCATTCTTTGTTAAATTCTATTACTCCTTCAACAAGAGATCCTTGTGGTTCGATGTCTAGTTCTTTCTCGCAAGAAATCACTAGTAACGTAACGAATACAAATAAGATTATTTTTTTCATCTGTTTATATTTGATTTTTTTTGATTATTGTGTAGAATGAGCAATAGGATCATCATTGGTTTCATCTTCATTTGTTTGTCTGTGCTCAATTTTACCTCGTTTTTTATTTATAAAGCAAGATTAACACCTAGTATAAAGGTTCTTGCTACGGGATATGCACCTCTATCAATACCGATATCCAGGTTTACAGAATCGCCACCGTATTGCTGTAAGTTGATTTCAGGATCTAATCCAGAGTATTTGGTCCAGGTATATAGGTTTTTGGCTTGTACAAAAAACCTTAATTTCGAAATATTTAGTTTAGATGTTAATCGTTCTGGTAAGCTATACCCTAATTGAATATTTTTAAGGCGAAGGTATGACCCATCCTCTATATAATAGTTGCTAGCACTAGAATAGTGTTCTGCGGGGTTATTAGAAAGTCTAGGTAAAGTAGCACCTGTATTAGAGGGGCTCCAGGAGTTCAGATAATTTCTGCTTTTTGCTCCGGGAAAACTGTTGTAATCTGTAAAGAATTTAGTGAAATTATAAATATCATTCCCCTGGCTTCCCTGGAAGAATATTCCCAAGTCAATATTTTTGTATTCTGCCCCCAAATTAAAACTATATGTAAAATCAGGATGAGGATTTCCTATAAAATCTCTATCGTCGTCATTAATCACTCCGTCATTATTAACATCTCTATACTTAAATGTTCCTATCTCTTTTCCTAGGTAATCACCAGTAGCTGCAAGTTCTGCGTCGTTCTGGATGATACCATCAATAATAAAACCATGAAATGAAGCAATAGGATGACCAGTTTGTGTTCTAGAAGGCCTGGTTTCTCGCGCTAAATTTCCTTCTAAGAAATAATTTGGATTGTTTCCTAATTCTTTTACTGTGTTTTTGTAAGTAGAGATATTTATTGAAGCGTGGTACTTTAGATTTTCGTTAATTTGGTCGTTATATCCCAGAGAAAAATCAAACCCTTTATTTTCTACCGACCCTGCATTGATGTATTTAGCCTGAGCAAGACCTATAAGAGTTACATTGGCTTGATCCTGAACTAATAATTTTTTTGTTAATGCATTATAGTACTCAAAGCTGAATGTTAATTTTCGATCAAGTAAAACACCATCAATTCCGATGTTCTTTGTTGTCGTTGTTTCCCACTCCAAATCCGGGTTTCCAAATATGAATAAGCTATATCCAGGTGTTACATTAGAATTGTTTCCTCCTATATCATAATTGCTATTATCATTATTGATATATTGACTAAAAATTCTGCCTTGAGGAATACTTTCGTTTCCTAATTCTCCGTATCCAGCTTTTATTTTAAGATCATTTATAAACGATAGGTTTTTCATAAAATTTTCACTAGATATTCTCCATGCAGCACTATATGAAGGGAAATAATCTGATCTTTTGTTTTGAGCAAATTTTGAAGTAGCATCTCTTCGTAGAGAAAATGATAATAAATACTTATCGTTGTAGCTGTAATCTACTTTTCCGAAGCTAGAGAAGTATCCACTTTTAATCCCACTACCATTATTATCTCTAGAACCGGTTCCTCTATCCAAATATCTATAATCTAGTTCGTCGGTAAAGAAATCAGTTCTTGAAGCACTTAGGAATTTTCTTTGTGTTTTATTAGATTCTGTTCCTAACATGGCGTTAATAGAATGGTTTCCTATGTTTTTAGAATAACTAAGGGTATTATACCATGTAGAAGAGATGGTATAATCGTTACTTTCTATTAATCGATTAACAGAATTTGGTTCTGCAACTTCTGGGTTAAGAAAAACATAAAAAGAACTATTGTTATTGTTGTAGTCTAGTCCTATGTTAGTTTTAAAAGTAAAATCGTTTAAAAAGTCTAGTTCTGCATATGCATTACCAATTGTTCTGTAGCTTCTTTGCAGGTTGTTTTTGTTTCGGGTTGCACTGGCTACAGGGTTAATACCATTACCTAATCCCGGACTTTGTGGGCCGGCATAATTACCTGCAATATCGTATACAGGAATGATAGGTTGTGCTCTATATAAGAAAGAAATATCTCCTCCGGTAGATTGATTTCCAACAGAACCAACTCTGTCAGAATAAGAAAGGTTAAACGATTCTCCTATTCTGAAATTATCAGTTATTTTAAATTCTGAATTTGCTCTTAATACATATCTGTTGTAGAAAGTATGCAAGGCTACACCTTCTTGTTTTAGTGCACCCATTCCGACATGAAATTTTGCGTTTTCAGACCCTCCAGATAATCCCAGATTATAATTTTGAACAAAAGCGTCATTAAAATACTCATCAAACCAATCTGTACCTTGTTTATTTGCTCTGGTAATCTTATTGGTTTGAGCGTCATATGTGGATAGATCTGCAGAATCTGCTCCAGCGGGGGTTAAATAGTTTGGCAATACAGGAGTACTTCCGTTACCATACTGAGGGTGAGAAGGAGCAAAGCCATCGTTATTAAAACGGGTCCAAATAACATTTGCAGTCTCCTGAGGAGATAATAAATCTGGAAAAGCAGATTTTACAACGTTGTCAATTCCTAGACTTGTGTTAAATGTAAACTTAGTTTTGCTATTATACTTACCTCCTTTGGTGGTGATAAGGATTACCCCATTAGCAGCTCTAAATCCATAAATAGCAGAAGAGGACGCATCTTTTAGTATCTGCATAGATTCAATATCTGCTGGATTTAACTGGTTAATTCCTGTAGTTGTTGGTGTACCATCAATTACATAAAGAGGGTCATTGTTGTTAATTGTTCCAAATCCTCGTATTCTTACCATTGCAGATCCTCCAGGACCTCCTTCAGAACCTACAGTAACTCCTGAAGCTAATCCTTGCAAAGATTGCTCAATATCGACGGGAGTAGTGGCGGCGAGATCTTCTGCTTTGATTACAGTAACAGATCCGGTTATATTTCTTACCGATTGTTTTGAATACCCGGTAACTACAATTTCTTCTAGTTGGTTAGAACTCTCTTGCATGGAGATGTTGTGTTCTCCCGAATCTAATACCGTAATACTTTGAGTTTCCATTCCTAGATAACTAAATAACAATGTGTCTCCTGATGAGGCTGTTAATGAATAGTTTCCGTCAAAATCGGTTTGTGTTCCTGTAGAAGAGTCTTTTATAATAATGTTTACCCCTGGTAATAACATTCCCGTATTATCTGTTACTTTTCCAGTAATTGTAATTTCCTGGGCGGTAACCATATTGGTAAATGACATGAAGGTAAGCACAAAAAATAGATATCCTAATTTATTCTTCATATTAAAATTGGTTTAGTTAATAATTTGACTGCTGATTTCTCTAATAAACTCTTAATCAATTGGCGTTTCTAAAAGATTAACAATGCGTTATGTTTAAGAGGATTATTGTTTTCAAATTTATAATATGAAGACTAATATTTGTATTTTGGTATAAATATTAGTGATTTTTATGGTGAAAATTTATTTATAAAGTTTTTTTGTCTTTTTGTAATGTGTATTATTGTGTTATTAAGTTTTTTTTCGTGTTAAAATTCTACTTCTGTTTTAATAAAAATGAACATATATGTGCTTTTATACAGATTTAATGTGTTCAAAATGTTAATTTGATATAAAATTCACTTCTAACTAAGTTTATGATTTGTTTCTTAAATATGAGTATATTTAGTTAAATAGATTGAATAAATGAATAATTGTAATAAAAAAAGCTTTATTATTATAAAATAAAAGTATTTTTATCTGAATAGTGTAATTATATAAATAATATGGAAATGTTAGATAATACAGACAAAACTATTTTGCGTATCCTTCAAAGAGATTCTAAAAAAACTGCGAAGGAAATAGCGAATCTTTTGAACTTAACTGTTTCTCCTATATATGAGAGGATAAAACGTTTAGAAAGTAAAGGGTATATAGAAAAATATGTTGCAATTGTGAATAAGAAGATGGTTGGTCTGCCCATTACAGCATTTTGCCAGGTGTCTCTACAATCTCATGGAGAATCATTTATTGATAAGTTTGAAAATCAAATAAAAAATCTGAAAGAAGTTCAAGAGTGCTTTCATATGGCAGGACAGGTAGATTTTTTACTAAAAATAAATATGCCAAGCTTAGAAGAATATCATGAGTTTATGCGTTCTAAGTTATCAAAAATTGATAATATCGGAGTCCTGAATACTACTTTTTCTTTAAAGGTGATTAAGCATACTTCAGAATATTATTTATAAAAACACCTGCACAATAAAGTAGCAGGTGTTTTATAATTCTAATTAACTATGGTATAGTATAAACCGGTGTTATCGCTTTATAAATCTATTTCTATATATGGTTTTTCCATATCGTTTTACAATTATAAAATACATTTTACTTTCTAAATGATCTAGACTTAGTACGCTTCCCGAAGTTTTTTCTGTAAAAATTAGAGCGCCTTGAGTATCATAAATTTCAAAAAGTAAAGAGGTGTTTTTTAGGTTTTGTGGTTTTACAAAAAGCAATTTATCTTTTACTGGATTAGGATATGACTTTAAATTGAATGTGTCTTCAGGATTTTTGTTTTCTACTGTTTGAAGATTGCTTCGATTGCTACCCCCACAATCCAGGTTCCATGGATAATCACCGTCGTAATCAAGAGTGTTACCATTATTGATATAGTTTTTGTATTCATTCCATACCGTTTCTACACCTTTTCCAAGGATATCTTTAAAAGCATTATCAAAAGACCATGAGTTTCCTAACTCTTTTGCTGCTTTATTAAATTTATAAATAAAATTCTTGTCATATTTTAGCGTAACATATTGCAGGAAAAAACCTGTTGTAGTATATCCACCTAACCATTTCCTGGAATCATTTACATTTGGAGTTCTGGTTTGATGAAATCCTGCATATATCCTTACTCCATCTGCTATACCTTCTGTATATGCCCAAAAAGGAGAAGATCCGTCATATGTTCCTCCTGTAGTAGGGGAGTAATTATAGCCATGAGTTACTTCGTGAAATAGTATCCCATCGATTTCATCTTTTATAACCTGCGAATTGTTCCCCGAATCTCTATAGATTTTTGCCAGATGTTGTGTGCTCACTTCTATGGTCATTTGATCACCATCTCCAAATTTATGAGCTACAAAATCTTCATTTTTTAAGTTGAATTTTAATAGTCTAAATTTTGGAGCATCTGCAGAATTACGATACAGGATTTTAGCTACATCCAGACAGCGTTGTTTCATATAGCTTTCTGCATTAGGGATCACCTGGTTAAATACTTGTGATCCAATAGTTGATCCATCAAAATCTCTAAATTCTACTCTTGGAGTAAGAAAATCATTCCCCCATGAGCAAGAACCTCCATCGGTAGAACTTTCTTTTCCGAACAATTCGAGTTCAGATAATTGTAGAATAGTTCCACTATTGTTTCTAATTGATAATCGATAATAGTTGTAAGAAGAAGTAGTGCTTACCTGAAAACTTCTTTTTTGATTTCTATTCGGGAAATCCTGATTAGATCTTTGATCAATATTTTGCCAGGAACTTCCGTTGGTAGACCCTTGCAGAGTCCAGCTTTTAGGATCTCTCTCTGGTGCGTCGTTCCCAGAGGTTATCGTATATGAAGATAACGTGTAACTTTTGGTTGCTTTATATTGTACCCATGCAGAAGCATTAAAAGTTAAAAACTTAGAATTAGGATTATTATCAATCAATTTAGATATATCCTCAAAAGATGGAGAATCATTATGTTGATCAGAAATGTTTCCCCCGTCATTAGTGATGTCAATAATTTCTCCTCCACCTCCATTTGAAGAAACTTTAATAATTGAGGTTTTAGTTTCTGTGTCAGACCCATCTCCGTTTGTTGCTTTAAGAGTTACCGAATAGGTTCCTTCTCTATTATACTTCACTACAGGATTAGTTTGTGTACTACTAGATGGACTACCTCCATCAAATGTCCAATTATATGAAGTAGCATCGGTTGAAGAATTAGTAAAAGACACACTTTCTCCTTCTTTTATGTTGGTTTTATTTGCTCTAAAATCAGCTATAGGAAGTTGTTGTGTGTTTTTTTCTTTTCCAAACAATTCGAGTTCAGATAATTGTAGAATAGTCCCACTGTTATTACTCATCGATAATCGATAATATTTGTAAGCAGTAGAAGAGTTAACAGTAAAGCTTCTTTTTTGATTTCTATTTGGGAAATCTTGATTAGATCTTTGATCAATATTTTGCCAGGAATTTCCATTTGTTGACCCTTGTAAAGTCCAGTTTTTCGGATCTCTCTCTGGAGCATCATTTGCAGAGGATAAAGTGTAAGAAGATAAAATATAGGATGTACTGGCTTTATACTGTACCCATGCAGATGCATTAAAGGTTAGATACTTCGAATTGATAGTATTGTCGATTAGTTTTGATATACCTTCGTTAGATGGGGAATCATTATATTGACTAGAAACTGTTCCACCGTCATTAGTAATGTCGGTTAGATCTCCATTGCTACCTCCGCAATCTAGGTTCCATGGATAATCACCGTCGTAATCAAGAGTGTTACCATTATTGATATAGTTTTTGTATTCATTCCATACCGTTTCTACACCTTTTCCAAGGATGTCTTTAAAAGCATTATCAAAAGACCATGAGTTTCCTAAATCTTTAGCTGCTTTATTAAATTTATAGATAAAATTCTTATCATATTTTAGCGTAACATATTGCAGGAAAAAACCTGTTGTAGTATATCCACCTAACCATTTCCTGGAATCATTTACATTTGGAGTTCTGGTTTGATGAAATCCTGCATATATTCTTACTCCATCTGCTATACCTTCTGTATATGCCCAAAAAGGAGAAGATCCGTCATATGTTCCTCCTGTAGTAGGGGAGTAATTATAGCCATGAGTTACTTCGTGAAATAGTATCCCATCGATTTCATCTTTTATAACCTGCGAATTGTTCCCCGAATCTCTATAGATTTTTGCCAGATGTTGTGTGCTCACTTCTATGGTCATTTGATCACCATCTCCAAATTTATGAGCTACAAAATCTTCATTTTTTAAGTTGAATTTTAATAGTCTAAATTTTGGAGCATCTGCAGAATTACGATACAGGATTTTAGCTACATCCAGACAGCGTTGTTTCATATAGCTTTCTGCATTAGGAATCACTTGGTTAAATACTTGTGATCCAATAGTTGATCCATCAAAATCTCTAAATTCTACTCTTGGAGTAAGAAAATCATTCCCCCAAATACAGGCTTGCTTACTTTGAGAAGAAAAGGTATTGTTTTCATTATTTGTAGTTTGATGTAGAGGTTGTGCACTCATTTTGAATACAAATACCATTGTTGATAACATGCTTATCCAAAGCATGTGTTTTTTGTAATTTTTCATTGCGAAGTTTGTGTTTTTTTATTAGTATTTTTTGTATAAAAACTAATAAATGTTAGTTGCAATAAAATTACAGTATTGGGGTATGTTTTCATTTTTTACGCTTAATTTCAGTGATTTTTATTCTTTTTTAGTTTTTTTTAGTCTTTTTTCTTTTTAAAAGAAGATATGTTCATTTTATAAAGTGTTTTTTATGTCAAAAAAATAACATCTCTATAGGATAAGTATAGAATATAAAAGTACTTTCTTAGGATTATCGATACATAGAGCTTTTGAATTGGTGTTTTTTTAGACGGTTTTGGTCAATCTAAAAATTGCATCATGCTACTTTATGCAAGAAGTAAATCGGGATTGTTTTTTAACAAAATAGAGGGTAAACACTTGATTATACTATGCGTATATATGCTATGATATAGTATCTCTTATCTCCTATAATATGGAAGAGCATTCTTCAGAAACGTATTCATTCGTTTCATTTAGAACAGTATTTTCTTCTTTTACTATTCATAAGAATCTGCATCTAATTTTAGAGTTTTTAGTGATTGTATAATCTTCATTGGTTTGTTAAAATCAAAGAAAAATATGTAAAGATTAGTACTAAAATATCCATATATAATACTTTATTAATCCAAATGATGGTAATACCATAACTCTAAGATATATTTCGCTTCGAAATAATCAATCTTAAAATAATATGGAAAAAAAAGTAGACAAAAATCAGTTTTCCAAGCTTTTTTTGATAAAAGTCTGGAAACTAAACTTTACAAAAATCGTAAACAAAACTAAAATCCCATATCCTTCTTTCTAAGACATTATAAAGGAGGCTACTAAGAAAAGGCAGGTAGAAATAACATTTTAAAAGTTAATTATAGTTGTATTTCTAAGGCTTAAATCTTTCTACAAAATTATGGGTCAGGCACTTGGGAAAACGCCAAAAGATCCGTCAAATAATTTTAAAATTTAATAAAACAAACTAATGAACACAAAAATTAATCTTTCGGTTATACTCATGCTGATTTTTTGTACAATAAGTTTTGCACAAGAAAAAACAGTATCCGGTAAAATAACAGAGGATTCTGGGATTCCTCTTCCAGGAGTAAATATTCTAGTCAAAGGAACATCAACTGGCGCATTGTCTGATTTTGATGGTAATTACTCTTTGCAGGTAGAAGCAGGTCAAACACTTGTTTTTTCTTATCTGGGTTTTAAAACAGAAGAAAAACTGGTAGGAAATGAGGCTACAGTCAATATGATTATGTATCAAGATGCTACTTCACTAGATGAAATTGTAGTAACAGCTCTTGGTATAAGTAGATCTAAAAAATCTTTGGGATATGCAACTCAACAGATAGAATCAGAAGATATTAGCAAAGCTAAAGGTGTAAACTTTGTAAATTCATTGTCTGGTAAACTTGCTGGAGTTACTGTTTCTAGAAATAATAATTTCGGAGGGTCAACCAATGTAATCATCAGGGGATATTCTTCTTTAACTGGTAATAACCAACCTTTATTTGTGATTGATGGTACTCCGATTAGTAATCGAATTAACAATTCTAGAAACTCTACAGCGGGTAGAGGAGGATATGATTATGGTAATGCAGCGTCAGATATTAATCCAGATGATATAGAAACTATAAACGTTTTAAAAGGAGCTGCTGCTTCTGCATTATATGGATCTAGAGCAGGAAACGGAGTAATTATAATCACAACAAAAAAAGGAGCTAAAAATAAAGGGTTAGGGATAACAATTAATTCAAACACTACATTTAGTAAATTTGATCCTAAGACATTTGCGAGATACCAAAAAGAATACGGGGGAGGTTATGGAGCTTCTTTTGTACAGGAAGATGTAGACGGAGATGGTATTTTAGATAATGTTGTAGATACAGGAGGTGATGCTTCTTGGGGACCAAGATTTGACCCTAATCTCTCAGTATACCAATGGGGAGCTTTTTTTCCAGAAAATCCTAATTATCGTACTCCTACACCTTGGGTAGCAGCAAAAAATGACCCTACTTCTATTTTTCAGACAGGTTTGTTGCAATCAACCAGTATTAGTGTTGATGGTGCTACAGACAAAGGAGATTTTAGATTAGGATTTACCAATGTAGAACAAACAGGTATTTTACCCAACAGTTTAATTAAAAGGCAAACGGTAGATTTTGGTGGAAGTTATAGGTTGACAGATAAAGTCACAGCAAGAGCAAAGGTTACATATACCAAAAATAGCGGGCGAGGTAGATTCGCAACAGGATATGACGAAAACAGTGTTTTACCTGGATTGCGACAATGGTACCAAACAAATGTTGATTTAAGAGAGCAGCGAGATGCGTATTTTAGATTAAGAAGAAATGCTACTTGGAATATACGATCATCGGCACGTACAGGTGACGATCCTTATGCTCCAAGACCACAATATTGGGATAATCCATATTGGACATTATATGAAAATTATCAAACAGACGGTAGAGATCGTGTCTTTGGAAACGTAGCTCTAACATATAAAGTGAATGATTGGTTTGATATTTTGGGAAGAGTAACTATGGATAGGTTTGATGAAATAAGAGAAGAAAGAGTAAACGTTTCTAGTTTCAATCCATCTAATTATAATAGATTTAATGGGTTTTTTAGAGAAATGAACTATGATATGATAGGGAACTTTAATTTTGATATTACTGAAAAACTTAATTTTAAAGGACTTCTGGGGATGAACCTTACCAGAACAAATAGAAGTTCTATTTTTGCACAAACAAATGGAGGACTTAATACTTTTGGATTTTACTCTTTATCCAATTCGGTAAATCCAATAGCGCCACCTATAGAAAGAAAGTCTAGTATGGGGGTTAATGGGTATTATGCCAGTGCATCATTTGGTTATGATGATATATTATTCTTAGATGCAACCTACAGGATAGATCGATCATCAACTTTACCAGATGGTAAAAGACAATTTACTTATCCATCAATTTCTACTAGTTTTCTTTTTTCTAACCTCTTTACAAGTGATTGGTTAAATTTCGGAAAATTGAGGTTGAACTATGCCGAAGTGGGTAATAGTGCTGGTGTACTTCTTGTAGACGATGTATATACTTTTGTTAATGGTTTTGCAGGACAATCTCTTTTCTCATTGCCAAATAATAAAAACAATCCTACACTTAAGAATGAAACCGTTATAAGTTATGAGGCAGGATTAGAAATGAAGCTTTTTAAGAATAGATTTGGGTTTGATATAACAGCATATCAAACAAATAGTAAAGATCAAATTCTTCCATTAGATATATCTACTTCTACAGGATTTAATTCGAAAATTGTAAATGCTGGTGAAATAGAAAATAAAGGATATGAAGTTAGTCTTTTTGGAACTCCAATTAAAACCGAAAACTTTGAATGGAATATCAATGTAAACTGGAGTACCTATAAAAGTGAAGTAGTTTCATTATTGGATGGAATTGATAATTTAAGTTTATCAGGAACATTACAAGAAGACGTTTCTATTAATGCCACTGTAGGAGAACCTTATGGTACGATTAGAGGATCTAGTTTTAAATATCTTAATGGCCAGCGAGTTGTTGATGAAAACGGATACTACGTGACTAATGAAGAAAATGGAGTGATTGGTAACATAATTCCAGATTGGAATGGAGGAATCAACAATACGTTCAGGTATAAAAATGCTTCGCTTAGTTTCTTAATTGATATGCAAAAGGGAGGGGATATCTACTCTCTTGATCATACCTATGGATATGCTACGGGAATATTTCCTGAAACCGCAGGACTTAATGATTTAGGTAATCCTGTAAGAGATGCTGTTGCCGATGGAGGAGGAATAATTGCCCCTGGTGTTAGAGAAGATGGGACTCCTAATACAGTGAGAACTCCGGTAAATAGTTTTGATAGCCCATTTATTTATTACAGATCAACAGATGAACAGGATGTTTATGATGCTTCTTTTGTAAAATTAAGAGAAGTGATATTCTCTTATTCACTACCAACAAAATTATTAGATAACCTACCTATTAATGATGTAGTGGTTTCTGTAATTGGTAGAAACCTATGGATTATTGACAAAAACATTCCATATTCTGATCCAGAAGCAGGATTAAGTGCAGGTAACTTACAAGGGTTTCAATCTTCTGCATATCCCACATCTAAAGAATATGGTTTTAACCTAAAAGTAAAATTCTAAAAAAATGAAAAATAGTAAAATTTTAACCATACTATTCTGCTTGTTTATGATCTTTTCCTGTAAGGTAGATGATCTTAATGTGAGCGATAAACAGATTTCAGACGTTCCTTCGTCAACATTATTTACTAATGGACAACGAAATTTGGTTGACCAAATGGTGACTCAAAGTATTTTTGATAATCATTTGAAATTTTATGCTCAATATTGGGCGGGTACAGGTTTTATAGGTCCAGAAACTAATTTTCAAGATCTTAAGAGTTTTCCACAAAATTATTGGAATACACTTTATAGAGATGTTCTAAGTGACCTTAACGAAGCGGCTCGATTAATTCCCGAAGAAGAAATATTCGGTTTTACTGAAATAGATAAACAAAATAGATTAGCGATTATCGAAATTTTGAAAGTATATACTTTTCATGTCTTGGTAGATCTTTTTGGAGATGTTCCTTACTCAGAAGCTCTGTCTTTAGATGAAAATATCTTAAACCCGATATATGATAATGATCAGAATATTTATACTAATATTATAAATCAGTTAAATACTGCTATTGGTAACCTTAATGCTTCCGGACAATCATTTGGTGATTCAGATTTGATGTATCAAGGAGATGTCTCTAAATGGACAAAATTTGCAAATTCCTTAAAGTTACGTTTAGCACTTAGGATTGCTGATGTAGATGCTAATCAAGCAGGAACACTAGCAACAGAGGCAGTTAATTCTGGGGTGTTTACATCTAATAACGATAACGCTTCATTAAGCTACGAATCGACAACACCTAATACAAATCCAATATGGGAAACTCTTGTAAATAGTGGTAGAGAAGATTATGTTGTTGCAGAAGCAATAGTAGATATTATGCAACCGATTAATGATCCAAGACAATCTGCTTATTTTGATAATAACCTTACTCCTTATGTTGGAGGAGTGCTAGGAAACCTTAATGTGTTTGATAATTTTACACATATTGGTACTGCATTTCACCAACCAGATCTAGAAGGATTATTGCTTGATTATGCAGAAGTAGAATTTTTATTGGCAGAAGCTGCAGAACGTTCTTTGGTTGGATCTCCGGCAGATGCAGAAAATCATTATAATAATGCCATTACAGCATCTATTACGTATTGGGGAGGTTCATCTGGTGATGCAACAACCTATCTGGCAGAAGCAAATGTAGCTTACACAACTGCAACTGGAAACTATAGACAAAAGATAGGAACTCAACAATGGATCGCTTTTTATAATAGAGGTTTCGAAGGATGGTCGAGTTATAGAAGATTAGGTTTCCCTAATTTGAATGATAGTTCAGAAGGTAATCCTATCCCGAGAAGAATAAAATATCCCATTAGAGAATATAACACTAATGGTACCAATGTAACAAATGCTGCTTCAAATATTGGAGGAGATGAATTAAGTACCAAAATATTCTGGGATGTGAATTAGAGATATAGAACTCATTTTTAATTTGTGATAGTCCTTTCCCTCTTAATAGACAAGTTAGCCTGTCAATTGAGAGGGAATTTCATTTATAAAGCAATATTAAAAACACAGTTTCATTTTTTTATAATCTGAATGAATATTAATCAAAAAATCAATATTCAACGTTATGTAGGTTAATTTAGTACCATACATGGATAATTTCTAGGTACTTTGCACTTTAAATTCATGGTATATTTGACCCGAAATATTAAACCACAATTATGGCTATAAATTGGAAAGGCGTAATGCCAGCAGTAACAACTAAATTCAATAATGAGGATACTTTAGACCTAGATATGTTTGAAGTTAATATCAATGCTCAACTAGAAGCTGGAGTTCACGGAATTATTCTGGGAGGAACGCTGGGAGAAGCTAGTACATTAAGTGATGCGGAAAAAAGAACTTTGGTAAAAAAGACGGTTAACATTGTTAATGGCAGAGTTCCTGTAATCATGAACATTGCAGAGCAAACCACCAAAAATGCAATCGATGCAGCTGCAAAAGCAAAAGAAGATGGAGCTCAGGGATTAATGATGTTACCTCCAATGCGTTACAAAGCAGGAGATCGCGAAACAGTAGTGTATTTTAAAGAAGTAGCTAAAAGTACAGAGTTACCAATTATGGTGTATAATAACCCTGTAGATTATAAAATTGAAGTAACTCTGGATATGTTCGAAGAGTTATTAGAAATGGATAATATACAAGCTGTAAAAGAATCTACAAGAGATATATCTAATATTACAAGAATCAAAAATAAATTCGGAAATCGCCTAAAAATCCTTTCTGGTGTTGATACTCTAGCCTTAGAGAGCCTTTTAATGGGAGCAGATGGTTGGGTTGCCGGACTTGTAGATGCATTTCCTGCAGAAACCGTTGCTATTTACGAATTACAAAAAGCAGGACGAATTAAAGAAGCACTTGAGATATATAGATGGTTTTTGCCTTTGTTAGAATTAGATATCAATGCAAAACTAGTACAAAATATTAAGCTTGCAGAAGTAGCTACGGGAATCGGTACCGAAAATGTACGTGCACCAAGATTACCACTTGTTGGCGAAGAACGTAAAAATGTCCTTAGTATTATTGAAAATGGATTAAAAACAAGACCTACTTTACCAGAGTATAAAGAACTAAATGCTGTAGTGAGTTAGATTTTTTTTGCCCCAAATACCTTGTTTTTATTTTAATCAATTTTATTATTAATTCATTTTACACTAAAACCATTAACCAATATATGATAACCGGAAAAAATTATATAGGAAATAGATTATCGGCAACAGGATCCGTTTCTCGTAAAACATTCAACCCAAAACTAAATATTGAGAACGAATACGAATTTTATGAGGCTACTTTAGAAGAAGTAGATGAAGCGACAGAACTAGCACATCAGGCTTTTAAAGAATATAGAAATGTTACAGGAGCTAAAAGAGCAGAATTCTTACATGCTATTGCAGATGAGATTTTGGCTTTAGATGATGAATTGATTCGGGCATATACCTCAGAAACAGGATTGCCAGAAGGAAGAGCAATAGGAGAAAGAGGTCGAACAGTTTTCCAATTACGTTCTTTTGCAGAATTGGTTTCTAATGAAGAGTGGCGAGAAAATACAATCGATTTGGCAGATACTAACAGAACACCTGCACCTAAACCAGATATTAGAAAAACTAATATTCCCTTAGGACCTGTAGTAGTATTTGCAGCGAGTAATTTTCCTTTGGCATTTTCTACTGCAGGAGGAGATACAGCCAGTGCACTAGCTTCAGGATGCCCGGTAATCGTTAAATCACATGCCATGCATTCCGGAACAGGAGAACTGGTGTCATCTGCTATCATCAAAGCAGCCGAAAAAACAGGAATGCCAAATGGCGTTTTTTCAAATATTACCGGAAGCGGAAGAGTAGTAGGAGCTGCCCTGGTAAAACATTCAAAGGTAAAAGCTGTTGGTTTTACAGGAAGTATCTCGGGAGGAAGAGCTTTATTTAATCTGGCTGCTAACAGAGAAGAACCAATCCCTGTTTTTGCAGAAATGGGAAGTGTTAATCCTGTAATTATTACACCCGAAGCAATTACCAAAAGAGCAGACGAAATTGCAACTACATATGCTAATTCTATTACAGTGGGTACAGGTCAGTTCTGTACAAATCCTGGGCTAATCCTGACAATAGATGGTGATCATACCAGAAACTTTATCAAGGACCTGGCAGAAAAAAGTACTGCGATAGCTCCCCAGTGTATGTTACATCCTAATATAAAAAGAGATTATGTAGAAAATAGAACGACCATATCTTCTCAATCAGGCGTAGAAGTCGTAGCTTCTTTAACCGAAGAAGTAGAACCTAATTTTGCCCCTACTCAAATTTCTGCTGTTTCTGGAGCTGATTTTTTAACTAATCCAAAAATGCATCAGGAAGTCTTTGGCCCTTTTTCATTAGTAGTTAGATGTAAAGACGAAGCAGAACTTGTTGAAATTATTAATAATCTCGAAGGACAATTAACAGGAACTATCCTGGCAGAAAAATCAGAGTATCAAAACTTAGGTAACATCGTTGATGCACTTCAAGACAGAGTTGGACGTGTAATTTTTAATGGAGTGCCTACAGGAGTAGAAGTTTGTCCTTCTATGACACACGGAGGCCCATATCCGGCATCATCAGATTCTAGATTCTCTGCCGTAGGAACAAATGCTATAAAGCGATGGGTAAGACCGTTTAGCTATCAGGATTGGCCAAACGAATTGCTTCCAAATGCACTTAAAAATGAAAATCCTGATGAAATCATCAGAACTGTAGATGGAACTCATTCTAATGAGAAAGTGTAAGTTTTGACTCTAGAACAATAACCTAATAGCAATCTGTTTAAATGTTGGTATTGTTAAGTTTATAATCAAGAGGGTATGGTTCTTTATCATACCCTTTTGGTCTAAACGTATAAAAGAATAGGGCATAGAAATGAATTTTGTTTACAAAAAAAACAGAAAAAAGAATGAAATAAATAAAACAACTTATAAATTGACGGCTGTACCTTTACTAACGAAACAAGAAGAGGTGCAACAGGAAAACAACTATTAACCATTTTATTCGGATAGAATTTCTAATATGCGCTACGAAAGTTTACCAAATACCGTTTTTATACAGAATCGAAATAATTTTACTTCCAAAACTCTGGAGAATACGATCACTATTCTCACGTCTAATGATATCAAGCATACCAATGCAGATGATGTTATGGGGTTTGCCCAAAACAATGATTTATTTTATTTATCAGGAATAGATCAGGAAGAAACAATACTGGTGTTATATCCAGATGCTTATAAGCCAGAAAATAGGGAGATTTTGTTCATAAAAGAAACGAGTGAGCATATTAAAATCTGGGATGGTGAGAAATTAACCAAAGAAGAAGCTGGTCAGATTTCAGGAATCCGACGAATAGAATGGGCACATGATTTTGAAAAAACACTTCAAATAATGGCCTTCGAAGCAGATGGTTTTTATTTAGGACATAACGAGCACATAAAGCGAATTACATATAACAAACAAACACAACAGGATCGAATGATTAACTGGTGTAAAGAAAAATACCCTTTGCACCAGTATCATCGAGCCGCCAAAATCACAAGAGCTTTACGCCCTGTTAAATCAAATGAAGAAATTGTGCAGATACAAAAAGCTGCAGATATTAGTATCGAAGGTTTTTATAGAGTGCTCAACACAGTAAAACCAGACTGTAAAGAGTATGAATTAGAAGCAGAATTAACGTATGCACTCCTTAAAAATGGAGGGACAAGACATGCTTTTAAGCCTATTGTAGCTTCAGGAAAAAATGCTTGTGCATTACATTATAATACCAATGATAATACTTGCCAGGATGGCGATATGATACTCCTGGATTTTGGAGTTTGCTATGGTAATTATAATAGTGATACCACACGTTGTATTCCTGTAAATGGTAAATTTTCAGATCGACAAAAAGAAGTGTATACAGCAGTGTTACATTGTTTAAAGGAAGGGAGTAAATTACTTAAGCCGGGAGTGATCCCAGCAGATTATGAAAAACAAATGGCCAGTTTAGTCGAAGAGCAACTGATCAAAATTGGAGTTCTCGATGCTTCTGAAGTTGCCACTCAAAACCCGGATCAACCTTTGTATAAAAAGTATTTCATGCATGGTACAGCACATCATCTTGGGTTAGATGTTCACGATGTAGGTCTGTATTCCAGGGCTTTAGAACCGGGGATGGTACTTACTTGTGAACCTGGTATCTATATTCCCGAAGAAGGAATAGGTTGTCGCCTAGAGAATGATTACCTCATTACAGAAACTGGAAATACAAATCTCACACAAGCTATGCCTATTGAAATTGATGAAATTGAAAAGTCGATGACAGCGTAGTATTTAATTACAAAATTATAAATTATGAATGCATTAGGAATAGGCGGTTCTTCTATCGAAAAAGAATTAAATGCAATACAGCCAAAAGCTCATCTTGCTAAACCCATTCAAAAAGAAGAATTTCAAGCCAGAATACATAAAGCTTGCGATCTTATGAAAAAGCAGGGAATTCCTGTAGTATATCTGCATGCAGGAACAAATCTATTTTACTTTACAGGAATGCGATGGAATCCGAGTGAGCGAATGGTCGGAGCATTACTGTTTCCTGATGGTGAGATGCATTATATAGGTCCTAAATTTGAAGAAGGAACTATTTTGGATTTTATGTTAATAAAAGGCCCTGTTCATTGCTGGGAAGAACATGAAAGTCCATATACCTTATTTGTGAATATTCTTAAAAAGAAAAATATTAGTGGTAAGGATGTGGCTATGGATGAAGCAACACCCTTTTTTATTATTGATGGAATCCTAAAAGAACAATCTGCTTATCATCTAATTAATGCCAAACCAATCACAGCAGGGTGCAGAATGATAAAATCTGAAGCAGAAATTGCCATCATGCAAACTGCAATGGATATTACGATGGAAGTACAACAAGCTGCAGCACGAATACTGAAACCTGGGATTAGTGCTAAAGAAGTTACTGATTTTATTAATGAAGCTCATAAACGATACGGTATTCCTTCGGGGTCATACTTTTGTATCGTATTGTTTGGTGTAGATTCTTCTTTCCCTCATGGTGTAAAAGCACCAAAAGATTTAGAAGAAAACGAAATAGTATTGGTTGATACAGGATGTGTCCTTCATGATTATATTTCAGATATTACCCGAACATATGTATATGGTGAGATTAATGAGTTACAACGTAAGATATGGAATCTTGAGAAAGAAACTCAACTCTCTGCATTTGCTTCTGCTCAATTAGGAGAACCATGTGCTGTAATAGATAATGCTTCAAGAAAAACATTAGAAACCAAAGGTCTTGGTCCTGATTATAAATTACCGGGTTTGCCTCACCGCACCGGCCACGGAATCGGATTAGATATTCACGAATGGCCATATATAGCAAGACATGAAGATGCAATTCTTACATCAGGAATGTGTTTTAGTAATGAACCTATGATATGTGTGCCCGATGAGTTTGGAATTAGATTAGAAGATCATATCTATATGACCGAAGAAGGACCAAAATGGTTTACACAACCAGCGCACTCTATTGATGATCCTTTTGGATTATCTCTATAACAGAGATAGAACTATAATAAACTATCCTAAAGTATTATTGATAATACTTTAGGATAGTTTTGTTTGTTATCTAAAAATAAATCCGTTTTTCATAGGGTCATCAGGATCGATCATAAAAGTATGCATTCCTGTGATATGTGCTGTTCCTTCAACTTGTGGTATTACTGCTTTATAGGGGCCGTACTCTTCTTCAGAAATAACAGAACCCTTAAATACAGAATCTGTGATACTTTCTATAGTCATCGTATCTCCATACTGTATTTCATTTCTCATTTTGTGAATTGCCATTCTGCCAGAAACTCCCGATCCTGTAGGACACCGATCGACTTCTCCTTCAGCAAAAATGCATACATTTCTACTATCAATATTTTCTTTTGTAGAATCTCCAATAAAAATGGTACCATATAAAAAACTAAGATCTTCTTCATAAGGATGTAAAATATTAGAATCTTGCTCCATTACGGTATGTTTTATGTCCATCCCTTTGGAAATCAATGTTCTATATGAATTTGAAGTTAAATCAAAATCAAAGTTGTTTTTAGCCATATCTACATATGCATAAAAAGCTCCTCCGTATGCTAAATCATAAATTATTTCTCCTATACCGTCTACCTTTACTTTTCTATCCAATCCAACTACAAAACTGGGAACGCAATGAAAACGAACTCCGGTCACTTTTCCATTTTTTACTTGCGTATAAGAGATGATTCGACCACAGGGAGCATCAATTTTTATCGCATTATCTCCTTCTTGATAATCGATCCAGTTCATTTCTACAGCCAATGTAGAAATCGCAATAATAGCATGACCGCACATAGTACTATATCCTTCGTTGTGTATAAACAAAATGCCAAAATCCCCATCATCATCATTAGGAGGGAGTAGGATACATCCGTACATATCGGCATGACCACGAGGTTCAAACATAAGTGAGGTACGTAAGTGATCATAATGCTCTTTACAATATCTTCTGTATTCTAATACCGAATTTCCTTTCAGTTCGGGAAACCCATCAATAATCACTCGAAGTGGTTCTCCTCCTGTATGCATATCGATGGTTTTGATTTGTAACCAATCTTTTTTTGGGTTGAAATCAGTATTTTTTAGAATGTTTAGATATGTTTTACTCATGTGTATATTGATTATAATAATAGGTAGCTGCTGCTAAATCTTCGAGGGCATGCCCTACAGATTTAAAAACAGTTATTTCACTATCACTGGTTCTTCCTTGCTTAGTCTCAGAGCAGAGTTCGAATAAATCAGCTTTGATGTCTTCTTCTTTTAGAATACCTTCTTTAAGAGGAATAACAATATCTCCACTTTCTTTAAGCCCTCCTTGATAAGTGTCTACAAAGACCGTAGCTTTTTTTATGCTTTCATTATCAGCTTCGCGCATATCTTTTTTGTAAGCTCCAACCAAATCTACATGCTGCCCGGTTTTTAAGTATTTACCCAAAACCAAAGGAGTTTTGGATAATGTTGCGCAGGATACAATATCTACTTCAGAAATTTTTTCTTCGATTGTAGGTATAGCATGGATATCAAAACTTTCTCCTTCTAATTCAATTGATATTTTTTTAGCTTTTTCATAATTCCTTCCCCAGATATAGACTGTTTTAATGGGCCTTATGCTGGCGTGGGCTTTAATTAAATTCGTAGAGAGCGCTCCTGTTCCAATCATTAATAAGGAAGAAGCATCAGTTTTAGATAAATACGATGATGCCAGGGCAGATGCCGAAGCTGTTCGTTTTACGGTTAAACTTTTTGCTTCCATTATAGCTTTTATGGTACCCTTGATGGCATCCATATATAAATATGTACCTTGGATCGAAGGTAGATCAAACTGACTATTTTTTGGACTTACCGTTACGATTTTTACTCCTGCTTCTTTACCAGGATTCCAGGCCGGCATCAACAATAGTGTAGAATCTTCCTGAACCACAGGGTTTGGGAAATCATGATGATGACGCATGGGCACCAGAATAGAATTTGATGCAAATTTGTTTTTCAATTCAGCAATTAGCTCATTAAAATTCGTGTTGTTTTCAATAAAATCGGTATTGATCTGAACAATTGTATCCATAGGTTATAAATGTAAACAAATCCCAATTCGTAATGACATACTAACTCAAATCTTATTAAAATGATACCATTCTTAGGTAATATAGTATCATTAAATCAGTGCCCTTTTAAGCTATCTTTAAAATATTAAAAATTATTTATTTTATGAATCGAACTAAGTATATATTAGTATTACTTCTTGTTAATCTTTCTCTTTTTTCTTGTAAAAGTTCGTTACCACCTACCACTGAGATATCTTTTGAGCAAAAATTAAGGAATTTGTTCCCTACGGCAGATATAAGTGCAATACAGGTGAATGATCATTTTACAGAATCGTACCGATTGATATTAAAACAGCCATTAGATCACAACAATCCAGATGCAGGAACTTTTGATCATTATGTATATATCTCTCATTCTGATTATTCGCAGCCCACAGTATTAGTTACCGAAGGGTATTCTGCAAAACATCGAACATATGAGTTGAGTACCCTGTTAAAGGCAAATCAGGTTATGGTAGAATATCGGTTTTATGGAAAATCAAGACCTAATCCAATTCCATGGAAGTATTTGACTAATGATCAGGCTATTCAGGATTATCATCTTCTGGTTACCAAACTTAAAAAAATATATACCAACAAATGGATTTCTACAGGAATAAGTAAAGGAGGGGAGACCGTATTGATTTATAAATCGCAGTACCCAAAAGATATGGATGCTGCAGTTTCTTATGTTGCTCCTTTGATTAATACTCGAGAAGACCCAAGAACAGAAGAACATATTGCTACTGTTGGAAGCAAAGAGTGCAGAACTAAGATTACTAATTTTCAACGGTTATTGTTGACTCAAAGAGAGGCTCTTTTGAAAGAAATTGATCAGCATTCGAGAAAAAAGAAAATGAGTTTTACAAAAGTACCCTCAGAAGAGGCTCTTGAATATGCAGTATTAGAATTTCCTTTTTCTTTCTGGCAGTGGGGAGGTAAGTGTGATGAAATCCCTAATGGGAATGCCGATGCTGCGACCTTGTTTACTTATCTTAATAAAGTGGTAGGAATTAGCTTCTATAATGATAAAACATATCACAACCTGTTACCTTCTTATTATCAACATATGATAGAACTTGGATATTACGGATTTGATAGTACTCCCGTACAGGATTTAATTAAAGTGGTAAAACAACCAACTAATATGAGATTTGCTCCAAAAAATGTTCTTATGGTATATGATAAGGATTATATTAAGAAAGTTAGGAATTATGTAGAGAATGAAGGAGATCATATTATTTACATTTATGGAGAGTATGACCCCTGGGGAGCGTGTTCACCTACTCCAAAACCTCATGTAAATGCCTTAAAAATGGTATTGCCCAAAGGAAGTCATAGTACCAGGATTAAAAATTTCTCAAAAGAAGATCAAAGAAAAATCTATGACAAGTTACAAACGTGGTTGTCCAAGGATGATTAAGCTATATTTGCAATAAATTTTAAGCCTGTAGCATGCTACAGGCTTAAAAAAATAATAACAGATGGTGAATTAATACATTTTTAAAACTTGAAATTCGTCATAGCTAAGCATCCATGCATCATCTTTTTTTACCCATTTCTCCTGGTAAATTTTTCCTTCCCCGATATTCATAGACCAATCTGAAGAGATGTTAACTCCATTTGGAGAAACTACACTAAATGTGGGGTTGTGGTAGGTTAGGTTTTTTGCACCAGAGGTAATTAATTTTTCCCAAAACTGAGTAATCTTAGGTTTACCATGTAATAATTTGGCCATAGGAATGGCATTCATCGTAGCATTCTTAAGATACCCATTTGTAAATGTTTCTGTATTTTGTGTGTTAAACCCTCTAGTGATTTTTATAGATGTTCTGATCACAGCTTCTAGCATTTGATGACTTGCAATAGGATTTGTTTTATTTTCTGTAGGTGTTTTAAATTGTTCTAATACTTCAAAATCATCATAAGTGAGCACCCACTTACCATTTTTTTTCTCCCACTTTTCTTGAAAAATAACACCTCTTCCTATATTCATGCTCCAATTTGCAGATAATAATACAGTTGTTGTATTAACGACTTCGATACTTAGATCTGTATAAATTAAATTTGTCGCTCCTGATTTTATAAAAGGTTGCCAGAAATCTTTTATTTCCTGAGTTCCTTTTTTTATACCAAAGGGTTGGGCACTCATCACGGCTTTTGTATCATAGCCCTCAATGCAGATATTACTTTTTCCTTCATTAAATGCTGCTATCCATTCTTTACTGGCATTAAGTACTTCTAATGCTATTTCGTGATGTGCTGTAGGAGAATGTTCTACATAGGATTGTTTTACAATTTCCTTTTTTTCGGTTGGCTTATGTTGTATCCAGGCAATAGAAATAACCAGAATCAAACATAGTGCTATTGTTTTTGCTACTTTCATTTGTTTATTTTTTAAAATTCTAAGTACAAAGAAAGCAGTAGAATGCATGCCATACTTGTGACTTTTATCACACTAGGTATCTTTTTTTAGAATTCTAATTTCTTGTTTTCCTAATGTAACGATTCCCTCTGTTTCTAATTTTTTTAAAAGCCTCGAAATTACTTCTCTTGTAGTGGCCAATTCTCTAGCTAATTGTTGATGCGATCTTTGTAAAACAGCATTGTCAGATTCTAACATTAAATATTCGAGTAAACGTTCTCTAAGGGGGTTAAAAGCAAGTTTTGAGTAGTTATTAATAAGTACGTTGTAGCTATCTCTAAATGTATTTATGGTAAATCGATTCCAGGATTTATATGTGAAACACCAATCGTTTACAAATCTCACAGGGATATTTAATACCATTGATTCTTCTTCAACAATAGCATTAACGGTACTTTTGCAATCTTCAAAACAGGCAGATAAAGAGAGGGTACACGTTTCCATATCCCCCAAATAGTAAATAAGGATTTCCCGCTCTTCATTTTCCTGATACACTCTAACTTTTCCGCTGATTACAATTTTCAGAACTTTGATATATTTATTTTCCTTTATTAGAAACTCACCTTTTTGATGCTTTGAAATAGAAGTTTTTTCCCGAAGCTCTTTTTTGAGTTCTTCTTCTGATATGTGTAGTTTTTGAAATACGTGATCTAACATAATCTGAATATGTTTTCGTTTTTAAGAGTAGTTTTTCAAAGTTTCATGATACTGATATTTCTAATTTATACCGTATCTGAAAGTCAATTCTGAGCGATGATAAAAGTAGTCATTAATGGTTTTAAAACCTTACCGATTTATGACATCATTAATTTAACGATTAAAAGCGCAAACCTTAATGATTTGCGCTTTCTATATCTTTAGAGACTTTTATTCTTCGTCTTTAATTTTTAAAAGAATATTGGCCAGGTTTTCTGGTTGAGAGAAATTCGGAGTATGACTAGAGCGTAAAGTAAATATTTTTTTTACTTTTCCTTTATACATTGCTCTTTGCACTTCGATGGGTATAGCGCGATCTTCTGTACATTCTATATAGTACTTTGGGATTCGCCCAAAGTTACCATCTGTAACTTCTAACTCATACATTAGCGGGGCAGAGGGTTCAGGAACAATATAGGGTTTAGCTCCGTCAAAAGCTTTTTTAGGGATATCATGAGCAAAGGCATTTTGAATTTCACTCTCATCTACCAGAGCATAGGTTTTATCTTCAGAGAGGTAGAAATTATCTACAGCTACCGAACCTTCTACTCCTTGGGCTGCATCAAAAAAAGAACCTCCGTTGGGCAATAAAAATGCAGAGAGGTAGACAATGCTTTTTACTTTTCGGGGTCGTACTTCTGCAACCCTACTCACTGTAATACCATTAAAACTGTGCCCAACCAATATTACAGGTTGCTCTTGCTTGTCAAGAATATTAGTAATTGCTTTTACATAATCTGTCATTGTAATTGTGGCAGGAGGTGTTTTATCATTTCCGTGCCCGGGAAGATCCGGGGTAATTACAATATGCCCTTCATTTCTTAATTTTGAAGATACATTTTCCCATTGCCAGGCACCTAGCCAGGCAGAGTGTACCAATACATAAATTTCTTTTTTTGTTTCCATAATGTTACCTTTTTTTGCGTTTACATTGTTGTTTGCACCATTGCTAAATGTTACTATTCCGATTAGGAAAACAGCAACTAATTTTAATTTTCGTTTCATAAATTTTTAGCGTATTACTTATGGCACAAATGTATATGTGGAAACAGCCTTAAACTTGTACCTTTTGATACAAGTGGCCTAATACATTTTATTTTTTTCTGAAGATGTTAGGAAAGAAGTTCTATTTTCTTGAATTGTAGTTTTACAATATGATCCAATTCATATTGCTTTAAGATTTTTGAAACTACTTCTCGGGTAGTACCCACTTCTTTGGCTAATTGTTGGTGTGAAATCTGTATGATTGAGGAATTATTTCTATTAGCTTCGGATCTTAAGTAGTCTATTAATCTTTCATTTATTTTTTTAAAGGCCAGGTCTTTATAAGAAAGTAGTAAATCTTCATAACTTATAATGAAAGAGTTAGTGGTAAAGGTATTCCAGGATTTAAACATAAAACTCCATTCGGATACAAAACGCACCGGAATTTTAATAAGTGTAGTTTCTATTTCTGTTTTGGCATGCACAAGGCTTTTACAATCCCTAAACGTAGCAGACAACGACAATACACAGGTCTGGATCGGATTTACATAATACAATAAAATTTGGCGCTCTTCATTTTCTTGCCAAACTCTTACTTTTCCCGAAATTACAATAGCTAACCACTTGATATATTTATCCTGCTCTACAATAAAGGTGTCCTTTGGTACTGTTTGTAGTACCCCTTCTTTAAGAATATGTTCTTGCAGTTTTTCTTCTACAATATTCAAGCCTTTAAATAACTGTTCGAACTCGATCATTTTTATGAGTAAAAAATAGTTAGTACTACCTTAATTAATGCAAATATATACAAGCGACATATACTTACAGTACATCTATTTTAGAATAATTATTATGCCTTATAATAGTTTAGCTTATGTTGAGCGTGATGATGTAAACCGAATACAGCTCTCTATTTTCCTCCACCTGGTAAATTTGTCTTAAGATAATGGGTTAGTGTTTCTCGTAAATGTCTGGAGGTGTTTTCTCCTTCGTATATACCATGAGATCGGTTAGGATATGATACCATAGAGAATATTTTATTATGACGAATAAGTTCATTAGCCAGTACTTCTATACTTTGATAATGAACATTATCATCTCCTGTCCCGTGAATCAGTAATAAATCTCCTTTAAGATTTTTGGCAAAATTAACCGGGGATCCTTTTTCATAACTTTCGGGCATGAGTTGTGGTATTCCCGAATATCGCTCCTGGTAGATATTATCATATAATCTTTGATCGGATACAGGGGCTACTGCCATTCCCATTTTATAAATTTCGGGATACCTGAATAAAGCATTAAGGGTCATAGAACCACCACCGCTCCATCCCCAGATACCAATGCGATCAGGGTCGACAAAATTAAACATTTCAATAATTTTTTTTGTTCCTTGAGCCTGGTCTGAAGAAGAAAGAACACCAATTTGTCCATACACACATTTTCTCCATTCTCTTCCCTTAGGACCAGGAGTGCCTCGGTTATCAATGCTCATTACAATATACCCTTGCTGGGATAGCATGGTATGCCATAAATAGTTACTTCCGCCCCAGGAATCTAATACGGTTTGAGACCAAGGTTCGCCATATACATGAAATAACACAGGGTATTTTTTTGATGGGTCAAATCCTAGAGGTTTGATCATATAGGCATCTAGTGATGTACCATCATCTAATGAGATTTTAAAAAACTCTTGTGGATTATGATCTATAGCTGTTATTTGTTTTTTTAGTTTTTGGTTAGAGACCAAAGTTTTAATCACTTTGTGATCGGGTAAAGAAATAATATCGGTAGTAGGAGGAAAGCCAGATTTAGAATAGGTATGCTGAGCGAATTTTCCGTTTGGAGCAATACGATATCGATGGGTTCCCGGTTGATCTTTGGGTGATAGCCTTTCTGCTTTTCCCTTTTTATTGAGTTTGGTTCTATACAAGTATCTTTGTGTAGCATTTTCTGGACTTGCCATATAGTATAACCATCCATTTTTTTCGTCGATTAATTCAATATTAATCATATCTGAATCGGTAGGAGATATCTGGGTTTCATTACCATCTTTAACAAGGTAAAGAGCTTTCCATCCGCTTTTTTCACTTACCCAGGTAAATGTACTGGCGTCCTCTAGATATTTAAAATCATCTACCGCTTCTAACCAGGCCGTTTCTTTATCTTCATAAATTACCTGAGTATTTCCATCCAAAGCATTGCAAAGTGTTACTTTATTATGATTTTGTGCCCTGTTGAGGTGTTGCAGAAGCAATGATTTAGAATCTGGTTTCCAAATCATCCTGGGAATATATTGGTTGCTGGCATCTCCTGGTAATTTCATCCAGGTTGTAACTCCTCCCGATGCATTAACGACTCCAACTTTTGCTTCAGATGGTTTTTCTCCTGCTTTAGGATATTGTACCGGTATCGTATACGAATAGATAGAATCTGTAGTATTGATCATAAGAAAATTCTTAATCTTACTGGCATTGACCCTCCAGTATGCAATCTTATTACCATCAGGACTCCATCTAAAACCATCTCTACATGAGAATTCTTCTTCATATGCCCAATCAAAAGTTCCGTTAATGATCTTATCTGTTCCGTCTGTTGTTAATGCAGTGATATTTCTATCGGTAAGTGATTCGACATAAATATTGTGTTCTCTTACATATCCTACCTTATTTCCATCTGGTGAAAACTTGGCAAACATAAGCGAAGATGATTTTGCTTTTGCACCCCCCAGTTTGGTCAGTTTTTTTGTTTTTAAGTCTAATACCCAATAATCTCCTTTGGTGTTATATCTCCATACTCTCGAAGAGTTGGTGAAGAATAAGACTTTATTTTTATCGGTAGACCATGCATAATTTTCTATACGAAGCGGAGTATTTTTTCCTTCAGGAATCATCCATTTTGCTGGAATTAAAATACTTTGCTCTCCTGTTTTGGTATCTGTTTTAATAATATCATAATACCCTTTGTTTTCTGAAGAAGCTACTAATGTGGTATAGGAATCCCCTCCTTCAAACCATTTTAAGGCTTTTGATCGTTCTGAAGAAAAATCTCTGCTACTAAAGATTTGTTCTAGTGAAAGTTTTGATTGTTGAGCAGATAAGATGCTTACATTTAGTATAACAAAGAATATGCAGCAAATCTTTTTGATCGTATTACAATGTATCATTAATCGGAAGTTTAATTTTAAAGAGATATCTAATTTGGTGATTTCTCAAAGATATAGTGATATCGTATGGATTTTGCACTATAAGTTAGCTAAATATGATACTATATTACCTTTTTTGATGCTGTTTTGTCAAAAATCATGAGAAAATAATGTTAAGCTATTCGTGCTCGTCATCTAATTTGTACATGTTTATGTAGTGTAATGCATACAAAGTATTCAATTATAATGATCACCAACTAATCATCATCGTCATCGTCCATTCCTGATTCTTCAGGCCCGTCATCCTCTGAAATGTCATTCAGATAGTTTTCAATGATGTTAAATGCAAGTGTACCTGTAAAACTGCCAAGCACGCCAGATAATAACATCTTATGTTTTTTGAATTTTTCTGGGATAGCATTAACCAGTGTTTTTGTTTTGTAATTCTTCTGTTTATTATAGTCCATCCAACCATGGAAAAACTTAGGAATTTCATCATTTTTTCTGGAAATATACTCCTGTATTTGATCTGCTGGTGCATTAAGCCCATATTCAAGGATAAATTCGTTTAGATTTAAAGCGGAAAGAATAGTATTAAGGTTGGTCGCTTTTCCGAGGTTTTTTTCTTCGATTAATACAGCATTATAAGCTTCTGGATTAGTTTTTCTAAACCATTCCATAAAAAGATCGATTGCCCCTTTACTGCGTAATGATGATATCTTTTCAAAAGTTGCAGAGAGTTCTTTTTCTACTGTAGCAAGATTTTTTAATTTTTTAAGTTTTTGGCCCGTAACCGTTGTTTTTTCAGCCTCGGTGGTCAAAGTAAGAATTTCGTATACAATTCGGTTACGTTCTTCGATAGGAGCTCCAATATCCATAACATCTTTACTTTCCCAGGCCTTGTATTGAGACCCTAGTAGCGTAATTTTGTTTTTTATTTCAGGGTTACCTTTATCCAACAAAACCTGTAAAGCTTCTTCTATCTTGTTATTGATAATTAATTTTCTTGCGGTATCAAAATTCATTGGACTTGTGTTTTTGTTTTTAGATAGTTATCGTCCTGATATTATGTCTATGTCCTTTTGTAGTTTTATATATATAAACTCAGTTATTAGGTCTCTATAATAACCGAGTTTATTATTAAGCAAGCTGTTTATTAATTACAAGGAAACTTATTTTTATAGGCACTAGCTTCTTGGGCATACCATAATTGTTTTAAATTTTTTAATTCCTCGGCATTCGCATTGTTATAGTATAACTGTTTTGCAATTTCCCATGTCATTCCACTTGAGTTCCAGGTAGGAGTGGGTAAAGTTTTGATGTTATGTTGTGTTTCTTCTGCCAGGATAGCTAGTTTTTCTACAGGAAAAGAATTTCCCAGATCTCCGTTTAAGATAACTCTAAATAATCGTTGAACTAACGAAAAAGACTGCATCCGCCTTAATACAATACGATCCGAAAAATCATATTGAACTCCATTCCAAACCATCCGTTCGATAGTTCCCGAAGCTTTGAGTTGAGGAAATTCCCAGGGGTCTATAATATCTTCATCTCGTGAGTTATCTTTTGATATTGGATTATAAGCGATTTGACAAATAAAACTAAGAGGGAAGAATCGAGCATTCTTAGTGTCTTGAGGTCTTAAAAAAGAAAGTTCCTTGTCTACTTTGTATGGGAGTTCGCGAACTCCCGACCAAAGTTCTGTTTTACATAAAATAAGAGATTCTGAGTTACTATCGATATCATTCTGCCTTACATAGTACTTAAACATAAAAAAGTTTCCATTCGATTTTTCAACAGCTGTTTGAATTAATTGCACAACATTTTGGTTAAAATACTTGGGCTTGTTTTTCATACAAGATAGATTGGGATCATTTAAGATTTTCCCATCAGATAGCATCGTATAGATGTTTGTCCACTCACTTCGTAGCATTTTTTCAAGCTCGATTATGTTGTCATATAGTGCAAGTCTCGCTTCTTGATTTTGCATAGTAATGATTTGCAAACTTATATAGTGGTATAAGAGTTTCTGGTAATCATAGGATTTTAATGCTTTTTCAATTTGAGTATTAGAATTGGCTCCTGCATGTTTATCTACGAACTTGTCTAGTCCAATTGCTTTACAGCCTAAATCTGTATTTACCAGTGAAGGGTGCAATAATATTTTAAAAAATGGTAAAGGATTGGCCTGTACCATGGTTACAGCTATGGGTCTCCCATCGGCAACATAACTTAAGGCCTGTTGTACAATATCTTTATCATAGCTGCCAGCAAATAGTACTTTACCATCTACTCTTTTTAGATATATCTCTAGTTTTTTGCCCTTAGTTTTCCAATTGATATCTGTAAAGTTAACATCGGTTTTTCCGGTATTGGTAGGGGCCTGTCCGATCAGTACACCGCCAACTCTACGAAAGCCTTTTAAAGCCTTAAAGCTTCTGGCTCGAGTTACGCTTCTTCTGGAAGTAGATCTGGGAGAATTTATAGAACTTCTTCCTGAAGCATCAAGAGATGCGATATTTCCTGATAATTCACCTACAACCTGGGCTGCAGCCGAGCCGAGATCTGCACTTACTTGCCCTGGGAAATAATAGTTTAAGTCTGCCAGGGACTCTGTTATTTGCAGACCTTGCTCAGGGTTTATACTTGCTAATTTTTTAACGGCTTGTTTTGAACTATTAATTTTTGTGTTGCTCAATTGATTATGAGAAAGAGAAGGTTTATGTTCTTCTGATAAGTTTACAGCAATATCTTCTGCTTTTGGGAAGTCTAAATCTTCAACTGCATATGCCATAAATTGATCTGCCTGGATATTAGGCGTAGAAATATTATTGACTGCTTCTTTTACGGTTTTATTTACTAAATCAATTGGAAATTGTTTCCCTTGTTTTTGAATCCAGTTTTTAACTGTTTTATTGCCAATATGCTCTGCTAAGTCCTGTCCAAGTTTTGCTTCGATATTTTGTGATTGTAACAAGCGACCCAATTCACCTGAAAATTCTTCATAGCTTTCCCCAAAAATTAAACTAGTCACTTCTCTTATACTTGCAGGTTTGCTAAAAGTACCTTGATAATTCTTTATTTTTATCTTTAATTGTTCTAATAATGGCCTATTAGACTTTACATCTTTTTTAAGCGTTTTTTTAAACTGCTTTCCTATATCTGTGGTAGGCTCTTTGGGGTTTATGTTCTCGGCATACGTTTTACTATACTTCTTTGCATACTTAGCATTAGATCTTTTTCCTTTCGTTTTTTGCTCATATACTTTATACCCCTTTTTGGGAGTCCCATCCGTTTTTGTGGCATAGGTCTTTAGGATGTTTTCTCGTACTGTATTAGCTCTTATTTTGAAAGCATCTGTCGAATTGGTTACATTATCAGCATTTTTGGCTAACACTTTGGCAATTTGCCGTTCAAAAAGGATACTAGTTTGATTTACAGTCTCTTCATCTTCTTCATTCCACTCTTTATCATTATCTGTTTGGGGTGTATTGTTTGGAGTAACTATTTTTTTCCATTCCTTATCAAGTTTACTTTGGTGCGTCTGTAGTTGAAGTTCTGCAAGTTTGGTAGCCGCCTTATTAGTATCAGAAGTGATAATAGGTGAAGATGCTACCATAAAGGATAATAAAATGAATACCAGACCTAGTGAACTTATGGCTCTACTAGTTCGGTACAGGGAATTTATCAAACCTTTACTACTAAAAAAGAGGACTATTTTTTCCCTAAAAGAGTTTTTTGAGGTCGAAGCATTATCGACCTTCTCTATACTTGGTATAATTCGACGTCTTATGTCTTCTTCTTTCAATTGATGCTTCAGCGCCCATATGATATTATTAAGATATTCCAGATTGTTTTTTATTTCTTCTTTTTCTTTTGAGGTTAATTTATCAGGGTTTATCGAAGAGATTCGTCTATGCTCTTCTTCGGCTTTAGCAATACTATCTGATATATCATCCATTTTTAGTGAAGGGGCTTCATAAGCAAGTTCTCCTCGTTGATATTTCTCATATAATTCTACATACACAGATTTTCCAAACTGTTTGGCATTCCTGATAATCAATGCAATCACCACAATACACAGGATGATTAATAAAAAATAAAACTTGCGATTGTCTATGCTTTCAATAGCTCTTTCAGACCATGTCAACGTATTAAGTACGTTATCGATTGCTCCAGAAGAATCCTTGAATAAATGCGTAAATAGGTTTACCGTTTTTAGAAATAACCAAATAGAAAAATAAGTTATCGAAGCAATAAAAGAGAGCTTTTTTATATATCCAAATGCAGCTAGTCGTCCAATTTTTGAAAGTTCCCCAAATTTTTTATACTTGAAACTCCTGTTAAGAGTCCAGGGGATTGTTACTTTTTTTAAAAACAACCAGATTAAAAAAGCGATTATAGATGTGAGAAGAAGATTCATAATACTTTGGTTTAAAGGTTTAATACTGCGAGTTTGTTACTAATGATTTAAAAAGATTTATTCTGTAAGAGAATTGAGATCTTTCTCTGCTTTTTCAATAAAAAAATGTAGGGCTTGTGCAATTTTTGTCAGTTCTTTCCTATATGTTTGATCATCAATACCATCCATCATTTTGTCATTAAGTAGCACATTATATTTATATGCCAATAAATGTGACTGATTCTTGTAATCAACTAATTGTGTTTTTGTGATGTCTACAAATTGTGATATTGCCTTTTCTGTTTCTCCTTGAGTTATTAAAGATTCTATCTCTTTGAGTGTTTTCGACTTTAGGGTGGTATCTTCTATTACTTCTATAGGATCACCATTATTAGAGATAACTATAAGCTCGCTACAGTTTTCGATGTTGAATTGGTTTGCTAACTTTTCTAACTGGCTTTTATCTACAGGGTTTGATTTACTCCTAAACTCATCAGTTTGTAGATACTTAGCTACCTTGCAAATAAAAAAATCTGAGCTTAAATCATCTATTTTGTTTATTATAGGTCTTTGTATATGATTATAAGCTTCAATTCTTTTAGGAATTTGTCTTAGTACATAATAAAGTATATCTATAATCCCCACATATTCTTCGCCATTACTGGCATAACCCTCAAGGGCTTCTAGAACGACTTCGGTAAACAAGCTGTTTTTTGAATCAGGTAGAATCACAGATTGTTCATCATCATCACATGAGGTAATAAAGACCTTTCCTGTTCCGGATTTTAATTTCTTTAGTATTTCTATATTAGAATTAACAATTTGTTCATCGGCACTTTTTAGTTTGATTAATGGTTTTTCGTCTATTATTCCTGCGGCATGACAGCAGTCTAACATCACCAGGAGCCTATTAGCTTCTATACTATTTATTAATTCAGAAAATTCATCCCCCTTAATCATAGTATTATCTCTATCATAAGGGTCATAACCATTGGTTAACAGGTAATAGTCGCTACCATTAGAGCCTCTATATTTTCCACCATGTCCAGAATAGAAAATCACTACGGTAGCATCTTCGATATTTTTTACTTTTTCTACTATGTTTTGAAGCTCGGACAAGACATTTTCTCTGGTAGCATTTTTTTCTGTTAAAAGAATAACATTTTTTGGATCATAAGCCGCTTTGTTACTGTCTCCTAAAACTTTTGCAATAGCATTGGCATCATCTATGGTTATCGGAAGATCTCCACCAACCCCTATTAATAAAGCGTGTGCATTTTCTAAATTCATGATATTTTTCGTTTTGGTTATTTAGTTTAATTTTCTGCGTATTCTCTAAGATGTTTACTAAAGTTTCTTTATTTGAATGGAGTGTACAACTGTTGCTGTTTTAAAAAAGAATCCCTTACTTTTATTCTAGTAAATCAATACATTGATTTCTATTCCTAATTCTCCCAAATTCATTACTTCAAATAATTCAATGATTGTTGATCATATATTCCTTTCCCAATTTATATGTGCCAATCATTATGATTATTTGGTATGCTAAAACTATATAATGCTGATATGCATTTCAATACCTACTTATGGGTATTTTGAGATGATATTTATTTCTAAAAAAGAGAAGAAGTAATTTTTTAGTACTTAAACAGGATATTAAATTATTTTCAGTGTATATTCAAAATGTAAAAATCCCCATAGTTGGGTATTTCTAAAAGCGTATTCCTTTTGCATTTTTGGGAAATAATCAAAAAAATTAAGAAATGAATACAAAACAACTAAACCCTTTAGACTTAACATTGACAATAAGCCTTAACGAGGCAGATGAAGATCGAATGCAATTAGTATATGCATCACAGCTGTATCAAACTTTTTTTGCTGTATTTGGAGCATTTGATATGGATAGAACCGATCCAAACGTCCTTAAATTGAAAGGAATTGCTCTGCAATTAGTAAATTATAAAGGAATGATAAACCTGGGGATTATTGGAGTAAGTAATCCTATGATAACCGATGATGGGATCGAAATACGATTTAAAATTAAGGCGATGATGCCATCAGGAATTTTAAAATATTATGGTTTTGATGAAGCAGTACCTGTTAAAAATTCGGACCGAATTGATTTTCAGAGAGTTCTAGATCCTATAGATGTTAAACCATATACAGGAGTAGGAGATAGTCTTGTACATGATTCTGAATTTTTTGAGCGAGATGGTTTATATAATAGAAAAAGAACGTTGCGATTAGACGACGATACTATAGAAGATTTTATCCCGCATGACTCTGATGGAGAGTTGCGAAGATGGCTAAGTACTCCTACGACCCTAAAAAGGAAGGATGAAACAAGAGCAAATAGCATTACGTATCACTCTGGTATATTGATTACTAAAAAACAAGTTATTCCTAAAGCTCCTGGAGGCAGGTGCCCTAAATCTAAAAGTATTGCTAAATATTAGAAAAAAAAATACTCATTTTATAATTACCTTTTTTAGTATGCTCTGTTTAATGGGGCATGCTAAAAAAGATGTAACCGATTTCGATACGTTCTTCTATCATCTTAAAAATTTGGAATTGAATGAAGCGAAAGAAGATATAGCATCTGTACCAGATGGTAAAGCATCAGAATTATTAACAGTTTTGTTGGATTTGCTATATGATGCTGGACAAACAACGAATGAATCGTACTATGATAGTGTACAATTAGGAGACTCTACCGAAATTAATAACAGTTTATATCTACTGCTGCAAGGCTACAAAGAATTGTATTATCACCCTATGCAAGCAAAAGCTTATCAGTATTTTAGTGATGGATATGTTCTTGCAAAAAAGATGAAATATAAACCACTAGAAAAACAGTTTCTTCTTGGTTTATTAGAATTGTATCATTCTGAAATCCTACAAAGCAATCAGCAGTATATTTCTTATTTATCAGATTTTGAAAATTTGATTGAAGATGATATTGATAGGTTTTGGTTTCTCCTATATACCTCTATTTTAGATTCAAAAACGATAAGTGAGATAGATCAATTATCTTCTTCTAGCCTTAATAAACTAGCTCTTTTGGTATCAAATACAAATGAGATAAGTGATGTTCTTCTTACAAAATTTTATTACGAAAAAGCTGTTTATTATGGTTTCGATAGGAATTTCAAAGATGCACGAGTTTATTATGACAAGGTGATCCCTCATGTCAAAAAACCATTTTTGAAATATATGGCTTTTGGCTCTTTTATACGATTAGGAGTTATGGATAGTGAGGAGGGAAATTTAAATAATGCGCTCAAGCATTTAGATTCTGCCAGTAGCTATATTGATAGTCGAGACACGCTAAAAAGTTTTTTTTATATAGATAGATATAAGGCAGATTTTTATGCCAGATCAAAACAATACGATTCGGCTTATGTTTCACTAAATAAGTCACTTGATGCAGAATATCAATTACAATATCGAAAAAACTCTCTCGAAATTTCTCGGATGAATGTCCTGTATGAGACTGAAAAAAAAGAAAGACAGCTATTGGAAGAACGTCAAAAGACAAAACAAAATCAAAATTTCCTGATCATAGCTCTGGTAGTTATTGGTTTGGGGAGCCTGGTAGCTATTTTGCTTCAAAAAAATACTTCAAAAAAACAAAAGCTTGCAGAACAAGAACGTGAGATTCAAAAGCGAAAAGTAGCAACATTACTAAAAGAACAGGAGCTGTTAAGTATTGATGCCATGATTGAAGGGCAGGAAAAAGAACGACAACGAGTAGCAAATGAGTTGCATGATGACTTAGGAAGTTTGATGGCTACAGTTAGGCTTTATTTTGAAAACATTAAAGTTGATAAAAAAGATAATTCTCTAGAAAAAGCGAGTGAGTTGTTAGAAGAAGCATATCAGAAAATACGAGGAATGGCTCATTCTAAAAATTCTGGAGTTATTGCCTCTCAAGGGTTAATTCCAGCAGTGATGAAGATGGCCAGGTCCATTTCAGAAACAAATACAATAGTGTTGGAAGTTCATAATTTTGGTATGGAAGAACGGATGGAAAATTCTTTAGAGCTAACTATTTTTAGAATTATCCAGGAACTGGTGACAAATATTGTTAAACATGCAGAAGCAACTACCGGAAGCATACAATTTACAAAGCATGAAGAAAGTTTAAATATTTTAATCGAAGATAACGGAAAAGGTTTTGAGTTCTCAAAAATAGAGGCCTCTTCTGAAGGGATTGGTCTATATAATATTGAAAAACGAATAGAACATTTGGAAGGTAATTTTACAATTGATAGTACTCCTGGAAAAGGCACTTCCATTATAATCGATATACCATTATGATTAAGGTAGTTATCGCAGAAGATCATCAGGCACTTATAGATGGAATCCTATCTTATCTTGAATATGAAGACGATATCAAGGTGATAGGTTATGCTAATGATGGAGAAGCCTTGCTAGAAATTATTCAAAGAGATATTCCTTCGATAGTACTCTGTGATATCAGAATGCCAAAAATGGATGGGATTACAGTAACCAAACTTCTTCGAAATAAGTATCCCGAAATCAGGATAATTGCATTTACGATGTTTGATCAGGAAGAAGCAATCCGGCAGATGTTAGAAGCTGGAGCAGTAGGGTATATCCTAAAAAACTCTCCTTTACAAATAGTTTTAGAAGCCATACGTACAGTTGCAGAAGGAAAAACCTATTTTGATAAGAAAATCCATCTGCCTTCTGCCGAAAAGAATACCTCCAAAAGTGTTTTATCCTCTCGTGAAAAGGAAATTTTGGGCTTAATTGCCAGAGGTAAGACGTCACATGAAATTGCAGATCAACTTTTTATAGGAAAGAGCACAGTAGATACGCATCGTAAGAATATGATTCGAAAATTAGGACTCAATGGAGCAGGGGAGTTACTTAGGTTTGCCCTGGAAAGGAAATATGATTTTTGAATCCTCGTATTAATCACAGAATTGAATTGAAAATCCCCACTAATGGGGATTTTTTTTTTCAATCAATGGTGATAGCTTAGCTATACTAAAATATAGAAATTATGAGTATTTATATAACATGTTTTTTAGGCGCATGCCTTCAAGAAGTACTACATTGGGTAGACTTAAAACAGAAACTAGGTGAAGGAGTAAAAATTACAAAATCTATTGATTATTGGATAATAACTTTAGTTGCAATAGCACTATTTACGTTTGCTACTCCCATTTTGGTAGATAGTTTTGAAGGGAGTGAAAATTGGCATTACCTGGTGGTAGCTTTTGCATTTCCATCGGTACTAAAGAAATTAGTTAAAGTAGTACTGGGATGGCTACCGTCTGGTGATGACCCTCACCCTCTTACAGCTAAATCTGGTCCAGCACCATTTAAAACGAAAGATTATTTTAAAAGTGTGTAAAACTTTAAGAAGTTGAAGTTTTAACTTAGTTGTATTTGTTAAACTAATTGTAACAAATACAACTAGTTGTACATACTAATTACTAAGTGTTACTGTAACAACCTGTTGTTTCTTTAATTCCTCTTCGTTTAAGTCTCGTGTCAACCAACCACTTCTACCAGCTGTAGCTATTGCATAAGGAGTAATCCAAAATAGCGTAAAGGCATAAAAAATACTATATGGATAAGCCCAAAAAGACTCAGATATAGTATGCTTTTTGGCATAAAATAAAGCTTGTATGCTCGAAAAAACCAGTATACTCACTAATGTAGAACTAAGGAATAATAGTGGATAAGTACATATAAAAAATAACATTAACAACGTAGCTGGATAGGCAGCTATCATTTTTAACCATTGGTTTAAGAGTAGTACTCTGGTACCAATTTTGGATTCTTTTCTAAAATTTGTAAAGGCAAATTTACTCATAGCAATATTCTCACGAATGTTACTTCTCTCCCAACGGATAAACATTTTTGATAGGTTTTTGTAGCGCTCTGGAGTATTGGTATAAACGTATGCCTCTCGCTGAAAAAATACTTTATAACCTTGTTTCAAAATCATATTAGTCATTGCGCGATCTTCGCCAATTTTTGAAACTTCCCCCATAAAAGTTTGATTAATCCAGTCTTGAAGACAATTGAAGACTGCTTCTCTGCGATAAGCAGATAAAGCACCTGGTGTACATAATACAGAACCTAATCTACTTTGTGCAGAACGGATAAATTCGAAACTAAAGGCAAAACTCACATTTAGCATGCGTGGAATTACAGCTTTTTCTTTGTTTAATACACGTACATTTCCTGCTACAGCCCCACACTCTTTATTTACAACAAAAGGACTTGCCATAAGACGCAACGTATCTTTTTTAACTATAGAATCACTATCAACAGTTATAAATACTTCTCCTGTTGCTAAATTAAATCCACGGTATAATGCGTGCCTTTTTCCTTTGTTTTTAGGTTGTTGGTAAATCGAAACACGATCACCTAATACTTCTTTAGCTTTTTGCATCCATTGCCAGGTATTATCTTGGCTTCCGTCATCAATAGAAATCAACTGTAATTTTTCTTTAGGGTAATCACTTTCAGCAAGACTAAGTAAGGTTTTATAAACCAATTCTCCTTCATTATAAGCTGGTACGATGACTGTACAAGAAGGTAATTTGTTATATGATACTGGTTTAATGACTTTATAACGTAGGTATAAAAACAGTATATACATTAAAAAACTAATTTTAAGAGTAAGTAGCACGATACCAGTGATCATTAAGGGAGTTCCCCAGACGGTATTCATTCTTTCTAAATACACTTTTTCAAAATAAGGTTGTAAGAAATAAAATAAAGATGCTCCTCCAAATATTAATAGAAATGTTGCTATTAGAATGAGAGGTGATGATATTTTTGAGATAAATTTTTCTAGAAGAGTAAGGGGGGTGTTTATAGGTGTTATTGTCTCCGAAGATTCGCAAGATGTTGATTGCTTCATGTATGTTTTCTTAAATTCCTCGTGAGACAAAACAATATTGATGCCATTTTAGATAGGATTTGAATAACAAGTGTTTAGGTGGTTACTCTAATTTACTGGGTGTAGAGATTTTACACACTTGTGTGTATTTATACGTCATTATTGCATGAAATTAAGTGTGATGAATGTGCTTTTGTTAGTAAAAACTTATATATCGATGTGAGAAAGATCAATATAATCGTCATCTATTTAAGTGGATTCATTGGTTAAATTGTTTTTAACTCTATTCAAAAAAGGATCTTCAGTTACAAAGAAAAAGAGAGGTTAGTAGAGGGCTTTTTAATAAAATGTATGATACATTATTACTCTGATTAGAATGTACTTTACGTAGTGAGATTTTTAGCTATATTTTATCACAAGTTTATACATCATTATTTCTTTTACTATTATATATTTGTTCATTATATACTAGGTATAGTGTTGGTTTTGATTGTTTTATGTGTTGTAAAATGGTTAATTCGATTTATTGCCGTATTAAATAAAGTCAAAATGACTTTATTCTATGAAATTAAATAAGAAACATAATGAAAATTAGTATTTGGTCGGATATTAGATGTCCTTTTTGTTATATCGGAAAAAAGAAATTCGAAACAGCATTGGAGCGTTTTGCTCATAAAGATAATGTAATAGTAGAATGGAAAAGCTTTGAGTTAGATCCAGATTTAAAAACACAGCCTCATATAGGTACTATAGATTATTATGCAGATGTAAAGGGAATGGGGAGACAAAATGCAGAGCAACTATTTGGTAATGCAACTCAAATGGCAAAAGAAGTGGGGTTAGATTTTCATATAGAAAATGCGGTAACTGCAAATTCTCTTAATGCACATAGATTGATTCATTTTGCAAAAACCAAAGGTTGTGCAGAAGCTATGGGCGAGGCCTTATTGAGTGCATATTTGGTAGAAGGTAAAAATATAGACGATATAACATACCTGGCAGATTTGGCAGGTTCTATAGGAATGGATAAAGAAGAGACAGCGACAATGTTGGCTTCTGACGAATATACATACAATGTAAGACAAGATCAGATGGAGGCTAAGAATATTGGCGTAAACGGAGTGCCATTTTTTGTTTTGAATAATAAATATGGAATTTCTGGGGCTCAATCTCCAGAAGCATTTTTACAAGTAATAGAAAAAGCATGGAGTGAGTATGAAAAAGAAAACCCAGCTTTAGAAATTACAAAAGGAGATGCGTGTGATTTGGATGGTAATTGTAACTAATATTATGTATTCGTCAAAAAATCACTGATAAAATTGGTTACCTAAAAGCAATAAAAATAATTCGAGATTCTGATAAAAATACGCAGGTATTACAAAAAATGAGAAGAGATTGAATAAAACTACGATAAATGAATGGGGAATTATAGGATTTTTTATATTTTCATGACTGAGTAGAAATTTATAGAAAATAATTAAAAAACTAAAGTTCAATAAACAAATGAGAAACCTAATTATAGTATTTATTCTTTTAATATCCTTATGTGGTTATAGCCAAGAGCGAAAGACACAGGTAAATGTATCTAAATTTTATAGAGAAGGTGATTTATCGTTCTTACATATAGAGAAAGAAAAATACATTATAATGCAGATGACTCATTTTGAAAATGAAAAAAGTAATGAAAGAGAAATGATACTAAACGGAGTAGAGTATCGATTAAAAAAGGTATTTAAAATTAAAAACCTGAATTCGACTTCATCTATCCATTCATTAGAGTATTGGTCTAGTATAAATGATGACATTATACTAATGGATAAGTAGAAGGTATTTTGTCCTGATAACAAACGTTGATAAGATATACTATTTTAGTTATCGATTTTGTTACCTAAAATTTAAAACTCCCACAATCATTATAGATTTGGGAGTTTTTTGTGGAGTCTGAGAGGGCTGTAGCGATTAGGAAATGTCCTGAGGACATTTACAGCGAAGGAGCCAGTTGGCGTGTCGGCCGAATCCCCCGGATACACAAAACCCTGCCATTTGGCAGGGTTGTAGTGGAGTCTGAGAGGGCTGTAGCGATTAGGAAATGTCCTGAGGACATTTGCAGCGAAGGAGCCAGTTGGCGTGTCGGCCGAATCCCCCGGATACACAAAACCCTGCCATTTGGCAGGGTTGTAGTGGAGTCGGAGGGATTCGAACCCTCGTCCAAACAAGTAATACAATAGCTTTCTACACGTTTAGTTTTTGTTTAATTTTCGTCGATAGGAAAGACCAAAAACCGCCAACTTACCGCTTATTCTCAATTAAGTTTCGAAATTATATCAAGATCCTATAATTTCTAGGTCTATTTTTACGATACTCAAAACCAAACGCCATAAACCAAGGCTTTTGAAGAGTATCCTGCTTGTCTACCTTGTAGACCGAGGCATTATCCTACTAGAATTCAGATTATGCAGCTAGGGCGTAGTTATTCTCGCCGTTTAAAAAAGTGAAATATGATATTTACGAGCTATATCTCAGCGCTCGACGTGCTTACTACCTTATTAATCTCGCTGTCAAAACCAGTCGACCCCAGTAGTATTTTCCGAAATTTGATCATTATATTTCTTTAGAAAACAAAATATGCTCTCAATTTGACCAAAAATACTTTCGGGCAGCAAATATAATCATAATTATCATATCTTTACCCTCGTTTTTTAGTACAAAATTTATACCAATTCATATGACTAAGTTCGGTGTCATTAAAGAGCGAAAAAACCCGCCAGATCGTCGTGTCGTTTTTTCGCCAAATGGCCTAAAATCAGTAGTGACCAAATTTCCTCAAGCCTCTTTTATTGTAGAACCTTCTAGTGTTAGAGTTTTTGATGACTCTGAGTATGAAAAAGCAGGTTTTACCGTTTCTGATGATCTGTCAGATTGTGATGTACTGCTTGGTGTAAAAGAAGTGCCTATTGCCGCTTTATTACCCAATAAAAAATATTTTTTCTTTTCACATACGATCAAAAAGCAATCGTATAACAGGGATTTACTAAAGGCAATTCTCGAAAAGAATATAGAGCTATATGACCATGAAGTTATTGTAGGACAAAATGGTTTTAGGTTAATAGGATTTGGAAAATACGCTGGGATCGTTGGTGCATATAATGGATTTAGAGCCTGGGGACTTAAGTTTGATACTTTTACCTTACCAAAGGCCGAAACACTGAACGATCAAAAAGCATTAGAGTCTGAATTATCGAAAATTGAGCTACCTAATATAAAGATTGTACTTACCGGAAACGGAAAAGTAGGAGGTGGAGCCAAAGAGATTATCGATGCTATGAATATCAGAGAAGTTGCTATAGACGAATACCTGAATGCTACGTTTGATGAACCTGTTTATGTTCAAATTGATGTGTTGGATTATAATAAACGCAAAGACGGGCGTATTATAGACAAGGGTGATTTTTATACCAACCCACAAGAATATGAAGGAGATTTCATGCGATTTGCAGAAGTAAGTGATATGTATATTGCAGGTCACTTCTTTGGAGACGGAGCACCTTATATTTTTACCAGGGAAGATGCAAAATCCGAAAGTTTTAATATCAAATTGGTAGCAGATATTTCATGTGATATCGATGGGCCGGTTGCCTCTACAATTAGATCTTCTACAATTGCAGATCCGATATATGGCTATAACCCACAAACCGAAACCGAAATCGATGCTACAGATCCAAATGCAATCGGGGTCATGGCTGTTGATAATTTGCCATGCGAATTACCAAAAGATGCCAGTACAGGATTTGGAGACATGTTTTTAGAATATGTAATCCCTGCATTTTTTAATGATGATAAAGATGGTATTCTCGAAAGAGCAAGAATGACCAAAGACGGAAAGTTAACTGAAAGATATAGTTATCTTCAGGATTATGTAGAGGGTAAAGAATAATGTTAATCAATAGATCAATACAATTAATATGACAACTCAGGAACTGGTTGCTCAAATACATGCAAAACAATCATTTTTATGTATAGGATTAGATGTGGATTTAAATAAAATCCCTAAGCATCTATTAAATGAAGAAGATCCTATTTTTGAGTTTAATAAAGCCATTATAGACGCAACGCACCATCTTGCTGTTGCCTATAAACCTAATACTGCTTTTTATGAAGCATACGGTATTAAAGGGTGGAAATCTCTCGAAAAAACGATTACCTATCTAAATGCAAATTATCCTGAGGTTTTTACGATTGCAGATGCCAAACGGGGAGATATTGGTAATACAAGTACAATGTATGCCAAAGCTTTTTTTGAAGACTTAGAATTTGATTCTGTAACCGTAGCCCCCTATATGGGTAAAGATTCTGTAGAACCTTTTTTAGCTTTCGAAAATAAACACACGATTTTACTGGCATTGACATCTAATCAGGGCGCTTTTGATTTTCAAACAAAAAATGTAGAGGGAAAAGAATTGTATAAGCAGGTATTAGAAGTTTCTAAATCATATAAAAACTCTGAAAACTTAATGTATGTAGTTGGTGCAACCAAAGCCGAGTTTATTGGAGAAATTAGAAAAATTATACCAGATAGTTTTCTTTTGGTTCCCGGTGTAGGCGCACAAGGCGGAAATTTACAAGAAGTATGTACATACGGATTGAATGATCAGATAGGACTGTTAATCAACTCTTCTAGAGGTATTATATATGCTTCAGATGGAACTGATTATGCCAAAGCAGCAGCAGAAAAAGCAGTTGAGCTTCAAAAACAAATGGAAAATATCCTGAAATAATAAAAATAAAAAAGGAACAAGAATAGTGTATACTCTTGTTCCTTTCCAAAAGGATAGAATTAACGTCTATTGGCGTTAAAAACATGTTTTGCATACCCGTAAAGCCCGTATGCAATAAAAATAACGAAAAATGCCATTATACCATAAATGATAACATTTAGTAATATTGAACTCATAGCCCCAAAATTTTAATATTAATATCTTCTAAGATAAGAAGATAATTTCTAAAATCCTATTTTTAAGTATCTAATTATTAAGTATTTATGATTTTTTTTATAATTTTTAAGAATTCATAAAATGTAACACGACCAGCGATATGATATGTACAGATCAATTAGGGAGGAGAATTGAATTTCTAAAATATCCAAAGCGTATTATTTCTTTAGTGCCTTCGCAAACCGAGTTATTAGTTTCGTTAGGAGTATCAGATCATATTGTGGGGATTACTAAATTCTGCGTTCACCCAAAAACGATAAGAAATCAAAAAGCTATTGTAGGAGGGACTAAGAAAGTCAATTACGAAAAAATTAAAAAGCTAAATCCTGATATTATTCTTTGTAATAAAGAAGAGAATACAAGAGAAATAGTAGAATATCTTGAAAAAGAATATCCTGTACATGTTTCAGATATTTTTTCTATATCGGAAGCTATAGAAATGATTAAGCAATATGGAGATATTTTTAACAAAAAAGTGGAAGCAACTACATTAATATCTAAAATAAGATTAGAAAAAGAGTCTTTTGACAATTTTGTGTCTGGGATGCCCCAAAAACGAGTTGCCTATTTTATCTGGAAAGATCCATGGATGGTGACCGGTAAAAACACATTTGTAGATCATCTGCTAAAAGTAAATGGTTTCGTAAATGTTTTTGGGGGTAAAGATCGTTACCCAGAAGTGTCAAAAGAAGAACTTAGCACAATACAAGATTTAGACTTGATCATGTTATCCTCAGAGCCATATCCTTTTTCAGAAAAGCATATCGATGAATTGAAAAATACAACCGCTGCAAAGATTATTTTGGTTGATGGAGAGTATTTCTCATGGTATGGGTCTCGACTTGCAGAAGCTTTTACGTATTTTAGAACACTTCATGAAGTATAGAAAATTCTGTACATGACAACTATTTCTATACCATCCATGAAGTGTATTGGTATGAAATTAGCCCATACTTTATGTTTAAATAACAGTACTAAACAGTTTTAGGAGTAAGTATCAAATATTCATCAGGAAGATTGCCCTTCAATTTCTTTTATTTGAATTAAGATTTTATCAGCTTTTTGATGAAGTTGATCGCTTTTTTCTTGGTCAGTAAGTGCTAATTTATAAGCGCTTTTTATTAATTTACAGTAGGTATACTGTAGTTTTTGCAATTCAGTTTTGTTCTTTAACCAGGCAAACATTTTTCTTCTCTTACATTAATAATGCAAAGATACTCGATAATAAAAAGGCGGTTTCTTAAGAATCAGTTAAGGTAGTCTAAAATTGTGATAAATATAAACAAGTCTCTTAATCAACAATTAAGAGACTTGTTTATGCTTTTATCGATCTTGTAGAGCAAATACCCGTCGCAATAAATCAGTTGTTCTGGAGCTAAGCTTAGTTCTGATTTCTTGTTCTTCTACTGCAATCATAGCATATACCCCTTTAAGAGCTTCGCCCGTTACATAATCGGTGAGGTCTGGGTTAACATTGTTTGTAAGAGGTATAGCATTGTATTTTGTGATGATATTAGACCAAATTTTGTCTGCGCCAACCTTAGAAAACGATTTATTGATTACAGGATTAAACTTTTGATATAGTTGATTACGAGTCTTACTCTCAAGATATTGAGTAGCTGCCCTGTTATTACCTAATAGTATTTGTTTGGCATCATTAAACGTTATTTGTTTTACAGCACCCACGAATATAGGTGTTGCTTCTTTTACAGCATCTTCTGCAGCACGATTAATTGCTTTTAACCCTTCGTCTGCAAGTTTGCTTAATCCAATATCTCTTAACGTCTTATCTACTTTTCGTAACTCTTGCGGAAGAAGAATTTTAACAAGTTGATTTCTATAAAAACCATCTTTTTGAGTAAGTTTTGTGACTTGCTTATCAATACCATTATCTAAAGCTTCTCTTAATCCATTAGAGATATCAATATTGCTTAATCCAAAACCTCCGGTAGTTTGCGGAAGGTTATTTACAACTTGTTGTAATTCTGCACAACTTGATAATAAAAAGATAGCGAGTATAATAAAAATTTGTTTCATGATTTCTTATTAGATTTGAGATTGTAATTATAACTATATGTAATACGCTATTATGATTAGGTCGATATTCAATCATAATTACGCATTGCGAATTTTACCTGACCTTTAAAAATTAATAAATGTAGCCAGATGAAACCAAATTTAATTTTTTTAATACTATCTATTCTAATTATTTCATGTAAAAATGAAAAAGTATCGATAAAAAGCCAATCTGTTCTACAAAATGAATTTGATCAATACATAACTGTATTAGGAATTGCGCAGGACGGAGGGTTTCCTCATATTAACAATACAAGCGAATATATAGCCGTTCAAAAAGGCCTGGCAAATAAAGAATTGGTTACTGCATTGGGGGTAATTGATAAGAAAAACCATAAAAAATTTATATTCGAGGCAACGCCAGATATGCCAGAACAATTAGCGATCTTAGATAATGAACATCTAAAAAATGATGCTATTATTGATGGAGTCTTTTTAACACATGCCCATATAGGACACTATACAGGATTGATGCATTTTGGCAGAGAAGCCATGGGAGCAAATAAAATACCTGTGTATGCAATGCCAAGAATGCAATCTTTTTTAGAAACTAACGGCCCTTGGTCGCAATTAGTCTCTTTGCAGAATATCGCTATTAAACCTACACAAGCAGATTCTACACTTACCTTAACAAACGCTATACAAGTCATTCCTTTTTTGGTGCCTCATAGGGATGAATATTCTGAAACAGTAGGATATAAAATTATCGGAAATAATAAAAGAGCATTATTTATCCCGGATATTAATAAGTGGTCTCTTTGGGAGAAAAATATTGTTGATCAGGTTAAACAAGTGGATTATGCTTTTATTGATGCCACTTTCTTTAAAAACGGAGAAATCCCAAGGCCAATGTCTGAGGTGCCACACCCTTTTATCGAAGAAACCATTGCTTTATTTAAAAATGAACCAAAAGAAGTGAAATCAAAAATAATATTCATTCATTTTAATCATTCGAATCCCGTACTTCAAAAAAAATATGAAGGAAGAACAGCTCTAGAAGAACAAGGGTATCATTTTGCAAATACCAAGGATGTTTTTCCGCTATAAAAACTACAGCATTATTGTTATAAGTGATTGCTTATTTTGTTCTATAGACCTTCATTGATCGGTAAAACACATTCTTTCTAAATAGAAAAACTATAAATATTAGTATTAAAATTTGAAATATAAAATCACTGAAAATGGGGGATGTTATTATTGAGTATCGTTTTATCTTTATAGATAATTTATAAAGTGAAAAACTATATATGTTTTGGAAAAATAACTTGAAATTGCCTATTACTCCAGAAGATAAAAAATGGGTAGAAGAAAGTATTACATTTCTTGAAGAAAATCTAGCAGAACGAGAGTTAAAAATAGAAACCATATTACCAACTCATCCTTATTTTAGTAAGAAGTTTGAAGGTACTCTATTAGATGCAAAGTTTGTATTGAATCAGGTTATGCAACTAATGGGGATAGAGGATATAAGTATTCAGTTGAAATTATTCAATGATGGGGCAGTAAAAATGGAAGATGGTAGAATTCTTACAACTCCAGCCGATATCAATGGGAGATGGAAAGGTGCGGCAGGGATGTATCAGAATTTAAATGATGTTACTACGATTTTTATAGCCACCGATCAGCTTAATAACTTAGAAACTCTAATTGCTACAATAGCTCACGAATTATCGCATCAACTGCTTTTAGGAGAACAATGGATTAAGGATAATGACGAGTATCTCACAGATCTTCTTGCCATAGTATGTGGTTTTGGAATTTTTATTGGAAACTCTAAATTTAATTTTTCTTCACAACAAATAGGAATTGGGAGCAACTGGAAAATGAGTAAACAAGGGTATTTACCAGAACAAGTTATTGCTTATGCGATGGCATATTTATCAATTAAACGAGGAGAATCTATTGACTATGCTAAATTTCTAAACAAAACTATAGCGAAATATTTCAAGCAAAGTATAAAGTATCTTAAAAAGAATGGCATAACAGATTCTGTTTCGAATTCTGTAAAAGAAATTAAGACTTCAGAAGAAGTTATAAAAACACCTATCGGGCTTAAAGAAGATTTTTTGGAAGAGATACAACAGGAAACACCCGAAAATGCTAAAGAATTCAAAATAGATACTATTGAGGGGATAGAGAAGATATCTTTGGTAGAGGCTTGTGCTCAAGAAGATACTCCATTAGTGAAGCATTTACTACAAATAGGAGTAGATGTAAATACTGCTTCTAAATTAGGGTTTTCTGCGTTGAATATGGCAGTCATTAAAAATAATGTCAAGTTAATACATATACTTCTTGATGCTGGTGCAGATATCAATCTTCAGAACACAAATGTGTTTGGTTTAGGTGAAACACCAATTATATCTGCGGTTAAAGAAAATAATGCAACTGTTATAAAATTATTATTAGATCATGGTGCAGACCCTAACACACCAAATTACTTTCATAAAACACCTTTGATGATAGCGGCACAAGAAAATGCTCTGGAAGCAGCAAAAGTATTACTAGAACATAAGGTACCGATTGAACATGGGACCCACACTGGTTCATATACAGAAACACCACTATGTATTGCTGTATTATATAGTCATACAGAGATGGTTACCCTTCTTATACAGAACAGCGCAAAGATCAAACCGCTTAGAAAATTACCAAGACATGAAATCAATCCTAAAATGGTAAAATGGTTAAAGCAGCGTAAATATTTATAAAAACCAGTCTCCTGGTTGTAATGTTCTGTGCTTCGAAACAGAAGTATATTTTAATAGCGTTTCCACTTTAAGAAAAAACGACAGTTTTATTATTATAAACTAGCAATTTTCTTTCGAGATGATGTTTAATGGCTCGCGATAATACAATTTTTTCGAGATCTCGGCCTTTAAGCATAAAATCATCAGCATTATGAATGTGGGATACACGTGCAATCTCTTGCTCGATAATAGGCCCGCCTTCTGGATCAGGAGTTACATAATGACTTGTTGCGCCAATGATTTTTACACCTCTTTCGTAAGCAGAATGATATGGTTTTGTTCCAGGAAAAGCAGGTAAAAAAGAACGGTGTATGTTTATGATTTTATAAGGAAATTGATCTATAAAATCGGAAGAAACAATTTGCATATATCTCGCCAGAACTATAAAATCAATTTTATATTCTTTAAGAAGTTCTATTTGCTGTGCTTCAGCCTGTTTTTTGGCGTCTTTTGTTACTGGGATATGTTTAAATGGGATATCAAAAGCATCAGCAATAGGCTTAAGGTCTTCATGGTTGCTTATAATAATAGGGATATGTACTTTTAATTCTCCAGAGGCATATCTTCCCAAAATATCATAAAGGCAATGATTATATTTAGAAACAAAAAGAGCCATTCGAGGCTTTTTTTCGGCATTATACATTTCCCAATGCATATTATAATTTTCTGCAACATGTGTAGTAAAGGACTCTTTAAATAGTGTTAGCTTTTCTTCATCTTCATCAAATTCACATTCTAATCTCATAAAGAACTCCCTTAGTTCACGATCTACATGCTGTTCTATATATATAGTATTCCCTTTTTTGGCCAGAATGAAATTGGTGACGGTTGCAATAATTCCTTTTCTGTCGGGGCAATTAATTAATAGGGTTGTTTTTTTCATTATGACTTGTGTTTTCTCAAGACATAAACTTACTATTATTGAACTGATTTTTGAAATTGTTTTTTATTAACTTTTATGAATAACCCTTATTTTCTTATGAATTTATACTGTATTGCCCTGATCAATGTATGATTTTTAGAAAACTAGGATAATTAATATTAAATTTGAACTATAAATAATGAAAGCATTAGATAGGTTAAATAAATTATATAATTCTAAAAAAATAATCCTTTTTGATGCATATTTCGTAAATTGGCAGCATTAAAACCACTTTTTATTATCAATGGAACAAAAAACACCGTATACACCCAAGAATAAAGTAAGAATAGTTACCGCAGCTTCATTATTTGATGGACACGATGCCGCTATTAATATTATGCGACGTATTATCCAGTCTACAGGGGTAGAAGTCATTCACTTAGGCCACGATCGCAGTGTAGAAGAGGTTGTGAATTGTGCCATACAAGAAGATGCTAATGCTATAGCGATGACTTCTTATCAAGGAGGGCATAACGAATATTTTAAATACATGTATGATTTGCTAAAGGAAAAAGGAGCAACTCATATTAAAATATTTGGCGGAGGTGGTGGAGTAATCCTTCCCGAAGAGATCAAAGAACTGATGGATTATGGGATTACTCGTATATACTCTCCTGATGACGGAAGAGAATTAGGATTGCAAGGGATGATCAATGATCTGGTAGAGCGAGCGGATTTTCCTATAGGAGATCGTCTTAACGGAGAAGTAGAGCATCTGGCAGAAAAAGAAATCGGTTCTATTGCCAGAGTTATTTCTGCTGCAGAAAATTTTCCTGAAGTCGCTAAGGATACTTTAGATCAAATTCATATAAAAAATAAAACATCTAAAACACCTGTTCTGGGTATTACTGGTACGGGTGGTGCCGGTAAATCATCATTAGTAGATGAGTTGGTTCGCCGGTTTTTGATTGATTTTCCTGAAAAAACAATCGGATTAATTTCTGTAGATCCTTCTAAACGTAAAACGGGAGGAGCACTACTTGGAGATAGAATTAGAATGAATGCGATTAATTCTCCAAGAGTATACATGCGTTCTCTGGCTACACGACAATCTAATCTGGCATTGTCTAAGTATGTAGCAGAAGCTATAGAAGTGCTTAAAGCAGCAGAATTTGATCTTATCATTCTCGAGACTTCGGGAATCGGTCAGTCTGATACCGAAATCTTAGAACATAGTGATACCTCTTTATATGTAATGACACCAGAGTTTGGTGCTGCAACACAATTAGAGAAAATAGATATGCTGGATTTTGCAGACCTGGTAGCTATCAATAAGTTTGATAAAAGAGGCTCTTTGGATGCATTGCGAGATGTAAAAAAACAATATATGCGTAATCATCAATTGTGGGATATTCCACAAGATGAATTACCAGTATTCGGGACTATTGCTTCGCAGTTTAATGATCCGGGAATGAATACACTCTACAAAGAAATTATGGATAAAATTGTAGAGAAGACAGGAGCAGAATTAAAATCTGATTTTCATATTTCTAAAGAAATGTCTGAAAAGATATTTGTTATTCCGCCAAGTAGAACACGATATCTATCAGAAATTTCTGAAAATAACAGAGCATATGATAAAACTGCAAATACTCAGGTAGAAGTTGCACAAAAATTATATGGTATTTATAAAACGATCTGTAGCGTTGCTAATGTCGATTCTATTGCTTTGTCTAAGAATGGAATTGGTGAAGAGAGCCTTCAGAGTGCAAAAAATGAGGATAATGCATCATTTTTGAAATTACTTTTGGCAGAATTTGATAGAGTAAAACTTAATCTTGACCCTTATAATTGGGAAATTATTACAGGATGGGCTGCTAAGATCAAAAAATATAAAGATCCTATTTATGCTTTTAAAGTAAGAGATAAAGAAATTAAAATAGAAACCCATACAGAGTCTTTGTCGCATAGTCAGATTCCTAAAGTGGCCTTACCAAAATATGAAGCCTGGGGAGATATCTTGAAGTGGTGCTTACAAGAAAATGTACCTGGTGAGTTTCCTTATGCTTCAGGGTTATATCCTTTTAAGCGTACCGGAGAAGATCCAACACGTATGTTTGCTGGAGAAGGAGGTCCCGAACGTACCAATCGACGTTTTCACTATGTGAGTTTAGGAATGCCCGCTAAGCGACTTTCTACAGCCTTTGATTCGGTAACACTTTATGGAAACGATCCTGATCAAAGACCCGATATCTATGGTAAAATTGGTAATGCAGGAGTGTCGATTTGCTGTCTTGACGATGCAAAGAAATTATACTCTGGATTTGATTTAACACATGCCATGACTTCGGTGAGTATGACCATTAATGGCCCTGCTCCAATGTTATTAGGTTTCTTTATGAATGCTGCAATAGATCAGAACTGTGAAAAATATATTAAAGAAAAGAATCTTGAGAGCGAAGTAGCATCAAAAATCAAAAAGATATATGCCAAAAAAGGTGTAGAACGTCCAGAATATCAAGGCGAACTCCCTGAAGGTAATGATGGATTAGGATTAATGCTTCTTGGTGTTACAGGAGATCAGGTATTGCCTGCAGATGTATATAATGAAATTAAAGCTACGACCTTAAACACTGTTCGTGGTACAGTGCAAGCAGATATACTAAAAGAAGACCAGGCGCAAAATACCTGTATTTTCTCTACAGAATTTGCATTGCGTTTGATGGGAGATGTACAAGAGTATTTTATTGATCAACAAGTACGTAACTTCTATTCGGTATCTATTTCTGGATATCATATAGCAGAAGCAGGTGCAAATCCAATCACGCAGTTAGCATTAACATTGGCAAATGGTTTTACTTATGTAGAATATTACCTAAGCCGCGGAATGGATATTAACAAATTTGGACCTAATCTATCTTTTTTCTTTTCGAATGGTATCGATCCAGAATATGCAGTTATTGGCCGTGTAGCGCGAAAAATATGGGCAAAAGCTTTAAAAGATAAATACGGAGCGAATTCTAGAGCCCAGATGTTGAAATATCATATTCAAACCTCGGGTCGATCATTACATGCTCAGGAAATTGATTTTAATGATATTCGTACGACGCTTCAGGCGTTATATGCGATCTATGACAATTGTAATTCATTGCATACCAATGCTTATGATGAAGCCATTACCACACCAACAGAAGAATCTGTGCGTAGGGCAATGGCAATACAATTGATCATTAATAAAGAACTGGGGCTTGCTAAAAACGAGAACCCGATTCAAGGATCTTTTATTATAGAAGAACTAACAGATCTTGTTGAAGAAGCAGTATTGGTAGAGTTTGACAGAATTACAGAACGAGGAGGAGTGCTCGGGGCGATGGAAACAATGTATCAACGTAGTAAAATACAAGAAGAAAGCTTGTATTATGAAACATTGAAACATAATGGAAAGTTTCCGATTATTGGAGTAAATACATTTTTAAGCTCTAAAGGATCACCAACGGTAACACCAGGAGAGGTAATTCGTGCAACAGAGGAAGAGAAGCAATATCAGATCAAAATGCTAAACGAATTGCATAAAGGAAATGCTGACACTACTGCAGAACTACTAAAAAACCTGCAACAAAAAGCAATCAGTAATCAGAACATTTTTGAAGCTTTAATGGATGTATGTAAAAAATGTTCTTTAGGCCAGATAACATCAGCACTGTTTGAAGTAGGAGGGCAGTATAGACGAAATATGTAAGTTGCTTAACTCGTAAGAACAAAGCATAATATAGAATTCTTTTAACAAAACCTCACAGAGATACTTAGCTTGTTTCAGTATCCCTGTGAGGTTTATTGTTTGTAGCATTAGATGAACTCAATTCAATACTCGATTTATTTAGGGTTTATCTAAGAAAGATTAATAATGATCAAAATTTCAATATCTTTAGGCATGAGTAATACCATTTTAACTTTGAAATTTGGTATAAAAATCTAATTCGTGTTTAGTACCATAGAATATACAGTAACTGCAATTGTGTGCCTTATTTCGGCAATAGTAATTCAACGTATTTTTAGCAAAGAAAAACTTCGTGGAGCTGATAAAAAAGCTATTCATGGAATCAAGTGGTTTGGACTGGCAATATTTGTTTGGGGTCTTGGAGCCTTGGTTAACTTGATTATGGTTGAAGGATTACAATGGCCTTCGACCAATAAAATCCTGATTTATTTTGGAGTACTGGTTTCTTTAGCAAACTCATTGTTTATTTTATTATCCCTTCCTTCAATAGAACATCCTCAAAAACCAGGTATTGTAGTGCGATTGGTACAACGTTTTAGTGTACGAGAATTTATAGGGCTCTTTTGCGGTGTTTTAGGAATGATCACTTTTGTTTTTATCGCATCTTCCTATGGTAATCCCGAGATTAGTAATAATTTTATTTGGTTGATCGATATCCCTATTTCTATTTTGGTAGCTATTTCGCTACTATATGAGCTTAATAAAGCTTTTGTTGGACGGCAGATGAGATTTATGTACTTACCTACTTTTGCATTATTTGTCTTAATTGTAATCGCTGTTTGCCATCGTATGATACCGCAGGATAGAGTTTTACAATTTATCGATCAGCAATTCTGGGGAGTATTAGGTAGTATTACTGCTATTTCGTTCAAATTTCTTTTTATTCTTTTATTTTCTATTCTTTTATACAGTTGGAAATTTCTTTCAGAAAAAGAACAACAGCAAAGTCTGGCTCAAAAACTGGAAATTCAAAAAGCTAAACTCGAAAAAGAAAAAGAACAATTACTATTGGCAAACGAAAGTCATTTGGATACGATCAAAACATTAAAAACTAACCTAAAAACGATAAAAGCAACCTCAAAAATAGAACTTTCTGATAGACAAAAAGAGGTTTTAGGGTATCTGGCGTATTATGGGAACTATAAATCATATACCGAAATTGCGCAGGAAATGCATATTAGTACAGATGGATTTCAGACCCATATTCATCAAATAAAAAAGATGCTTAATATAAGCGGGGCAGGAGGTAAAGAGCAATTAATTGCTTTTGCAAAGGCTAATAGTTTTCTTCAGTATACTTCATTAAAAGATGATACGTAACCGTATGCTTAACCATTCTGGTCGTAAATTTTGAATACTACTTAACCTTTTATGGTTTCAGTTTTTAGAGCAATTTGCTTTAAAAATTTTACTATGTTATTTCCTTGTATTATTTCAGAACAAAATTTAGATGAAAATATCAATCGTATTTTTGGTGATGCTACCAGTTGGTTTGTCGATGCAATTCTAGCCGAAATTCCTATCACAGAAACTGTAGGGATTCCTTGGGTAGTTGTAGTATTGTTATTAGGAGCCGGATATTTTACATTATATTTTAAGTTTATTAATGTAAGAAGTTTTTATACTGCAATACAAGTAGTTCGAGGAAAATACGATGCTTTAGAGAATTGGGATCAGGAGGAGACAAATAAATTATCTACTGAAAGCATTTCGGTAGAAGAAAAAAATAAAGATAATAATGTAAAAGGAGAAGTTAGCCATTTTCAGGCATTAACTACGGCTGTTTCGGCTACAGTAGGGCTGGGTAATATTGCCGGTGTTGCAATTGCCTTGTCTATTGGTGGTGCCGGAGCAACACTCTGGATGATTATTATTGGGGTATTAGGGATGTCTTCAAAATTCGTAGAATGTACCCTGGGAGTTAAATACCGGGAGGTAGATAGCGACGGGAAAATTTTTGGAGGCCCTATGTACTATTTAACCAAAGGGTTAGGAGAAAAAGGATATGCCAAATTTGGTAAGGTGCTATCTGTGATTTTTGCTGTTATGTGTATAGGAGGATCGTTTGGCGGTGGTAACATGTTTCAGGTAAATCAGGCATTTAAATTGTTTGACCATGTGATAATTTCGGATAACTCGATGTTGCATGGGCAAGGTTGGGTGTTTGGAGTTATCATGGCGATATTGGTAGGGGTTGTTATCATTGGCGGAATCAAAAAAATAGCAAGTGTAACCGATAAGATTGTACCCTTTATGGTGTTGATTTATATGGTAGCAGTCCTGACAGTTTTGGTGTTGTATAGTTCGGCTATTCCGGCAGCGTTTAGAGCGATTTGGGATGGTGCTTTTCATCCCGAAGGAGTGATGGGAGGCTTTATAGGAGTACTGGTTCAGGGATTTAGACGAGGAGCTTTTAGTAATGAAGCAGGAGTTGGTAGTGCATCAATAGCGCATAGTGCGGTAAAAACACGTTTCCCTGCAAGCGAAGGACTTGTGGCATTACTCGAGCCTTTTATCGATACCGTGGTTGTGTGTACAATGACTGCGTTGGTATTAATTATAACCGGGCAGGTAGATACAAGTACCGAAATTGATTTTGAACAAGGAGTCCTTCTTACTGCCTCTGCATTAGAGAGTGGTGTTTCATGGTTTCCGTATCTCCTTACGATTGCAGTATTACTTTTTGCTTTCTCTTCTATGATTTCATGGTCATATTATGGATACCAGGCCTGGAGCTATCTTTTTGGAAGAAGTAAACGTACAGAATACTTGTATAAGTCTATTTTTTGCTGTTTTACTGTAATAGGTGCTGCAGCTACACTAAATGCAGTTACAGATTTTAGTGACGCCATGATTTTTGCGATGATGGTACCCAACATGATAGGCCTGTTTTTATTAAGCCCTAAGGTGAAAGACGAATTAAAACGCTACAAAAAGAGTATTGCCAAAAGGATTAGATAATATTGAAAAATGAAAAAAAGGTAAAATCTATAAAGAGGAAACTTTATAAACTCATCATCCAGGAACGTTGCAGATGTTTAAATTTTCTAAGTTCTTTGCGCAATAGAATTAAGAATTCTTTTCCGTTACTTTCGGATTGTTCAAGACGCTCACAATTTTTATAAAGCCTATTGGTAATATGTATCAGAGAAGTAGCATGTTTTATACGCTCATCTTGAAAGACTTGGTTTTCGGCTTTAATTATTTTAGGAGCCAGTGCATCTGATTGTCTTATGATGTCACCTGTAAAATAAATATGAGGATTCTCATTCCCATTATTTTGTAATGCAGCCAAGTCATGAACAAGATAATTTGAAATGCTTCTCGAGAGTGTAAATATCTCAAGAGCTTTCTTGTATAATCTTTTATTTCGGGGCTGTAATCTCATATTAGTTTGTTACCTCAAAAATAATGTTATTTTTAGTATTTTTTCTTTATTATTTAAAGTTAAATGATTAATTTACATTAGTAATTAAGGACTTTTGTTGTTTTTTGCTTAAAAATGAAATTTTTGTAAATGAAATAATAATTAGGAGATGTAAGTATATGTAATATATAGTATAAAAGCTTAGATATCGATAGAAAAAGAGAGCTTGTACATATGCTATATGATCACTAAAAAATTGAAAAATATTGTAATGAAAATAGATGCTATAAACTGGGATATTTTGAAGTGTTTACAACAAAACGCAAGACTGTCTAATACAGAAATAGGACGAAAAGTTGGTTTGAGTTCTCCTGCAGTTGCCGAAAGGATAAAAAAGATGGAAGATTATGGGATTTTAAAAGGATATATTGCCGATGTCTCATATACCAAAACTGGGTATCAATTAAAAGCAATAATTACACTACGAGCATTTATGGGAAGATTAAAACCATTTTTGATAAAGGTGTCAGAATTTAAGGAAGTCATGAATTGTTATCGAATCACAGGTAACGAAAATATAGTTATGGAAGTAGTGTTAAGAGACCAAATACATTTACAAGAATTTATAGATAGGTTGATCACTTATGGAGAAGTCAAAACACATATTATATTGTCTAATCTTATAGAGAATAACCCAATTACTAGTCATATCGAATTTGGAGAACTAGATGTCTAATTTATGGCATGAGATTTGATTATATGTATATAAAGAACAATCTTTATCTTGTGTGAGGACATTAGTTTGGGGAACTAAAGAGAGTACAGGGAAAAGATAAAAAACGTCTGAATGCATTCAGACGTTTTTTTTATGATGCTAAATCAGATTTCATTAAATTTATGAGGTAATTATGCATCTTTTTGTATCTGTTTTAGTCCTATAGGTATATAATCATATTAAAACATAGCGTTATGAAAAATAAAGAATGTATCTGTACATGTTCAAGTTGCGTAGAAGGACAATGCTCTAATTGCTCTAGCATAGGATACGAATGTACAGAATGTAGCTGTTAACAATAACTTCCCTATTTCTATTTATAGTAGAAATAGGGGTATTACTGTTTTGATTTATGGAAACTTTGAATCTTTGGAAAACCTATCATGAAGACATTAGATTGTTTATAAAAAGTAAAGTGAAAAATGATCAAATTGTAGATGATTTGATACAAGAGACCTTTATAAAAGTACATAGTAATAAAAATAAACTTAGAGATCATTCTAAAATCAAATCCTGGCTGTTCACCATTGCAAGAAATACAGTATATGATTATTTAAAAAAAAATAAACAGACTACAGATTTTATAAAAGAACAAATATATGAAGAGACTACCAACCATTCTGAAAAAGATTGTCTCCCAGGATTAATAAACAGACTACCAGAAAAATATCGAAAGCCATTACTTCTTTCTGATGTAAAAGGTTTTAAGCAAAAACAAATCGCAGAGCAATTAGGGCTTCCTTTATCAACCATTAAATCACAAATACAACGTGCTCGAAAAATGATCATACAAGGGTATATGGATTGTTGTGATTATAAGCTTGATGATAAAGGAAAATTAGTAGGAGAGGCTAAAGAGAAAGAAAATTGTAAAATATGTAGATAAAAACGCTATTAAGTGGTATATTTTTTGTGTCATTTAGTTATAAAATCATTGCGTTGTGTCAATATTGTTTTCCAAAAAGTACCTCTTTTTTGTTATACTTTGCCTAAGTTTAATAAGCTATGGGCAAAATACACTTACACTCAAAAAGGGTGTTGTTACAGATTCTTTGATTATTCCTTCGTCGGGTAATCATTTTAGTATTTACTTACCCAAATCTTTTGATTTAAATAAAAGTTGGCCCTTGCTGCTGGGGTTTGATAGTTCGGGAAATACAGGAAAAACCGCACAATTGTACAGAGAAGCAGCCGAAGAACAAGGGTATATTGTTGCGATTAGTAATTTCCTAGAAGAGCAAGAAGCACAAAAAAAAGTAGAATATGTATCGGATTTTATAAACCATATTTTTTCTCTTTTTCCGATTCAAAAAGGAAGAACCTATATTGCAGGAGTTCAAGAAGATGCAAAGCTGGCAAGTTTGCTAGCTGCTTTATATCCTAATGAGGTGTTTGGAGTAATTGCAATAGAGGATACATATTTCTATGATTCGAGGATAAGGATCAAAAAAAACTTTTCTTACCAGGGTATTGTAAGTGTTAATAATCATAAGTACCAGGATTTTTTCAATATTAAAAAGTACTTAAAAAACAGGGCGGTTCCTGCCGATGTTTATGTTTATGAAAAAGATTCTGGATTATTGCCCAATAAACAGATTAAAAAAGCACTTTCGGATTTCACATTGCGAGCAATGAATAAAGGAAGGATACCAAAAGATTCTATTTGGGTTAAGAATTTATTTAAGAGAGAAATGAAACAAGTAGAATTGTATCTAAATCAAGATAAGTTTTTAAATGCGTTTGATGAAGTAAAACGTATACGACTCAAATATGGCACCTTTTTTAATACTAATGATCTAAAAGAAAAGCAGAAAGAAATTAGAAAAACTAAGGAGTATAAGCAACAGAAACGGCTGGAAACAAAATACCTGAACAAGGAAAATTTTCTTAGAGAAGCATATTTGCTTTCAATGGAAGAAGATATCGAAGTAAAAGAATTTGAAAATCTAGGATGGTGGAAGTATCAAATGTCAGAGTTAGATACCTTGATTTTAGGAAAAGAAAAACTAGCTCGTCATATGGCCTATAGAATGAAAGGGTATGTGAAGTATCTGGTTGATAGTTATAAAAACCAACTTGTTAAAGAAGAAGAAAACCTGGAAGGAAATTTATTTCTTAATATATTAAGTACACTAGTCGATAAAAAAGATTTTGAATCGTATCGAAAAGTGATTTCATTAAGCGCCCAGGATCAGGATAATGAAACAGCTTTGTTTTATTTAGAACAAATGTTGAAAAACGGATATAAAGATCTAAACGCATTGTACACCATAGAAGGGACATTGGCCTTAAAAATGTCTGAAAAGTATAATAAATTAATAAAAAAATACCTCGGAAATTCTAAATACTTCTTTTCAAAATAAATTGAAATCATAAAATTTTGTGTATTTCATCGAATTTATGTGTTTTTTGTCGTCATTTTTTTGGTATATATGATTTTTTTACATTATATTTACAATAGTAAAAAATACTTGATGTGTCGTCCAGAATTAACATTTTAAACTGTATGACGATACGGATTTAAAATATTAGTTTGGAATACATCAGGGATAAATTAAGTGTGAGGACATTAGTCTAAAGACCCCGAATCTTGAAGCTAAAGAGAGTACGTAATTTTCCCTAAATACTGAAAGCGATCTGAATAAGGTCGCTTTTATTATTTTTATTTATTGATCACCAGATGAGGTACCTTTTCCAGATTCCAATCAATCACTAATCCTTTTGCAAGTGACCTTGCAATTTCTGCACCATATAAGTATTCACATAAATATAATGCAGCTTCAAAACTTTTGGCACCTCCGGCAGAAGTTATATACTTTTTGTCATGTACAAATAGGACTTCTTTTCTAATATCCAGGTTAGGAAACGTACTTCGCATTTGATCTATATCACTAGGAAAAGTAGTAGATACTACATTATCAAGAACTCCGGCTTTGGCAAGAACAAATGCTCCATCACAATGCGAGGTCATAAATGAAGCAGTTTTATCAACTTGTTTTACAAAATCAAGCATCACTTTATCATCTAAGTCGGTGTCTAAATGGTGCTCGGCACTAGGAACTACCAAAATATCTATTTGAGGCAAAGAATCTTTTACATAATTATAATCAGGTATAATTTTTACACCTTCAAATGTAGTTATTGGGTGGTCTGTATTTGCGACAGTAAAAACATTCATTTGTTTTATGTTTTTACGATATTGAGTGTGTTGAAAAATATCAAACGGTGCCGTAAATTCAGTATTATAGGTGCCATCCATAATAAGGAAAGCAACATTATATCGGTTAGGCTCTAATTTAGGAAAGCTCTTTTTCTCTTCTATTGCTTCTATTTTTATAGTGCCAGGTTGTTTCTCTTGCTGTACTTGGGTACAACTATAAATTAGTATAATACAAAAGGTAAAAAAGAAATTTTTCATTGGTATAGGTTTTATAAATAATTGGTTAACCAGGTACTTTTTCCTGATTAAGTTTTCGTTTTACGATATATAATAAAAATGTTCCTAAAGCAGCAATCAGCGCCATAAAAATCCAGGTGTTTTCAAATCCAAAATTATTTATGAATTGCATCCCTGAGTTATGACCAAAAATATGAGCTAAAGAAAAAGACATGCTATACAATCCCATGTATGCTCCCTGTCTTCCTTTTTTTGATCTGTCTAGAGCAAAAGCATTTCCAAATGGAAATGCAACCATCTCCCCAAGTGTGGCGATAATCATTCCGATAACCAAAACTCCTGCCCACGGAGTAACTAATAACAGTAGGAAACTTATGCCTGTTAGAACAAACCCGCCAATAACATTCCCTATTTTAGATAATTTTGTCTTTTCCAGATATGCAATTAATGGCATTTCAAAGAAAAATATCAAAGCGCCATTTAAAGCAAGTAATAATCCGATTTTTTGTTCTGATAGTTGGTGTATTTCTTTATAATATAATGGTATTGTAGAAAAATACTGAACAAATATAAATCCAAATAAAGCCAATGCTATTAAAAACAGGACATAAATACCGTCCTTATGAGCGCTTACCGGATTTTCGACAACAACTTCTTTGTCTTGTATTTTTGCTTTTTTGGGATGTAACGTTTGTATCATCACAAATCCGGCTATAATACAAGTAATCCCGTCTACCCAAAATAAACCATAATATCCTATAGATGCTATAATTAGCCCACCAATTGCAGGACCGGCAGAGAAACCTAGATTAATTGCAAGTCGAATAAAAGTTAATGATCTGGTTTTATTTTCTGGTTTACTATAGGCACTTAATGCTACAAAAAAAGCAGGTCTGGCCATATCTGCAATTGCAATTAGAACAAAGAAACCGACACAAATACTCCAGAAACTAGTAAAATATTGAATAGTTATAAATGAGACACCCGTTAATAACAAAGAAATAAGTATGACCTTGTAGTAACCAATTTGATCACTTAGTTTACCTCCTAACCAGGCGCCTAAAAAAGAACCTAATCCATAACTGGTCATAATCCAACCTACTTGTTGCAACGAAAAATTTAAGTCATCGGTTAAGTATAAAGATAAAAAGGGGATGACCATTGCCCCGGCTCTATTGATTAGAGTGATCAGAGCTAACCACCACACCTCTTTTGATAGCCCAGAAAAAGAGTTGAAATAATGAAGTAAAAGTTTTAGCAATGTATTCGTGATTTGTATTAGACATCCAATTAATAGATAAAAGTAGTTTTTTATCTATTATTTAAGCATAATTTTATTAAAATTAATTAGTTAACTAATTGTAAATTGTACTTTTGCAAAAAAACAAAGGGGAAGTGTTCAGGATATCAATTTTATTTGTGTTTTTTATTGGGAATATAATTGCTCAGGATTCTATAGCGATAAAAAAAATATTGTCTTTTCAGGAAGAACTTAACAAGGATTTTGCTTCTGAAGAAACTTCACCTTTAACACCAAAAGATTTAGAACGTTTTAAAACGCTTGATTTTTTTGAAATCGATACTTCTTTTTGTATCCGTGCAAAATTTATTCGTACACCGTATGAAACACCTTTTGTGATGAAAACCACTACAGGAAGAGAACCTATATATGTCAAATATGGAGAGGCTCACTTTATATTACAGAAAAAATCTTATGTATTACAGATATATCAAAATCAAGGATTAAAAACTCAGCCAGAATTTGAAAATTATTTATTTCTCCCTTTTACAGATTTAACTAATGAAGAATCAAGTTACGCAGGAGGACGTTTTATAGATTTAAAAATCCCTGAAGGAGATTATATTATTATTGATTTTAATACTTCGTATAATCCCTATTGTGCTTATAATGACAGGTATTCTTGTCCAATACCACCAGAAGCAAATCATCTCGATGTAAAGATTCCTGTAGGTGTTAAGGCATATAAGAAATATCCAGAGAATAAATAAAAAAAGCGTTCTGAGCAATCAGAACGCTTTTGCTTTATAAAATAGATATATTAAAATTTGTATACTGCTCCTAGTACAAAAGAAGAAAGACTTTTTGTAGCTTCTCTATCATTATCTAAAAAGGAATCTTCAGAAGTAGCATCGATTCTTAATTCTGGTTTAAGTGTTAACTCTCCAATCGTATAATTTCCTGTTAGGGTAGCCGTAATAACATCTCCATCACCATGTGTGTCTAGTCCAATTACATCTGTTAATCCACCATTATAAACCGAGAAATATTCTCCTCTTATTCCTATAGCGAATTTTTCAGATGTCTTGTATTGAGGATATAGTGCTACTCCGTAAAACCCAGAAGCATCTCCGTTTTCTTGTGGTTCTGTAGTTACATAGGTTGTATTCACGCCGAGATAAAAATCTTGTGTAAGATCCCATCCTGTAGTAAGATCTACCTGAAAAGTAGGACCTACTTCTCCGGGTTCTCCTTCATTACCATATCTAAAGTTAAGAAAAGCACTGCCGTTATCCAGAGTATATCCTATTTGTGCTCCAGCGATGTAAGTATCAAAAGGGTTATTTTCGGTATAATCACTAGGGTTCATTACAGCAAGCATAGCAGACCATTTTTCACTTATTGCAATATCTGCTTTCAAACCAGTATGAGATAAAGGGCCATAGGTAAACATATATGAAGTAGAATAATTGAAATTTTCTGTTGGTGAAATCATTTCATACCCTATGAAAGTATTAAAATTACCGAAGGTAAGCTTAACGCTTTCGGTTACATTCCAGTAAACAAATAACTGGTTAATCATTTGAGCAGAATCATCAGAATTAAATACAGCATCTTCTCCTCTGGGTCCAAAGACAAGATCGGCTACAAACCCAACTTTTTCACCCTCATATCCCAAAATAGCATTAGCCATGCCTAATGCAAAACCGCTTTCATCTACAAAAAAAGTTTTTGGAGCTACCGAGTTGTCATTAGGAGCTGCGAAATTGTACCTGTAGTATCCGTCAATAGATCCTGATAAGTTTATTTTAGACAATAATTTACCTAGTGTTGATTTTGGTTCTTCTTCTTGACTAATGGCATTAAAGCTCAAAAGAAATAAAGTAAGGAGAGCTACTTTTTTTAAAAACTCTGTGATAATCTTTACTTTCATAGTTAATTGTAATTGTTGTAATTGTTTTTGATTAGGGGTGTAAAACTATGTAAAAGAATTTGAACCCGAAAGGATAAAGTTGTAAGTGTCTTTAATAACAAAAGTGTTCTGAGTGTTAATAAAAAAAAGCGTTCTGATTGCTCAGGACGCTTTTGCTCTATAAAATAGATATATTAAAATTTGTATACTGCTCCTAGCACAAAAGAAGAAAGACTTTTTGTAGCTTCTCTATCATTATCTAAAAAGGAATCTTCAGAAGTAGCATCGATTCTTAATTCTGGTTTAAGCGTTAACTCTCCAATCGTATAATTTCCTGTTAGGGTAGCTGTAATAACATCTCCATCACCTTGTGTGTTTAGTCCAATTACATCTGTTAATCCACCATTATAAACCGAGAAATATTCTCCTCTTATTCCTATAGCGAATTTTTTAGATGTTTTGTATTGAGGATATAGTGCTACTCCATAAAACCCAGAAGCATCTCCGTTTTCTTGTGGTTCTGTAGTTACATAGGTTGTATTTACACCAAGATAAAAATCTTGTGTGAGATCCCATCCTGTAGTAAGATCTACCTGAAAAGTAGGGCCTACTTCTCCTGGTTCTCCTTCATTACCATATCTGAAATTTAGAAAAGCACTACCATTATTCAGGGTATATCCTATTTGTGCTCCAGCGATATAGGTGTCAAATGGATTACTGTCTGTATAATCACTAGGGTTCATTACAGCAAGCATAGCAGACCATTTTTTACTTATTGCAATATCTGCTTTCAAGCCAGTATGTGAGAAAGGGCCGTATGAAAACATATACGAAGTAGAATAATTAAAATTTCCAGTTGGTGAAATCACTTCATACCCTATAAAAGTATTGAAATTACCGAAGGTTAGTTTAATGCTTTCGGTTACATCCCAGTAGACAAATAACTGGTTAATAATTTGAGCAGAATCATCAGAATTAAATACAGCATCTTCTCCTCTGGGTCCAAAGACAAGATCGGCTACAAACCCAACTTTTTCGCCTTCATATTCCAAAATAGTATTAGCCATACTTAATGCAAAACCATTATCGTTTGCGAATAATGTTTTTGGAGCTACCGAGTTGTTATTAGGAGCTTCAAAATTGTACCTGTAGTATCCGTCAATAGATCCTGATAAGTTTATTTTAGATAATAACTTATCTAATGTTGGTTCTGGTTTTTCTTCCTGGCTAATAACTTTGGAACTTAATAAGATTAAAGTAAAAAGAGTTACTTTTTTTAAAAATGTGGTGGTTTTTGTTTTCATAATAAACATTGATTACCGTTATAATTAGTTTTTAATTGGAACGATAAAACTATATAAAAACAAATTTGACCCATTAAAAAATAGGGTATATATGTATATTTTTACAAATTTTGTAATTTATACCCTATTAAAATTAGGGTATAGTTTTTATTTTAGTGTATTTTAAGGATTTAAAAGCGTGTTTTTGAGCTTTTCTTATGATATGTGCTTGTTTTGATCTAAAAAGACTTTAATAAATACATTAGAAAGTAGAAGGTGATCAAAAAAACGATATAGGTATATTTAGGTAAAAGGTATTGAGGAGATTAATACATTAAAAATTTAATATAATGCCTGATTGCCTTTTTCTTCAGTTCTAATTCTGTAAGCATCCTGAATATTTGATACAAATATTTTTCCGTCACCGACCTCTCCGGTTTTGGCAGAATCAATTAGTGTACGAATTGTTTTTTCTTCAAATTCATCAGAGATCACTATGGATAAGTATCTACGTGGTATATCAGATGTATTATAGGTGATCCCTCTGTATACATGGCCTTTCTTTTCATTACCAACACCTGTTACATCCCAATAGGTAAAGAAATTTACTTCAATTTTATGTAAAGCTTCTTTTACAGCTTCGAATTTTGATTTGCGTATAATTGCTTCAATTTTTTTCATAAGCCTTTATTAGAATTGATCTCTGGTCTATTTTTATAGTATTATTTTACTATAAACATCCCTAAAAATATGAAAAGAACTCCAACTACAAATGATCCAGCAGCATAGATGATGAAATTGATAAAATCTCCAGATTTTAGTAACACATGATTTTCATAAGCAAATGTAGAAAAGGTGGTAAATCCCCCGCAAAAACCGGTTGCCAAAAGGGTAACTGTGTTTTGTGATATTACATTGTTTTTAAGAGCTAGCCCGAGAATAATCCCAATAAAGAGACTGCCTAAAATATTAGCTGTAAAGGTACCATATGGGATTCCTGTAGAAGAACTATTAAGGTATTTACTTATAAGATAACGTGCGATGCTACCTGTGCCCCCTCCGATAAATACCAAGAGTATTTGTTTCATCTGTTTTATCTATTGTTTTTTTAAGCCCAGGGTAGCATTAATGTATGTTTGCATAGAGTTTTCAACGATATACTATCAATTAATTACTCTATATATTCTAATGTATAAACTGCATTCTATCAAATCATAGAATGCAGTTTATAAGGTGTTATTTTATTGGAATATAAATTTCGGTAACCCACTCAGCAGGATTTGGTTGTAATGTTGGTTCTACCCGATATACTTCAAAAGCTGCAGATTCTGTATTGGGTTCTAAGTTATTTTCTGCAATATATTTATAACCAGCTTCCCATGCTTCTTTTAGATTATTGTAATCTCCTTTAAGTGTGGTTTTAACCACTTTCTGCCTTGGTAAAAAATCACAAAGAATAGCACTTTCTTTTGGCGTAACTACTTTATCTCTGGTTGGTATTGCAGTAGAGAAAATTGCAGTTCCCTGTTCTTCGTTATACTCGTTATATAGTGTAAATGGCATTCCTGTTCGCGGAAGATTGTTTTGTTTCATATACGTATCCACTGCGGGGATCATTTCCTTCATTTTTTCAGGAATTATGGCTATTGAAGAAGCAGTAGCACTATACATATAGAAACCGCCCCCATGTTCTGTGATTCCATCTACATGAACCGTATATTTTTTCATTTTTTCATCAGTAAATGCATCGAGTTTTTCGAGTCCGCGAGCATACATAGGTTTTAGCATTTTCGATATACTACTATCTTGAGTAGCCCAGAATGCTTTTTCCATAAAAGATTGTTCACCTTTCATACCCCAGGTTACTTTAGTCTTTTTACCTTCAATTTTCTCAAATTTCCAGTACACATCACTTTTGCTTTCACCCATAGGAGTGATAAAGGTAATTTTTTGATCTATGCTGGTAAATGGAGAAGTTTTTATGGTCTCCATTTTACCATCTCCTTCTGTTTCGCTTTTCCAACTATAAGAAGCACCTTCACCACTTGTTTTTTCTGGATACTCCATAATAAAATCATCAGATTCATCCATCCAAGGCCCCCATTTATCCCAGGTTCTATACTCATTGATTGTAGTAAATAACAATTCATCAGGAGCATCGATTACTCTACTTTCTTCTACTTGAAACTCACCGTCTATGGTAGCAACATAAACAGCTCCGCCAATTATTACTAATAATAATAGAAAAAATAAATATTTTACTATTTTCATGTTAGTTAGTTTAGATTGTTTGGTCAGCTAATATAAACAATTTTAACATCCTTTTATTTTGTTACATTTGTCAAAACAATAAAATAAAATAAATGAAACTCGACAGAATATTATTTTTTATAGCGATCACTAGTTTAATGATTGCATGTAAAAAGGATCCAAGTGTTAAGGATCAAATTGACCAACAGGAACAAAAGCAGGAGGTAACAGAGGAAAAGTTTGATTATGTTGTAGAGCAATTTGCAGATCTTAAAATTTTAAGATACCAAATACCAGGCTGGGATAATCTTACTTTGAAAGAACAGAAATTAGTATATTATCTTACTAAGGCTGGGTTAAGTGGAAGAGATATTATGTGGGATCAGAATTACCGTCATAATCTTACTATTAGAAAAGCATTAGAAAAAATCTACACTTCTTATGAAGGTAATAAGAGTGATGCAGACTGGAAAGCTTTTGAAACGTATCTAAAACGAGTTTGGTTCTCTAATGGGATTCATCACCATTATAGTAATGATAAAATCAAGCCAGAATTTAGCCAGGATTATTTTAGCTCTCTTCTTGCAACTACAGGTACAGAAGTATCTAAAGAGGTATATGAAGTGATTTTTAATGATCAAGATGCTAAAAAAGTAAATCAAGCAAAAGGAGTTGATAATGTAGCGCTATCTGCAGTTAATTTTTATGGGCCTGGCGTTACCAATAACGATGTTACTTCGTTTTATGGTAAAATGAAATCTCCGAATGAAGAGAAACCTTTGTCCTTTGGTTTAAACTCTCAGTTGGTAAAAGAGAATGGAAAATTAAAAGAGCGAGTATATAAGTCAGGAGGATTATATGGAGCTGCAATCGACGAAATTATCAAATGGTTAGAAAAAGCAAAAGGTGTAGCAGAAAATGAAGCTCAGGGAGATGCTTTGGGATTATTGATCGAATATTATAAAACGGGAAATCTACAAACCTGGGATGATTATAATGTGGCATGGACAGCAGCTACTGATGGTAATATAGATTACATTAATAGTTTTATTGAGGTATATAATGATCCATTAGGATATAGAGGTTCTTATGAAACTATTGTACAGATCAAGGATTTTGATATGTCTAAAAAAATGTCTGTACTATCAGAAAATGCGCAATGGTTTGAAGATAATTCTCCATTAATGGATGCTCATAAAAAAGATAGTGTGGTAGGAGTTTCGTATAAAGTAGTAGCTGTTGCGGGAGAAGCAGGAGATGCATCGCCAAGCACACCTATAGGAGTAAACCTTCCTAATGCAAATTGGATTAGAGCTGCTGTTGGTTCTAAATCTGTATCCTTAGGAAATATTATTGGTGCTTATAATAATGCTGGTGGTTCAGGACGTTTAAAAGAGTTTGTACATGATGATGAAGAGTTCGAACTAGAAGAAAAATATGGGCAATTAGGAGATAAATTACATACGGCATTACACGAAGTAGTTGGTCATGCATCTGGAAAATTAAATCCTGGAGTAGGAGAAACTAAAGAAACATTAAAAAACTATGCTTCTACTATGGAAGAAGGTCGTGCTGATTTAGTTGGGTTATACTACTTAATGGATCCAAAATTACAAGAACTAGGATTAGTTGAAGATTGGGAAAAGACAGGTAAAGCTGCTTATGATGGATATATTAGAAATGGATTAATGACACAATTGATTCGTTTAAACCTTGGCGATGATGTAGAAGAAGCTCATATGCGTAATCGCCAGTGGGTAAGTGGCTGGGCTTTTGAGCAAGGAAAGAAAGATAATGTCATCGAAAAAGTAAGTAGAGAAGGAAAAACCTACTTTAATATTAATGATTATGCTAAGTTGCGCGAAATTTTTGGACGTTTATTAAGAGAGACGCAACGTATCAAATCTGAAGGAGATTATAAAGCAGCAGAAGAATTGGTAGAAGGATATGGTGTAAAAGTTGATCAGGCAGTGCATGCAGAAGTATTAGAACGTAACAAGCAATTTACATCTGCACCATATAGTGGTTTTGTAAATCCTGTTTTAGTACCAAAAACGGATGATGCAGATGAGATTATAGGTTTTGAAATATTCCAACCTAAAACCTTTGAAGAACAGATGTTATGGTACAGTAAGAATTATAACTTCTTACCAGAGGTGAATTAACCTTTGTTTTTAAAAAGAATATAAAAACGTCCTTTCAATGTAAATTATTGAAAGGACGCTTTTTTTCTACAGGTATAGATGTTTTATATTTTTATTTGAAGACTAAAATAAAACTTGGGCGTAGTCCTAAATTTAAAAGCCTGATCATTTTCTATTTCAGCTGTCCCAGATATTACATCTCCAACGTTTAATGAAGAAAGTTCGTTGATCCATGTCCATGCAGTACCTCCTGATATCATGAATCGATTATTAAGTCTCATACCGACTCCGCTAAATAGGATAGGGAATTTTTTGGTAGGTCCTGCACCAATTTGAAAAAAGGGGATAAATTCATCGTACCCCATATTGTAATTAAAATTGACCATTAAACCTACGTTAATTTTATTAAAACTTTTATCGTCAGTCTTAACTAATATTTGTTCATCGTTATCATTTGTTTCAGTACCATATTGAGGAAATGATAGATCAGTATATACAATGGCTGGTACTACCTCTGGAATAAACCGACTAAATTTTTCAAAATTTAAAATATTTTCTGTAATTGGTTTTTCTTGTTTCTTAAGTGATAAAACTTTTTTGGAAGCATCATATTCCAGAATTCTATCTGAAATACTTATCTCTACGACTTTAATACTATCTTTAGCTAAATCATCCACTGGTTGCAGTTCATCAAAATTATTTTTACTCATTTTTTCAGTCCAAGTTTTAAGTTGATCATAATAGTTTTTAATGATGACTATTATTTCTACCTCTTTCTCATAATTCTTAGTTGCTTTATACCATTCTAAAAGATTACTATTCAGATTGTTGTTTTTGTTTAAGGTTTTGCTTTTAATCGAAACAATTTTTTTCAACTTACCGATATTGGTTTCAATAGAATCTATTATGTTTTGATAGTTATCATAATTAATTTGGTTGATATGAATTACAGTTTTATCCACAATATCATTAAATGTAAGTTTGTTTTGATTTGGATTTGGATTGGCTTTTAAGCTTAGCTGTCCCGTTTTATTTATTGTACTTATAATTTGTGATAACACCTCTTGGGATTCTTTGAAATTTGTATTTTCTATTGTTTTATTATTTACGGTGATTTCTTTAGTGATTGGATTTAAGGGTTTTATATATATTGTAATACTTTCATTATTGCTTGCAAAAGTTTTGGTTTTGGGTGTTTTTTGATTAATTTCTTCAGCTTTAGTTCCATACCTAAGTATATCTTTGTTGTCTAATCGAAGATATAGGCTTTTTTTTATTTTTTTAGCGGTTAGACTAATTTTAGCGGTTTGTGCTTTTGCATTAATACTTAGAAAAGTAACGAAAAGCAATAGTACTATTTTTTTCATTTTTGAATAATTTTAGTTATTTAATGCATACCAAAACTACCTCGCAATCGAGCACAAAAAAATACCCATGGCAGGGTATATTTATCTTTTTAAGAAGTGGAGAGTTACCTAAAAATCATACTTTTTCTCAATGGCATAGCGCAATAATTCTCCTTTACCATGAAGCCCCAGTTTACGTATTATATTTTTACGGTGGGTTTCTACAGTAGAAACCGAATTAAAACGAATAGCAGCGATCTCTGATGAGGTTTTTCCTTGTCCGATAAGTTTTAAGATTTCCCGTTCACTTTTTGATAACAGTTGCTTTTTAGGAGCTTGTTTGGCGTCTTTAGAAAAGAGTGATGGGTCAATATCAGCATCAAAATAAGTCTCTCCTTTTGCTACGTGTTGTATAGCTGTTAATACTTCTTCCAGGGGTGAATTTTTAAGTAAATATCCAGAAGCTCCTGCGTCGATCATCTGTCGAACAGCATCTTCTTGGTCAAACATAGAGAAGGCAATAATTTTGGTATGAGGAAATTCTTTTTTAATGATTTTGGTGGCCGCGATACCATCAATTTTAGGCATTCTGATATCGGTAAGCACAACTTTGGGTTGTTTTCTTCTTATGATGTTAAGTAACTCTTCTCCATCATTTGCCATACCAACAATACTAATTTCTTCTTCATACCGAAGAAGAAGTTCTACACCATCGATAAGAGATTGGTGGTCTTCTGCAATAGCTACTGTGATCATATGGGTATATTTATAATAATATTAGTTCCTTTTCCTATGGTAGAATCAATCTCGAAGGTTCCTTGAAGGTGTTCTACTCGTTTTTCGATGTTTCTTAGCCCCATTCCTTCTTTTTTAGGTAATATTTTGGCATCAAACCCTTTACCATTATCCTCTATAATGATATTTAAAAGCGAATCATGATTGGTTAAAGAGATATGGATTTCTGATGCATTGGCATGTTTAATAGTATTGGTAATGAGCTCTTGTATCATCCTAAAGATCGATATTTCTAAAGCATTATCCAATCGTTCTTCTAGCCCATAATCCTGTACTTCGATATGCAAACCATCGCCATTAGATACTTTTTTAGCGAGTTTTTTAACTGCAGGTAGCAATCCTTGATTAGCCATAACTCCACTATTTTTTTCATGAGCAATGGTACGTACTTTTTGGTAGGCTTCATCTAATAGTGCATTTGTTTTGGTATACAATTCTGCTATATGTTCAACTTTAGGATTGTCTTTATTGTGTTGTATATGCTGAAAATGAAGTTTCACCGTAGCGAGTGTGCTTCCTAGGTTATCATGTAATTCGTTAGCCAGGCGTTGCCGTTCTTTTTCTTGCCCGGATATCATAGCATCGATAGCAGTAAGCTCTTGTTCTTTAAGTAGCTTTTCTGTTTTTTGAATTTGTATTTCCCGTTCTTGTTCTGCGATACGTTGTTTGCGTTTGGTGTTTTTATATATAAGAAATACGAATATTGAGCCAACTAAGATAAGAGAAAGTGACCCTATTAGTAGATTTCTGTTTTGTACTCTGCTAGCTTCGGTTTTAAGATTAGTGTTTAAGAGTTGAACTATTTCTTTTTCTTTTTCTGCGGCTCTATATTTATTTTCAGCTTCAATAATGGCATTGTTTTGTGATTGATTGTCTATTGTGTCATTGATAGCTAATAACTTTTCGGCGTATTCAAGGGCATTTTTACAATCATTCTTATCTTTATAATGTTTTACTCTATTTTCGTAATAGATTACCCTTGTTTTAATGATGTTTTCTTGTAGATTTATTTTGCTTGCTTGCTTGAAATAATAATGTGCAGTCTCTTTATCTCCAATATTCTCATATGTTTTGGCTTGATTATTATAATTAATAGAAATAAATTGTTTCATACCGAGTTTTTCGAAAACAGGAAGAGTTTTTTTAAAGTAATAAAAAGCAGAATCGGCTTTTTTTTCAATAGTATTAAAAGCTAAGCCAATATTCATTTCTATTAATGCTATTCGTAAAGTGTCGTTGATTTTTTTAAGTTCTTGTATTGATTTTTTATAAAAATCCAGAGTGTTGTCAAGATCATTAAGTTGCAAGTGTATTCCTGCAGTTTTCGAATAACTTTTTGCAAGAAATAACGGATCTTGAATTGAGTCCGCATAACTAATGAAATCGTTTAGATATGGAATAGGATCAATTTTTAAATGTTGTTGATGCATTAATAATTCATAAATTTCATAATTAGTATTAGCTAATTGTTTGAGACTATCTGAGACAATAAAGTAATTTTTTGCTTTTAATAATTCTTTAAATCCTAGGTCATGTAAATCTTTTTTTTTCAGGATTACTCCAGAATAGTAATGATATAACCCTATTTGAAAATTATTTGACGGGGACTTAGCTTTTTGGAGGTAGATTGAAGCAGAGTCTAACTGAAATTGATCAAGGTGTGATTGTACTTGTTTAAAAATGTCGTTTTGTCCATAGCAAAAACCAGTAATACAGAATATTACTGGTAAAAATTTAGAAATTTTATATTTATAGTTAATCATTAAATACTTACTATTATACTTCCGTCTTTAGTTTCTGGTTGTGCTTGGTTAAATTTACATTTATTGATTTTTGAAGGTGGTTTGGAATATACATTAAAAAAGAATAATGCAGAATCGTGCTTCTTGACGAATTTTAAGCCTTTTATGTGACTTTTACTACTTGCATTAAATATAGAAGGATCTGGTATTGTTACATCCGTGTGTTGGTATAAATGAATCATATAAAAATCATGTATAGTGTCACTTTTACATGGGTTAATATCTAAAATTTTATATTTGATAATCCCTTTCCCGTCAGAAACAAATTCCATTTCATCAATTTGGTTGTTTTTCCATTTTACATTGACTGTAATTTCCAGATCAATATCCTTAAAAAAAGTAAATGTTGAAGCTTGACCTTTTAAAGTACTTAAATAAATTTTTGGATCTTTTTTCATTGTATGTTGGTTTTTAATATTAAATAAATTCGTTTAATTCAAATTTGTTGAGATGTAGATTGTTGTTATTAAATTTTATGTTTTGGCTTATGTTAAATCTTTTGTTGAAAATGTTATTTATGTCATTTGCAACTGAGAAATTTGAATTATTAATAGTTCCAGCAAAGAGTAATCCTATAACATCCTTTTTTTTATTTACGATTAATGAACCTGAATCCCCTGAGTTGGAAAAATTTTCTATCAATAATTGATTTTCAAAAATTGGGTTGTCACTATATCTGGCATCATCAATTTTTATTATTGCATTCGTAGAATATAAAGTTTTAAAACCACAGAGACGATCATTACCATTACATCCTGTTTTACTACCACATTTTGTAACTAACTCTCCTAAAATTGGTTTAGCTATTTTTCCGCTGAGCTTATATCCACAAGAGTTGTGGGATTTAATAAATTCAATATTTGACTTATTGAAATGAACAAATGCTGCTTCTTTTTTTCGATCAAGACTTCCCCAAAATAAATTACCACATTGATGTTTTTTAACTTCTTGTTGAGTTCTGTAGCCTAGTGATCTTGGTTGAATTATTGCACTCCCTAATTTAACTCCTTCTGCAAGAACATGCCAGTTTGAAATTCCAAAGTAACTATTTGGAAAATCTTTGAGAGTAAAGATGCCTCCTAATGTACCTGTAAACATTTTTAGATTACATATTTTAATTCCCCCTTGAAGCACCCTATTTCTATTTTGATTTTCATTCTCATTAAAGTCTTTATTGATTTTTAGTACAGGATCTTCAACTATAAATTTTGAAGTTTCTCTAGTTTTAATAGCGAATTTTATGTTTTTCAAATAATTTACTTTTTTCAAGGCCTTTACACGGAAAGCTCTTTTTAAGGTAATCGGTGCCGTTTTATACAGGTTTTTTATTTCTTTTGAGTTTAAATCATTGATGTTAACTGTTAAATATTCATTTATATTAAATGATTTATTTTTTTTCTTGCCGATCTCTAAACTATAGAGGAATCTGTTTTTTTTTATTACTGCTACATAGTGTACGTTTTTAGATTGTATTATAAAGTTCCCCCAATACTTAAGAGCTTTATTAGCACTTGATTCTTTTATATAATTAAATTCAATCAAAACAGGTTATTTATTGGATTATACAAATGTTTAAAAACAAAAAAAGTAATCTTGTCAATTATGTTAATTTCGAAATCTTATCCAAACATTTCTCATATAGTGATTATTCCTGAATTTTGTAAGCTTAAGGATAGATATACTTATGGGTAATTTAGTAATTACCAAGAGAATTCTAACAAACCAAAAGTTTTGTGCGATGGAATTGTAAAGATAAACAAGAATGGGGGAGAAATATTAGGTACTGTTCTGTGTCTAGCAAGAGGTGTAGTTTTTCTATCCATGATTTCAGTTATTTAGTTACTCCAAAACTCTTAAAAAAGAGTGCGTCAATCCATACCCAATACAAGGTATTTCGTCGTAATGGTTTGAAAAAAACCAAAAGATAGGGAGGTTACGGATCAATACGGTAGTAACCAAAATGCAACTATTTTGACTGAAATTCTAGGGGGTGAATGTGGTTTACTCGGGCTGTAAATACGTCTTTAACGCAAAAAGCAACAAAATAAAGATAATAAAACCAATGAGAATAAAAAGACTACCCTTGTAATATTTGCGATGTAGTTTGATATCTTTTCGATAGCTAAATATCATTAAGATGATAAATGCTACGACAAAAAATCCTGCAAATATTAACTGGCCCTGACTAAACATAAATTGTTATTTTTACGGCAAAGATAATCTATAAAAATATACTGATGAAAGATAAAATTGCTGCGGTACAAGAATTTCACACTTCATTTAAACTAGGATATAAAAACGAACCTATAGCAGATTTGGGGGAAGCTAAAAATACACTTCGGTTTAACCTGATGAAAGAGGAGAATGAAGAATATTTTGAGGCTGCTCAAAACAAAGATTTGGTAGAAGTTGCAGATGCATTGGGCGATATGCTATATATTTTATGTGGTACTATTATCGAACATGGGATGCAGCATAAGATAGAAGAAGTATTTAACGAGATCCAGCGTAGTAACATGAGTAAACTGGGCGAAGATGGGCAACCTATTTACAGAGAGGATGGTAAAGTACTTAAAGGACCCAATTATTTTAAACCCAATATTAAAGAAATCTTAGATCGATAAATAACAAAAACTCCCGAAAAATATTTTTCGGGAGTTTTGCTTTTATAAATAGTCGGTATAATTTTCAGACCTCAGACCTCAGACCTCCAGTCTAGACTACACTTTCTGTCTCCATCCAAAAGTATCTTCGGCTTTATTGTATTGAATATCCATTAGTGCTTTTTTGAAATGAGAAGCATAAGAATTTTCTTGCTTTTCGATTTCATAATGCTCTCCTTTATACCCAAAAGCTTTTACCGGGCTCACCACAGCAGCAGTTCCTGCACCAAAAACTTCTTTTAGACTTCCGTTTTTTGCAGCTTCTACAATTTCACTAACCTTAACAGGTCGGACATCTACTTTAATACCTTCTTTTTCGGCAATAGTAATTAAACTTTTACGAGTGACCCCATCAAGAATTCTATCACTAACCGGAGCAGTAAGCAAAGTATCATTAACTCTAAAGAATACATTCATCGTTCCTGCCTCTTCCATATATTCATGAGTACTAGCGTCGGTCCAGATCACTTGTTGATATCCTTGTTCTTGTGCTAGTTTTGTTGGATAAAATTGTCCTGCATAGTTTCCGGCAGCTTTTGCATATCCAAAACCTCCGTTGGCAGAACGACTAAATTTTTCTGCAACCAATACACTTACATCTCCACTATAATAGGATTGAGCAGGTGAGCATATGATCATAAACTTATATTCATCTGCTTCAGAAGCAGAAACACTTGCCTGAGTTGCAATCACAAAAGGGCGTATGTATAATGAATTTCCGTAACCAGGCTTAATCCATTCATCATCTAGCTTTAATAAGGCATTTAAACCTTCAAAAAAGTAATCTTCAGGAAATTCTGGTATCGCCAAACGTTCTGCAGATATATTAATACGTTTAAAGTTCTCATCGGGTCTAAATAAAAAAGTATCTCCATTATCATCTTTATACGCTTTCATCCCTTCAAAAACTGCTTGGCCATAATGAAAAACACGAGCAGAAGGTTCCATAGTGAGCGGACCATAAGGAACAATTTCTGGAGTTTGCCATTCTCCATTCACATAATCACAGACAAACATATGATCTGTAAAAATTTTCCCGAAATTAAGATTTTCAAAATCTACTTGTCCAATTTTGGACTCACTTACTTCACTAATTTTCAAGGCTTGAGAAATTGTGTTTTTCATTTGTTTCAGTCGTTTTAATTATTTTACATTACATTGATTAAAAGGTTAAGAATGAGTGCAATCACTACATGCTATGGTAAGAGATTTAAATAGTTACTTTGAAGAAAAGAATATCTAAATTTCTTAATGCTCGTTTTACCTGGTTTATCTTTTAAAAGTTAATGATAGCATTAGGCTTTTTTACAGCTCATTATCATATTCTTTGTCTCAAAACCAAAGGAATACTAACATCCTTTTAATTCACTACAAAAATACCTTTTTCTTATAAAATAAGAATTTTAAAAATGTTTAATTTTGTAAAACATATAGATAATAAAGGATTATGAAAAAAAATGCACTGTTTTTTGTAGGATTGTTAGTACTAATAGGTTGTAATTCATCAACTAAGACAGAAAACTTTTTTTCTGTTAAGGATATTTCAAGTGAAAATTATAAAAGTTTTGGTGATAAAGTATCTTCAGATCATATTTATAATAGAGATGCAATAGCAGAAAAGTATGAAAATTTAAAAGAAGGAGATACCGTAGTAGTTGCTTTTTCGAGTACGGTAAATGCTGTTTGTAAGGCTAAAGGTTGTTGGGTGAAAGTAGCTTTGGATGGAGATAAAGAAACTATGGTAAAGTTTAAAGATTATGGTTTTTTTGTACCAAAGAATATAGAAAATGATACTATAATTGTTCAGGGTAAAGCATTTGTGACTGAGATGTCTGTAGACGAACAACGCCATTTTGCCAGTGATGCAGGAAAAACCGAAGAAGAAATTGCCAGTATTACAACTCCTAAGAAAACGTATTCTTTTGTAGCAGAAGGTGTTTTGATACAAGAATAATGCAAGAAGAGATACAACGTAAAATTATTACCACTGCCGATGGTTCAAAAACCATTCATTTACCAGAATTGAATGAGCATTACCATTCTAAACATGGTGCAATTAATGAAGCAAAGCATGTATTTATTAAAAGTGGATTCGATCATATTCTGAGTAAAAATAAGCCTAGTTCGTTAGATATTATGGAGATAGGTTTTGGAACCGGTTTAAATGCTTTTATAACATTTCTTGAAGCAGAAAAAATTAATCTACCAATTTATTATGTTGGAATAGAAGGATATCCGGTAGCACTACCCGAGGCCAAACTCATGAATTACCCCGAAGTACTTGCTGTAAAAGAAAAACAACAGATTTTTGATACAATGCACCAATCTTTATGGGAATTGCCAGTAGACATCACTTCGAACTTTAAACTCGTTAAGCGTAAGCAGTTTTTTGCAGATATAATAGATAAAAACAATTTTGATTTAATTTATTTTGATGCTTTTGGAGCTAGGGTACAACCCGAACTTTGGACAATAGAGATTTTTAGAAAGATGTATGAAGCACTTCGTTCGAGAGGAGTTTTGGTTACTTATGCGGCAAAAGGTAGTGTAAGACGTGCAATGCAAGAGGTAGGTTTTGTAGTAGAAAGACTTCCCGGGCCACCAGGAAAACGAGAAATGCTTAGAGCTACAAAAGTAAAATCATAAATATACTATTTATTAGGAAGTTAGAAGAATACTAAACGTATGTTAAAGCTATAATAAAGAGATAGGTTTTATTGTAAGTCGGTAGTATTTTGCAGTAAATTAATCATCCAATAATCACTAAAATTTAGACAAGTGAAAGTTTTAATTACTGGTGCAACAGGTTTGGTAGGTCAGGAAATAGTTAATCTGTGCCATCAATCTGGAATCGAAGTAAACTACCTCACCACTAGTAAAGATAAACTAAGTTCTAAAACGAATTATACGGGTTACTTTTGGGATCCAAAAAAAGGAGAAATCGATACCGATTGTTTTAATGATGTAGAAGTGATTGTTAATCTAGTTGGAGCGACTGTAGCAAAACGATGGACATCTTCTTATAAAAAAGAAATATTAGAAAGCAGAACACATACTGCTTCTCTTATTTTAGAATCCTTAAAAAATATAAAACATTCGGTTAGGCATATTGTTTCTGCAAGTGCTATTGGTATATATCCAGATTCTTTTCAGAATTATTATACAGAAGATACTCCAGGGCGTGACACTGGATTTTTAGGAGAAGTAGTTACTCAATGGGAGAATGCTGTCTTGCAGTTTAAAACGTTAGATGTCGAAGTTAGTTTACTTCGTATTGGATTGGTTTTGTCTGAGAAAGGAGGAGCTTTTCCTAAAATGGCAAAACCTATACGATTTGGAATGGGAGCTTTTTTCGGAAATGGTAAACAATGGCAAAGCTGGATTCATGTTAATGATCTGGCTCGCATGTTTATGTTTGTTATAGAAGAAGAGTTAACAGGAGTTTTTAATGCTGTGGCCCCTAATCCTGTTTCTAACAAAAAACTAATGAATACTATAGCAGAGAAATTAAATAAAAAAATAATTTTGCCTAATGTACCAAGACTAACAATGAAATTGTTTCTTGGAGAAATGCACAGCCTTTTGTTTTCTAGTCAGCGAGTTAGTAGTAATAAGATTTCTACTACAGGATTTGATTTTAATTTTGATAATATAGCTTCAGCAGTAGATGTACTTATTAATGAAGAGACTAGATAAAAAAACCGATACTCTTATGAGTACCGGTTATAGTTTTTATAAAGAAAACGGGATTAAGCTTTATTAGCTTTAAGGCTAATCTTTATTTCGATATCATCATTAATGAATTTGTCTCCTAGGTTCTCAAAAACCGATTTAGATCCATAATTTACGCCCCATTCTGTGCGATTAATAGTAAACACTTCAGTGTTTAATGTTATTACATCACCTTCAACAGAAGTTGTGGCAGGAAATGAGATGTTTTTCTTAGTGCCTTTTATAGTTAGATTTCCATCAATAAAAGTTTTTCCTTCTTTTTCTGTAATTCCGGTTACTTCAAAAACAGCTTTCGGAAATTTAGCAACATTAAAGAAATGATCTTCTTTTCCTTCTCCTTCTCCTTTAAGATGTCCTTCTAGATAAGCTTTGTCATCTCCTTCAAGATCAGTAACATTTATAGAGGTCATATCAATGGTAAAAGATCCGCTTGTGATAGCTCCGTCTTTAGTTTCAAGTGTACCACTAGCTAGTTTTAATGTCCCTGTATGTTTTTCTAAAGGTTTAGAACCAACCCAGTCTATAGCGCTTGATGCAACATCTACATTATACGTAATAGCTTCAATTGGAGCTTCTTTTACCTCCTCTGGAGTATTAGCTTCTGTTTCGTTTTGTTTTTCTCCTTTACAAGAATAAGCAGTTATTAGAAGCACAGTAATAACAAGTGTGCTAACAAATTTAATTTTCATAAATATTAGTTTTAGTTAAAAATGATGTCAAAATTATTTTTTTATATAAAGAATACTCTTAAATATATACTAAAAAAATCCTGTGACATTATGACATTAATTCAAAAATGGCAGTACTTTTGCTGATTCAAAATGAAAACGTATAAAAGGTACGAGTTACATGAGTAAGAAAAATAAAAACACTGAAGATGTAAAAGATCAAGTAGAAGAAGTACTTGATGCTCCTGTTGAAGAGACAGAGAAAGAAGAGGTAGTAGATGCAGAAACACTACTAAAAGAAGAACTTGAAAAGGAAAAAGATAAGTTTTTAAGACTTTTTGCCGAGTTTGAAAATTATAAAAAAAGAACCTCTAAAGAACGTTTAGAATTGTTTAAGACTGCAAGTCAGGATGTTATACAGTCGATGTTGCCTGTATTAGATGATTTTGATCGTGCATTAAAAGAAATTGAGAAATCAGAAGATACAGCGCTTATTAAAGGGGTAGGGCTAATCCATAATAAACTGAAGGAAACTTTAAAAAACAAAGGTTTATCTGAAGTAGAGGTGTCTGCAGGAGATGTTTTTAATGCTGATGATCATGAGGCAATTACCCAAATACCTGCTCCAAATGATGATCTAAAAGGAAAGATTGTAGACGTTATAGAAAAAGGATATAAGTTGGGAGAGAAAGTGATTCGTTTTCCAAAAGTTGTGACTGGTCAATAAGAAATTATGAAGGAAGATTTTTATGACATATTAGGTGTTAGCAAAAATGCTACAGAAGCTGAAATAAAAAAAGCGTATCGTAAGAAAGCTATAGAATATCACCCCGATAAAAACCCAGGGGATAAGACTGCCGAAGAAAAATTTAAAAAGGCTGCAGAGGCATATGAAATTTTGAGCGATCCTGATAAAAAGGCACGTTATGACCAGTATGGGCACCAGGCTTTTGAAGGTGGTGGCTTTGGCGGCGGTGGTGGAATGAATATGGACGATATATTCAGTCAGTTTGGTGATATTTTTGGCGGTGGATTTGGTGGCTTTAGCGGTTTTGGCGGCGGAGGCGGAAGACAACGCAGAGCTAAAGGAAGTAACCTTCGTATTCGTGTTAAACTTACATTAGAGGAAATCGCAAATGGTGTTGAAAAGAAGATTAAGGTAAAACGAAAAATTCAAGCACCAGGTACTACCTATAAGACATGTAGTACATGTAACGGAGCAGGACAAGTAACCAGAATTACTAATACAATATTAGGGCGAATGCAAACGTCTTCTCCGTGCCCTGCCTGTGGAGGAGCCGGCCAGACAATAGATCACAGGCCTGCCGATGCAGATGCTCAAGGTTTAAAAGCTATAGAAGAAACGGTAAGCATAAAAATACCCGCAGGAGTAGAAGATGGGATGCAGCTTAAAGTTGCAGGAAAAGGTAATGAAGCTTCTGGTAATGGAATCGCAGGAGATCTTTTGGTCGCTATAGAAGAGCAGGAACATCCCGAATTACAGAGAGAAGGAAATAATTTGCATTATGATCTATACATTAGTTTTTCTGAAGCTGTTTTAGGAGCATCCAGAGAAATTGATACCGTATCCGGTAAAGTGAGAATTAAGATAGAAGACGGAGTGCAAAGTGGTAAGATTTTGAGATTGAGAGGAAAAGGAATTCCGAGTCTTAACGGTTACGGAAAAGGGGATCTTTTGGTACATGTTAATGTATGGACACCAAAAGCCCTGAGCAAAGAACAACGAGAATTTTTTGAAAAAATGGCTAAAGATGATCATTTTAGACCTAGCCCCGATAGTGGGGATAAGTCATTTTTTGAAAAAGTAAAAGATATGTTTTCGTAGTTAAATTATATGATTCGCCCCACTTTGAATCATTATAATTCTATTAACGTTTGATTAAGAAAAATTCGTATATTTGAGACATCACTAGCGCATTTAGTGATAATTTTTCTTTTTCATAGCAATTTTTTTCCCATCCTTAATACTTGTATTTAGGGTGGGTTTTGTTTTTAGAATTATGTACTTGCATAATCTAGGCTAAAAAAAGATAGACCAAATTTATTGCTATTTTATCTTATTAATCATTAACATAATTAGCATAAGTTTTTAAGTTTTCGTATCATTCGGGTTTCATATTAAACTACAATCATATTTTACTATCTATGGCTAATCTTTTAGAGGTACAACAGGCCACAAAACAATTTGGAAACTTTACTGCATTGCAAGATGTATCAATTCAGGTACCTAAAGGAAGTATATTTGGATTACTTGGACCTAATGGAGCTGGCAAAACCACACTAATTAGAATCATTAATCAAATCACTTTGCCTGATAAAGGAAGTGTATATCTGGATAATGAACTGCTAAAACCACAACATATTAGAGATATTGGTTATCTGCCAGAAGAAAGAGGCTTGTATAAATCTATGAAAGTAGGTGAGCAAGCATTGTATTTGGCTCAACTTAAAGGGCTTAGTAAAACCGAAGCTAAAGAACGTTTGAAATATTGGTTTGATAAATTTGATATTTCACATTGGTGGAACAAAAAAATACAAGAGCTTTCTAAAGGAATGGCACAAAAGGTACAATTTATTGTCACGGTACTTCATAAACCTAAGTTGCTAATTTTTGATGAACCCTTTAGCGGTTTTGATCCCATAAATGCTAATGTTATTAAAGATGAAATTCTACAACTACGGGATGAAGGAGCAACAGTCATATTTTCTACTCACCGAATGGAAAGTGTAGAAGAATTATGTGATCATATTGCTCTAATTAATAAGTCTAAAAAAATATTAGAAGGCAAGGTAACCGATATAAAGAGAGCTTATAAATCTAATACATTTGAAGTAGGTGTTTTAACCGAAAATAGCACCGATTTATATACCACATTACAAGGTAAATTTGATGTGGCCCCCGCAGATTTTAAAACAATTGATGATCAATTGAAAATGAAAATAACTTTAGATAATAATACATCCTCGAATGAATTATTACAGTATTTATCAGATAAAGGTCAAGTAATGAGATTTAATGAAGTGATCCCAGGAGTTAACGAGATATTTATTAAAACCATTACAGAGAATGAGTAATCTAAAATTAATTATCAAAAGAGAATTTATAGCTCGAGTTCGCAATAGGACCTTTGTAGTGATGACTTTTTTAAGTCCTTTGATCATGGTAGGTATGATTTCTTTAATTGCCTGGCTTGCGACTTTAAACAATGATGAAATTCGTAAAGTTGCATTCTATGATGAAACGGGATTGTTTAGTACAGATTTTAAAGATTCTGGTGATGTCGACTATATAGATTATAGTCATCTAACTTTAAACGATGCAAAAGATTCTGTAGTTATTAAAAAACTTGATGGACTATTGTATGTGCCAAAGAAAAGCTCTAATAGTGAACTTGCTAAATCAATACAGTTTTATGCAGATGAAGCACCAAGTATTTCAATACTTAATAGAATTGAAAAAATTATAGCCAATAAGTTAACCAACCAAAATTTTGAAGAAAAAGGGTTGGATCTGGATGCTATAGAGAACTCAAAAGCCAAAGTAAATATTCTAATAGAAAACTTTTCTGGAGAGAAAACATCAAAGATGTCTAGTTATATAAAAATGATTTTTGGTGGTGTAGCAGGGTATTTCTTAATGATGTTTATTATCATTTATGGTAATATGGTAATGCGATCTGTTATCGAAGAAAAATCTAATCGAATTATAGAAATTATCATTTCTTCTGTAAAACCATTACAGCTTATGATGGGTAAAATTCTGGGAACTTCTTTTGCAGGGATTCTTCAGTTTCTCATCTGGGTGATTTTGGGCGGAGTGTTACTTGCTGTAGTATCTTCGGTTTTTGGGATAGATCCGCAACCTGTAGGTATAGATCAATCGATAGCTATGCAAGGAGATAGTCAGCAAGAAATACAACTAATACTTCAGGATATCATGAAACTTCCATTAGGAACTTTGGTGCTGTCTTTTTTTATTTATTTTATAGGAGGATACTTTTTGTACAGTTCGATTTATGCTGCCATAGGTGCAGCTGTAGATAGTGAAACCGATTCGCAACAATTTATGTTACCTATTATCTTGCCACTAATGCTGGGGATTTATGTAGGGTTCTTTTCTGTAATAGAAAATCCTCATGGTACAGTGTCTACAATATTTTCTATGATTCCTTTAACTTCTCCAATAGTGATGTTAATGCGTATACCTTTTGGGGTACCCTGGTGGGAAGTATTGATTTCTATGCTTCTATTAGTAGGAAGTATTATCTTTATCACATGGATGGCAGGAAAAATATATAGGATAGGAATACTTATGTATGGTAAAAAACCAAGCTATAAAGAGTTATTTAAGTGGATGAAATATTAACGCTATGATGCAGGAAGAAATTACAGAACAAGTAAAAGAGCAGGTAAAAGAAGTTATTCCTAAAAATATTTGGGATACTCTGCAAGAATTTTTCAGTTATGAAATTTTTCATTTCGGAACAGACGAACATCCTTTTGTACTTACTGTAGGTTTATTGTTTTTTGTGATATTGGTTTTTGTTATTACTTCGGTTTTCTTAAAACTTACAAAGAGAGTTTTTACCCGTAAAATGCAGAGTCAGGATAAACTTAAGTTTGAATCGGTATTCTCTTTTTCGAAATATTTTATTTATCTCATTGTTATCTTTTTTGCTTTAGATAGTATTGGATTTAATATCACTGCTATATTTGCTGCTTCTGCCGCATTATTAGTTGGTGTAGGTCTTGCATTACAAACTTTTATTCAGGATATTTTATCCGGTATATTTATTTTTATAGATCAAACGGTACATGTAGGTGATATTATAGAGTTAGATGGTAAAGTAGGACGAGTAGAAGAAATAAAATTAAGAACGACTAGAGCAGTAACCATAGATAATAAAGTTTTAATTATCCCTAATCATAAATATATGTCCTCGTCCTTATATAACTGGACTCAAAACGGAACAGTAACCAGAGAATCTGTTTCTGTCGGTGTTGCTTATGGTAGCGATACACAATTGGTGAAAGAGTTACTGATTAAGGCAGCATCTTCTAATTCAAATGTGCTAAAAGACCCACCTCCAATGGTTTTATTTACAGATTTTGCAGATAGCTCATTAAATTTTAAAGTAATTTTTACTATTGATGATAGTTTTCAATCGGGAGTTCCTAAAAGTGAGATTAGATTTGAAATAGATCGTTTGTTTAGAGAACATAAGATTAATATTCCTTTCCCACAACGTGAGGTTACGATTATAAAAGAATGAAGAAAAACGGATAAAAAAGCATAACATACGCCCCATAAATGAGAAAGAGCCTGATTTTTATATGCATACTACTTTATAGCTTAAACGGTATACGTTGTCAGAGTACTGATTTAGCAAGAATCGAATATACATATATCCCACAAGCCGATAGTGATAATGTTTATAGTCGGTTTAGAATTTCGGCTAATTATCCTATTAAAATGGATGATAAAGGAACTTATCTGGTAATCGGTGCACAATATAGATTTAATAACATAGAGATAGATGACGAGTTAGGGTTTGATGATCAGGGAGACTTAAATAGTTTTCATACTGCAGCTATAGAGTTGGGGTATACATTTAAGATGAAAAATAATTGGAGGTTTGGTACTAAATTCGGAGTTGGAATTTCATCTAATTTTGAAGGGTCTGGTGTAGAAAGAGATGATTTTAGATATAGAGGATCTTTGTATTTTGTAAAGACGTATAAAAATGTACAAGAACCAAAAACGGCTCGTTTAATTGTAGGAGTGCAGTATACTAATCCCGCTAGTCTTAATTTCCCACTTCCTATCATTAATTATTATAAAAGATTTCATCAAAGTTGGTCGTATGCTATTGGGACTCCTAAAACAAATATTAAATATTTTTTTAGTGAAAAAAGTACACTCCAGGCTTTTGTGGGGTTCGATCGTTTTTATGGTAATTTGCGAAATAACAAAGCATATGTAGATGAGAACGGAGAAACAAAAGTAATAGAAAATGTATCGATGTTTAATGTTATGGGAGCATTGGGATATGAATATTATTTTACGGAACACTTATTGTTTTACACATATGCAGGATATACATTAAGTAATGAAATTCGTTTGCGAGATGGTAATCAAGAAAATGTATTAGCAATCAATGATAAAAATACATTCTATTTTCGTGGCGGAATAAAATTAAAAATATAATGGCAAAAATATTAGTAATCGAGGACGAAGCAGCAATCCGTAGGGTTCTTGTAAAAATTTTATCTGAAGAAAATAATAAATACGAAGTCTTTGAAGCGGAAGACGGACTTTCTGGTATAGAAAAAATCAAAGCAGAAGATTATGATCTTGTACTTTGTGATATCAAAATGCCAAAAATGGATGGGGTAGAAGTATTAGAGGCTATAAAAAAGATAAAACCCGAGATTCCTATTGTCATGATTTCTGGTCATGGAGATCTGGATACTGCTGTAAATACAATGAGATTAGGTGCTTTTGATTATATCTCTAAACCGCCAGATCTTAACCGTTTACTCAATACAGTACGTAATGCTTTGGATCGTAAGGAACTGGTCGTAGAGAATAAAATGCTTAAGAAAAAAGTCTCCAAAAATTATGAAATGATTGGAGAATCAAAAGCTATTTCTGATATCAAGAACATCATCGAAAAAGTTGCTGCAACAGATGCAAGAGTATTAATTACCGGCCCTAATGGTACAGGTAAAGAATTAGTCGCGCACTGGATTCATCAAAAAAGCGATCGCTCAAAAGGACCAATGATAGAAGTAAACTGTGCAGCAATACCCGGGGAATTAATAGAAAGTGAACTTTTTGGACATGTAAAAGGAGCTTTTACATCGGCGAATAAAGATCGTGCCGGTAAGTTTGAAGCTGCTAATGGAGGAACGATATTTCTTGATGAAATAGGAGATATGAGCCTTTCTGCACAAGCAAAAGTACTTAGAGCACTACAGGAAAATAAAATACAAAGAGTAGGTAGCGATAAAGATATCAAAGTAGATGTACGTGTAGTTGCTGCTACAAATAAAGATTTAAAGAAAGAAATAGCAGAAAATAAATTTAGAGAGGATCTCTATCACAGATTGGCAGTGATTTTGGTAAAAGTTCCGGCATTAAATGATAGAAGAGATGATATTCCTTTATTGATAGAGTATTTTGCTGAAAAAATATCGGGAGAACAAGGATCACCTATTAAAACGTTTTCTGCCAAAGCCATAAAACAATTACAGCAATATGATTGGACAGGTAATATTAGAGAACTACGCAATGTGGTCGAACGTTTAATTATTCTTGGAGGTAACGAAGTAAGTGAAGAAGATGTAAAACTATTTGCTACTAAGTAATTATTAATCTTTATCTTTTTATATAGTTATAGCAATCGATTATATTTTTTGATGAAAACAATTGTTGTAATTAATACACCTTATATTACGACCAATTCTAGTATATGCCCAAAATAATGAGAAGAATTTTATTGTTGACTTCATTGTTATGTATACCTTATATGTCTTCTGCTCAATATGATCCGGGAGCAACTAACTATGGGTTTGCAGCAGCAAAAAGTTTTGGGCTCGAAAATGAATTAGCACTAGGAGTCAGAATAGAATATGCTTTTAATTGTTACACTACTTTTTTAGGAGAATACAATCGTTCATTTGCTATAGGCGCTGATCAAGAATATGAAGGATATAATGAACTGGGAATTGGAGTAAATTTAATTTTATTTAATTGGTATCCTACTACAATAACAGCCGGAATAGGATATGTAGGTAATGATTCAGACGAATTTGAAGCAATTGAAAAGGATGCTTTTCTGGGGTTTAGAACAGGAAATTTTAACCATGGAGCACAAATTAAAATAAGGGCATTACATCAGATTTCTATCCCTGTACATATTTTTGCAGAACTTAATGTTAAGAGTTTAGGACGTAGATATGATACGTTTATGGTTGGATTTAGCTATGATTTTTATGCTAGGTAGATTTTTTGTAAAAAAAATACTGCACATAAGAGTTTTATTAGATCCAGTTAAGGCTATTAAAATGTAACATCAAATCAGGTTATTTTTTAAAATCCCTAAGTAATTACCAATGTTGTAGATTGATTGCTGGTAGTGTCAATTATTCTAACATAGTGTTCTTTACTTATGCGAACAGAGTCACTAATTATATCAATTTTAAATCGTTTACCGCTATATTCTATTATTTTCCTCCAGGTTTTTCCAAAATCAACGGATAACATGATTAAACTTTTTATCTTATCGCTACTCTTAAACCTAATATTTGCCCATATTTCAGGGTTTGAATTTGCGTGCTTTCTAACAATGATACGTTGAAATGTTCCTCTTCTATATGGGTTTGGTATAACTTTAGCATTAAACTTTTTCATGTCTTCTGTACTTATCAAATAATTTGTACCACCATTATAATCTGTTCCGAATAAGATAGAATTTCCTACCTCTGTAATTCCTGTATATCCACCTTTTTGAATATGAAATTTATGTACTTTCTTCCAACCAGAATTAGATAATTTAGAAATATGGTTAAATTGAGTTTTGGAATTATTTATCCAAATTCCTTTTTTATTATCTCCTTCAGTTAATACCAAACCTTTATATAGATTGATCCATTTTAATATATGTACATGCTTATTTATCCCAGCTTTCTTTAAAAAATCTATTTTATACCAACTATTACCATGATCAGAAGAGTGGTAAATGTAACCAACAAATTTCCATTTGTTTTTTACCATAATGTTAGCATATTCTCCTAAGAATAGCTCGCCATTTGGATTTTCAGTAATAGCATCCCGACGAAAATAGCTTTTAGATGTTGATAATTTAAGAACTCTAGTAAAAGTAATTCCTTTATTTATGGATTTGTATAATATTCCTTGTACGCAAACAAAAATATTATCAGATCTATCAATAAATAAACCTTCAAGATTATTACTAAAAGTAAAACATTTTATAAGTTCATTTTTTGATGAAAGTCTATATAAAGTGGCTTTGTCCTCATATAAACATCCCCAAAGAATATTTGATTTACATTTAAAAACAATGTGCCAATTATTTGTACAGGTATATAACTTTGTATTCAATAAATTTATATAAACACTGTTAATATCTTTAAGGTAGAGTAAAGGTTTTTTTTCTAAAAACTGTATGATTTCATTTTTATCATATAATGATAAACAATATTTAAGTTCCCAAATTATAAAAGAAATAAGTTCAACTATTTTATTTGATCGATAAATATCGATTAAAAAATGAAAAATGTATACTATCTTATTTTTTTTTGACCAATATTTATTTGCTATCATCACAAGTTTTTTTTTGTCCAATAAAAAGGCTTAACCAAGCAAAATTTCTTAAACACTTAACTTTTAATAGATGATCATCGATTTTAGAAAAAAAAGAGAATTTTTTTTTGAATGGCTTGATGTATGCTAATGGTGATAATAAATAAAATACATTAAAACTTGAGTTGTCAAATTGTTTTTTGGTATTAGTAAATTCTTTTATTGTGAAATGATTCCAAGGATAAGATTGAAACTTGAAATTTGTTAATTTTAAAAATACCCTACCAACCCTTGTTATTGGATTATTTTTTAAGTTTTCAATTAATATAATACTGCCATCTTTTTTCAATATTCTATTACATTCTTTAAGAAATAATGGATGATCAACATATTGAAGAACACTATGAGAATATATAATGTCAAAGGAATTATCTTTAAAAGGAAGTTTGTCCTCAAATTTGTAACAAAGAAAATTGATATGAGGAAATTCGAGTTTAGCTTTTGTAATTCGTTCTAAACTACTATCTAACCCTGTTACCTTATAGCCATATTTGTTAAATATAAAAGATTGTTTGCCATAACCACATCCAAAATCTAATAGAGAATTGTAATTTTTCTTTGTGAATAAATAATCAGAAATTATCGGAATTATTGGTTGCAGATAGGTTTTACCATGCCAAGATTCTGTGCAATCATTCCAAATGGTATTTAAATTATTTTCTTTCATTCAACTTACTCTTAATAAATTTTAGAAAAATAATAATGTAATAAATGAGCAATTTAAAAACAGGAGGTATTTTTGTAAACGGATAAACTTCAATTATAATTAAGATTATATCTTGAAGATATCTTTAAATTTACAAATTATTATACAATTTATTCATCTGTATATCTTAAAAAAAGAACAAATTTTATTGAGATAAAGTGAAAAAATGTTAAGAGAATGTTTTTTTAAATGTTGTTAATTAACTATATATGATTTTGATGAATGATAATGTAGAATCAATATTGAGAAACACATGGTAAAACGTTAGATTCTATCAATTCTCTATGGGTAGAGTAAATTAATGTAGGATAGGACTAAACTATTTTCCTACAAACCCAAAACTTTAGTATCTTTCGGGTGATAACACAAATCATAGTATGAAGAAGATAAATCACAAAGATTTTATGGTGTCTAATACCATAGAATTATCCAAAATCCCAACCACCTTTGACCTTAATGAGAGCGAGAAAAAAATAGAGAAAGAACTCGAAGAAACACGTGAGAAATTAGGAAAGCTTCAGGATACTTTATACGCCCATGGCAAGTATGCTGTGCTGGTTTGTCTTCAGGGTATGGATACGGCAGGTAAGGATAGTTTGATTAGAGAAGTATTTAAAGATTTCAATACTCGTGGTATTATCGTTCACAGCTTTAAGGTGCCTACAGCGTTAGAACTAGGTCATGACTATTTATGGAGACACTATATCGCTTTGCCACAACGAGGAAAATTTGGAGTCTTCAATAGAACACATTACGAAAATGTTTTGGTAACACGAGTACATCCAGAATATATAATGGGAGAAAATATACCTCATATCAATACAGTCGAAGATATTAATGATGCATTTTGGGAGCAACGCTTTGAACAAATTCGAAATTTTGAAAAACATATTGCCGAAAATGGTACTTTGATTTATAAATTTTATTTGCATCTATCAAAAGAAGAACAGAAGAACAGGTTACTTCGCAGACTAGAGAAGAAAGAAAAAAACTGGAAGTTTTCTGCAGGCGATCTAAAAGAGCGTAAACTTTGGGATCAATATCAAGATTGTTATCAGGATGCTATAAATAGAACTTCTTTACCACATGCCCCGTGGTATGTGATTCCGGCAGATAATAAACCCGTAGCACGATATATTGTAGCAAAAACTTTATATACAACATTAAAAGAATATGATGATATACAAGAACCAGAATTAGATAACAAAACAAAAGCGAATCTGGATTTGTATAAACAAGAATTAGAGAACGAATAAAAAAGTTTAAGAAAATATTATGGTAAGAACTATAATCCCCATCATTTTTGCAATTTTATCACTTAATAGCTTTGCACAGAATGAAGTAAAAGAAGATGCCGTTACATTAAAAAAAATATATGATACCTCACTACTTGATGGTAAAAGTTATGCATGGCTGGATTACCTCTCTAATCAGATCGGAGGGAGACTTTCGGGTTCTGTAAATGCTCAACTAGCTGTAGAATGGGGAGAAAGAGAGTTAAAAAAACTAGGCTTGGATAAAGTATGGTTACAACCAGTAATGGTACCAAAATGGACTCGTGGAGTAACAGAATTTGCCTATATCGAAACAGAACCAGGTATAACGACTAATGTGCCAATTTGCGCATTAGGAGGTTCTGTACCAACATCAATAGGAGGTATTAAAGCACCTATTGTAGAAGTTAAAGGATTAGAAGAACTCAAAAAACTAGGCACAGCTCAGATTGAAGGGAAAATAGTGTTCTTTAACAGGCCTATGCAAGCAGATCTTATCGAAACATTTAGAGCTTACGGAGGATGTGTAGATCAACGATATTCTGGAGCAGCAGAAGCAGCTAAGTTTGGCGCTGTAGGAGTACTTGTTCGTTCTATGAACCTGAGGCTAGATGATTTCCCTCATACAGGATCAATGAGTTATGGTGACCTGAAAGATATAGATAAAATTCCTGCTGCAGCAATAAGTACTAATGGGGCAGATTTGTTAAGCTCTATGTTAACATTAAATCCTAAAATTAAATTTCATATTAATATGAACTGCCGCACCTGGAAAGATGTGCAATCATACAATGTGATTGCTGAAATTACAGGAAGTGAATTTCCTAAAGAATATATGGTTGTTGGTGGGCATTTAGATTCTTGGGATCTGGGCGATGGTTCTCATGATGATGGGGCAGGAATAGTACAGTCTATGGAAGTATTGAGACTATTTAAAGAAATAGGATATAAACCTAAACGATCTATTCGCGTAGTATTATTTATGAACGAAGAGAACGGATTACGGGGTGGTAAAAAATATGCAAAAGTAGCTAAAGATAAAGGCGAAAATCATGTTTTTGCTTTAGAAAGTGACGCTGGAGGATTTACCCCCAGAGGCTTCTCGTTTGATTGTGATGATGCTAATTTTGCCCAGGTACAAGGCTGGAAACCTCTTTTCGAACCCTATCTGATACATTCTTTCACTCAAGGTGGAAGCGGTGCCGATATCGGGCCACTTAAAAAAGATGGAATTGTACTTGCGGGATTACGACCAGATTCACAACGTTATTTTGATTATCATCATGCAAAGAATGATACTTTTGACGCCGTTAATAAACGAGAACTCGAATTAGGTGCTGCTACAATGACCAGTTTGATATATCTTTTTGATAAATATGGTGTGAAATGATATGGTTAGAATAGTTCCTTTAAAAATAAAATGTTATTTTATTCGAAACTTTCTTTGTCTAACAATTTAAATTACCATCGCAAAGCGCAAAAAGGAAAATAATAGCGATGATACCAATACCGATATTTAGAATTGGTAAACTGGCAGAGACTATGGCAAGAAGATATTTTTTTCTAACAAATAGAAACCAGGAGATAGCAATACTAATACAAGCAATAATAGGATAAAAAACCAGGCTTATTGCCAAAATAATAGTAGGAAGACTATTCTCAGACTCTGGACTATCAAATAGCATGGCAGACATCATAATCATAGGGATCGATGGTAATATCAATATTCCAAAAACAATACTGGTTATAATAAGATAAACCCGGGTACCGTTTCTTTGCTTAACTTCTTTTTCAGGATTTACAATTTCTAACATACTTTTCACTTAAAAAACTAAACCCATACATAATCCAGGTTAAATAACGTTAAATATACGATAAGAATCATTTAGTTTATTTCTGTTCTAATACCTTTGCGTCTTCAAAATTGTAAAATGCTACAACAATACACTAAAGAATTTCGATATAATCTAAAGTTGGCTACACCAGTAATGTTGGGTATGTTGGGACATACTTTTGTAGGCTTAGTCGATAATATTATGGTGGGACAGTTAGGTACGGCAGAGTTGGCAGCTGTATCTCTGGGTAATAGTTTTATGTTTATAGCAATGTCTTTGGGGATAGGGTTTTCTACTGCAATAACACCATTGGTAGCAGAGGCAGATGGAGAAAATAATTTTGCTAGTGGTAAATCTGCATTTAAACATGGGTTATTTCTATGTACTACATTAGGAATTGCATTATTTTTGTTGATACTTGTAGCAAAACCATTGATGTATTTAATGAAACAACCTCCAGAGGTGGTTGAACTGGCAATACCATATCTGGATCTGGTCGCTTTTTCTTTGATTCCTCTAGTAAGTTTTCAGGCATTAAAGCAATTTTCAGATGGATTGTCTATGACCAAGTATCCTATGTATGCAACTTTGGTTGCTAATTTGGTAAATATAGCCCTCAATTATGTATTGATTTTCGGTAAATTTGGTTTTCCGCAAATGGGAATAGTAGGAGCAGCCGTTGGGACATTAGCTTCAAGGTTTGTAATGGTTATCTTTTTATGGGTTTTTCTAAAAAATAAAGAAAAATCTACCTCGTATGTTACTCATATCAAGTTTTTCTCACTAGAGAGAAAAATGATAAACAGAATAATAGCCTTAGGATTTCCTTCTGCATTACAAATGTTTTTTGAAGTGGCAATTTTTACTGCTGCGATATGGTTATCAGGTATTTTAGGTAAAAACTCTCAGGCAGCTAATCAAATTGCATTAAACCTATCTTCTATGACGTTTATGATAGCTATGGGATTAAGTGTGGCTGCAATGGTACGTGTAGGTAATCAAAAAGGACTTCAGCATTTTATAGACCTAAGAAGAATAGCAATTTCAATATTCCTGCTCACGTTTTTATTAGCAGTGGTGTTTGCTTTATTATTTATTCTGTTTAACGATTTACTACCCCGAATATATCTTGATATAGAAGATACAGAAAATATAGCAGATAATACCGAGGTGATTACCATTGCAGCAAAGCTATTAGTTATCGCTGCATTATTTCAAATTTCTGATGGGATACAAGTTACTGTACTAGGAGCCTTGCGAGGTCTGCAAGATGTTAAAATTCCTACTTTAATTACGTTCATTGCATATTGGGTAGTAGGATTTCCTATTAGCTATTATTTAGGATTATATACCGAATATAAAAGTTCAGGAATTTGGATTGGATTGCTGGCAGGTCTTTCTGTTTCTGCATTACTTCTATACCTTAGATTTAATGCTTTGACCAAAGGTTTAATTCATAAAAATTAAAATTATAACCTCTTTTTTGCCTGTCAAATCAAGGCTTTAGGAATAAATTTTTAAATAAAAATAAAGACCAAATACCATTTTCATACTTATTACGTTTATTTGGTATTAACGAATAATTAACTATCTTTCCAAAAAAAGAGAATACAAAATATGAGAGTCCCAAATTCTAGATTTTGTCTACTGCTTGTAACGCTTACCATATTGGTTACACAGAGTAGTATAAGTCAAAACTTTGTTCATAGTAAAAATCAAAATCTTATTCCTAACCCTAGTTTCGAAGCTACAAATGCAGCTATTTCACGACTGGATATGGAGATGCAAAACTTTGGAATTGTTAAGGATTGGAAAGCTACAATTAATTCTCCGGATGCTTATCACCCTAGATTAGCAGATATTAGATTTATTCATAAATCGCCAAATTTTTTAAAGCAGTTTGGAACACAGGAGCCCAGAACAGGAGAAGGTAAAGTAGGAATGTATATTGCTGGTGGCCCTTATAAAGAAGGAGTAACTGCCAAATTAAAACAACCATTATCCAAGGGGAAATATTACTATTTTCATATGTATGTCTCTTTAGGAGAAGGTATCTCGAATTCCTGTACTTCATCTATTGGATCATATTTTACTGCCAGAAGGCCAAAAATAACTACGACTTCTAGATTTCCTTTAAATATAGAATCCTCCAAAATGGTATGTAATACCAAGGGATGGACTAAAGTTTGTGGAGTATATAGAGCAAAAGGAACAGAAAAATTTATTTCTTTAGGATATTTCTCAGATAGCCCAAAAGGAAAATCTGTAAAAGGAGGAGGGTTTGACACAGCCTACTATTTTGTAGATGATGTCTTGCTAATGGAAATGAAGAATACCAAAAACCTTACATCTAACCAGGTATGTGATATGGCTCTTGATTTTTCACCTGTAGAGTTCTTGGTAGGTGAAAGCGAAGCATACAAAGAAATTAAAGAGGCATTAGATTCTTATATTCAATATGTAACTATATTTAAAGTAAACAAAGTTAAAATTATTGGCCATGCAGATGATGCCGGTTCATCTTTTGAAAACGAAATCATGTCTGCAATGAGAGCAAGTAATGTGAAAAAATATTTTGTTGAGCAAGGTATAGACCAATCTTTAATCGAAATAGTAGGAGCTGGAGATACTATGCCCGTTGTTACTGCAGATTCTAATTTGGATCCAGAATCAAACAACAGAGTAGAAATTAAAATTGAATAGTAGTTCCCTAATAATTTTCTGATTTCCTTAAAAAAGATAGTACCTTTGAAACTTTGAAATTTTAAGTATTCATTATGGACTTCCCAAAATTCTTACTAGGCGATAATACTGATTATCCAGATGCTATTTTTGTAATTCATACAGAGTTTCCGAGATGTATTATCAATCTGGAAAATGATGAAATAGAATGGCTTGAAGAGTTTGACAAAAATGATGAAAAAGAATTGTTAGAGGAAACAGAAAATCTTTTTAAAACTGCTAACGATTTTTATGATCGTGAAATAGAACGTTACGACGAATAAAAATAGATAAACGACCATAACAATGGAAGATCTCATACAATTAGATAAAGAACTTTTTTTATATCTCAATAACCTGGGTTCATCTGCATGGGATGGATTTTGGTTATTTATGACAGAGAAACTGTACCAGATTCCTCTGTATCTAGTATTACTTATTTTTTTCTATAAATATTTTGGAATTAGAGGTACGATCATTACACTGGTGGTTGTCGCATTACTAATTACTGCTACCGATCAACTATCAAATTTGTTCAAAAATGTGTTGTTTATGCGACCACGGCCATGTAGAGCAGATGGGGTAGCAGAGTTTACACGTTTTATTGCAGAACGATGTGGACGACATGGATATTTTTCTGGTCATGCAGCTAGCTCTATGGCGTTAGCTTTTTTTACAGGATTAGCCTTACGAAAACACCTAAAATATATCTTTCCATTTATGGTGGTATGGTCAATTGTTGTTAGTTATAGCAGAATTTATATAGGAGTACATTATCCGGGCGATATTGTCACTGGTATGGCAATAGGTATTTTATTGGGAGTGGGAGCGTTTAAGCTACATACATTTCTGGTAAAAAAATACGGAGAAGTCGAATGATCAGAAGTAGGCTCAGATATAGTCTAGTTTAAAACCTCTTCTTTTTCTTCTTTTTCCCAAAAAGACGCTTAAAGAAATTATCTCTTTTTTCGGGTTTACAATCCAAATCTTTTAAAACTTCTTTTGAGCTTTCTTCAAATTTACTTTTTGTAATAGGATCAAATGTACTATCCAGATTCATCTTTTGATACAATTTGGCGAAAATTGGTAGTGCAGTATTGGCTCCCTGTCCCAAAGCAGTAGTTTTAAAACCAATATTATAATTATCATTTCCTACCCAGGTGATCGTTACCAGATTTGGGGTGATCCCTACAAACCACCCATCCTTATTATCTTGGGTAGTTCCTGTTTTTCCTGCAATATCGTTTTTAAGGTTATAGGTCGCTCTAAGTCTGGTTGCAGTACCTTGCTCTACAGTAGATTTCATCATTTCTAAAAGCACCTGCCTGGTGTAATTACTATAAGCAGGAGCCTCAGCTATTTCAGGTTCGAAAGTAGCAATTAAACGGCCATTTTTATCTTCAATTCTCGAAATATAATAAGGCTTCACACTTTTACCTTCATTTACATAACTTGCATATGCTCCGGCCAATTCTTTTAATTTGATACCATCTGTACCTAATGCCATTGCAGGTTCTTCTGAAAGTATAGCAGTGATCCCCAGTTTTCTTACCTGATCTACAACTTTGGGAATACCAACCTTATTGAGCACCTTTACCGCAATAGTATTAACAGAGTTACTGAGTGCTTTTTCTAGTGTAAAATTAAGATATGGATCATTTCGTTCTGAAGCATTTTTAGGGGTCCAGTTGTCTAAATTTGTGTAGGTAATCTCTTTTGTCGAGAAATAAGAACAAGGTTTCATGCCATTTTCTATAGCAGTGGTATATACAAAAGGTTTAAAAGTAGATCCGACTTGTCTTTCGCTTTGCGAAACATGGTCATATTTAAAATAACGATAATCAATCCCTCCCAGATATGCTTGTACTGCACCCGTTGTTGGTTCGATAGCAATCATTCCGGTATTCAGAAATTTTAAATAATGTTGTATACTATCCAGAGAAGATATTTTTTTGGTAATGTTGCCGCTCCACTCGAATAGTTCTATGTCTTTCTTTGCAGAAAGAGAATCTTCAATTTGTGCTTCTGTCAACCCTTGTTCCTTGTATATCGAATAGATTTTAAGACTTTTGATCGCATTTTGAACAAGATCTTTATCGGTCTTCCAGGGAGCAGCACTACCAAAAGATTTTTCATAATCGTTTTGTAAAACTTGCATATGTTCTTTCATAGCTTCTTCTGCCAAAACCTGCATTTTATAATCTAGCGTAGTGTGTACAATCAAACCATCATTATAGATATCATAAACAGTGCTGTCTGGTTTTTTATGTTTCTCTAAGATATTGATCAATTCTTTTTTTACTTCTTCTCTGAAATAAGGTGCCAATCCAAGGTCGTGATTAAAGTGTTGATAATCCATAACGATAGGCTGACTCATAGTTTGATTTGATCGATGAGCACTTAGGTATCCATATTTAACCATTTGTTGAAGTACAACATCTCTTCTTAGCTGGCTTCTTTCGGGAAACAGTCTTGGATTATAACTATGGTTGGCTTTAAGTGTCCCAACCAGTGTGGCAGCTTCAGAGAGTGTTAATTGATGAGTGGATTTATTAAAGAATTTCTGGGCAGCACTTTCAATTCCGTAAGTATTATCTGGAAACGGAACAGTATTAAAATATAGTGTGAGAATCTCTTTTTTTGAATATATATCTTCTATTCTTTTGGCAACAAAAGATTCTTTCAATTTATTGATTACGGTACTAAATAATTTATATTTTTTTCTTCCAAAGAGATTTTTTGCCAATTGTAAAGTTATGGTACTTCCTCCTCCTGAAGATTTATCCCGAAGTAAAATGGTCTTAAAAAACACACGTAATAAGCTTGTGTTATCTACACCATCATGTTCATAAAAACGTACATCTTCTGTAGCTACTAGTGCATCTATAAGGTGCTGAGGTAAATCCTCGTATGATATGGGTTGTCTATCATAGATATAATATTTACCAATCATATGACCATCTTTATCCAGTACTTGAGTGGCCTCGGCCTGTTTTAAAGAACCTAATTCTTCTTTATCAGGTAATTTACCCCAAAAACCAAAATATATACTAGCATAAAAGCAAATGCTGAAGAAAATGAACGCACCAATGGTATAGAATAACCATTTTACCCATTTTTTCTTAAATATTGTCTTTATCATAATCATAATACCGACATACATAACGTCGAAAATGCCATATTATTAGGAGATATAGGTTTCTTGTTTTTTCTGAAATTTTGAATGAATATCGCATATTATCATGAATAACGAAAAAGGCAACGAAATAGTAATAAGGAGTTTTTGCATTGCAATAAGAACATTAATAGCTGCTTTGGCGCATTTCCTGGTAGAATGATACCGATAGAAAATATAGTAAGTTTAAGTTTGTCTAAAAATACCCTGTAATCAAATAAAAATTTAAAACTTTTAACAAGTAAAAATTTAAAAAAAATAATTGATTTTTAAAGTTGATTTCTTAAAAGTTTCATTTTTTTTATTTAGACTTGTAGTAACAAATTACTCAGTGAAATAATATACGCTCAATTGAAAATTACTTGGAGTAAATGAATAAAAAATACACCAAGATTTATAATCGAGATAATAGCATTTAGCAAAAAAAATGCTATTTGAAATATGTAAAGTATAGAATTAATTCTTAAACCTGTGAGTCCTATGAAAAGAGTAATTGTTGACTACAAAAAACTTAACAAAGATATTTTAAACCTACTAGTAGAAAAGTTTCCCGATGGCTATAATGATAGAGATATTGTTCATTTTAGAAACCAACATAATGAAGCAATAGAAGCTGTAGAAGTAAGAACAGAAGAGACGATCTATTTGGTTAAAATTAGCAAACGTCTGGCAGATACTATGGAAAGCTTTGAAGAGGAAGAAGAAAGTGTAAGTGCTGGCGATAATATTCCTGAAGAAGTGAGTAAAGACCAGGTTGCAGGTATTGATGATAAGTAATCTTAAGGCTATTATGTCATCATTTTAGATAAGATGGTGAATAAATAAAGATCATTTTTTTTCGAAGTATACATTCTCTTTACTTTTGATATTTTTTTTATAAGAATTTGGAGATTCTCCTGTTTTGTTTTTAAAAAGCCTACTAAAATATGAAGGGCTTTCGAAGCCTAATATAAAAGAGATTTCTTTCGAGCTGATTTGGCTATAAAGAAGTAATCGTTTTGCTTCAATAATTATGCGATCAATAATTATTTTCTTGCTTGAGGACCCATTAACGAGCATTGTAATTTCGGTTAGTTTTCTATTCGATAAACCTAACTCCTGAGCATAAAAATCACATTCGTGATAACTAGAAAAATTGAGTTCTAATAATTCTAGAAATTTATAATACATCTTTTTCTCATAAGATTGATTTAAATTTTGATTACCACTATTGATTTCATTGCATTTTCGTTGTAATTTCACTAATAAAGTGAGTAATAAAAAAACGATTGTATTCCTTCTCCCATAAGAATATAAAGGGCATAAATACTCATAATGAAGTTGATCCAAAATTGCTTCAAAATGTGATACATCATCTTTGTCTAAAACAATTGTATTTACTTTGGATATATTATGAATTATTGATAAAAAAGAGATGTTGTCGATTGTAGTTTGAAAAGGAATAAGTTCACTATCAAAACGAATTAGAAAACCTTGCATGTTTTTTCCTTTAATAAAGTCGTGTACCTGCCCTCGCTCTATTAAATAAAAAGTGTTTGGAGTTTTTAGATTAACAAGCTCATCGTCTATGTTCTGAAGTGCTTCACCAGATTTAAAATAAATAACCTCATGATATGTATGACGATGTGGATCTCTGTTTTTTCTATTTCTGTTTTTTTCATGAAGTAAGGGACGCATAAAAAAGGGTAAATCTTTTTTATCCGAGAATTTATCTAATCGAATCAAATCTTTATCTTTCATACATCAAAAATAACTCATTATGCTGCATTAATAATAATGAAAAAACAAAAAGTACAACAATTATAGCACTTTTATGAATCTACTTTGTTTTTAAATAAACGAGATTGCAACTAATAAATTATACTATGTTAACTTCATTACAAATAAAAGAGGAAGCAAATCGATTACATGATTCAGAAAAAAATAAAAAACAGGTAGTAGCCACAACAAATTATTTTCCCGAGATGGATATCAATGATGCCTATCAAATTCAGGAAGAGTGGGTTAATATCAAAAAAAAAGAAGGTAGAAAAGTAGTTGGATATAAAATTGGGCTTACTTCAAAGGTAATGCAAGTCGCCATGAATATCAATGAACCGGACTATGGAACACTATTAGACAATATGGTTTATGAAAATGGTTGTGAGATAAAAACTTCTGATTTTTTGGACCCTAGAATAGAGGTAGAGCTAGCTTTTGTACTAAAAAAACCACTTTTTGGCGATACTCTTACAGTAGAAGATGTATTGGATGCAACAGATTATGTAGTGCCTGTACTAGAACTTATTGCAGCACGTACTTATCGAGTAGATCCCAAGACCAATTATGTTAGAACTGTTAAAGACACAATTTCGGATAATGCAGCGAATGCAGGGATTATTTTGGGCAATACCAGAATTAATCCTCGAGATATAGATTTAAGATGGGTAGCTGCATTATTATACAAAAATGGAACTATCGAGGAGTCTGGTGTTGCTGCAGCGGTACTTGATCATCCTGCCAAAGGGGTCATCTGGTTAGCAAAAAAATATGCAAGACATAATATAACGTTAGACGCAGGACAAATCATTTTGGCAGGCTCTTTTACACGTCCGGTTATTGTAAAAGCCGGGGATACTATTACCGTTGATTATAATTCACTGGGAAAAATAACTTGTAATTTTATGTAATACCATGAAAATTTCTAAAAACACATTCAAAGAAGCAGTATGTAATCGTGAAACCATTTATGGTATATGGAATGGTATTGTAGATACCATTACAGCAGAGGTTTTGGCTGGTTCTGGATTTGATTGGATTGTAATTGATGGGGAGCATGCTCCATTTGATTTACGAACTATTCAGACACAACTGCAAGTAATGGCTGCATATGATGTGCAGGTTGTTGTTCGCCCACCTGTTGGGGATTCGGTACTTATAAAACAACTTTTGGATATGGGAGTGCAAAGTTTGTTAGTTCCTATGGTAGAAAGTGCATCCCAGGCAGAAGAACTTGTAAAGGCAATGCGGTATCCCCCTGAAGGATGTAGAGGTATAGGTACAGCATTGGCAAGAGCATCAAAATGGAATAGAACCAATGATTACTTTCTAGATGCTAATAATGAAATGTGTTTGATCTGCCAGGTAGAATCTGTTCAGGGAATTAATAATTTAGAAGAAATCTTAGCAGTAAATGGAGTAGATGGAGTATTTATAGGGCCAGCAGATTTAGCTGGATCCATGGGGTATTTGGGACAACCTAACCACCCAAAAGTAAAAGAGGTAATAGTAAAAGCTATTCAGCGTATTAAGACTAAAGGAAAAACAGCCGGTTTCCTGTCTGTCTCAAAAGAAATTGTCAACTATTATAGTGAGCATGGTGCTAATATGATTGGAGTTGGGATTGATACTCTTTTATTAGCAAAAGCAGCAAAAGGATTAGCCGAAGATTATAAACCAGAACAAAAGAATAATACGTCAAATACACACTACTAATTTGTGAAAAGTACAACGATTGTGATGGTGAGAATTTGATTTGGCAATAAAAACAATAAATATACATGTATGAAACACGTAAGATTTGCATATAATGGAGGAATCCATCAAGGGGTTTATGAAAACAATACGATACTAAAAGGTACACAAGAGTTTAATCCCGATGATGTTATGTTTCTTTCACCTGTGGATCCACAGGGAGTTGGTAAAGCGATAGGTGTAGCTTTAGCTTATGCAGATCATGCCAAGGAATTAAAATTAGAGATTCCAGAATATCCCATATTGTTTCATAAAATGCCCCACACTATGATTGGGCATAAATCCAATATTATTGTTCCGGCGGGGATAGATTATATGCATTACGAATGTGAACTTGTGGCTGTAATTGGTCGTTCCTGTAGAAAAGTTAAAGCTACCGATGCATTAGATTATGTTGGGTATTATATGGTAGGTAATGAAATCACGGTTCGTGATTTTGTAGTTAATTATTACAGACCACCACTTAAAGCAAAAGGATTTGATACTTGGGGGCCTTGTGGACCTTGGATGGTTGATGCCAAAGATATAGACCCTAATAATGTTTCCCTTAAAACCTGGGTAAATGGAGAATTAAGACAAGAAGGGAATACCAAAAATATTAGACATAGTATTGCAGAATTAATAGAATATATGTCAGGTTTTATGACACTTAATCCCGGTGATATGATATGGTCAGGAACTCCAGAAGGAGTATCACATATTTATCCGGGAGATACGGTAGTATGTGAAGTAGCAGGTATCGGAAAATTAGAAAATTACTTAATAGCAGAATAATGTTAGACAAGAATTTAGAAGTATTACAACGGTTTTTACCTCAATTAAAAGAAAGAGGTATCAAGAATCTTATCAATGGAAACACTATTGAAGCAATTTCAGGAAAAACATTTGAGAATACGACACCTATAGATGGAAACTTTATAACCCATGTGGCCGAAAGTGATAAAGAAGATATCGATAATGCAGCGCAGGCAGCAATGGATGCTTTTGCAGAATGGAAAGCAATGTCTCATAAAAACAGACGAGATATTTTATATGCCATAGCAGAAAAAATAGAAGAACATGCAGACGAAATTGCAGTGCTAGAAAGTTATGATACAGGACAACCTATTCGCTTTATGAAAAAAGCAGCGATTAGAGGTGCTGCAAACTTTAAGTATTTTGCAGATAAAGCCATTGATGCACAAAACGGGTTATCTACACCAGATACCCATCATGCAAATTATACCATTCGTCAACCCATAGGTCCGGTTGGTATCATTACTCCCTGGAATACTCCGTTTATGCTAAGTACATGGAAAATCGCCCCAGCTCTGGCAGCAGGTTGCACTGTCGTTCATAAACCTGCAGAATTTAGCCCTGTAACAGCAAACAGACTTGCAGAATTAGCACATGAGGCAGGATTGCCAAAAGGAGTATGGAATGTTGTGCATGGTTTTGGAGAAACAGCAGGGAAATCATTAACAGAACACAAATATATAAAGGCAGTGGCGTTTATTGGGGAGACTACAACCGGTAGCCATATTATGAAACAAGGAGCACCAACACTAAAAAGAGTGCATTTAGAATTAGGAGGGCAAAATCCTATTATTGTTTTTAATGATGCTGATGTAGAGCGTGCTTTAGATGCTGCAATTTTTATGAAATACAGTCTTAATGGAGAACGATGTACATCAAGCAGTAGATTACTATTACAAAAAGATATCTATTCTGATTTCGTTGAAAAACTAAAAAAAAGAGTCGCTGCTATAAAAGTAGGGCATCCATTAGACCCGGTAACAGAAATTGGTCCTATGATTCATCCTACACATCAGGAAAAAGTATTGAATTATGGAGAAATAGGAAAAAAAGAAGGTGCAACTCTGGCAGTAGGTGGGGGTAAACCAGATGGGTTAGAAAAAGGATGTTATATAAATCCAACACTTTTTATTGATGCATCAAAAGATATGCGTATTGCGCAGGAAGAGGTCTTTGGACCATTCTTAACTGTAATTCCATTTGAAACTGAAGATGAGGCTATTAAAATAGCTAATGCCGTAAAATATGGATTAACAGCATATATCTGGACAAAAGATGTAGGTCGTGCACATCGAATAGCACATCAAGTAGAAGCAGGAATGGTTTGGATAAATTCGCAAAATGTAAGACACCTGCCTACACCTTTTGGAGGAGTTAAATACAGTGGTATAGGAAGAGATGGCGGAGAGTATAGTTTTGACTTTTATATGGAAACCAAAAATATTTCTATAGCACTAGGAGATCATGATATCCCTAAATTAGGGATTGAATAATAGTAATGATAAAAAAATAAGTATGGCACTAGTACCTCATAACTTCGATTTACCTTTTAATATTATTCGTTGTAGCCATGTAGAATATGCTGTAACCGATTTAGAAGAATCACATAGGTTTTATGTAGATATATTAGGTTTAATTGAGACCGAAAGAACCAAAGATACCATTTACTTGCGTGGTTTAGAAGAACAACAGCATCACTCTTATATTTTAAAAAAAGCAAAAGAACCCTCTGTACTGGCAGTAGGGTTTAAAGTCGCTTTTGAAAAAGATTTAGATGCGTTAAAAACACATTTAGACAACATTGATGTTGATACTGAGTGGGTTTCAAAATATGCCGAGGACCGAACACTACGAGTCGTATCGCCACAAGGATTTATATTAGAGTTTTATGCGCGTATGAAAAAAGTACCTCAAAAACTTAGAGAATATAAAGCTTATCGGGGAATGCATCCACAGCGGTTTGACCATTTTAATGTTTTTACACCCAATGCGCAAGAAACATATGAGTTTTTTGTAAGTCAATTGGGGTTTAGGCTTACCGAATATTCTACTACAGAAAAAGGAGAAATGTGGGCTGCCTGGATGCATCGAAAAGGAAATGTTCATGATATGGCACTAACCAATGGTGATGGACCTAGATTACATCATTCAGCTATTTGGGTACCTACTGCACTTAATATTATCCACCTACTTGATGTAATGTCTACTACGGGGTATGTAGATAATATCGAACGAGGACCTGGAAGACATGGAGTATCCAATGCTTTTTTCTTATATATTTTGGATCCAGATGGTCATAGAATAGAAATTTATACCTGTGATTATTTAACCGTTGATCCCGATTTAGAACCGTTGGGTTGGGATTTAAGTGATCCACAAAGACAAACTCTATGGGGAGCACCCGCACCAAGAAGTTGGTTTGAAAACGGAAGTACATTTATAAATACCAAAGTAAAAAAAGCAACCATGGAAGCGCGTCCAATAATAGCAGATTAGTATGCCACATATAACATTAGAATGCTCAGGTAATATAGAAGCAGATTTTAGAGCTGTTTTTCAAACTCTAACCGATGAACTCGTAGCTACGGGACATATTCCTCGACTAGGAGTAAAGTGTAGAGTAGTAAAATCTAGTGATTATTTTATTATTGATGGTAATCCAGATTATAAAATGATAAATCTATTGATTCGTTTACGCGAAGGTCGTTCTCTCGAAATTCGAAAAGAATTATCAGAAATCGGAATGAAAGTATTGCAAGAATATTTTCAAAAAGAGATGAATGCAAAACAGATTATCCTTTCTACAGAAATAAAAGAATTGATAATGGGACTAGACTTAACCAAAAATGCTATACGATAAATGAAATCAATACAAGAACTTTCGTTAGATCCAAAGACTACATCTTTTTTTAGTGACCTGTCTAAGAAGAATTTTATAAATAATGAGTGGGTTTTAGCAGATTGCGATGAGGTTAGCCAGGTAATTAATCCTGCTAATGAAGAGGTGATTGCTACTATTCCTATTTCTTCATCAGAAGATGTAAACAAAGCGGTGGGAGCAGCTAAGAAAGCCTTGTATACTTATGAATGGCGAAAAATGCTTCCTGCAGACCGAGAACGGCTACTTTATAAATTGGGAGATTTAATTGAAGAAAATGCAGATCATATTGCCGAAGTGATTACCCTAGAAAATGGGAAGCCCTTTACAGAAGCCAGAAAATCTGAAGTATTAGGAGCGGCCAAAACGTTTCGATACTATGCCGGATGGTGTAGTAAAATCGAAGGAGAAACCTTTAATATTTCTATTCCACAACCCCGTAATAAACAAAATTTCGCATTTACACGTAGAGAGCCTATAGGAGTAGTAGGGGCAGTTATTCCCTGGAATACTCCGTTCTCTATTGCGGCCTGGAAATTGGCACCGGCTCTGGCAGCCGGTTGCACAGTAGTACTAAAACCATCGGGAGAAACACCACTAAATGCTTTGGTGTTAGCAGAGCTCATAGCAGAAGCTGGTTTTCCGGCAGGTGTAGTCAATATTATATTGGGTAATGGAAGCACTACAGGAAATGCATTAGTATCACATCCTGATATCGATAAAGTAACTTTTACAGGATCTACTACTACTGGAAAAGCGATAGGAAAAGCTGCAATAGATTCTATTACAGGAATATCATTAGAACTGGGAGGGAAATCCCCTGCAGTTGTTTTTGAAGATGCAGATTTAGATTGGGCATCCCAATGCGTATCGCAAGGTATTTTTAGAAACATGGGACAAATTTGTGTTTCAGGTTCTAGAGTATATATACAGGAAAAAGTTTATGATAAAGTCATGACTGATATTATGCACAGTGCTCAAAAAATGAAAATTGGACATGGATTTGAGGATAATGTGGCTTTAGGGCCTTTGGTGTGTAAATCACATTTAGATACTGTTACCAATTATATTAAATTAGGTAGCGAAGAAGGAGCTACTTTGATTTCTGGTGGAAAAAAGATAAAAGATAAAGGGTATTTTTTAGAGCCTGCTATTTTTTCTGCTACAGATAATAACCTGAGAGTAGTACAAGAAGAGATTTTTGGCCCTGTACTAGTTGGTGTACCTTTTAAGACTGTTGATGAGGCTATTGAATTAGCTAACCAGACTAGTTATGGTCTCTCTTCTACTGTTTTTACTAAAGATGTCTCTAAGGCTATGAGAATGGTAGATGAACTGGAAGCCGGTTGGGTATGGGTAAATTCTAATGCCCGGTCAGATCCTCATTTCCCTTTAGGTGGATTTAAACAATCGGGGATGGGAAAAGAATTGGGAAAAGAGGGATTATATGCTTTTACAAAAACAAAAGCAGTAAATATAGTATACTAAACTATGGCAAAATTAACGGGGGGACAGGTCGTAGTGCGATCATTAATAAAACAAGGTATTAAAATTGTTTTTGGTTTACCAGGAGTACAAAACGATTGGCTGTACAATGCATTTTATGACTATCAGGACGAAATAACGGTACTACATACACGTCATGAGCAGGGAGTAGGATATATGGCATTAGGATATCACCTGGCATCTGGTAAAACAGCAGTCTATAATGTGGTTCCTGGACCAGGATTCCTTAATAGCTCAGCAGCTTTATTAACAGCCTATGGATTAAATGCAAAGGTACTGGCATTAGTTGGTCAAACTCCTTTAAAAACCCAGGGAAAAGGCTGGGGAGTATTGCATGAATCTAATGATCAATTAGGGATAATGAAACGCCTTACCAAATACTCGGATAAGGTGAATGATATTAAAGAAATACCAGATAAAATACAGAAATCCTTTCAGGAAATAGAAACAGGAAGACCACAACCTGTGGGACTAGAAATTTCTATGGATTTATTAATGAGTTCTGATGAAATAGCGTTTCCGGCTTTCGCGAAAGCAAATCAAGAAAAGGAAATAGATATATCTATAATTAACAAGATAGTAGAGGCTTTAATACATGCAGAAAATCCATTAATTTTTGTAGGAAGTGGAGCTATGGATGCTAGTAAAGAAATAACAGCACTGGCTAATTATATGCAAATACCGGTATTTGCATATCGAACCGGAAAAGGTATTGTCTCTTCTAGAAATTACCTAAGTCATCCGGTTCCGGCTGCGTATGAATTATGGAAAGAAGCAGATGTAGTTGTCGGGATAGGAAGTCATGTGCGCATGCCTATATTAAAATGGGGTACCGATGAACATCTGGCATTTATTAGCATTAATATAGATGCCAATGATCATGATAAAATTACAACACCCGATATAACATTAACAGCTAATGCCGCGCAAGCATCAAAAGAAATTTTAGAGGCGCTTAAAAACAAGATTTCTCAAAGAGTGAGTAGAGAAAAAGAAATGTTGGCATTAAAGGCTAGCTGGAAAGAAAAAACAGCATATTTAGAGCCCCAGGCAACGTATTTAAGAATTATTAGAGAAGAATTACCCGACGACGGGATTTTTGTAGATGAGTTAACACAGGTTGGGTTTGCCAGCAGAATGTTATGGGAAGCTTATGCTCCCAGAACTTATTTATCTACTGGATATATGGGGACTTTGGGATGGGGGTTTCCTACAGCACTTGGAGCAAAAGTGGCAAGACCAGAATTGCCTGTAGTTACGGTTTGCGGTGATGGAGGGTTTATGTTTGCTGTACAAGAGTTAGCCACAGCTGTACAGCACAGGATAGGTGTAATTATTTGCCTGTTTAATAATAGTGCCTATGGTAATGTGCAGAATATGCAGATCAATAATTATGGAAATAAAGTGATAGCCAGTAATTTGACAAACCCAGACTTTATTGCAATGGCAAAATCATACGGTGCTCATGCAGAAAAGGTATCAGACTTTGATCGTTTTAGACAAGCAATACAAAAAGCAAAAAAACAAGAATTACCAACGCTAATAGAAATAGAAGTAGGTATTGATATGCCTTCTACAGATCAATTTAAATCGATGTCTAAGCTGAGAGGTGTAAAATAACCTATAAAGATGTATACAGATGAAAATAGCTATTATATCAGATATTCATGAAAATTTCCATAATCTTATTCTTGCATTAGAGGAAATCGAAAGGCAGAATTGCAAACAAATACTTTGCCTAGGAGATTTAATAAATGCTGGCATTGCAAAGGTATTATCGTGCTCTACGATTCCTGTGTTCATGATTTGGGGAAATAATGATGGCGAAAAAGTAGAGATTACTAAAGTAGCGCATAATCAAGGAGGTAACCTTAGTGTGAGCCTAAACACATATGATTTTTTAGAAATAAATAATCGCAAAATTTTTATTTCTCATTACGACGACCTTGCTATTCCTATGGCTGCTTCCCAATTGTATGATGCAGTTTTTTTTGGGCATACTCATATATCGTCACTTCAAAAAGAAAATGAGACATGGGTTGTAAATCCCGGAGAGATTTCTGCTCATAAAACAGGAATAGCCTCTTTAGCCATTTATGATACAGATGCTAATGACGTACACATTTTAGAACTTGAGAATAGTAAAACATTAAAAACAGGATTAGTAACTGATTTTTTTAAGAAAAATAAAGAAGTATTGAAACTTCGCTCTGAAAAAGCTTTTAATATGGGAAAGATGACATAAAGTGCTATAATAATAACACTTTAATGTATTATGTTTCAAAAACTAATTTTTACTTTTCTAGAGCCTATACCAAAATAATCAAACGATGTATAAAAAACATATATTAGACACTATACCTTATAAAGTAGGCGCAACAAAAGCTGAAAGTAAAAACAAAAATGAAGACCAAAAAATATATAAGCTTTCTTCTAATGAGAATTTTTTAGGCCCTTCTCCAAAAGCGTTAAAAGCAATACAAGAATCACTAAATGAATTGTCTGAATATCACCATAGAGATGATTCTGTGTTGAAAAAAGCCTTAGCTGATCACTATGATAATGGTATTGAAGCAGATCAGTACATAACAGCAAATAGTGGTGTAGAGATTATTGATATTATTTGTAGAGGGTTTTTAGATTCTGATAGTGAAGTAATCGTTTCGTCTCCAACATTTAAGGCTTATGGTAATTTTGCAGCTATAGAAAATGCTACAGTAGTTGATGTTCCTTTAAAAACACCTGATTTTAGTTTAAATGTAGATGGGATTATTGATGCGATTAATGAAAATACACGATTAATTTTTTTAACTACACCTAATAACCCTACAGGGACTATAGTTCCTAAAAAAGATGTTGATTATTTATTGGATAATATCCCGGATACCGTTATTGTAGTTTATGACGAAGTATATTTTCATTTTGTAGAAGATCCGGATTTTTGTAATGCTGCATATTATATTAAGAAAAATAAAAATGTAATTGCTATTCATAGTTTTTCAAAAGCATACGGATTAGCTGGTATGCGTATTGGTTATGCATTTTCGACTCCTAAGATTACTTCATATCTACAAAAAATCGGGAGACCTTTTATGATTAATGTACTAAGTACTGCAGCTGCGGTCGGAGCCTTAACAGATGATGAACATATAGAAAACACTCAAAAATTAATTAGCGAACAAAAAAAATGGATGTACGCACAATTTGAGAAGCTGGGTCTTACATATTGGAAAAGCGAAGCTAATTTTATTTTGTTTAAATCCCCAATTGCTGAAGAAAAAATAACAAGCGCATTTCTGAAAGCAGGTATCATGGTAAGACCATGTAGTAAATTTGGAGTGAAAGACCATATTAGAGTAACAGTAGCAACACCCATTGTAAATACCATGTTTTTTGAAGTATTAAAGACATTACTATCAATTTAAACGAATTGCAATATGGACTACTCATCATACATTGTTTTACCCAAAGAAGGAGAAATATATTCAATACTGGATACAGTCGCTTCGGAGGCTAAAATTGTATGTTTCACAGGATTACCCGGAGTAGGAAAAAGTCTATATGTACAACAATTTGCCTATATAGCATTACAAAAAAATAGAAAGATCTCTATACTGCAATGGGATGGTGCACGCCAGGGTTTTGAAACCGAGCAGGTACTGAAGATTTATCCTGAAATCGATGGAGTTACTCATGCAGGTATCAGAAAATCATGTGGACTATGGTCTAGAAAAGCGGTTTATGATTGGTGTCAATTACACAAAAACGATAATGAAGTGTTAATTCTTGAAGCTCCTTTGGTAGGAAACAGGTTAATAGAATTAGGAAAAAAAACAGAAGATGAATTAGAACCTATATTATCGAGTGATAGTACTCAGTTTATACTACCTGTGCCTTCAGACGAACTTAGAAAACTAATAATAAGTAAACGAGTAAATACTGCAAAGAACCCTAATCATGAAATGGAGAAAGCAGATGCACAACCACATGTCCTTATGGCATTATATCGCGAAATATGCGAGGTAGGTAAAAAGTTGGGAATGAAGAAACAATTAAATGAAAATCTTGAGTATGATACATCTTTTTATGAATCGCTTTATAAAAAGGTACTTCGGGCAAGGCACGTAAAAACATTATTTGTGGATGAAGCTTTCGAGGTTAATTCGGTATATGATGTTCGGCAAAAATTCTCTAAACTGGCACCCTCAACAGAAGAAGTCTCTTATTTTATATCACTTGTACGGGAAAAATATCCAACAGATGAACAATTAGAAATAGCAGTAAATAATTGGTATGTATTGAAATAGACTTAAGTATAGGAATTCTTATCTTCTTTAAGTAACCATGGGGATTTATTTGGATTCTTATATGGGGTTTAGTAAAAGAAAAAAACCGATTATAAAGCTCTGTTTAGCATTAAATATAGTGAGTATATGGTGGTTTTGAATAACTACAAACGTATATAGGTTATGTTCTTTTATTTTAAAAACCCTATTTTGCATCATGTGGATGAAGGGGAAAATCAATCCAAATACTTGAAAAAAGATGTAAATGAGGAAAACAGAATATTATCTACTCCTATTTCTTATTGGGACACAATTAAAGGGGCAGACATTGGATAATGAAAATAAAAATTCATTTTTTATTTCGCCAGAAGTAATACTAGGAAAAACGACAGAACCTAATACTGGTTTTCCTAAAACTAAAATGCTTAAATCTATTTTTGTTAGTATAGGAAGTTACAACAAAAAGGTAGATGCGCAATGGAGCTCTAGACTGGGATATCCAAAAACCGGACTAGCATTAGGGATTACCGATTTCGGAAATATTGAAAAAGTAGGTAGAGCCTATATTGCAATGCCTTTTGTTGAAATTGGATTGTTTCAAAAAAAAACAAATAGATGGCATCTCAATATGGGGTTTGGTGCATCCTATATTGATACAAAGTATGACCCAGAAATAAACCCTTTTAATAAAGCGGTAACAACAAGCCTGAATTGGTCGTACAAAACTTTTTTGTATTACGATGTTTTAATAGGTAAATCAACTCAATGGCGTTTAGGACTTGGATATGGCCATTATTCTAACGGACATACAAGATTACCTAATCAGGGACTTAACTCTTTTTTGGTAAGTGCTTCTTCATCTTTTGGAGAACCTCAAACTATTCTTGAGGAAGATGTAACAGTGTTAAGAAAAGAACGAGTCAAATCCTCACAGAACTATTTTTCATTTCGCAGTGGCATAGGTCAAAATGTACTATCGGAAGAATTTAATGATAAAAAAGAAGTGTATTCTGTTGCATTATCCATGGGTAAAGTAGTTAACAAGATTTTTAAGATTGGAATCGGTTTTTATGGTAGGTTTTATGAGCACTATTATGATTATATCAAAAATGATGAAATGCTAATACAGGAGCAAGTTCCTTTTTTTAAAGAAAAACCTGTTGCATATGCAAGCAATTATGGTTTTTTTTCTAGTACAGAAGTTTTTATAGGACATATTGGTGTAGAATTTGAACTTGGAGTTAATATATATAAACCATTTTATAAAATTGAATGGCAGCTGAGTCAGGGAGAAAGACGTGGGGATCAATATATTTTGGGAGAGTTAGATTGGTATTATGAAATAAAACGAACGATTTCAAGTAGATTAGGAGTGAAATACTATTTGTTTAATACACATGACTCACCCAAAAACAATATTTTTTTTGGAGCAAATATTAATGCAAATTTAGGACAGGCCGACTTTTCTGAACTTAGTTTGGGATATGTGTACCGTTTTAATTTTAAAGAAAGAAAAAAAGAGTATTCAAACTAATACATTTTTTTGGACTATTTATTTAATCCTAACAAATATCTAGCGGCAGCAAAGGGCGTAATTTTGTGTTGTTGTACAGCTTCAATTTTTGAATCTAAAGCAGCTTTAACTTTTGGGTTGTTGTAAAAAGAGTTTTTTAATTGTTCTTCAATAGTTTGTAATAGCCAGAATTTATTTTGTTGGATTCTGTTTTTTTCAAAAAATCCATTTTCAGAAGTGATTTTCAGATATTTTAGGATCATTTTCCAAATATCATCAATACCAGTACCTTCTATAGCACTACAGGTTAGTACTTCTGGAGACCAGCTGTTTTGTGTAAGAGGATATAAGTGAAGTGCTTTTCTAAATTGATTTTTGGCTTTACGGGCACGTATTAAGTTATCACCATCGGCCTTATTAATTACAAGAGCATCTGCCATTTCTATAATCCCTCGTTTGATACCTTGTAATTCGTCTCCTGCACCTGCTAACTTTAGTAATAAAAAGAAATCTACCATACTATGCACAGCAGTTTCACTTTGTCCTACACCTACAGTTTCAATAATAATAACATCATACCCTGCAGCTTCACAAAGGATAATAGACTCTCGTGTTTTTTGAGCTACTCCTCCCAGTGAGTTTCCAGATGGAGAAGGACGTATGAAAGCCATAGAGGATCTTACTAAAGATTCCATTCTGGTCTTATCACCTAGTATACTGCCATGTGAAATTGTACTACTAGGGTCTACTGCTAAAACTGCAACTTTTTTCCCTTTTTGTAATAACAAATTACCCAAAGCTTCAATAAAGGTGCTTTTGCCTACTCCAGGGACTCCTGTTATACCTATTCTTACAGAGTTGTTGGCATAAGGAAGGCACATTTCGATAAGGTCCTGCGCTTTTTCAATATGGTTTTGCTGGGTACTTTCGATTAATGTAATTCCTTTACTTAAAGCGGCGGTGTCTTGAGCAATGATTGCTTTAAAAATAGTGTCAATCACAACTTCTTTTTGCTGTAATTTTTTAAATCGATCAATTGCTTGACTACTCGTGCTAGAAGGGGTATTAGTATGTTTGGTAGAATCTTTAGACACAGAATGACTTTATGGCAAAGTTATAAATTCCTTTTGGAAACTTGTAATTAATATATAGGCCTTCTACTATTTTGAGTATATGCAGCATTATACACCTTAAATTAGTACAGGCTTATCAAAAAGAATATATTTATATTTTTATAGGAACCGCAATTGCAGTTCTATCCCACGCAAGGTATAATATGGTAAAATCATTTGCATTTTCAAAATAAATAGAAAATTGTTCTACTATATTTAATAAAGGTTGTACGGGGACTTCTACAGTGAGTACATCGTATGTGGCGTCTCGTTTTGCAGTGCCATCCATATGTACTCCCCAATCATATTCTTTACTATTAAAAATTACTTTCCAGGATTTGGGGTTTGGGATGGTCCATAGTGTATAGGTCCCTGCTTTAAGTACGGTACCATCAACGAGAAGATCTTTGTCTGTTGTAAATGTAGTGGCCTCATTGGCGCCGGTTCTCCATACTTCATTAAACGGAACCAGGTTACCAAAAATTTCTCTACCCTTTTTGTATGGCCTGTTATAAAAAACAGTGAAAGTAGCATCCTTTGCCGTGTGAGTAACGATTTCTTCGGGGCTATGTTTTTTGGTACTTTGCTTCATGAAGTACATTCCTGCAAATCCAATCAATATTAATCCTAATAAAATAAATATTGCTCGTTTTAAAAGTTTTGGCATAACGATTTTTTTAATCCTAAATATACTTCTTTTACTACTTATGTCTATGTTTAAATATTCATAAAAAGTAAGAAAGCTTTAGCAAGTACCTAAATAGAAGGGGAATATTTACATCATTTATACTACAAATACCATGACAGGTATAGAGATCATAAATATATATTGTGTTTTTTAATTATTTGATATACAGTATATTGTTGGCGTGCTATGATTTTTATGCATAATTTTGCAACATAGAATATATGTTTTCGTCTATATAGATGAGTACGATTTAAAACAGTTTTAAATAATAATCACTAACCATAAAGTTAAGAAAGTTTGTTACAAAGCGAGCTAATAGAACAATGTAGGAATAACGATCGTAGAGCACAAATGAGACTCTATAATAAATACTGTGATGGTATGTATTATGTAGCGTTGCGTTTCCTTAAAGATCCATTTGAGGCGGAGGAAGCTATGCAGGAATCTTTCATCAAGGCTTTTACGCGACTTCATCAATTTACTGGAGATGTTACTTTTGGAGCTTGGCTTAAACGAATTGTTATAAATAAAAGCATAGATATGCTAAAAGCTAAGAAAATGAATATGGTTGCGATTAATGAGCAGGTTATGACTAGTGTTGAAGAACAGAATGATTGGTCGGTGTCTGATTCTGTTACTGTAGATGAGGTAAAAAAAGCAATTGAAAAATTACCGGAAAAATATAAATATGCCGTCATGCTATTTTTGATAGAAGGGTATGATCATAATGAAATTAGTGAAGTACTGGACATTACACCAGTTTCTTCGAGAACATTGGTACATAGAGGAAAAAAGCAGCTACAGGAAGAATTAAAACATTTGAGACATGGCACAGGATATTAGAGAACTTTTAAAGCAGGATAAACAGATTCCTGCCGAGCAATTAAGAAAAGGACACCAACAAAGGTTTATGTCCAGGTTAGAGAATGAGCTCCCTAAAAGAACCAGAAAGTTTGATTATAAATGGCTTAATATTGCTGCTAGTATTGTTGTTATTTTTTCAGTTTCTTTACTTACATATAATCAACTTGGTAGTAGCAGTACCGAAGGACCTGATATAGTAGATATGAATACTACTCCTGTAAAAAACTCTTCTGTAATATTAGCAAAACAATCTTCCCCTCTGGCAGAAATATCTCCGGAGTATCAAGAAGTAGAAAATAGTATACTTACCAGTATAAAATTTCAATTATCACAGATTACAATTGATGATACAAATAGAGAGTTGGTAGAAAGTTTTATGGCTAGATTAGATAATCTTGATAAAGAATACCAAAAACTTAATAAGGAATTAATAGAAGTTGGACCCAATGTTCAAAGTGTAGAGGCTATGATGGAGAATTTAACGATACGCTTATCACTTTTAAATAGGCTAAAAGATAAACTAAAAGAATTAGAGAGAATTGAAAACGAAAATTACAATGAAGTACAGGCTTAATGTAGCGACTCTTGGCTTATTGTGTTGTGCGGGCTTATTTGCACAAGACAGGCAAGACAAATTAAATGAAAAGCTATCAGTAAATGAAGATGTTACTGTTGTTCTTAATACGAGTCATACTAATATTGTTTTTGAAACCTGGAACAAAAATACAATCGAGGTAGAAGCTTACTTAGAAGGTAACCTTTCTGATGAAAACAGTAAACATATTCTTGATAGTTGGCAAGTAGATGTATTAGGAGATAGTCAGAAAGTAACTATTAATTCTACAGCGGGAAATTTATGGAGTAGAAATGTCACTGCTTCTAGTATCACAATGGATAGAAAAAGCTTACAGGAATTAAGGATGTTAAGTCCTATGATTACTGATATGCTAGGGCCTCTTATGGAAAACATAGCTAAAAACCCTATGCCAAGTACTCTTTCTCAAAATCAAGCTAATGTTAATTATAATAACGGAGCCCATAAAGAAAATGATGAAAAATATATTAAACAGTGGGAGAGCCAGATACGCGAAAAATTTATTGATGAACAAAAGCAAAAATGGGCTAAACAATTTGAAGCAGACCCTAAAAGCAAGATAAAATTAGAAACCTGGGATGAGCAATATGGAAGAAAAATGGATGCATGGGCGTCTCAATTAATACAAGATATTGGTAATCAGCAGAACGGGACAGCTAATGTTACAGTCTATAGATATAGCACAAGTAGGGTTAATACTAATAGCACAAGTAAAATCATAAAAGTACGTATCCCTAAAGAGGCTAAATTAAGACTTAATATTCGCCATGGAGATGTGCAGTTAGCAGAAAAATCTAATAATATTAAAGCTTCTCTATCTCATACTAAACTATCTGCTAATGTTATAGATGGTAAACAAACATTTATTAAAGCTTCTTATTCTCCCGTTTTTGTTCGACAATGGAACAATGGTAGGTTAGTGATCAATTATGTAAAGAATTGTAGAATACAAAATGCTAAAAACCTTCTTGTTAATGCCGATTCTAGTAATGTTTTTATTCAGCAACTTGATGAAAATGGAGCAATCTCGGGAAGTTTTGGAGTAATTAATATAGCTAATCTCGGAGAATCTTTTTCTACTCTGGATCTAGCAGTTCAAAACAGTGACTTTAAATTAAATTTACCCGAAACAGCATTTAATTTATCGTACAGTGGGGCGCAAAGTATAATTTCTTTGCCTAAAACTTTGGAAATAAACACAAGAAAGAATTTTGGTAATGTGTTTGTTAATGGATTCCAAAATACTCGTAGTACAGACAAAATAATTACAATTAATGCTAAGTATAGCAAAGTTGTATTAAATAATAAATAAAGTTTTTTCATAGTAATGTAGTGTTAATTATAGAAAAGCTCTATCGGTTTAGACTGATAGGGCTTTTTTAGTAGTATAATCCTAGAGATTAATTTAAACACATTCTGGTCTTTACCCTAAAAGAGAGGTGGATTTCAAAATAATACTACTAAGAAATTGGTTAGATTTTTGAATTCATTTTAGATCAACATTAACTTAACATACCATATTTTTTACTATTGGATCAGGGGGAAAAACGTAAGTGTATTACAGAATAAGTCTTTTAATCTGTTGATTTTTGCTTTTCATCTGGTTTTTTAACAATGTTTAAAAAATAAAAACCTGATTGTCAATGTGTTAACGTTAAATAAAGCTTAATTTAACATTTTTTGTGTCATTTGTCGAATATCGAAAACATTTGATCTAAAAGTCTGGTTTTTAATTTGTTTAACTATAAATATATAATATCATTGTATGGTAAAACCGTAATAAAATAATAACAACCCCACTATAAAGTTTATAAAGATGAAATCAATAGCGTGTTTTTTTAGCTTATTTTTATTCTTGACTAGTTATGCAAATGACTTAGACCAAATCTTGGAAGTAGAGAAGGAAGGTCTTGTTGTAGTAGTTGTAGATTTTCAGGATGGAGATAAAATTAAATTATTCGAAGTAGAAAGCGGAGATCATATTTTATCTAAAACTCATGGAGAAATTGATTTGAGTCAATTACCAATGGGATCTTATTTACTTGAAAACAATCAAGGAGAATCTGTTGTTATTGTTCGTATGGAGGAAGATATTAATATTGAAGGCGCAATAGAAAATGTAGAAAGTAATTTTGTAGTAGAATATGATAGCGAAAGAGCAGATATGCCTTCAGAAGTTAATGTTGAAGAAGAATTTGTACATTATTATGAAAATTCTGAAACAAACCTTTTAGAAATAACAAGAGAAGGAAATTTTGTTACTGTAGTTAATTTTGAAGAAGGAGATAAAATCAAATTATTTGAAGTAAAAAATACAGTACATATTTTATCAAAAACGACAAATTTTGTAGACCTTAGCCAATTACCGGTTGGAGTTTATGTTTTGGAGAACAATAGAGGAGAATCTGTTGTTGTTGAAAAATATGTAGATAACGACGTTCTTGTAGCAGATATGTAATAAAGAATTTTTATATTATACAAAAGCCTTCCAGACTTGGGAGGCTTTTTTTATACAATCTATTTTAATTTAACCGAGGTAATTAGAGAAGGATTTTAAGAAACTCTTAGAGCGTTTTATAGATCTGTTTATGAATCCTCATGTATGACCTAATTTTAATAGGATACCATGCCTAAATTTGATTGTATACTTCTGTAAATTCAGGATAAGATTCTCTATTTTCTAGTTGGATAGTCAAAAACGCAAATAAAAAAATATCCTGATGATCAACATCAGGATATTTTTTTGTTAAGTAATGTTTTTGTTTACTTATCTAGGTTTTTCGTCATAGTGAAACCAGTGAATAAACCAATTCCAGCCATTAAGAAGATCGTACCAGGATAAGCAATATCTTCATCTACACCTACAGATAAATGTAGAATTCCGGCTATGAAAATTCCAACTCCAATACCCATTAATAATAAAGATAAATTTAGAATAAGTACTTTCCATATCGGAGTCACTCTTTTTTCTTTACTACTATAAAATATAGAAGCATCTGCTCCTTTTTCTATAAGAGCCATACGCTCTTTATTTCTAGCTGAAATAAATAAATAAATAATTCCAAAAAATACACCAAAGATTGCGGGTACTATAATTACTTCTGATCCCATCATGTTTTTAGTTTAAAAGATTAATACTGTTCGTTTTCTAATTAAGACGAAGAGTAATTCGAAGCGGTTACAAAAAAGATAAAAAAAATATTTTGTACTTTTTAATAGAAATTATGTAACCAATAATTATATAGTGTCGTCATATGAAAAAATGAACCATCAATCAGATCAATATTATATTAATCAAGTGCTAGAAGGGCAGGTGAATGCTTTTTCGGTTCTGGTAGAACGTTACCAGGGTTTAGTGTATACAGTAGTGTATCGTATGATTAAGAATAAAGAACAGGCAGAAGAAGTTGCTCAGGATTCTTTTATCAAGGCATATAAATCCTTAAGCAACTATAGAGGTGATGCCAAGTTTTCTACCTGGTTATATACTATTGCATACCGAAAAAGCTTAGATGCAATCAAAGCAAGTAAAAGAATGATAACTTCTGAGCTTATAGAAGAAGTAAGTGAAGGAGAAATGGAACTGGTTGGTGATGCATTAAACTATTTGCAAATAAAAGAAAGAAAAAAAATTATATCAGATAGTATAATGAAGCTTCCTGAAGATGAGGCTGCGATTATTACACTATACTATTTTGAGGAAAAAAGTGTAAAAGAAATTGTAGAAATTGTAGATTTAACAGCAGATAATGTGAAAATAAAGTTATATCGCAGTAGAAAAAAACTATACTCGATATTGAAGTATCACATTTCTCCAGAAATTAGTAGTAAAAATGGAAGAGCAATATAAAGACATTAAGAATTTAGTCAAAGAAGCTGGATTAGAGACTCCTTCAGTAAACTTTCTGAAGAATGTTATGGATCAGGTAGAACTTTCGGCTATTGAGGTGTCACCTACATACAAACCTTTGATTTCTAAGAAAGTTTGGTTTATGGTTGGAGTTGCTACTGCTATGTTACTGTGTACCATACCTTTTTTATCAGAGAGTAAAGAATCGATTTTAGGTACTATTGATTTTTCTTTTTTTAATAAGATAAGTTTCAAAAACCCATTTTCTGGATTTACTTTTTATAAAACTACTATATATGGTGTTTTATTTCTTGCCCTTCTGTTTCTTATACAAATAACTATTTTAAAACGAAGGATTGATAGACGATTCTCTTTATAATTATTGAGTAGGTCTTGTTTCGAAGAATAAAATTTTAAGCACAAAAAAACTACCTAAAAAATGAATCAAATAAAGCAAGGGATGCTCTAGAATACATTTTTTAGGTAGTTAGTGTAAAACAACTAGATTTATTAGATTATTTCTTTACAATCGTATGTATTTCTGAAGTTCCTTTGGATGTTATTTTTACGAAATAGTTTCCTTTTTCGGTTATTGTTTCTCCAAAAGGAAGTACCCCAGGGTTTCTATCATAGTTTTTGTGATATATACGTCTTCCTAACAGATCGTATACACTCATTGTAAACCTTTCTTTCCCTAATTTTGTTAGATCAATATTTGTAGTTTCGGTAAATGAATTAGGATATACCTTAACCAAATTCTCTGCTTTTTCCGGACCTGCTGCTGCTGGTCTTTTGGTTAATAATCCCTGACCTGCATTAGTGTTATATGCATAATCCAATATAGTATACGATAATCCATCATTTGCTACAGTAGCATAAAACCATCCATAATGTGTATTCCCTCCAATTTTAAAAGTAAATCCTATGTAGCCTGATTTACCATTCCAATTCGTATATGAGGAAGAACTTACAATATAACTATGAGATTCTGCAACAAAATTACTAGAAGCCCCTACTTGTATTCCTTCACCAATCATGGTCGCATTTCGACTAGTACCTTCGCATACTACGTCTTTATCATAAGTAACAAGTCTAACCGAATTACTAGAAAACCACGCTCCATACCCATTATCGTCTCCTACTTCTATTCTAAAGAAATTCCAGGTATTTGAAGAGCTTACAATAATATCATTCACATCTACATAAACCACTCCATTGTTAGTAGTACAAGGGGTACAAGAACCACCACAGTCTACTCCTGTTTCATTTCCGTTCTGAATACCATCTGTACAGGTTGGAACTGCTTTTATAACTATGGTATAATCTTCTACCTCACCAAAATAGGTGTCATCTCCGCAGGGCGTTATTTTAGATTCTGATCCATATCCCATTCGCACACGCATTCTTAAGGGAGTTCCTGTTATTGCAGATGTAGGAACAGTAACCGTACTGCTATAAGGGCCAGCTTTGTAAATGTGAAGAATCTCCTCTCCAGAGTCATCAAAATCCTTATCATTATTCCAATCTACCCAAGCTCCCAATGCGTTATATGTCCAATGCTCATTAACAGTATTTATAGTTAATGATAATTGATCTCCTACAGTAAAATTAGCTGATAAATTTGTGTAATCAGAATATGGACTATGTGTAGAGCTATTATCTATGTCGCCAAAAGCAACTCGAGTGATATGAACTCGGTCATCTTGATTTGATGCTGCACAATACGTGTCATTAGTATTACAAGGGCTACAAGAACCTCCACAGTCTACTCCAGTTTCGTCACCATTCTGGATACCATCATTACAAGTAGTAGATGTTCCTCCAGAGATTGTAATTCCGTAATCAGCTGTATTTCCACTATCATATGAACCGCATGCGGTATCACCTTCGGTGCCTTTTACAAAATGCCCAATTACCCTTAATCCTACTTTTTTACCTACTGCGGCATTATTTGGTACAGTAATATTGGCGGTAAAAGAGTATTCATCATTTGTATAATCTGCATGATTTACAACTTGGGTAGCCACTAGTTCATTATCTGAAAATACGCTGTCAAAATTCCAATCGGCCCAAACGCGTACTCTATTTACATCGCTAGTCCCACCATTGCCGCGTTCTGTTTTAATAGTAATAGGATAGGTTTTTCCCGTTTCTAAAGTTGTAAATACAGTATCATAATAATCACCCGCTCTACTTTTAAGAGGGGCATGATCTAGTGTACTTAAGGTAACGTGATTAACATTGAAATAACCTCCAAATTTAGGCCCACTATCGCAATAGTTTAATGCTGAAGTGATGTAATCTGTTTTTGTAAGTGTTTTATTTATTCCATTGGCTGTTGTTACTTTTAGGCTTACATCATAGGTTCCTCCTTCGGGGAATATGATATTAGAAGGACTTTTATCAGTAGAAGTAGCGGGCTGTCCTCCTTCAAATGTCCATAACCACGAGGTAATAGAATCTCCATTATCGGTTATTGTGAGATCAGAGAAAGCTACACCTTGTGAGAAATTAACAGCAGTAGGAGTTCCCGAGAATGCCATAGAAAAAGTAGCATTTTGATCTATAATATTTAATCCGTAATCTTCAGATTCGCCACTATCAATACGACTACATGCTGTATCGCCATCGTTATTTTGTGCGTAGTGTGCCAAAATTCTAAAAGCGGTATTTCCTAAAACAGCACCTGCAGGGATAGTAATATTGGTTGTGTATTTGTAATCGCCATTAGCATCAACACTACTGTTGGCATATGCGTGGGAAATTATTAATTCACTATCTTCATAAATAAAGTTATTATTCCAGTCAAACCATCCTTGTATTCTTAAATTATCACCAGCACCACCATTACCTTTGTTAGTTGTAATCGTTAGAGGGTAAGTTTTTCCTTGTTTAGCTGGGTATTTAAGGCTTTTTGTATAATTAGAGATTCCGTCATATCCAGATGGATTTGTTCTACCATCAAATTCGACATTGGTAATGTGGGTATAGACTGCGTATGATATATTTACATTACAGTATTCTGTATATACATCATTAAAGTTTACTTTTAAGTTATCTAAACTCTTTTTATATAATTGAGTTACCCCACCAGTTACTATAGGATCTAAGAAAGTAAAAGAAAGATTGGTTACAGAGTTGGCTAGATTATGATTAGAAGCAGTATTATCCAGATGTATAGTTGCAGAAGTGTTACTGTTTACTACAATTCTAGGTGTTAAACCAGCGGGTAGATTTGCTACGGTATAATCGGTATTAAGGACCATATTTCCAGAATTTTTTGTAAAAGTACAGTCCTCACAAGTGATATCAATAGTGCTTTCTACAATCCCATCATTAAGGTAACGTTCTTCGAATATTGCTCCAGAGGTAGCGATACGGGCACCTAAATCAGAAGCCAATCCAGTGGCAGTTAGATTAGTGTTTGTCCATAATGTATTCCTGGTCGATGAATTATCCAAAGCATTAACCATTCGGGTAACTTGTCCTTGTGTAAACATTTTGTAACAATCTGTATAGTCCATAAAATTCTCACTATTGATTTCCTGATCTAGACAATTTTTTAGAACATTACATTTAGTTCTTGAAGAACTTTTTTTGTGCGAAGGAGTATCGGCAACACCATCTCCATCATTAGGATCATTATTACATACTCCTTTATCAAAGGTATGAGGTAGATCAAAGTAGTGCCCAAATTCGTGAGTTAATACTGATCTGAAATTCTCATTAGTATTATTTCCCAAATAACTTCCATTGTATACTACTCGGGCAATATTGGCAGCAGACATGGTGGTATTGGGATACCATGCTACCCCCGAATTGTAGAAATCCCCATCATCGTATAAATCTCTGGTAATGTATATGTTACAATATTTGTAATTGTCCCATGCTACTTTGGCTACTACAGGAGAGTTGTAGTTCCCCATTCCCGAAGCCTTATCATAGAATATAACTCCTGTGGTAGGGTTGCCGTTAGGGTCAAGTTGCGCGAGTTTAAATGTCACATCCAGAGGTTGTTTGATAACATCGAAAGGAGCATCAATAGTGCTATAATCTGCATTAAGCCCCTGGAAATCCTCATTGGTTTTTTGTAAAGCATCTTCAATAATCGCTTTGGTAACAGTGCTTCCACTGTTAAACTCGGTACCAAATACATGAAATACGACAGGTATTACATATGATTTTGGGTTTTGACTATTTTTCATTCGTGAAGCACTTTGTCTTAATGCTTTAATTTCTGTTTTTGCATATGGATCGGCCTCATATAGTTTTTGCATTTGTTCCTCCATTTTACACATATTAGGCTCAGTATTTTGAGCATTGATGTGTAAACAGAAGAGCAATAAAGAGCATAAGACGAGATACCTTATACTTAGATAGTTTCTTTTAGAATGAGTTTGTGTTTTCATGATTAGTTAAAATTTGTGTTTGTTAATAAATTATTAATTTTTGGTTAAATGTATAGTTATGAGGATGATTGTCAAACTAGTACCTACCAGTATTTTTGATGGTAAAAACACATATTTTTTATGGTTTATTGGTAAATTAGTAAATGTTTAATTTTTTGATTTCTATAAAAAATCAATTGATTGTTAGGCAACTGTGTCAGATTGATGAGAGATCAATCATAGTTAACAGGTAACGAAGATTCTATTTAGAATACAATTAATTGTATTTTAATTTTCTGTATTTACTTCTTTGTATAGGCATGAGATTTTTTCGAATTGGTAGAAACTGTTTGAGTAATTTTTGAGTATAAGAAGAACAGATATATTCATATTGCTATAGCTGGTAATTACTTATTTCAACTTAACAAAAAAATATTCTGTACTCTATTTTCTTTATGTCTACAGGTTTTTGAAACTACTTATCGAAGGATTTTATTTTTTTTCAATAAAAGGTCATAATAAAAATCAAAATTAATACTGGTAAACAGTAAGATAAGTATCGACATACCTATTTAGGGGCACTTATAGACTGATAAAAATCATATTTACGAAACATAGTCTGAAATATTTTTGCGCTACAAATCAATAAGAGAATCCCTAAAAAAACTAAGATAAATTAACGTCTTATGATTTGTTTGAGAATTATAAACTAAATAACAAAACCTTAAAGCCAATACAGATGAAAAGCAAAAGAAAAGCCCCCAGATCAATACTAATTTTATTTGTGATAGGATTAGTATATGCCAGCTCATTAAGTCTTCATGCACAACTAAACGATAAATACGGATCATTATCATTTAACAATGCTATAAATGTTTCGGGTAAACAACGTATGCTTACTCAAAAAATGTCTAAAGCATATTTATACTTACTTAATAATGCTAATGATGCGAAGGTGAAGAGAGATTTACTATCGAGTAAGATTATTTTTGAAGAACAAAACCGTGTTCTTTTACAAAATACCCAGTTTAAGGGAACTATTGAAAAACTAGCCAGGGTTAATGAATTATGGAAAGAATTTAAAGTACTCATTGAAACACAACCAAGTTATGAGAATGCAAAGAAAGTAATAGAAACAAATACAGATCTTCTTAAAGCTGCGAATGCAGTAGTATCTTCTATTATTTTAGAATCTAAAAACTCTCTTCAAAGTGTTATGGATGATGTAAATGAAGCTCATTTAATTGAAGATAGATTAGAGTTAGAAGGTATCATAAATATATCAGGAAGACAACGAATGCTTTCTCAACGATTGGCATTTTATTATTATGCAAATCAAATGGAATTGAAAAATAAAAACTCTTATCAGATGCTTAATAATGCTTTTCATGAACTAGACGGAGCAATTAATAAGTTTTTGATTTGTAAGTTTAATACTCCTGAAATTGATGAAAAAATAGGATTAACTTTTTCTCAATGGAACGTGATCAAAAAAAATAAAAATAAATTAAATAATCAAGAATTTACGGATAAAGAAATCTATAAAATGAGTAACGAGCTTACTCGATTATTTAATGATATGACATATTTGTACGAGAAAATAAAAATATGATAGAGATTCTAAAGTTATAAATACAAAAGCCGGAAGTTTATTCTTCCGGCTTTTGTATTACATAATAAAGGGTTTATTCATTTACAAGTACCCATTCTCCTTTTTCGATTAGTGGGATTGCTTGTTTGTATTTTACGGTTTTATTCTCTCCACTCATCACATGTTTGATCGTTACTCTATCATTACGTCCTATTTTTGGTTGTTCTCGTACGATAGTTTCAGTGACTTGAGGTTTCCCTTGTGTTTGCCCCGCAGCTCTATTTTGTGCCGCACGTTCATCCATATTAGGGATTTCTTCTTTAGAAGTTTCTAACTTCTCTTTTCTTCTCACCTGGCGAGCTTCAGAAATATCCTGAGTATTACCAGTAGGTAATTCTCCTTTAAATAAGAATGAAATCACATCTTTATTTACCTCTTCGATCATAGCTTTAAATAATTCAAAAGCTTCAAACTTGTAGATTAATAAAGGATCTTTTTGCTCATGAACAGCTAGCTGTACACTTTGCTTTAACTCATCCATTTTACGAAGATGTGTTTTCCAGGCATCATCAATAATGGCAAGTGTAATATTTTTTTCAAAATCGGTAATGAGTTGTTTTCCTTCAGACTCATATGCTTTTTGCAAATCGGTAGCAACATTTATACTTTTTACTCCATCTGTAAATGGTACTAAGATTCTTTCATACTTACTGGCAGGATCTTCATATACTTGTTTAATAACAGGATAAGCAGCATCTGCATTACGTTTCATTTTATCCTGGTAATGCTCATATGCAATTTTATAAATTTCTCCTGCAATCTTTAAAGCATCCATTTTTTCGAATTCTTCTGCAGAAATCGGACTACTCATAGAGAAATATCGGATCAATTCGAATTCGAAATTCTTAAAGTCCTGGGCAGCTTTATTTCCTTCTGTGATTACTTCTACAGTGTCATAGATCATATTGGCGATATCAACACGCAAACGTTCTCCGAATAAAGCATGATAACGACGTTTATATACAACTTCACGCTGTGCATTCATTACATCATCATATTCTAATAATCGTTTACGAACGCCAAAGTTATTTTCTTCTACTTTTTTCTGAGCTCTTTCGATAGATTTAGAGATCATAGAATGTTGAATTACTTCACCTTCTTTTAGTCCCATTCTATCCATCATTTTGGCAATACGTTCAGAACCAAATAAACGCATTAAGTTGTCTTCTAATGATACATAGAACTGAGAACTACCTGGATCTCCTTGTCGACCGGCACGACCACGCAACTGTCTGTCTACACGTCGAGAATCATGACGCTCTGTACCAACGATTGCAAGTCCTCCTGCAGCTTTTACTTCGTCAGATAATTTGATATCTGTACCACGACCAGCCATATTGGTAGCGATAGTTACTACACCTGCATTACCAGCTTCGGCAACAATATCAGCTTCTTTTTTATGAAGCTTTGCATTCAATACATTATGCGGTACTTTACGAATTGTAAGCATTCGTCCTAATAATTCTGAAATTTCTACAGAAGTGGTACCAATTAATACAGGTCTTCCTGCTCGGGATAACTCTGTAACTTGTTCTATTACGGCATTATATTTCTCACGTTTGGTTTTGTATACCAAATCTTCCATGTCTTTTCTGGCAATCGGTCTGTTGGTTGGTATTTCTATAACATCCAATTTATAGATTTCCCAAAGCTCTCCTGCTTCTGTTACTGCAGTACCTGTCATACCAGATAACTTACCGTACATACGGAAATAGTTCTGAAGTGTCACCGTAGCAAAAGTCTGTGTTGCATCTTCAATCTTTACATTTTCTTTGGCTTCAATAGCCTGATGCAATCCATCACTGTATCGACGCCCATCCATAATACGGCCTGTCTGCTCGTCAACAATTTTTACTTTATTATCCATCACAACATATTCTACATCCTTTTCGAATAAAGAATATGCTTTTAATAGTTGACGTAAAGTGTGAATACGTTCGCTTTTTACGCTATAATCTCTAAAAAGATCTTCTTTCTTTTCTGCTTCTTCTTCTTTTGATAATTCAAAACCTTCGATTTTAGCGATTTCCATACCAATTTGTGGTAGTACGAAGAAGTCCGGATCATCTTTTCCCGAAAGATATTCTACACCTTTATCGGTAAGATCTATTTGATTGTTTTTCTCTTCTATTACGTAATACAGATCGGCATCAATTTTATGCATTTCTCTGTTATTATCCTGCATATAGAAGTTTTCTGTTTTTTGAAGTAGCATTTTTACACCTTCCTCACTTAAAAACTTAATTAAAGCTTTATTCTTAGGAATCCCTCGGTATACTTGTAGTAATTTAAAGCCTCCTTCTTTAGCATCACCTTCTTTAATTAGTTTTTTAGCTTCAGCTAAAACAGTAGTAAGATATTTTTGTTGTACCGAAACGATATCAGCAATCTTAGGCTTTAACTCATCAAATTCGTGTACATCTCCTTTTGGTATAGGTCCAGAAATAATTAATGGTGTACGTGCATCATCAATTAATACAGAATCTACTTCATCTATAATTGCATAATTATGAGGGCGTTGTACCAGATCTTCTGGGGCATGAGACATATTATCACGTAGATAATCAAAACCAAATTCATTATTGGTTCCGTAAGTAATATCTGCATTATAGGCTGCTCTACGTTCTGCAGAGTTAGGCCTGTGATTATCAACACAATCTACAGTAAGCCCATGAAACTGAAAAATTGGAGCCATCCACTCGCTATCTCGACGAGCAAGGTAGTCATTTACTGTTACCAAATGAACACCATTACCTGATAAAGCATTAAGGTATACCGGGAGTGTTGCAACCAGGGTTTTTCCTTCTCCTGTTTGCATCTCTGCTACGTTTCCTTCGTGTAGTGTAATACCACCAACAAGCTGTACATCGTAATGGATCATATCCCATTTTACTTCTTTACCAGCAGCATCCCAACTTGTTGCCCAAATGGCTTGTTCACCATCAAGAGTAATGTGATCTCTGGTACCAGAGAGTTCTCGATCATAAGCAGAAGCGGTAACTTCGATGCTTTCATTATTAGTAAAACGCTTTGCAGTCTCTTTTATAACGGCAAAGGCTTCGGGAAGAATATCGTTTAGCGCTTTTTCTGTGATTTCATAAGCTTCTTCCTTTAATTTATCGATTTCACCATAGATATCTTCTTTTCTATCAATATCTTCTGTGTTATTAGCTTCCTCGTTAAGTGTTTCTATTTTGGTATTGATTTCTGTGCGTGCTTCGTTTATTCTATTTTTAAAATCAACAGTTTTAGCGCGCAGTTCATCATGAGAAAGGCCTTCAATTGCCTTTTCTGCTTGTTTTATCAATTCGACCTTTGGTTGAATTTCTTTGATGTCTTTTTTGGACTTATCTCCAACAAATACTTTTAATACAGAATCTAAAATTCCCATAATTTTATGGTTGTGTGTTTAATGAGATTTTAATTTCAAAACGAAACTAATTGGTTCCTTATCTACTTAAGGTAACATTCTAATCTGACCTCAATATCTGAAGTCTATCACTATCTCAGGACCTAAGAGGTCATATTATACAATACTTTTAAGCCGTAAATAGCCATAAAGTGGCATAATTTACGCAAAAAAAAAGCCTCTTGCGAGACTTTTAATACTATTTCATTTATTTAATATTCATCCTCATTCCAAAGATAATCTTCATCTGTAGGATAATCAGGCCATATTTCCTCTATAGAGTCATACGAATCTCCTTCATCTTCAATTGCTTGTAGATTTTCTACAACCTCCAGAGGTGCTCCAGTACGAATTGCATAATCTATTAACTCGTCTTTTGTAGCAGGCCAAGGCGCATCACTTAAATAAGATGCTAATTCTAAAGTCCAATACATATGTTTACTGGTTTAATTTTTTGCAAAAATAATTTTTTAGTTTAAAAAGTCAAGTAAAAAATTAATTATTTAAACAATAATTATAAGAACGTGATTTTTTTGGGAGTTTCCCTTACTAATTTTAACAGTTATTAAATTTTAAGAATTCTTTTTAGGAATCCATTCAATTTCTTCTGCCTTAAGATCGAAGGACAACTTTCGTGCCAGTACAAAAAGATAGTCAGATAGTCGGTTTAAGTAATGCAGTGTTGTTTCTTCAAATGGGTTTATTTCATAGAGTGCCGTTGCTAAACGCTCTGCTCTTCGGCATACACAACGAGCAATGTGACAGAATGACACAGTTTGGTGCCCTCCTGGTAATACAAAATGTGTCATTGGCGGCAAAGATTCGTTCATTCTGTCAATTTCTTTTTCTAATAACTCAATGTCTTCTGTAGAAATTGTAGGTATGTTTAGCCGTTTTTGCCCGCTTTTTAGTATAGCTTTTTCAGGATCAGTTGCTAAAACAGCTCCAACAGTAAAAAGTTTATCCTGTATATTAATTAATATTTTCTTACTTAATTCATCAATTTTTTGATCCCTGATAAGTCCAATATGTGAATTAAGCTCGTCAACAGTACCATAACTGTCGATACGAATATGATGTTTAGGTACCCTGGTTCCGCCAAAAAGGGCAGTGGTTCCTTTATCACCGGTTTTAGTATATATTTTCATTTAATTGCATGTTTGTTTAATAGATGATAGCTACTTAACTAATAAAAGTACGTCCTTAGTATAGTTTTGATTACACCATTTGTGTTTAGCATGTATTTTATCCGGAATTTCGTAATTGTGTGTTTTTTGATCTAGAAAACCAAACTTATTATAAAAATGCTGAAGATGTTCAAAAGGAAGGCACCATATCTTTTTATGTTGTTCATGATTTTTTAATAAATGCAATATGATCTTCTCTGCAATTCCCATACCTCGAAATTGATCCAATACATACATTCCTCCTAACTCTAAGTTGTTCTGATCAATATTTACAACTCTTCCCAGTCCGCATTTTGCACCTTCAACCTCTGCTATAGCAATATACTCGCTAGTATAATCAGATACTACAAAATCTATGTTTTGATAAGTGTTATTTATCCATTCTATATCTTTTGATGTAGCCTTTCTAATAAATGTTTTTTTCATTTTATAGAATATAGTTATTTTCTCTTTTTCTTTTTTTGATAGTTCTGTCTAAAATTACGTTTGTCACGATCATACAGTTTATTTTTATTTCGTTTGGTGTTCCAGGATACTGCTACGAATAAAATGGCAATAACAATAATCATTAAAATAAGCTGTGTTTCTTCAGAAAGAGTATCTAACATTACTTTTACTTTTGGAGTAAAAGTAACAAAAAGGCCTTAATTGCATAGTTAAGATTATCATAGTTTATACCCCAAAATTAAATTTATATCAAGTTTTCTTACGCATTGCAAACTTTCATTTTTCCCTCTGTTATTGTCTTTTTATAATTAGCTGGTGCAGTTATAGGGATAAAAAATGTCATTATGATATAAAAACATAATTTTTTGTTTAAAGAGTAGAACTCTGGGCGGAGTTGATCATTAAAAATGCTAAATTTGTTGCGTTATGGAATTTTCCTCAAAATTATTAGAGAATGCAGTTTATGAAATGTCTCAATTACCAGGGATAGGAAAACGTACTGCACTTCGATTAGTATTACATTTACTTAGACAGCCAGAAACCCAGACCCAACACTTAACCAAAGCTTTGGGAGTATTGCGAGAGGATATTAAATTTTGCACTTCATGTCATAGTATTAGTGATACAGACATTTGTGATATCTGTAGTAACCCAGGTAGAAATCGTGAAATTATCTGTGTAGTAGAAGATATAAGGGATGTAATGGCTATAGAAAGTACGGGTCAATTTAGAGGGTTGTATCACGTTTTGGGAGGTAAGATAAGTCCATTAGATGGTATTGGTCCACAAGAATTAAATATTAGTTCTTTGATCGAGAAAGTTAAATCTGGCGAAGTAAAAGAATTGATATTTGCATTAAGTGCTACCATGGAAGGAGATACTACTAATTTCTATATGTATAAACAATTAGAGGGAGTAGATATAAAAACCTCTACCATTGCCAGGGGAATTGGTGTTAATGATGAGCTAGAATATGCAGATGAAGTTACTTTGGGAAGAAGTATACTTAATCGAATTCCTTTTGAAAATGCATTAAAGAGTCCTTGATTTGCATATATTTAGAAGTATCTGTAAACTTGAAGGTATAGGTGTTAAGTAAACTTTAATACGAAAAAAATAATTTTTAAGCCGAATTTTAATTAAATTCGCAAAAAACATAACTTATAAACACTTTTGATTAAGAATATGGCAAAATTTGAGCTGAAACTTCCAAAAATGGGTGAGAGTGTTGCAGAGGCAACAATAACAACTTGGTTAAAAGAGGTTGGGGATACTATTGAATTAGATGATGCAGTTGTTGAAATAGCAACTGATAAAGTAGATAGTGAGGTACCTAGTGAGGTAGAAGGTGTACTGGTAGAAAAACTTTTTGATGTTGATGATGTAGTACAGGTAGGCCAGGTTATAGCTGTAATAGAGACTGAAGGAGAGGGAGCTATAGAATCAACTCCGCAAGAAACTACTGCCAAAGTAGAGGAAACTCCAAAAGAAGCAGAAGTACTAGAAACACAAATCGCAGAAACAGTAGTGGCAGGAAATGCAACCGATTTTTCTGGGAGTAATAAGTTTTATTCTCCGTTAGTAAAGAATATTGCTGCGACAGAAAATGTTTCCTTAAATGAATTAGAAGCTATTTCGGGAACAGGTAAGGATGGTCGTGTTACCAAAAATGATATTTTACAATTTGTAGATGATCGCAAAAACGGAAAAATAAAAACGCAGCCTGTAAAAGAAGAAATAAAAGCAAAACCAGAAGCAACTCCAGCTAAAAAGAAAGAAGTAGCTAAAGCAGCACCGGTAGTAGCATCAGGAGAAGATGAGATTATAGAAATGACCAGAATGGGCAAACTTATTGCACATCATATGGTCGAATCTGTACAGACTTCTGCTCATGTGCAGTCATTTATAGAAGCCGATGTAACCAATATCTGGAACTGGAGAAAGAAAGTAAAAGGAGATTTCATGAAGAGAGAAGGAGAGAACCTTACGTTTACTCCTATTTTTATGGAAGCAGTTGCTAAAGCATTAAAAGATTTCCCGATGATGAATATCTCTATCTCTGGAGATACAATTATCAAAAAGAAAAATATAAATTTGGGTATGGCGGCAGCTTTGCAAGATGGTAATTTAATTGTACCTGTGATTAAGAACGCAGATCAATTAAATTTGGTAGGAATGACCAAAGCAGTTAATGATCTTGCAAATAGAGCACGTAATAATGCTTTAAAACCAGATGATATACAAGGTGGTACATATACAGTAACTAATGTGGGGACATTCGGAAGCATTATGGGTACACCAATTATTAATCAACCGCAGGTAGGTATTTTGGCTTTGGGAGCAATTAGAAAGGTTCCTGCCGTTATAGAAACGCCAGAAGGAGACTTTATCGGTATTCGATATAAAATGTTCTTATCACACTCTTATGATCACAGAGTTGTTAATGGAGCACTAGGAGGACAGTTCGTACAACGTGTAAAAGACTACCTGGAAGCCTGGGATATGAATAGAGAATTTTAAGAAATATTAGTTCTAAAATAGTAAAACCACGACAATAACTGTCGTGGTTTTTTTATGCAAGTAATTTTTTTTGAGATTTTCTTGTATTTACTTTTTTTGTGTGTTATACAATTTGTAATAATACCAAGCAGCTAGGCTACCAATAAAAGAAAATAAAGCTAACATCCAGAATACATGTTGGTGTCCTTTGGGTCCTGGTGAATTTTCTAGAAGGTATCCCATTGCGGGTCCCGCAAATATATCAGGAGTATAGCCTATAAGAGAAATAATCCCAACAGCAGTTCCTGTAAGAATCAATGGAATTTTTCCTCGCTGCATTACTGCAAAGTATAAAGAACGAGCTGCATACACTCCTGTCGCTACTACTAAAATTGATATAAAAAATAAAATTGTTGCAGAATCTGAAATTATACCAGAGGCAAACAATAATGCTCCGAAGAATGAAACTATAAAACTAATAAGTAACCAAAAAGTGGTTTGTGAACGGTCGGCTAATATTCCTATTAAAACTCCGATAATGGGTCGGATAAATAGCAAAAATGTACCTACTTGAGCCGATTGCACTTGATCATATAGCATAACATCTTGAGCATATAGTGAAAATACATCGGTAATTTTATAACCTACATAAGCGCATAGGATAATAATCATGAGCAACCAAACAGAAGGTAAGCGCAGTACCTCTTGCACTTGAGATATTGTGATTTTCTCTACTGTAATTTGTTTTTCTAATTCATGATCCATTTTCATAAATAACCAAACTAATATTCCTACAATACTAACAAGGCCAGAGGATACTAAGATTACATATTTAAAAGCAGCTTTGCTTTCGGCGGTAGTCGCTTCAGAGATTTCTGAAGTAATAAATAGTGAAAAAATAAATACTCCCAAGACTCCAAATAAAGCACCAACTAATCCTCGACCACCGTCTAAAAATCCAAATGCTTTACCTTGAGAAGTGTTGCCGCCCCAAACGCGAGTAGCTTTAATCATGGGAGCCCAGAATAAAAATATAGTAGTGAACCCCCAATAACCATAAAGCACTTTTAATACTGTATAGTTGGGGAAACTAGCATATATTAACCCTCCCAAAGCGGTCATCCATAGTGCCGTTGCTATTAATTTTCTTGGCGGAAACTTATCAGCTAATGCGCCTCCAAAAAGGTAGGATATTAGAGCTACAGTTCCATAAATAGAGAAACATATACCCAACTGAATATTGTCTAAGTTAAATACCTCAAGTACCGTTGGTCTAAATACTCGTGAAAGAACAAATGGAAGAATAAAAACAGATTCTCCGGCTAAAATAACCAGAAAAAGAAAGTACCATGGCGGTTTTGTTTGATTCATAAAGTATTGAAGTGAATTAGACTTTTAAGTCTAAATATATAGATTTCTATGTTAAATAAGTTTTATAATTGTTTTTGCTTGCAAAAGTTGGATACTGACAGATAGAGATTCATTTTTTTATCCTCCTCTTAATCTTAGAATTCGTATATATAAATCAAACTTTTTAAGTGGTTATAACTCAGATACTATCTTTCTTTTTTGAATTTTTACTATGCTTTACATCTATTGTCTCTAATTCTTCATTCACAACCAAATTATATGTATAATGGGATTCAACATCTGTTAATGGGATAAGGATCAACATTTGTATTTTACTTTTGGCAGGGATATTTTTAATAATAGGTCGTTGCGCACTCTTGCGATACCCAATCGGATTTATTTTTAAGAATACACTCTTATCTGTATCGGTGTCATTTAGAACATATATAATTGTTCTTTTTTTCTGCTTTTCTTCTACTAGGCGAACAGGTTTTTCCTGAGCATAGGAAGTGTAGCTTATTAAATAAAATAAAACAGATAGTAGTATTAAGCTCTTTTTTAAAGATGCGAACATTTTTACTTTTTCCTTTATAAGATACATTTAAAATGAAAAATACTAAAAATGAAAAATTTAAAAGCGATCAATTTATATCGAAGAAATACAATTTATGTATTTATCCTCTAAATAAGAAAAATCGATCTTTCATGTTTTCGATTTCAGAATTTTTATTAGTTACAATATAATCAATTGCTTCTGTTGTAAAGTTTTTTCCTTTTTTAGTTAAAGAAACAATATCATTATTAATTGTGATCATATTGTTTTTAAGCGCCAGATTCAAAACAGATTTTGATTGTACCTTTTGCCAATTGATATGTTCATTTAAATGTTTTACATGACGCTCTTCCTCTTCCTGATGGTTTCCCAAGTGCAGAAGAAAGGTAAGTAATGAAACCTCGATACGTTGTTGTTTTTGTCTATACAACACAGAAAACAAGCCTTTACTGGGAGCAAATAAGTATACGAATAAGAAAACTAATCCTAATACTGTAGTCATTGATCCAGAAATAGATGTATCTAATGCATGTGCTACCCAATATCCTATAATGGCACTACTAACTCCAAATATAACAGATAACAGAAGCATTTTTTTTAAATCATTTGTTAATAGATAAGCAGTAGCTGCAGGTGCAATCATTAATGCAATGACCAAAATAGCACCAACTGCGTCAAAAGCACCTACCGTAGTGATTGATGAAACTGTCATTAATCCATAATGCATAACTACAGGAGATAACCCAAGAGCAGAAGCTAAACCTGCATCGAATGTGCTTACTTTTAGTTCCTTAAAAAATGCAAATAATAGACCTAGTGTAATTAATAATATGGTACCTATGATCCATAAAGATTTAGGACCTACATCTGTACCTCCTATAAGTAATCGATCAAAGGGAGCAAAAGCAAGTTCTCCTAATAATACGGCATCAACATCTAAATGTACATCATTTGCATTCTGTGCAATAAGTATAATACCAATACTAAACAGCGCAGGAAAAACTAAGCCTATGGCAGTATCTTCTTTTACTAAGCCTGTTTTTTGAATAAACTCTACCAATACTACGGTAATGACACCGCTTGCAGCAGCAAGAATAATTAATAAAGGCGATGATAAGTCATGAGTAATAAAAAAACCGATTACAATACCTGGCAGGATAGAATGACTGATTGCATCAGTGATTAATGCCATTTTTCGCAATACTAAAAAAGTTCCTGGGATAGCACAAGCTATTGCTACCAGGCTGGCGATTAATTGTATTTCTATCTGTGCACTACTCATTTTCTTCTTTTGTTAATTGATCATATAAATTGGAGGCAGTTTTATACCCAGACTCGGTTAAAGACCACATATTGCCTTCGATTTTTACATAATCTTTATCTTCTAGTTTTTGAAGTGATTTTCGGGTAAACCCCTGAAAGTTATTCAGAATTTTAATAGCATGTGGATGCGCAATATTTTCGTGTGTACAAGCAATATTATACATAAAAGATAATGTTTTATGCAATTGAAGGTCATTTCTGTTTTTTCTAAACCGTATTTCTCTAAATAATAGCCCTCGACCGGGAGAAAAAATAAAAGAAAATAACACAAAAACACCAGCAACCAATACAATTACTGGTCCTGTAGATAAGTTATTGTGACTGGCACTGATAGCGGTCCCGAAAACTCCGGAGAATGCGCCAAAAATCGCTGCCAAAACAACCATTACAGCTAAATTGTTTGTCCATTGTCTAGCTGCAGCAGCTGGAGCTAATAACATCGCACTCATTAAAACTACGCCTACAGTTTGTAGTCCTAATACAATAGCAATTACAATAAATGTAGTGATAAGAATATCTAAGAATTTAGTGTTAAATCCCAATGTCTTAGTGTAATCAGCATCGAATAATAATAGTTTGAGTTCTTTCCAGAATAATAATAAAACAACCAAACTGATTCCTGTAACGGTGATCATAAGCCATACATCACTTTCTAAAAGTGTAGCTGCCTGCCCAAAAAGGTAGCTTTCTAAACCAGCTTGATTTGCATTGGGCATTTTCTGGATATAGGTTAGTAATAACATTCCGAACCCAAAGAATAATGATAATATAAGGCCTAAAGCTGTATCAGATTTCAGGTGTGTTTTACTAGTGATACCTCGAATCCAAAAAGTACCAATTAAACCACTAATCAATGCTCCTAATAGAAATGCCGAGCTATTTTTTGTGCCTATAATTAGAAAAGCAATTGCTATTCCAGGCAATGCGGCATGAGAAATTGCGTCTCCTAATAAACTTTGTTTACGCAATACAGCAAAACTACCCAGCATACCACAAATAGCGCCAAGTACAGCTGTGCCCAGTGTTATTGTGCGTAAGGTATAATCTGTAAAGACAAGTTCTATGTATTCTTTTATATCCATAGATAGCTCTTATTGTTGTACACTAACCTTGTAATTAATTCCGTAGGTTTTGGTTAAATTGTCATCATTAAAAATGTCTTTTACAGGCCCGGTAGCGATCTTTTTTACATTAAGAAAAGTAACCCAATCAAAATATTCTGGTACAGTTTGTAAATCATGATGTACTACAATTACTGTTTTTCCAGCTTTTCTAAGTTCTTTTAAGATATTAATAATTGCTTTTTCTGTAGTAGCATCGACTCCTTGAAAAGGTTCATCCATAAAATAGATAGATGCATTTTGAACTAAAGCCCTTGCCAAAAAAATACGTTGTTGTTGTCCTCCCGAAAGCTGACTGATCTGTCTGCTTTTAAAAGAAAGCATGCCTACTTTTTCTAATGCTTCAAGAGCAGCTTTTTTTTGTTTTTGCCCTGGTCTTTTAATCCATCCCAAACTCCCATAAGTTCCCATCATTACTACATCTAGTGCAGTGGTCGGAAAATCCCAGTCTACACTTCCTTTTTGAGGGACATAGGCTACCAGTGAGCGTTGTTTCTTGTATGGTTTTCCATAAATTTGAGTACTTCCTGCAATGGGTTTAATGATATCTAAAATCGATTTTATCAAAGTAGATTTTCCTGCTCCGTTTGGCCCCACAATAGCCATAAGTACACCTTCGGGTATAGCGAGGTCAATATCCCATAGTACAGGTTTGTAATTGTAAGCTACAGTTAAATCATCTATTTGAACTGCGATTTTTTGTTCTTTCATGTAAACAATTTTTATTCAATAAAATCACTACAAATTATTTGCTTGCTATTACTTCAACGCATTAATAATAGTATTGACATTATATTCAAACATCCCAATATAGGTACCTTCTTTTGTGCCTGCATTACCTAGTGCATCAGAGAACAATGTTCCGCCTATGGTTACTTCATGATTCTTTGATTTTACTGCAGCTTGTAAAGCTTCAATAGTTCGTTTAGGTACAGAGCTTTCTACAAAAATAGCTTTTACTTTCTTCTCAATAATAAAGTTAGCTAATTTTTGAACATCCTGTACTCCAGCTTCCGTAGCAGTAGATAACCCCTGTAAACCAACCACATCAAAATCATAAGCTTTTCCAAAATAACTAAAAGCATCATGTGCGGTAACCAGAATTCGCTTTTCTTTTGGTAAGGTAGCAATAGTATTTTTTAATGTAGCCTCTAATTCATTAAGTTTAGCTAAATATGCATTTCCGTTAGCTTTAAAAGCTTCAGTATTTTTTGGGTCAATCTCGGTAAGTTTATTCGTAACAAAAGCCGTTATGATTTTCCAGTTTTCAACATTAAACCATATATGAGGGTCATAATTAGAAGCAAAATAATCAGAGCCGATTAGTGTGTTTTTGTCTAAACTTTCTCCTATAGCTATAGTATTAATGTCCTGATGCTTCATTTTTTCAAATACTTCTACCAGCTTTCCTTCCAGGTGTAAACCGTTATAAAAAATTACATCGGCATTCACTAATTTAGATACATCACCTTCACTGGCTTTGTATAAATGAGGATCGACACCACTTCCCATTAATCCCTGGACTTCGATTAAATCTCCTCCTATGTTTTTAACCATATCGGTGATCATAGAGGTGGTGGTGACCACTTGTAGTTTTTGATTTTTATCTTTTACTTCTTTTTTACAGGAGAAAAACGTAAAAATAAGAAGTAATAGTATTAATTTTTTATGAATCATTTTTAGAAAGTTTATTTAATATTTTGATAAGTTCTTTAGCACTTAAAAAAGATTGTTGTTGAAATATGATTTCGTATTTGTGATTTAGAATTGCCAGTGTTGGATAGCCAATTTGGTTATTAACTGTAGCAAGTTCTTTGGCTAATTGATGTACTCCGGTTTTATTTCCATTAGGTTGAAAACGAAAAGAGTTGTTTAAGAAATGTATGGTTTCACGACTTTCTCCATTTAGTGAAGCAAAATAGAAATTTTCGTTTAATTGCTGTATAATATCATTATTCTTAAAAGTTGTATTTTCCATATTCTTACAATACATGCACCAATCGGTATGAATAAATACGACTAAAGGTTTGGGGGCAATAGTCATTTTGTTTTCTATAGACTCAAAAGAATCAATTTGTAATTGTGCTGTTACGTTTTGATATAGAAGAGATAATATAAAGAATGATATGATATAAAAAGCTTTCATTTTGTGTTAAATTTACAAGGAATAACGAACGCCTAAAAAACCTCGTATTCCTTGATTAGAAGCATATATGTAAGTGGTATCAAAATCTGGTCCAAAAGGGTCGTCGGCTCCGGCTATTAAAAAAGGATTCCCCCGACTAGGTGTCCAGTCTAATAAATTTTTAACGCCTCCGTAAATTTCTATGTTATTTTTGGTTTTGTGTGAGAATTGTATGTTTTGGATACTCCACCATGGTGATTTATCTTTTCTGGGATCGTCTGGTCCCTGAGTTGCCAATCGCATAGGGCCATATATGTTCCCTGTATAGTCTAATGTTAGGTTAAGAGATTGTATTTTATAAGTAGCTCCCCAGGTTCCTGTGAAACTTTCTGTGAGTATCTGGCGTGTAGTTACTCCGTTCTCTGTATTCGAAACATTAAGCCCACTCATTCCTAATGTAAATTTTAATCCATTAGAAAAGTTAATATTGGTATTAAGGCTTACTCCGGTAGATACTGCATGACCATCTAAATTGCCATATCGTATTTCTTCAGCATTTGTTTCATAATCAGGAATGATAGCATTTGTAAAATAGGTATACCAGGCTGAAGCATCCAGACCTATAAAGGTCCCGTTGTCAAAAAATATTTTTTTGATGTAATTAAGGTTTACATTATAAGATTCTTCGGGATCAAGATCTTCTTCGATAATGACCTCTCGAGAACCTGTGAGAGCTGCATGATCTTCTGTAAAAAGATTAACTACTCTAAATCCTGTACCGGCATTGAATCTAAAAATATTTTTATCATTAATACTCCATTTATAAGCAAGTCTTGGAGTAAAAATGGTTCCGTGCCGATTATGGTAATCTAATCTTGTTCCTAATAATAGTTTATGTTTTGGGGCTAGTGTGATTTCGTCTTGTAAAAATATACCGGGAGTATTTGTTTCTTCAGGATCGTTTTGATCGTTTGAAGTTGTTGCTGGTGTGTTATCGTCATAATATTGATACCTGTAAGCAGCTCCGAATAGTAGATCGTGCGATTTTATTTTTTTATCCCAGGTTAACTGCGTAAAACCAATACGTTGTTTTGCCTGGTAGGATACGATCCCATAATACGAGTCTTGATCGTGATCTGTATAAGAAAAAGAGAGTGTTAAAGGTTCTTCTACTGGTAATTCATAACTACCCAGTATCTCATATCGTGCAGTATATATACTCTCACCATATATTTGATCACTTCCTCTAAAATCAGAATTCCATTCATTTTCTCCTCCCCATCTATCTTCATAATAAAACCTACCGGCAAGCGTAAAGTTTTTTCCGCTTTTCCGCTTAAAATTCCATTTATTAAATATAGATATGCGATCCTGTAATGTAAGATCGGTAAACCCATCATCATTGTTATCTATAGCTTGATCATAATAAAAATAATTGACGCCAAATAATGCAGTAGCACTACCTAATTTGGTTTTAAAACCAAAATCTATATTGGTTTCGCCCCAACTGGTAGCAAAAACATCAGTACTTACCTCGGGAGCATCATTAGGGTTTTTTGTAATAACATTGATAAGGCCTCCAACAGCTTCACTTCCATATAGAGATGAAGCAGGTCCTTTTACCACTTCGATTCTATCGATTAACGAATTAGGTATTCCTGATAATCCATAAACGGTTGATAATCCACTTACAATAGGCATTCCGTCTATCATTACCAATGTATAAGGCCCTTCTAAACCATTAATGTGTATGTCTCCAGTGTTACAAATACTACAGTTAAGTTGTGGTCTTACACCATTTACATTTTGTAAGGATTCGAACAAATTTGGTGTAGGATTTTTTTTGAAAAATGTAGGAGAGTATATTTCTACAGGAACGGGGCTTTCTGATCGACTTACGGCTTTCAATGTTCCTGTGATTACCACTTCATCTAGAGATGATCCTTGTGACATAACCAGATTTATTTTATTTTCTCCAGCTACTATAGATACTTTTTTCTTAATTGGTGTGTAACCCGTAAATGAAGCAACTACTTTGTAATTTCCAACAGGTACATTTTCAATACTAAATACTCCATTTTCATTACTAGAACTACCAAGAGAAGTTCCTTCTATATATATATTAGCAAAAGGAAGTATTCCATTGTCATCGTATATTACACCTTTTAATGTGCCGGTAGAATTGAGTTCTTGTGAATATAAAGAACTGTAAATAAGTGAATTAATAAAAGTGAATAAGATTGTTATACGTAATTGCATTAGGTTTAGTAATTTTGTTTTATTATTTCGACAAAACTAAAAAAGTTAGCCATGACTAACAAATTAAATTTGAATAATTTAACTAAAAGTGAAGAAGATTACTTAAAAGCTATATTTCAGTTACTTATAGAGGATGCTTCTGTAAAAGTGGGAAATAATCAATTGGCAGATTATCTTAAAGTTTCTCCGGCTTCTACAAACAATATGATTAAGAAGTTAAAATCCAAAGGTTATGTAGTAAGCGAAAAGTATGGTAAATTAGATTTAACAGAAGGAGGTAAGTCTGTTGCGGTGCGATTGATTCGTAAACATAGATTATGGGAAACTTTTTTGTGTAACTATCTAAATTTTACCTGGGATGAGGTTCATGATGTGGCAGAGCAATTAGAGCATATTAAGTCTCGTAAGTTGATTGACGAATTAGATCGATTTATGGATTTTCCTAAAAAAGACCCTCATGGTGAGATGATTCCTAATGCTAATGGAGAGTATTCGATTGTACCTAAAATAACACTTTCTTCCTTATCAGAAGGAGATGTTTGCCAACTTATTGCTGTAAATGATGGCTCTGTTCATTTTTTAAAATACGTATCAGAAATCGGCTTGGCATTAAGTAGTGAAATCAAAATTCTTGAAGTTCGGGAGTTTGATAAATCAATTCGAATTAAATTTGATAATACAATAGAAACAGTTACAAGAAAATTTGCGGATAATGTATTCGTTAATAAGGTTGTATAGTTTTTGTAAATGTTAAAATAGAGCTAGTCTATAAGAATGTTAAAGAATAGCTGTTATCTTTGAGTATCACACAATCAATTTATGGAGCTTAATTTAAAAAGACCGATATGTTTTTTTGATCTGGAAACTACCGGTATAAATATTTCTAAAGATCGTATTGTAGAAATTTCTATTCTAAAAATATTTCCCAATGGTACCCAGGAAAGCAAGACCTGGTTGGTTAATCCCGAAATGCCAATACCTCCAGAAACTACAGCAGTGCATGGTATCGATGATGCCAAGGTAGCTAATGAACCTGTTTTTAAGAAAATAGCGAGTAAAGTCAGTGAAATGATAAAAGGTTGCGATTTAGGAGGTTTTAATTCTAATCGGTTCGATATACCATTATTAGCAGAAGAATTGTTGAGAGCAGAGCTGGATTTTGATATGAAAAATACCGTTGCAATTGATGTTCAAACCATTTATCATAAAATGGAAAAAAGAACACTATCTGCTGCATATAAATTTTACTGTGATAAGGATTTAACAGATGCACATTCTGCAGAAGCCGATACACTTGCTACTTATGAAGTGTTAAAAGCACAATTAGATCGTTATCCAGAATTAGAAAATGACGCCAAGTTCTTGTCAGAATTTAGTTCCAGAAAGCAGTTTGCAGATTTTGCTGGTTTTATTACTTATGACGATAATAAAAAAGAAATTTTTTCTTTTGGGAAACACAAAGGGAAATTAGTAGAACAGGTAATGGAAGAAGAACCTGGATATTTTGGCTGGATACAGAATGCAGACTTTCCTTTGTATACCAAAAAAGTACTTACAGCAGTTAGACTTCGTAAGTTAAATAATAGCCTAAATCTATAATCTTTTCTTTTATCATTTTATATCATGAAACTTATTTGCATAGGTCGTAATTATACAGATCATATCGAGGAACTAGAAAATGAAAAACCCGAAGATCCTGTAGTTTTTATAAAACCAGATACTTCTATTTTGTTAAAAAAGCAACCTTTTTTTATTCCAGATTTCTCAGATGATATTCATCATGAAGTTGAGGTATTGGTAAAAATAAATAAGGTAGGTAAGTATATTGATAGAAAATTTGCTCACAAATATTATAACGAAGTAAGCCTTGGAATAGATTTCACGGCACGGGATTTGCAGTCTAAACTTAAAGCAAAAGGTCTTCCCTGGGAGAAAGCTAAAGCCTTTGATGGAGCGGCAGTAATAGGAAAGTGGGTGTCTAAAGAAGAATATGAAGATGTCGATGCTATTGATTTTCGTTTAGAGAAAAATGGAGAAACCGCACAACAAGGTAATACAAGGCTTATGCTATGGAAGATCAATGAATTAATAGAATATGTGTCAAAATATTTTACTTTAAAGATAGGAGATATTATATTTACAGGTACACCAGCTGGTGTTGGAGTTGTAAAACCAAATGATATTTTGACAGGATATATAAATAACCAACAATTTTTTTCAATAAAAGTAAAATAAATGAGCAAAGGATATAGTTTAAAACATGTAAATGAATTATCAGGAGGCGATAACGAATTTATAGCTGTCCTGGTACAGACTTTTCTAGAAGAAATACCGCCTGATCTTGATAGTATGGTTCAGGCTGTAAATTCTGATAATCCACAGATGGCATATCAATATGCTCATAAGATGAAACCTAATCTTCAATTATTTGATATAGATCTTTTGGCGCAAATAAAACAAATAGAAGCTTGGTCAAAAACGAAGAAAGAAAAAGAGCAGATCATACCTATTCTGGATCATATTGTATCTACAGTTAATGGGGCTCTCGAAGACCTGAAAGCAGATTTTAGCTAAATATGCTTGCAGAAATCATTACTATAGGAGATGAAATTCTGATTGGGCAAATCATTGACTCTAATTCTGCATTTATAGGAAAAGAGCTTAACAAAATTGGTATAGATGTACATCAGATCTCATCTGTAAAAGATGATAAACAACATATTCTCGATGCAATAGCAGAAGCTAGTAATAGAGTAGATGTTGTATTAATAACAGGAGGTCTGGGCCCTACAAAAGACGATATTACAAAACATACTATTTGCGAATATTTTGAAGATACATTAGTAGAAAACAAGGACGTGCTTAAGCATGTCGAAAAATTATTTGCTAAATATATCTCTACACCAATTTCTGATGTGAACAGGCAGCAAGCCCTTGTACCTAGTAAATCAACCGTCTTGATGAATCTCTATGGTACAGCTCCAGGGATGTGGCTAGAAAAAGAAGACAAAGTTTTTATATCTATGCCTGGAGTACCTTACGAAATGAAAGGATTAATGAAAGATGAGGTGCTACCTAGGTTGCAAAAGAGGTTTAATAGACCCTATATCATTCATAAAACAATACTTACCCATGGTATGGGCGAGAGTGCAGTAGCAGAAAAAATTGAAGACTGGGAGGATGATTTACCTTCATATATCAAATTAGCATATTTGCCTAATTTAGGAAGAGTAAGACTTCGTCTTTCGGCAAGAGGGAGCGATAAAAAGCTTCTCGAAGATACTATAGAAAAAAAGGTGTCAGCCTTACGCCTTATAATAGGAGATATTATTGTTGGGTATGAAGAAGGCGAAACTATAGAGAAGAGAATTGGCCAGCTATTGATTAAGGAAGGTAAAACACTCTCTGTAGCAGAAAGTTGTACCGGAGGCAAAATAGCACAGTCGTTTACGGCCAATGCGGGTGCTTCTGCTTATTTTAATGGTGGAGCTGTTACCTATGCTACACAATCCAAAATAGATATATTGGGCATAGATCCCGAGAGTATTAAAAAACATACTGTGACAAGTATTGAGGTTGCAGAAGCTATGGCTTTGGCAGTAAAAGAAAAGTTTAAATCAGATTATGCTATTGCTACTACAGGTAATGCTGGCCCAGAAAAAGGTGATGGAGATGTCGAAGTAGGGACCGTTTTTATTGCAATAGCCTCCCCAAATGGTGTTTTTTCAGAGAAATATGTCTTTGGTAATCTTAGAGAACGAACTATTGGTAAAGCAGTAAATAAATCTTTCGAACTTTTGCTTAATACATTACTTAAATCATAATTACCTAATTCGGATATTCTTTTCTAACCTATACTATCGATATTGTTTATCTATATGTTTTTGCAATTCATCGACAAAAAATCGCGATTGAACGATAAAACACGTTTTGAAACGACAAACAGAAGTAGTTTTACAGTAATCAAAACAATATTGATACCTATGAAAACTTTAATTCCTTCTTCTAAAACGATACTTTCTTTGTTAATGGGGATGTTTGTAACTATAACCATAGCAGGAAAAACACATAACAGGGTGTTTGGTTCAGAAATGGAAACTTTTAATGCAGTATACAAAGGAGAGTTTGATCTTATTCTACCAAAGAATAATCAGAATGAAAAGTTACCTGTCTATATTGTACTTCCGGGAGGGGTTGGAACTAAGAAATACCCAAATTTTAAAAAGGATTTTATTATTCCGGGAATTGAACATATGCAAGGGATTGTTTTTAGCCCAAAAATTTCATGGAAAAGACCAGATAAAAAAGCTTTAGAGCATATTATTATTGATTTTATAAACGCTGCACGAAATAGTTACCCAATAGACGACAAAAAAATTGTTCTAATAGGGTATAGTAATGGAGCCTTACAATCAATTAAACTCGTAAAAGATAATGATCATTTATTCTCTGCTCTCATTGTTGTAGCATCTAATTTTGAAGTTTCGGATAAAATAAATACTCCTATCTATGTTGTTCACGGGACAAAAGATAGATACTTTTCTATAAAGAAAGCGTATAAAAATGTTAATGCAGCAAAAGATTTGGGATGTAATATAACATTTGTAGTAGCCGAAGGTAAAAATGATTATGGTGCTGCACAATATGTAAATGAATTAAATGATTCTATGGCACAGATAGAAAATAATATATGGAGTCAAAGTGTTGAATATACAGATCAAAGTTTTTAAAAAATAAGTTCTGTTTAAATTAGGTTAGTTAGGTTTTATTGGTGTTTAGTATGTGTTTGTATTGCTATAATATAAAGCACAACAAAAAAGCGGGTCATTTTTAAATGACCCGCTTCGTTTACTACTTAATTACCCCATATTAAGTAGTTAGTTACAATTGTAATACTAACTATTGTAAAGATAGATGTATTGTCATATTTTTGAAATACGTAAAAACACCTGTTTTTTCATTTTTCTAAAGCAGTAAGAAAAAACTAAAAAAAAGAAGAAAAATTACGAAACTATTATTGGTGGTTCGGTAAATAATTCGTTAATTTGCACCCTGTTTTGAAATAATACCAAAATCAAGAAGAGATGTCAAGAGTTTGCGAGCTTACAGGTAAAAAAGCAATGGTAGGAAACAATGTTTCCCACGCGATGAATAAAACGAAACGTAAATTCAATGCGAATTTAATAAAAAAGCGTTTTTATATTCCAGAAGAAGATCGTTGGATAACACTTAAAGTGTCAACCACTGCATTAAAAAATATAAATAAGAACGGAATCTCTGCTGTTTTAAAAGAAGCAAGAGCAAAAGGTTTCTTAAATAAATAATCTCTTTATTTTAAAAGATACTTATAATGGCAAAGAAAGGTAATAGAGTACAGGTAATCTTAGAATGTACAGAGCATAAAGCTTCTGGTAAACCGGGTACATCAAGATATATTACAACCAAGAACAAAAAGAACACTCCTGATAGAATAGAATTAAAGAAATTTAACCCTATCTTGAAGAAAATGACGGTTCATAAAGAAATAAAATAATAAGAGATGGCAAAGAAATCAGTAGCATCATTACAGACAGGATCAAAGAGATTAACTAAAGCCATAAAAATGGTAAAATCTCCTAAAACAGGAGCCTATACTTTTGTAGAGTCAATTATGCCGCCAGAAGCGGTTAACGACTTTTTAAAGAAAAAGTAATTCTCTGTACACGATATTTTAAAAAGAAGCCGTTTCAATTGTATTGAAATGGCTCTTTCTTTTTATATTTAAGCAATATAACCAAAGGTTTTAGTTTTTAATTTCTAGCATATTGAATAGTACAAATGGGGCTTTTTAAAAATATATTTTCTTCAGAAAAAAAAGAAACACTAGATAAAGGATTAGAAAAATCCAAAACCAACTTTTTTTCTAAATTAAGTAAAGCGGTAGCTGGTAAATCTAAAGTAGATGATGATGTTTTAGATGATCTGGAAGAAATATTGGTTACAAGTGATGTAGGAGTCAAGACTACCATTAAGATTATCGAGCGTATAGAAAACCGGGTAGCACGGGATAAATATCTTGGAACCGATGAGTTAAATCAAATCCTACGTGAAGAAATCGCTGGTTTACTTTCTGAAACTAATGTGGGAGAAGCTACAGACTTTGAAATTCCAAAAGACAAAAAACCTTACGTGATGATGGTGGTTGGAGTAAATGGAGTAGGAAAAACCACTACTATCGGAAAATTGGCCTATCAATTAAAGAAAAAAGGCCTAAAAGTGGTATTGGGTGCAGCAGATACATTTAGGGCTGCAGCAATCGATCAGTTGCAAGTATGGGCAGATCGCGTAGATATTCCAATCATAAAACAAGATATGGGGAGTGATCCTGCTTCGGTGGCTTTTGATACCTTACAATCTGGAGTAAACCAAGACGCAGATGTTATCATCATAGATACAGCAGGTAGGTTACATAATAAAGTTAATTTGATGAATGAATTAACAAAAGTAAAGCGAGTGATGCAAAAAGTTATAGATGATGCTCCTCATGATGTATTATTGGTTTTAGATGGTTCTACAGGCCAGAATGCTTTTGAACAGGCAAAACAATTTACAGCAGCTACAGAAGTTACTTCGTTGGCTGTAACCAAACTCGATGGAACTGCAAAAGGAGGGGTTGTAATAGGTATAAGTGATCAATTTAAGATTCCGGTAAAATATATAGGCGTAGGAGAAGGAATAGAAGATCTTCAGGTATTTAATAAATATGAATTTGTAGATTCTTTCTTCAAATAATATTTGTTACAAAATAGTTAAAAAAGGTTAAAAAAGGCGGTGAGCAGTATTCTCATCGCCTTTTTTTATATTTTAAAGAATTATAGTATCTAAAAAATATACTCTGGTGTGTTATTTAAAATAATATCAGGTATGAATTGCTATGATCGCATAGTCTCAAATAAAATAACCTTTACACAACATATCGCAATGAGAAAGATAGTATTTGTCTTAATTTCGGTTTTTATGCTTATCTCTTGTAAGAAGCAAGAAAAAACAGAAATACAACAAGAAAAAGAACCAGGAGTAGTTTGGCAACCATATGATGAAGCTGCAGATTTGGCAGCTACAGAAATGTTAGAACAAACAAGGATGCATTTAAAACTAATAAATTCTAAGGCACTGGATAAAAATGATATCTGGGAAACTTTAGAACCTGAGTTAGATTTCTTTTCTGAAGAAAAATATGATGATTTAAAAAAGTATATTCTCGAAAAAGATATTCCTACCATTCAACAACAAATAAAAGATGGTAAGCTTACCTACGAAGACTTAACGCTTTTCTATATTTATCGTATCAGAAAGTACGAAAGTGATAATGCTTTATCTTTAAATTCGGTGATCTCACTCAATCCAAAAGTAGTTGAACAAGCTAGGGATTTGGATAAAATTGATAAAAAAAATATTGATGTCAATTCTGTTTTCGGAATGCCGATTTTGTTAAAAGATAATATAGGAACAAAAAATATGTTAACTACAGCAGGAGCTGTAGCGTTGCAAAATAACAAAGGTAAAAGTGCATTTATTACAGAAAGATTGTTAAATAAAAATGCATTAATTCTGGGTAAAGCTAATTTGAGTGAATGGGCATATTTTTTATGTTCGGGGTGCCCTGTTGGATATAGTGCTATAGGAGGGCAAACACTTAATCCTTATGGGAGAATGGTTTTTGAGACTGGTGGTTCGAGTTCTGGAAGCGGAGTTGCTGTGGCAGCTAATTTTTGTGTTGCTGCGATAGGAACAGAAACCAGTGGATCTATTTTGTCACCATCTAGTCAAAATTCTGTTGTAGGTTTAAAACCAACCATAGGAGTATTAAGTAGAACAGGAATAGTGCCTATTTCGAGTACATTAGATACTCCAGGACCTATGACTAAGAGCGTGATCGATAATGCTATTGTACTTAATGCTATTACTGGTAAAGATGACAATGATGTTGCCTCTAAGGCTGTTGATGTAAATTTTGTGAATTCAATAAAAGAGAGTTCTCTAAAAGAAAAACGTTTTGGAGTAATTAAAGAACTTTTAGAAGATTCTATCTATAAAATAGCCATAGAAAAAATAAAGAAAGCAGGAGGAGAGATTATTGAGATAGAGCCAAAACAAGTGCAGTTGCCAGGTTTTTTAAGTATTTTAAATATAGATATGAAAAATGACCTTCCTGCATATATAAGTACTCAGGCAGGGAGTGATGTTACTATTAAAAATATAAAAGATGCCATTGTATTTAATCAACAGGACTCAATAAACCGAATTCCTTATGGGCAACAATTATTTGAAGGTATTCTTGAAGATAGCACTACTACTGAAGAATTAGATAGTATAAAAGAAAACCTAAAAACAGTTGCGCGTAATTATTTTGATACCCATATTGATACTCATCAACTAGATGCAGTGCTGTCTATAAATAATTATCATGCAGGTTATGCTGCTGTAGCCAAATATCCAGCTCTTACAGTTCCTATGGGATATACGAGTAAAGGCGAACCAAAAGGACTTACATTTATCGCTAAACCTTTTTCTGAAGCTTCACTATTACAATTGGGCAGTGCATACGAACAAGTTACGAAAGAAAGAAAAGAACCTGCTAATTATGTAGATTGAATGATGTTAAATTGCTAAATAGAATTACCTGAAAAGTTGTTTTTTTGTATCTACAGTATAGATTTGACAACTTTTCAGGTAATGAAGCTATTACTTGTATCTTATTAACCAGGAAGAAGGGGAGGCAGAAATACGTTTCCAACCGGGAGGAATTACAGAGTTAGGCATAATAGTTAACAAATCTCCGGGTTTAGCACCTTTTGCACATACAATGTACCAGTTTAGCATAGGTGTACGACCAATAAATACCCAACCATAAGGTATTACCGAATTAGCAACAATTTCTACTTTTCCTCTAAATGGAGCCTTGTTTATACATTTGATTATCCAGTATCCATGAATAACTTTGGATAAGACCCAGCCTTTTGGGATGGTCGAGTTACGTACAACTTTTACAGAAGCATTAAATGCTGCATTTGTAATACATGTAATTATCCAGCGACTATTATTAGCACTTGATAATACCCAGTCTTTAGGTATTGTAGAGTTAGGAATGATTTCTAATTCTTTACCAATAGTAGCCTTTTTTGTACATGCTATTAGCCATGTGTTGCCCACATTGCGTTTTAATACCCAACCTACTGGTATAACAGAATTAGGAATAATTCTAAGTTCATGTCCATATCTTGAATTCCCTCCGGCACACTTTATTTTCCAACTACTACCTGCTGTATGTATTAATACCCAATCTTTAGGTATTGTAGAGTTAGGAATGATTTCTAATTTATCACTATAGGATGCACCACTTGCACAGGTAATTTTCCAAATACTACCCACTGTGCGTGTTAGTACCCAATCTTTAGGTATAGTAGAGTTGGGAATGATTTCTAATTGTGATTTGTATAATGCTTTATTTACACAAGTAATTTCCCATACATTAGAACGAGTTCCGGTTAACACCCAATCTGCAGGTATTACAGAATTAGGTACAATATTTAATTTTGTTTTATACCGACCTTTTATAACACATTTAATTTCCCAATATCTATCATTATCTGTAATTAATACCCATCCCGAGGGAATTACAGACTTGGGAACAATATCTATTTCTACTCCATAAGGAGCTCCTGTGGTACATTTAATTTTCCAGGTACTACCAGTAGAGCTTATTAAAACCCAACCTTTAGGGATGGTTTGATTATGATTAATATATCGTGTTTGACCATAACAATTAGGAGCTTTCTGGTCGAATGCATCTATTGGTTTTGTGTTTTCAATAGATTCAATGTTTTCATTTGTTTCTGGTTTTTCGCAGCTACCTATAAAGGTGACTAGTAGTACAACAGAAATTATTTTAAGAATTGTTTTTTTCATGATTTGTTTTGTGAATTTAATATTCGGTTAATAATTATAGTCGAAAATTAAATCATGAAAATCGTTTTACTCTCCCTGTTTTCAGGGAGATAAAAAAATTGATAGTAATAGATTTGTATTCAGTGGTTTATGGTATTGTTGGTTTGAGTTAGGAAGAAGAAAATAACAGGAATAGATCTTGTTTTTAGATCATTTATAACTAGTCTGTTAAACTCAATAAATGAATATATACAACTATTAACGATCACTGTCTTCTGATTTTAATTTTTTAAGATTTTTTTAGGTTCAAAAAGTAATAAACAGGTAAAGATAAAAATAGAGATTAGTGACAATGTCGAAAACCTTAACATAAACCAAGGATGTCCTGCTGTGTGATTTATAAAAGTTGTATACCAAAAAAAGGGAAATATTGCCGCTGCTAAAAACAAGTAGTTGGATGTTTTATATAGCAAAATTTGTTTAAACCTAATAATAATGGTACTAACTAGGCTTAATCCAATAAAAATCAAGCTTAGGTATACAAATTTTTTATTACCCGATCCTAAGAAATATAGATAATCAATCAGTCCAGTATACACATCGCCTATACTGTATGTTTCTCCATTTATTCTATAGGTAAAGGTTTCATAAAAAACTTTAAAAATAGAATCATTTACCAAGAAATATTTAACTAATAAAAAGACTACAAATGTGCCTGCAAAAGAAATCCCATAAGTAAATAATAGTCGAAAAACTTTAGAAAAGTTGTATGTCGAATCAATTCTATTTTTTATAGCTCCAAAAATTAGAATACTAATAATGCAAAATGGCAAAATGCCAATTAAATATTCTATATATGCACTTAATGATCCAAAAATGATACATAGAATGACATTTTTTTTATAGCTCAAACCCCAATGGATTGACCACATCAGAATAGCAAAGAAGCCAATACTGATCCAATCACCAAGACCATGACTTAAGTTTTGGCCAAAAAAATCAAAACCATGTAAAGTTAGTAACATAATTACAGCACCCATTCCAGCAATTGCTAGACCCGACCCCTTGAATTTTTTATCACTAACTAGAATTAATGCTATTCCAGAAAGGGCAGTTAATAGGATGGTAATAAATTTTAATAAAGCTCTATATAATTCTAAAGGAATTACAGAACAAAATATCGAGGTTACAGCTACAGTTCCATGATTATATTGCCAATACATATGTACTGTAGACATTAATTCTTCTTGATCTTGTTGTTCAAAAACATAATCATATAGCCATTGACATTTAGCTTCTCCAGATTTAGGTCCTAAAAAAGCATTTTCTTTCCAATCATCACTAAGATGTAATGCTTGCATTAGCACTAGACAATCCTGGTATTGATGGTTACCTCTCCATGCATCTAATCCATAAATGTTTCCTCCTACATCAGATTTTAATAGATGGGACTTTGCAAATGCCTGTTTTGTCCTTTTTACAAGTTGGTCTCTGGGAATAAATGCAGAAATAATGTTTAATAATATAAGGAATGTTACAGAAGCAAAAAACCATAGCATATAAGAGTGTATACCTGCGGATTTTGTTTTTAATGTTTTCATGGAATTAATTTAAGAATTATTATACTGCTGCATAAAATTAGCTTGTCTGCTAATTTTAATACCATCAAGTATTAGCCCTGTGAATATAGATAAAAAGCCTCCGAGGCCTAGTATAGAAGAAATGAATAAAGTTGGAAATCTTTCAACTTTTCCTGTATTCAAAAAATCGGAATATACCGGGAAAAACAAAATCAAACTACCAATAAATAAAAATATTCCTAGAAAAGAAAAAACTTTGAGTGGTGAATGATCCCGAAGAAAAAGTAATAAATAAAATAATATCCGGAAACCATCACTTAATTTATTCAATTTGCTTTCGGAGCCTTTTGCGCGAGCAAAATATTTTGTAGAAACCTCATAAAAAGGTAAACGATAAGTTACTAGATGTGCGTTAATTTCTGTCTCTATTTCGAACCCTTTTGAAAAACAAGGAAATGTTTTTGCAAATCGACGGGAGAATACTCTATAACCAGAAAATAAATCATTAATGTTCATTTTAAACAAGATCGAAAAAAATTTGCTAAAGAATTTATTACCAAATTTATGTCCCGATCTGTATTGACCTTCGTTATGACCTGCTCTGGCACCAATAACCATATCCAGATTTTTTTCTATAAGTATTTTTACCAAATTTGGGGCTGCATCTGCTTCATACGTATCATCCGCATCTGCCAATATATAAACATCTGCATCCACATGGGAGAGCAATGCTCTAAATGCATTTCCTTTTCCCTTTAAAGGTTGATCTATAACTATAGCTCCCGCATCTAATGCCAATTGTCTTGTATTATCGGTACTATTATTATCACAAACCCAAATATCGGCTTCAGGTAAAGCTTTTTTAAAATTTTGAATTGTAATTTCTATTGATACTTCTTCATTATACGCGGGTAATAAAACTGCTACTTTTTTTTCCAAAATTGTGTTTTTAACCAAGAAGTGATTTAAATTTTTTCGATTTTCTTCTTTTAAACACTCTTATAAAAAGAGGTTTTGTATATAAATACTTTGATTAAACACTTGTCTTTAGCTTATAAAGAATAGAGTATTTAAGATTCCTTTGTAGAAATGCCAGGAGTAGCACTCTTTTTTTACATAAAAAGGAATAGTTCAATTGCTATTATGTTATCGTTTAATGATGAAAATATAACGAATTGTGTTTAAATATCTTGTGTATGATAACACAAATATTGTCAACCTCTTTGTTTTTCGAAAAAGTTTAAATTACTTCAATTATTAAAACCGAAAATTAAATCTTGTAAATTATTTAGTACCCCCTGTTTTCAGGGAAATGAAAAATGTGATTAAGACTATGGGTATATGTAGTGTTTTATATTGAAATAGAATACCGAGTCAACTTGTAAGAAACAATAACCGAATATCCAATTTCTATAAGATATACAAGTAAAGGAGAGTTAAAAAATAATTTATATTTATTAGTAAGTCTTTTTCTACAGCTAAATTGTTGCAAATAGGGTGTGTTCATGAATAGGTTTCAAAAGAAAAGAAGATATCTTTTAGGTATGGATTTTTATATTTAAAGAAGAGGTTACCTTTTCAGATAACCTCTTCTTCCCAAATAAAAATATAATAATAAACCCCCGAAATAATAAAAAAAATGATCTTACGTATGAAAAATTAAATCTATTTTCAGAGGTTTATAAAAACTGGGATGTGTATATACACATCCCAGTTTTTGTGTGTACTTTCAATTAAATGACTGTTGCTTTTAAAGATATTAAGAATAATAGAACACAATAGATTATCATCAAGGCTCCATAAATGAGAGTTTTGCGCTTTAGAATTATTTTTAATCTAGACATTTGAGAATTGTTATTAAGTTTAATCAGTAAGTTATTGTATCTGAAAGTATTTCATTTTAAAGTTTGATAACAAAAATTAAATTAAAGTTCTTTTACATTTTCATGGTTGTATTTTCGATAAAGCCTATAATATAGAAACAACTAACTTTTAAAAATCCCTTTAATTATTTTATGTTTTTTTACTAATGTCTGTGACCATAATATGTTTACTATGATTTATAAAGAATATCTAAAAAAGACTTATGTTTATAACTAAAAGTATTTTAAAGATTTTTTGAAACGAGTTACAATTAAATAAGCGAAGTAGAAGAATGTTTTAAAAAAAAAAAACGTCTCTAAATATTTGATTTAGAGACGTGTAATGATTTAATTAATTTCTGATAATTACCCCTGTCAGATGATTTATTAAACCCTTTAATGTATTCCATTACGATTATGTTCCCAGCGATAATTATATCAAATTTTTATTCTTAATTGTAAATATTCGTTTTGACTATAAAAATGTAAACCAAAAAAATGCAGTATACAATTATTAAAGCTCCTCCTATTAATATTTTATTCTTTGCTACCATAACTTTATAATTTTATTTGTACTCAATACTTTTCTATATTTCCCTTTTAAGTATTATATTTTTTTAAAAAATAACTCGTCTTTGCTAATTCCATCATCTTTTCTATCATCTAGCATTATTCTATTTTCTTGTGTTTTTTTCACATTCCAATTGCTGTTGTTAAGTTTATCTAGAGGAGGTTGTGAACCAAATTCTAAATTAGCATCAAGGCCTCCATCTGCTCTAGTAATTAAAGACCAGCTACCAACGATGATCTCATTGGTCACAGTGTTTTCTATAGATACAGAGCCGTCTTCAGAAAAAGTAAAGACAAAATCTTTGTAATTTTGAGTTTCATTATTTTGATTATCCTTATATTTTTGAACTTCCCATTTTCCTTTTGTAATAGTTTGGGTAAATAGATCAGTAGTGGTATCATCATCATCACAACTGTCGATAGTATCTTCAATGGTTTGCTCTAAATTTTCTATGCTGGTTATTGTTGTTTCTGTATTATCAGAAAAAATGAGCGTAATAGGGAAGTTGATAGTTGCAATGTCTTCTTCTTTTAATTTTTTCAAAAACCTAAATAATTCCTTATCACTTTTAAAAGTGATAGTTTGCAGGAGTTCACTTTGAGAATCAAAAACAGAAATAGAGAAAGGATATTTAAAATCTACACATTCTATATTTTCATTGTTGGTTGTGCAATTACTATTTATGGTTTCTAATTCAATTTGGTTTTCTACACTAACCTGGGTATGATCATTAAAAATAACTGTAATGGGAAAAATAATTTCTAATTCATCTGTGTCATTATTAAACTCCGCAAAAATATCTTCAATGATTTGAAAATCTTCAACGGAGTTAATAATTTCTTCTGATCCATTAGCAATTACAGTAACTGGCAATTTTACTGTAAAACAAGTAGAATTATCAATTATATTATCAGTAGATCCATCATTCATAGAAACTTTTAGCATCAAATCTGCTGCTTTTGAAGTAGGTTTAATTGGTTGATTTTCAAAATCTTCTATAAATATATCAGACTCACTTCTACATGATGAGAACACGATTAATATAATCAGGGGCAAAAAAAGTAAAACAAAGTTTTGTTGTGTTTTCATGTTTTTATTTTAGAAAAGCCTTCTATTATAAAAACAACTAACGTTTAAAAATCCCTTAATTATTTTATATTTTTTACATTTATTAAAAATATTTATTGTTTTATGCCAGAAAAACTACGTGAAAATGTTTGCGATGACGCTGTGTTTTCTGTGATTTATAAAGAATATTCTAAAGATTTATTTAAATATCTCTATTATAAATTCGGAGAATCTTTAAGTCCGGATGATAAGATGCAGGATACTTTTATGAAACTTCTGGATAAATGTAAAGATGTTACTCCAGATAAAGCAAAAGGCTTTCTGTTTACAGTTGCCAATAATATGATGCTTAATGAAATCAAGCACCAAAAAGTGGTTTTGAGATATAAAGAGATCAAACCAAAAGAGTATACTAACGAATCTCCCGAGTTCATTCTCGAACAGGAACAATTCTTAAAACGATATCAAAAAGCATTAAGTCTTTTGACCGAAGATCAACGTGTTGCATTCTTGTTGAATAAAGTGGAAGGTAAAAAACAAGCAGAAATAGCCGAAATGCTTGGTACAACGCGAAAAGCTATTGAAAATCGAATTCATGTAGCGTACAATAAATTGAAGAATACATTAGACGGATTTAAATAATTTTGGAATAATATAAAGGGAAAACAGGTTTTAGATTGTTGTATATATAAAAGGAATACCTAGAAATGGATAAAGAATATCTAATAAAAAAGTGGTTATCAGACGAATTGTTAGAGGAAGAAAGAAGAGCTTTTGAGAATTTGGAGGATTATGATTCGCATATCAAAATTCTTGAAGGTGCTAAAAAGTTTAAAGCTTCTGAAGTTTCAGAGGTTAGCGATTTAGATTCTTTTTACTCCAAATACCGCAATAAAAAACAACTTAAAGTTAAAAAGATAGATAGATATAATCCATTGTTTAAAATTGCTGCGACTATAGTTGTTATATTAGGAATTACATCTCTTTTCTTTTTGTCTGGAGATACACATGTAGATACTTTTATAGGAGAAAAGACAACTATTAAGCTTCCGGATGCTTCAGAGGTAATTCTTAATTCAAAATCTTCAATACGTTATAATGAGAAGAAGTGGAACAAAATACGTAGCGTTAGCCTCGACGGAGAAGCTTTTTTTAAAGTCTCTAAGGGTGGTAGATTTGATGTGGTGACATCTTCTGGGGTTATTACTGTACTGGGGACTCAATTTAATGTAAAAAGCCGTGAAGGTTATTTTGAAGTAACTTGCCTTGAAGGCTTAGTAAGTTTAACACATAATAAGAATTTCACCAAGAATATCCCTGCCGGTAGTTCTATTAGAGTTGTTAATGATGATATTATTTTTGAGAAGAATTCGAACTCTTTCCCATCATGGGTAAGTAATACAAGTAGTTTTAAAAGTGTCCCTTTTGTAGAAGTAATTAAAGAGTTTGAAAGGCATTATAATGTGACCTTTTCAATTGATAATATTGATACTCAACGTATTTTTACAGGTGGTTTCGTTCATAATAATTTACAAGATGGTTTAAAATCTATAACTTTACCTTTAGATTTAAACTATTCAATTGATACGTCTAATCATATTACATTCCAAAAAAGTAAAGAGTAATGTAAAGAATACCAGTTACATTGGGGTATTGTTTTTTGCCTTTTGTGTAAACATTTATGGTCAGAACGAAATCAAGAAACAACCTCTTGCCGCCATTATTTATGATTTAGAATATCGCTATCCATTTCAGTTTACGTATGCAAACGATGTTATTGAAAATATAGTTGTTATATCCCCGCATAGTGATCTAACGTTTGAAGAAGCTCTTAGCTACCTCGAAAAAGAAACCCATCTTATTTTTACCATTCTGGCGAATAATTTTGTTTCAATTAATAAACGTAATAAATCATTGGTAATCTGTGGAGAAATTAAAACCAGCATAGGCACCCCTATACAAAGTGCTACAATTCAAAGTGAAAATGTATCGGCAATTAGTAATGAACAAGGATATTTTGAACTTGAGGTTAAAGAAGATCAAAAAAATATTACGATCGATCATTTGGGGTATCAAACCTTAACTCTTTCTATAACGTCTTTTCACAGCGATAGTTGCTTAACTATTTATCCAGAACTGAAAACTGTTGATTTACAAGAAATCATTCTTAAAAATTATATAACAAAAGGAATAAGTAAAACTAATGTAGGAGGGTTTAAGATAGATTATTCAAATTTCGGAATTCTTCCAGGACTTATTGAAACTGATGTATTACAAACAATACAGGCTTTACCAGGAGTTCAAAGTGCAGATGAAACGGTTTCAAATATAAATATAAGAGGAGGGACCCATGATCAAAACCTGATTATGTGGGATGGCATAAAAATGTACCAATCGGGTCATTTTTTTGGATTGATATCCGTTTTTAACCCAAATATAACGTCAAAAGCTACCCTAATAAAAAATGGAACGCATTCAGAACATACAGATGGAATTTCAGGAACAATTATAATGAATTCAGACTCTAAAGTTAATAATGATTTCTCAGCTAGTATAGGTGTAAATATGATTAATGTTGACGCTTTTACTGATATTCCGATTGGTAAAAAATCTTCTTTACAACTTTCTACTAGAAAATCGATTAATGAATTCTTGAAAACACCTACATATTCTAGTTATTTTGATAGGATATCGCAGGATAGTGAATTAGACAACAATAATGAAGAAGAAGTGTCAAACTCTAATATAGAGTTTGACTTTTATGATGCTAATATAAGATGGAATTATGAATTTTCAGACAGAGATAAAGTGAGAGCCAATTTTTTGTTGATTAATAACCGCTTAGTCTTTACTGAAAATACAGCTATAAATTTGGAGCCAGTTTCTCGCCAAAGCAACATTACGCAAAATAGTATTGCTGGAGGTATCTGGTATGAAAGAAATTGGAATGAAAATTTTATTTCTTCTTTACAGTTGTACGAAACAGATTATAAATTAAGATCTACAAATGCAAATCTTCAACAAGGACAGCGGTTCTTGCAAGAGAATAAAGTTTCTGAAACAGGAGTTAAACTTAATACATCTTATAAGTTCAATAAAAATATGTCTCTTCAAAATGGATATCAATTTATCGAAACTGGAATCACGAATTTAAATGATGTTGATGTTCCCATTTTTATTGAGCAACAAGTTAGAGTAATCCGAACACATGGTTTATTTTCTCAAGCTAATTATAAAACAAAAGATAAAAGGTTATTTCTTAGTCTAGGTGTTCGGTATACTTATAATGAAAAGTTTAATACCCATTTTATTGAACCTAGAGTGAGGTATAATCAACGTATAGGTAAATATATTAATCTAGAAGTGTTGGGCGAATTTAAACATCAAAATACCTCTCAGGTGATTAATTTTCAGAATGATTTTTTGGGTATTGAGAAACGAAGATGGATCTTGGCAAATGATGTTGATGTACCTGTAATCAAAAGTAAGCAGATTTCATTAGGATTACAATATAACCGGAAAGGTTGGTTGGTAACAGCAGAAGGGTATCATAAAATGATAGATGGTATCACCTCAAGAAGCCAGGGATTTCAAAACCAGTATGAATTTGTAAGATCTATTGGTGATTTTACTGTTAGTGGATTAGAGTTCTTGGTTAATAAACGGTTTGTAAATATCAGTACGTGGCTAAGCTATTCATATACCAATAACGAATATGCCTTTGAAACCTTTAAAGAAAGAGAATTCCCTAACAATATAGATATTACACATTCTATTACTTGGGGAGGAGCCTATTCATTTAAAGCATTTAAAATTTCGGCAGGACTTAATTGGAATTCAGGACTGCCAACAACTAGACCAGTACTATCAGAACCTGTTGTTGAAGAAGAAATTAATTATGACAGAGCTAATAGTGATAGATTACAGGAGTATTTTAGATTAGACTTTTCGGCAGTTTATGATTTTAACTTAACTAAAAGAATCAAAGCACATACTGGTGTATCCATTTGGAATGTTACTAATAATAAAAATACCATTACGAATTATTATTCATTAAATGAAGAAAAGATCCCTCAAGAAACTCGAAAAACTACATTAGGAGTTACTCCTAATGTAGTTTTTCGAGTTTCTTTTTAAAAACCGAATTAATTTATAAGTAGATTAATTTTTTCCCATAATTCATTATCAAATCCAGAAGGCCCTAATAATGAACCCCCCGTATCATCACCCATTCTTACGATAACCAGATTTTGACTAGGAACGATATATAGTTTTTGATCGTTTTTACCCAGACCTGCTATAAGATCTTCTGGAGCATCGGGGATTAGTGACCCAATGAATTCATTTTCAAATCCAGGAATCCTATAACTTGATTTTCCATTTAACCACCATAAATAACCATAGGATTGATTTAACGTCTGAGAAGTAGAGGTCATTTGTGTAAAATAATTTTGATCAGTAAGAATTTCTGTAGTATCCCAGGTTCCTTTATTTAGGTTTAGCAAACCAAAACGAGACATACTTCTAGCTGTACTATAGTAAATGTTTACATAACCAAGAGTAATCCATGTACCGTTCATTCCTATTTTATTTTTGATTTTTGAATCAAAATAAGTGCTATACTCCTGATTAGTAGCTCCCGAAATGATATCTTTTAGTATCGTATATGAAGCATTATGATAATACCAAAAATTACCAGGATCATTAAGGTAGGTAAAGCAGGCAGAATCTGTACAGTTCTGATTTAAAACATTATAATCTAAACCTGTTGTCATGGTTAAATGATTTCTAACCGTTATTGCATTTTCTTGTTCGGTAGTAATATTAGCCCATTCGGTCCCCAGGAACGTTGCCGAAATGTCATTAATATTTAGTAAATTCTCTTGTTGGGCTATTCCGACTGTAAATGCAGTTAAAGTTTTTCCTGCCGAGTACCAGGGGTTATTGTCAGAAACTGATCCTCCGTTAAAGTATTTTTCAATAACAATTTTTCCATTTTTAAGAATGATAAACGCTTTAGTGTTTTTGGTTTCAAGGAAATCATATAGTGGCTGCTCATTATTGATATTCCATCCTAATTCTTGAGTAGATATAGTTTCCCAGGTATCTGAATCAATAGGCGGAAAATATAAGGTGTTAGAATCGATATTAATCGTTTCATTATCTATTGTTTCTATAGACTCATTATCAGAACAAGATAGAGTAAAGCACAATATCAAAACCAGAAATGGTATAGATTTCGTTTTCATAGGTTGGGTTTTGTAGACTTGGACTCTACAATATACAAAAGGTTTAATTGATGTTTTGTGGTATAATCTGGATTATACTGATATAGTTATTGAATTTATGCCGTATACTTTGGTTAATCCTTGTATCTTTGCACACCTTTATCCGGAAGATATGAGAACAAAGACATTAAAGAAGAACAAAATCAATGTAGTTACACTAGGATGTAGTAAAAATGTATATGATAGTGAGGTGTTAATGGGGCAACTGCGAGCCAATAATAAAGAAGTTGTTCATGAAGAGGAAGGAAATATTGTTGTCATTAATACGTGTGGTTTTATTGCTAATGCCAAAGAAGAATCTGTAAATACTATTTTAGAGTATGTACAGAAAAAAGAAGAAGGAGTAGTAGATAAGGTTTTTGTTACAGGTTGTTTATCCGAACGATATAAGCCGGATTTGGAGGAAGAAATTCCTGATGTAGATCAATATTTTGGTACTACAGAGCTTCCTGGATTATTAAAAGCTTTGGGAGCCGATTATAAACATGAATTGATTGGAGAACGATTAACTACAACTCCAAAAAATTATGCATATCTCAAAATTGCCGAAGGATGTGACCGCCCTTGCTCTTTCTGTGCAATACCTTTGATGAGAGGTACTCATAAATCTACACCTATTGAAGAATTAGTGATAGAAGCAGAAAAGTTAGCTGCAGATGGAGTAAAAGAATTGGTTCTGATTGCACAGGATTTAACCTATTATGGATTAGATCTTTATAAAGAAAGAAAATTAGCAGATTTACTAAGAGCATTAGTAAAGGTTGACGGAATAGAATGGATACGTTTGCATTATGCGTTTCCGACGGGGTTTCCTATGGAAGTGCTTAATGTAATGAAAGAAGAACCAAAAGTATGTAATTATATCGATATACCATTACAGCATATTTCTGACCCGATACTAAAATCGATGCGACGAGGAACTACCAAAGCAAAAACAACAAAACTTCTCGAAGAGTTTAGAGAAGCTGTTCCCGAAATGGCTATTCGTACCACACTTATTGTTGGATATCCAGGAGAAACGCAGGAAGATTTTGAAACCTTAAGAGCTTGGGTAAAAGAAATGCGTTTTGAACGTTTGGGATGCTTCACATATTCTCATGAAGAAAATACTCATGCTTTTAACCTGGAAGATGATGTGCCCGAAGAAATAAAAATAGAAAGAGCTAACGAGATTATGGAGATCCAATCACAAATCTCATGGGAGCTAAACCAACAAAAAATTGGGCAAGAATTTAGAATAATTGTGGATCGTAAAGAGGGAAATTATTTTGTTGGTCGTACCGAGTTTGACTCCCCAGATGTGGATAATGAAGTCCTAATAAATGCATCTAAGTATTACCTTAAAACAGGTGATTTTGCAACAGTAAAAATAAATGAAGCAGAGGATTTTGATTTATATGGCGAGGTAATTTAATTCTTTTTTACAGGTTTATAATCGCCATCAAATACAACCACCCAGTTTTGTCCTTTATCAGTGCTTTGATACCAGGTTTGTTGTACCGTAGTATCGTTGTTTTTTTGCCACTTAATTTTATTTAATACGACTCCCTTTTTTGTAATTACCTCATTTTGTAATATCATTTTTCCTTTTTCAAGGTTGCCAGTAATGTGTAAAGTAAGGCCACTATTATCTACCCAAAATTGCTCCCATTTATCGGTTCTGGGATTATACTTATTCAGGCTTGTACCATGATATTTTGATGTTGTAGAATGATAGGTCTCTTTAATTACCTTATTGTCTATAATAGACTCTATTTTACTTTTTCCTACAATAGAATCTGTATTGTGTTTATATACGTTCCATTCTCCAATCCAAAAATTAAATTCTTTGTATTTATGATCTATTGATTCTTGAGCAACGGTTTGGAAGCACCCAAATCCAATAAAAAGAAGAAAAAGAACTCTATTTAGCATTTTCATTTTTTTGGTATTATTTTTTAAAGATACTGTTTTGATTTTTTTTATAAAAAGAGTCATCTTAAAAGTATGTGGTTGGTTTTTTAGTTTCCTTAATTTTTTCTTTTTGTTTAATAAAAGTATAGTTTTATAATTTATGTTAAATATTTAACATAAATAAAATTTAATAATTTTTAAAAACTTGAATTTTACAATTCGTAGGAAAAAACTTTCACTTATTTTCTTCTTTTTGGTTCAATTTTCTATAGTATCGTTATTAGCCTTTTGTCTTAACACTTTATTCGTTTATGAACTGTGTATTTGATCGGTTTTCTTGTCATCTAAAAGTTATTTTTTTGATGATTTTTTAGAAGAATCACATAATTTTGGGATATTTACAATAAATAGTTTAAAAAAACAACATATTCTTTTGTGAAAATAGCATATCTTCAAAGCGCAAAAAATTAGAAAAGTTCAAGGCTTTCTACATAATTGTATTTAGAAAATAGAGTTTAAAAACTCTGTTTTTTAGTTTTAATAACTACACAAACTCAATTTAATTAGAATGAAAAAAATCAAATTATTAGCGCTTTGCGCTATCGTTGCAGGATTTACAACATCTTGCGAGAAAAAAGAGGTTTCTAGCGAAACACAAGAAGAAGCTGTTAAAGAACCGTTATCAAAAGCTCATATTCAAGGACTTTTAGATGCAGGAGTTAACCCTAATGGGGCAGAATATATAACTCTGAAACGTCCCGATGGATCAACAGTAAAAGCAATCAAATCACATGATATAGCTATAGCTCTTGATAATTTAGCAGAACAGGCTTTAGAAAAAATGGATAATGGTACTAAGCAATATAGAACTAGAAATCTGGTAAGTCAAGGACGTACAATTAATGTTATCGGTTATACAGGAAGAGGCCGTGCATTAACGAGTAAAATGCGTACTGGTTTACAGTGGGCGGTAAATAATTATAATGCAGTTAGTACTTCGTTAACTTTCAGGCTAACTTTTTCGGCTAGCACAAATGGTGATATTGTAGTTCAAAATTTTGGAGGATCAAGTGCAGGAGGACAGGCAGAATTCCCTAGTGGAGGTCGACCAGGAAAATTCATCAAAATATATGGTGGCATAGATAATTATAGTGCTAATGTTGTAGAACATTTAATGACTCATGAAATGGGACATGCCGTTGGTTTCAGACATACAAATTATGGTCGAAGAAATTGCAGAGATTCTAACAACGAAGGACAAGGCAGCATTGGAGCTATTCACGTTCCTGGTACACCAACAGCCAATCAAACAGGTCAACAAGGTTTAGATACCGATTCTGTTATGATTGCTTGTTTTAGTGGTAATGAAGATGGAGAATTTAGTAATTATGATAGAATAGCTTTAAGGTACATGTACTAAGAATAAGGTATTAGAAAGCTTTGAACTTTTTATAAAAACCATCCTGTTAACTAGGGATGGTTTTTTTATTATCACAGAAAAAATAATGCTTTTTAGGAGATGAAAATTTAAGAAAAGCAATCAAAGCAAAAGAGGCTGCCTATAAGGACAGCCTCTTTTAAATAGATTCTTTTGTTTTTTGGCTAACTCTATACTCGTATAAAGAGAAACTATTTTTTGATCATCGTTTTAAATTCTATTTTGGATTAAAATTTTACTCATTTAAATCGGCGGCAAATGTATCTAAAAAAATGACAGGAAATATTAAAATCTTGCTAACGAATTATTTGATAATGAGAAGTTTTGAAAAGAATAAATTATGGAGTTTTCAATAAGAGTACGGAGAGAATTCTTAATTGCCAATATCTTATTAAGACAAGAATGACTTTGTCAATTTTTAAACTGTTTTATTGAAAATTTGCTAACACTGAAGTCATTCTAATAAGGTTAATAATTAACAATTAGATAACATTAACTGAGTTTTTTTGGGTGTTTGTTATCGAAAAATCATCAATAACCGGTTTTTGCTGGTTATTATGTATTATTAAAAAGAGGAAGAGATATATCTTGTTAATAGGTAGAATTAAAAAATTTAATTTAACTATATGTGTTTTTACTTAAAAATGAAGTTTTACAAATACATTATCGTCGAAATTAATTAGTCATTGGTACTTCCATTAGTAATACTTTTGAATTACTATCAGCCTTAATTTTAATGTGATCTGTTTCCCATAAACCAAATCCATCTCTTTTATGTAAGTTTTGGTTTTCTATTGTTACATCACCATCTAGTACAAATGTGTACACTCCACTTTTAGGATCTTTTAGTGTATAATTCTGTACATTCCCCATTTCTAATTCACCTATATAAAACCAGGCATCCTGATGTATCCATACTCCCAAATCGTCTGTGTTAGGAGAGAGAATCTGGTATAGTTGATTTTGTAAGTTTTTAGAGTTCAAAGTAATTTGATCATACCTGGGTTCGACATCTTTTTTATTAGGGACGATCCAAATCTGTAGAAATTTTACATCACGATCCCTATTTTTATTATGCTCGCTATGAAATACTCCTGTACCCGCACTCATTACTTGTATATCTCCTTGTTTTATAACCGTAGTGTTTCCTATACTATCTTTATGCTCGAGGTCACCTTCTAAAGGAATAGATATAATTTCCATATTATCATGTGGATGTTTCTTAAAACCCATACCTGGGGCAACTATATCATCATTAAGCACACGTAATACCCCAAAGTTCATTCTTTTTGGATCATAATAATTTGCGAAACTAAAAGAATGATGAGAATTTAACCATCCATATTCTGCTTTTCCTCTGGTATTTGATTTGTGTAGAACTGTTTTCATAGTCATTGATATCAATAATTAATTTTCTTTTGGAATACCTAATACATATAGAATTTCACTCGGTTTTCCTTTTTTTACTTCAATTTCCCAATCAAAACTATTGCTGTTATTCAATTCAGAAATCATTTGTTTCAACTCAGAAATTGTATATGTTCTCAATACAGAAATTACTCCATCCCAAAGTATAAATAGTGGTAATACCGGAATGAGATAGGTAAATAATATCCTGCCTGGCTTAAAAGGTCTTATAAAAGGAGTCATTAATATAACCGTAATAGGGGATAGGAGCATAGGAATCATGCTTTTGATATTTCTTTGTTGTGGTTCAAAAACTCCAATAGACTGATTGGTGTCTATAGCATTCTGAAAAATAGCTTTTGCATTTTCTGGCTTAAAATGATGCAGTGATGTAAACTGTGTTCTAAAGCCTTTTAATTCTGAAGGAACATTCATTGCATCTACAGGGTAGTCAATAAAATCAAAAACATCCGGCATTTTTGATTTTGTTCTCTTAAAAGCATGCAGATTGGGATAATAGTCAGAAAGAGTGATTTTTAATATCAGATTATTCTTTTTTAAGTGCCCGGCAAGTTTGATTAAACCGCCTCCACCGCCAGAAGCAATATCAATTATTTTGTTGTTTCCTGCACTTTTTATTCCTCTTTCGAGAATAGGGACAACGCTTTTATAGATGTCAAATATGTTTGATCCAAATTGTAAAAAATCGGTCATATAGTTTCGTAAGTTCTTAGGAAACCAATGTAAATCCTCAAATTCAAATGCATGTATCCGTTTCATTTTGGAATAAAATAAGCTGCTGTAGCGTTCGGGTTAAAATTCTTTTTATATTCTTCTATTTCCTTAATTTAAAAATACAAAATCATTTAGTTAATTAGATATGTTTCACTGATGGATACTGATAAAATTTAGTTAATTATATTTTCAAAGACTCTGTGTATATGTTAAAAAGTCGTTTTACAAATAATGCCTTTTAATCGCTATACGATAAGAGACTATGGATTGATTACAAGAGGTAAAATATAGATTTCGATTATCAATACAATGAATACAACACAGGCCTATTCTGAACTTATTTCAGAATAGGCCTGTGTTTACTATTTAAGAAGTTTCTACAACAATAAATCAGAAACTTTAATCCTTAACTGCGGTATTTTCTTCATTTAATAAAACAGGAGTGCCAAAACCTAACTGTTCTAGTTTTTTGAGCTGTGTTTTTGCATCACCTACCACAAGATAAATCATTTTATTAGGGTCTAGATATGTACCCGTTAGTTTTTTGATCTCATCTACGGTCATATTATTTACAATTGCCTCTCGTTGTGTAACATAATCTTTTGGATATTGAAACGTACTCATATTAGTTAGCATATTCAATTTAGAATTAAAGGTTTCAAAAGCTCTTGCATTACTTTTTATTAAAGAACTTTTTGTGATATCTAAATCATCTTGAGTATAATTTTTTCCGTAATTATTCAGAATTTCTTTAACCAAATCAGCTGATTCATAGGTGACATTAGATCTTACACCACTAGATATCGTAAACATTCCAGGGATAGTACTTCCCGAAAATCCAGAGCGTATACCATAGGTGTATCCTTTACCTTCTCGTAATTGTTGTGTGAGTTGTGAAGCAAAACCACCACCACCCAGGCGATAATTCATAATCTGTACTGGATAATAATCCGAGTCTGTTGCTGCTAATGCAGGATACCCAAATCGCAATTGAGATTGTTTAGCATCGGGTACATCATAAAAATATACTTTGGATTGCTGCGGAGCTTTAGGTGCGTCTAAAGCCGGGAATTTGACCTCTTTGTGCTGCCATTTGGTATTGAGGTTTGCTAGAGATGTTTTTGTCATAGTTTTTGTAATATCACCTACCACATGAATTTTGGTAACATTAGGAACTATATTAGCGTTATAATAGTGTTTAAGATCTTCTATTGTAATAGTAGATACAGAAGTTTCTGTGCCTAAATTATTATGAGAAAGAATATGATCTTTTCCGTAGCTTAGTTTAGCATATTCGTTACTAGCAATGCTTATGGGACTTGCTTTTTCTTGTTGAATCTGGCTAATAACACTTTGTTTGATTAACTCAAACTCTTTAAGATCCCATCTTGGCAGAAGAATCATTTCTTCTACCAAAGCCATAATTTTATTATAGTTTCTGGATAAAGTACTCCCACTTATTATAATACTTTCGTCTCTTGCCGAAATATTAATAAATGCGCCCAGGCTTTCTATCGCATTTTCTAATTCTTCTGTAGTTTTGTTTTGGGTGCCTTTAGTCATGAGTTGTGCCAATAAATTTGATACACCTACTTTATCAGGTTTTTCTAATAATAAACCTCCTCTTATGTTTATCCTAAATTGTACCAGAGGAACTTCATCATTTTGTATTCCGTATACTTCAATTCCTGACGAAAACTGATCTTGCCATACCTGTGGTACGGTAACCTCAGGAGTATCTCCATATGGCGGTTCTGTAGATCGATCAAAACTAGATGAGGTTTTCTTATAATCTGCCACTATACTGGCATCAAAATTTTCTTCTGCTCCTGCTACAATTTTTTCCTCGACTACTTCTGCAAGTTTAGAATCTTTTAAAGCCAAATTACTCTGTCCGATAGGAACAAAGCTTGTCGCAACATAATGTTTCCCTTTGATATATTGATTATATACTCTATTTACATCATCAATAGTTACTGCAAGGATATTTTTTACATCCTGGTTAATAAAACCGGGATCTCCTGCAAAAATCTCATATTGCGCTAGCTGAAACCCTTTACCCAGCACACTAGATAACCCATTGTAAAATGCAGTTTCCTGGCTTGCTTTAATACGATCAAGATCTTCTTGTGAGATGCCTTCGGTTTCAAATTTTGCAAAAGCTTCAGAAACAGCGCTGTCGATAGTGTTTAGATCTGTTTTTTCAAATCCACGAATGATCAAATGATATTGACCAGCTAATTCTGATCCAAAATTAAACATGGTAATTTCGGGAGAGAGCTGTTTGTCTTCTACCAATACTTTATTGAAAGGAGCTTTTTTTCCTTCAGATAAATAGGTAGAAAGTACTTCTAAAGCATATGAGTCGGAATGATATACTGGTACGGTTGGCCAGGTCATCGTTAATTGCGGAAGACGTGCAAAATTATCTTCATAATGTAATTTTTTGGTTTCTGTCAAAACCACAGGACGTTTTTCTAATGCAGGGATATCTTCTCCGCGTTTAATTTCATCAAAATATTTATGCACCCATGCTTTAGCCTGATCTGAATCAAAATCTCCGGCTATAGTAAGTGTAACATTATTAGGGACATACCAATGATTGTAGAAATCTTTTACATCTTGTAATGTAGCGTTTTGTAAATCCTCTAATGACCCAATTACCTGCCAGCTATATGGGTGGTCTGCGGGATACATGTTTTTATCGATTACGTAATTGACATGTCCATAAGGGCGATTATCTACGCTCTGGCGCTTTTCATTTTTAACCACTTGCTTTTCTTTGGCGAGAACGGGATCGGTAACAGTATTAATAAAAAAACCTAATTTATCAGCTTCTGCCCAGATCATTTTTTCAAGTGCATCTTTAGGTACAGTTTGGTAATAGTTTGTGCGATCCTGACTTGTAGAACCATTTGCTCCTGATCCACCAATGCGAGCACTCATTTTATCTAATCCACCTTTTCCTAAGTTTTCCGATTCTAGAAAAAGTAAATGCTCGAATAGGTGAGCAAAACCAGTTCTTCCTTCTTTTTCGCGTGCAGAACCTACGTGTGCAGTTAGGGCAACAGCAACAACAGGGTCTGATCGATCAATATGTAATATCACCTGTAATCCATTATCGAGTGTAAATTTCTCAAAATCGACTTTGAATTCCTTATTCTCAACGGTTTCTTGAGATGCCTCTTTTGTTGTTGTATTCTTTTTACAGGAAAACAAGGCTCCTGTTATGACTAGAATGAATACTAAAATTTTAATTGTTTTCATGATTGATAAAGTATTGATGAGTATGAAATTTTTATATAAAGTATTGATTTTTATTCACTTCCTATGATTTTATATATGTTCAGATCACTAATTTGAGTAATTGATATTAGACTTTCTTCGATTTTTGTAACTACAGGTTGTAGTTCTTTTAATTTTTCTTTTTCATGATCATACGCTAATAGCTTCTTAATTTTTGTTTTTGTTAAAAAATTAATGCTTGTGTTTCCCGCCCCATCATGAGTAGCATTCCCGTAGTTATTTAATTCTGAGCCAATAAGCATATAATCATTATGTTTTTTTTCGAATCTAAATTTTATTTCATAATCGTGTCGCATAGATTGATGACTAACACTTAGTATTAGAGGTGTTATTTTAAGCGTTGGATTTTCATTATAAATAAATGCAGAAGTTAAGTTTCCGCTTAGGGCTTTTTGTGTATACCTATCATTTTCTGATCCTTCGTATATAGCAATTCTAACTTCTTCGGGATCGGCATCCTCTATATTGGTATTCGAATTCACTAGTACAGCCACAAAATCCTGATAACCATCTTGATTCAAATCTCCAAACGCTATCTTCTTTTCATTTTGAACTACAGCGATTTCAAAACCATTAGTAATAAAATTAGTAAAGTCTTTTTTACTACTCTCTTGTTTAACATCTTTTTTTATAGGAATATGTTCCTTGTTGCTATTGCAGGAGAAGAGTATCATTATTATGAATAGAAATTTGATTTTTTTCATTTTATACTACTCCTTTTTTGGTGGTAATTCTACTTCTCCGTCAGGATGGATACGACATAATACTTTATTAAATTGATCTATCAAGTTTAGGACAAATACCACAGGTCCTTCTTTAGGTATTTTTTGAAATTTATCACTCTTAGCAATAGCAGTAAGACCTTGCAAAACTGCCTGGCAAGCATTATGAAAACATTTTTCTTTATACTCGTGATTATCTTCACGATAATAATCACCTTCTTCATTTAACGGGAAAAATACTTCTAAATCTAATACCCCGCAATCACTAAAGGCTTCTCCTTCTGATCCACCACCATATCCCATAAAGCCTAAATCCGGAGGTGTTGTGATCTCTCCCTGTGCGGCAAATACAATCTTAGAAACCGGATGTAAAGGGTCATATCCGGTATAATTAGAATCTGCAAAGAAGGTAAAGCTTTCTAGAAGATCTGTTGTTATCTGTTTGATTATAGTATCTTGATTCATGTTTTTATTTTTATTACTTGAATAGATTTTAGGTTGTTTTTTGTGTTAGCTAATTATTGTGTATTGGCTTTTAGTTCGTTTAATATGATGAGTTTTTGCCATATTTTTCTACTTAATCCTGTTGTTAATATTTCGATTTCATTTACTGCTCTTACTACTTTTTCGTCGGGTAGGCTTTGAGAATATAGTGCCGCAACTTTACCAACCAAGGCTGTAGCTTCAGAACAATAATCAAGATATCGCTGAAGCTGAAAGTTAGTAAAGGTTCGTTTAGGGGAGTTTTCTGTAGCACATTCTGGTGCATCAGTGACGTTTGGATCTTTTGTTAATTGATGCATATCAATAACATGAGCAATTACTCTGAGTTCGTTAAGAGATTTTAGTGCTCGTTTCATTTTTAGTCTGGATTCTAGTGAAAAAAGGAAAAAAATTGCAGCTCCTAATAGTATAATGTCATTAAAAATAGCTTCAGAAATCGTAACAACATTGGCAAGAGTAGTATTTTCAATTTGTAAATCAATGTAAGTGATACTATAGATCAATCCTCCTAAACCAATTAGTATGATCATATGAGAAAATACGCGAAGTAAAATATTTGGAGAAGAGATCCAATCAATATTTTGTTTACTTTTTTGAGCAGTATGTAGGAATTGAAAGCAAACTTTTCTAAGTCCCGAATCAGGAAATCGATCCGAAACTCGTTTTTCGAGTAGATCGATGGTTTTAATAATTTTTTCTGGTTCCAGGTTTATGCTGTTATTCATATATTGATTACATTTTATTAGTATTTATTATTTCTTCTCTGCTTTTGAACATTTCTAATCATTTTTCCTAAGTCTTTATCTTTCTTTTTTCTCTCTTTGACATCTGACTCGAAATGTATTTTTTCTTTTTCCATTTTTCGAAAATTGAGATACGAATCTTTATCAATTTCGCCATTTTCAACAGCTTCCAATATGGCACAGCCTTGCTCATGCACATGTGTGCAATCTTTAAATCTACAATTTTCGGCATATTCGATAATGGTTTCGAATGTAGTCTCTAATCCACTTGATGTATCAGCAATTCCAACCTCTCGCATTCCGGGGTTATCAATCAAAATCCCTCCATCATCCAATACAATTAACTCTCGGTGACTTGTAATATGCTTTCCTTTGTTTACACTTGCACTTATTTCTCCTGTCTTCATTTGTAGCTTGCCGGCAAGGTTATTAAGAAGAGTAGATTTTCCAACTCCAGAAGATCCAAGTAAACAGTACGTTTTTCCTTTTTGGATAATTTGATTTAGAGTATCATATCCTTTGGCTATTTGGTTACTAACCGTAAGTATTGTAATGTCTTTGATTCGTTGTTTTATTTGGTTTATGATATTCTGCAAACCGGCCTCATCTAGCAAATCAATCTTGCTTAAAATAATAATAGGTTCAACTTTAGAAGCATTACAGATCGTTAGATATCTTTCTAATCTATTGATATTGAAATCTCTATTAACAGCCTGAACAATGAGACCATAATCAATATTTGTTGCAATTATTTGCACTTTTCCTGATGCACCAACGGCTTGTCTTTCTATGATAGAGTTTCGAGGGTAAATAGCATGGATTAGAGCTTTGTCTTCATCATATTCAGAAAAAGCAACCCAATCCCCAACAGCCGGAAAATCATACCTACTTTCTGCTGTGTATCTTAAATTACCAATGAGTTCGGCATCAAATTCATGTGTAGGAGTCTTAATAACATATCTTTCTTTATGCTCAGATAGTATTCTGCCAACCTCAAAAGAATCCAAATTTTGTTCGATTCTAAATTGCTCTAGGGCATTGGTATATCCTAAATCCTGAATTATCATGCTGTGTTTTGTTTTTTAAAATTTCTTTTTAATTGGTGGCACTGTAGCTGGGTTAGGAAAGAAGGTAGGGTCAAAACTATCTAACACTTCTATTTTTGATGTATTTATATCTATTTTTAAACGATACTGCTCAAAGAGTTTATTGAAATGCTTCAAATCAATAAGGTCATGATCTATTCTTCTTATCGCCATTTCATATACATTTTCGTTTTCATTATATGCCGTTATTACAATTAGATAATTTCTAAGTAACCCTGCAATCCCTTGAGAAGTGAAATGCTTAATTTCTTCTAAATTATTGAATAATAAGGCATTATTTGTTTTTTTTATAATACTATCATGATTTTTTAAAAGTGTATGGTATGAATAAGAATCGTTCATCCCATAAAGATTCATCACAAGATCTTCGGGTTTTATTTTGTTACCTACCACAAACTCGATACCTCCATCTGGTGTTCTTATGACAGAAGGGTCTTCCCAATCTATAGTGATTGTTTCTATTCCCCAGTTAAATTCATCTTCTTTATAAACTGCGGGGTTCACAAAAAATGTGATTTCATTCTTAACATAATAATCTTTGTCATTAAGCATTCTTTTTTTGAGGTGAACTCTTGTTACATCATCAACCGGAAATCCATTGTTTTTTAGTTTTTCGGCAACTTTTATAACGAGTTTTTGCTCTAAATCGGTAAACTCGGTAATGGCAGGCTTAAGTCCTCTAACGATATCCATAGATGATTTTTTTTGATATTTTTTTCCATTAAAAAAAAGTACAAGAACGCAAAGTACAAATGCTGATTTATATATGTATTTCATAAAAGCTTCTTATTAGTTCTTTTATTACAACTATATCTATTCTATACTTCATATGGTTTAATTTTTATAATGAAGTAGAACTCTCTTCTATATAAAAATACACATATACCTTCTGTTATAATGGCATATGTGTATTTTAATTACATGTTATTTTTGGTTACGACTTAGGAACCGGGAATCCTCTGTCTCTCATTAAGGCTTCGATTTTAGCATCACGTCCTCTAAATTTGCGATACGCTTCTGCTGGATCCATAGCATTGCGTGGTGCAAAAAGATATTTTACCAGTTTAGCGGCAACTTCTTTATCATAAAATCCTCCTGGAGCTTCGGCAAAAGCTTCTGCTGCATCAGAGGTAAGTACATCTGCCCACATATATCCATAATAAGCGGTAGCATATCCTTCTCCAGAAAACACATGCCCAAAATGTGGTGTGCGATGGCGCATCACTAATTCTTTTGGCATATTTAATTCTGTAAGAGTTTCCTTTTCAAATTTATCTACATCGATATTGGTTGGGTCTGCTAAATGAAATTTCATATCCATTAAGGCAGAAGCCAGGTATTCTGTTGTAGCAAACCCTTGATTAAAAGTAGCCGCTTTTTTAATTTTATCAACTAGTGTTTTTGGGATTGCTTCTCCGGTTTTGTAATGTACCAGATAATTGTCAATGACTTTATCGGTAGATAACCAACGTTCTAACAATTGAGATTGAAACTCTGTATAATCACGTACACCACCATTAAGAGTTGGGTACCTTACTTCTGAAGCAAAGAAGTGTAAAGCGTGACCAAATTCATGGAAAAAAGTAGTTGCATCATCCCATGATACTAAAACTGCTTCTCCCGGAGCTGGTTTAACAAAATTAGAATTATTAGAAGCGAGTACATTCTTTTTACCATCAAAAGTGGTATGACTTCTATACGTAGTAGCCCATGCTCCAGATCGCTTACCAGGTCTTGCAAATGGATCGAGATACCATAGACCGATATGTTCTCCAGAGGTTTTGTCATTTACTTCCCATACTTTTACATCTTCATGAAAAACAGGAACTTTACCTTCTTCAACAGGGGTAAATTTAAAATTAAATAATTCGCCTGCTACAAAGAACATAGCTTCTCTTAATTTATCTAATTGTAAATATTGTTTTACTTCATCAGAATCCAGGTCGTATTTCTTTTTTCTTACTTTTTCTGCGTAGTAACGATAGTCCCATGGTTCGATTGTTATCTTATCTCCGTTTGCATCTGCCACGGTCTGCATATCGGTTACTTCTTCTTTTACCCTGGCTATGGCAGCTGGCCAAACAGCATTCATAAGTTTCATTGCATTGTCAGGATTCTTAGCCATACGGTTTTGAAGCCTCCAGTCTGCATAGTTATCATGTCCTAATAATCCAACACGTTCTTTTCTTAGTTTCAGGATTTTGGCGATATTTTCATTATTATCCTTATCATCACCATTATCTCCACGAGAATAATAATTCTTCCATACTTTTTCACGTATAGCACGTTCATCAGAATACGTAAGGAAAGGATCCATAGAAGATCTTGTATTAGTTATTGCATATTTACCATCCTGATCTCTATCTGTAGCTGCTTTTGCATATGCCTTGATCAAGGGTTCTGATAAACCACTTAATTGATCTTTAGTAAGATAGGTAACATATCCTTCTTCATCTTCTAATACATTATTTGAAAAATTGGTATACAGTTCTGATAATTCTTTGTTGATTGCTGCATAACGTTTCTTCTTTTCTTCGTCTAATTCTGCCCCATTCATGGCAAAAGACTTATAAGTAAGCTCTACCACACGTTGTTGATCTGCCTCTAATGGCGTTTTTTGAGCATTGTCATAAACGGTTTTAATACGTTTAAACAATTTTTCGTTTTGCGATATTTTAGAACTAAATTCTGATAGTTTAGGAGCCATTTCTTTTTGAACGTCTCTAAATTCTGGTGAAGACATATTACTACTTAGAATACCATAGTATGTAAAAATTCTATCAAGCTCTGCTCCGGCTCTCTCCATAGCAACAATGGTATTTTCAAAAGTAGGAGCCTCGGCGTTATTCGCAATCTCATCGATTTCTTTAAGATTAAGTTCCATTCCTTTTTCGAGAGCTGGTTTTATATCGGTGACATTCATTTTATCGAATGCAGGAGTACCCTCATATGGTCCAGTCCATTCTTCTAATAAGACATTTGTTGTCTCTTTAGGTTCTGATTCTGCTGTAGTTTTCACAGTTTCTTTCTTTTGGTTACAACTGGCTAAAAGCACAATAGCCGATAAAGCTACGGTCTTAAAAGTTGTAGAGAGTTGTGAGTTAATCATGATTATTTAATTTAAATTCTAAATTTATTATTGTTAGCAAAGAAGATAGCATTAACAAAGAAAAGCTTTCCATTTTCCCAGAAGGACCTGAATAATGGATTATCTACCATATAGATAATGCTTCCGCTACCCACTCTTGATTCACCAAAAACCAAAGAGTTGTTTAGGTTTTTAAGGGCATCTGCACCTGCAAATCCAGAAACACTTTGTGGTTTTTCTATATAAGCAATATTGTATCCGTTCTGAAGAAATTTATAAGAACTACTTCCTAATTTTAGACTAAAATAGGTGTCATCGTATCCAAAAGCCATTGGGTGTGAATGATCTACTTTGGTTTTAAAAATACTTCCTGTAATAAAATTCTTTACGCTTTTTCGTTCACGTTGATCATATGGAGTAAGGTTGCCGATAGAGTCTTTTTCCTTTTTATCGGTCTTATTCTTCTTAAGATCAAACCCTTTTTTATCGGCAAAGGTTCTTACTGCATTACCAATCGCTATTACTTTACCACCACTACTTACCCATCCTTTCAATTTATCTAAAGCTCCTTTGTCTAAATAACTGTTGTAATATCCGTTTGGCATAATTAAGACATCATACTTGGCAAGATCGATATTCTTAAAATAATCTGTGTCAATTGAGGTAATAGGAAATTTAAGCTGTTGTTCGAAAAAATACCAAATCTCTCCATAGCTTAAAGAAGAGGTGTATCTACCTTTTAACACTGCAATGCGTTGGTTGTTGATGAGTTTTACATCTGGAGAACCAAAATCTACCCCTTTACTAGAAAAACTGGTAGGGGCTGTATATAGTTTTCTTTGATGAGTATTGGCAATATCGATAACCGTTTTATCATAGTTTTTAGTTTTTCGATTGTCACTTTTGGTAATAATAAGACTACCTTTTTTAAAGTTCTCTGTACCATTACTAAAATCTTTTTCACTAAAACGTACTCTAATATTATGTCGAAGTAAATCAGCCATAAAAGCAGCATCATCGATACTATTCCATTTAGTGATATAACCTGCACCAGATGTATTAGCTGTATTGTTTATAGTATTAGCTTTTTTATTCCCATTGGCAGGTATTAACGAAGTCGAAGCTATAGCGTCTAATCCATATGCATGTGGTACACTCCAGGCAGTAATATCATAAGTAAGTGGGTCGCTAAGTTTGGCATTGGGTTCAAAAAGTACTTTTACCATTTTACCTTTTGGTTGATTTGTACTTACTACCAATGCACCATTTGCATTAATACTTCCTTGCTTATTTTCTTTAAAATTGAATCCCGAAATTTTTGCAGTATTCGTATACCCATATTTGATGTCATGGGTTTCTAATAGTTTTACTAATGCATTAATCTTATCAGCTTCTCCATTTAATACATAACTTTTATATTTCAGACCAGAGGTATTAAAAAACTTTTTAAACTCGGTATTTAATTTTTTAGCTTGTTTAGAAGAAATCTCTACTGTTGATAATCCTGTTGTAGTGTGGTGTAACGCACGATCCTTTAGAGTTAATACATAACCTTCGTCGGTTTGAATACCTAAACCAGCACGTCCATGTCCCGCTTGCTCATATGTCATTCCTATGGCTCCCATAAACGTAGGATAGGTATCTCCGTAACTAGGATATAGTAAGTCAAAACGTTCTCTTGTAAAGAATAACCATCCTTCTGCATCAAAATATCGAGCATGGTTTTTACCGATTTGAGTTTGGAAATCTCTTTGCCATGGGGTTATAATCTCATGAAAAGGCTCTGCTGCCGGAGCAAAATAATAAGGTTCATTGATGCCTTGCTCATGAAAATCTACATGAATATGTGGCATCCATGTATTGTATGCTTTGATACGTTGTCTTGATTCTACTTGGGTTGCCCATGCCCAATCACGGTTAAGATCAAATAAATAGTGATTTGGTCTTCCGCCTGGCCAGGGTTCATTATGCTCTGTTGCTATTTGATCTGTATTATAAGGAGTAGCTTTTGTTTGATTATACCAATTTACATATCGATCACGACCGTCGGGATTTATACAAGGATCTAGGATAACTACAGTATTTTGTAACCATGCAGCTTTCTTAGTAATTAATTCATAAATGGTCTGCATAGCAGATTCTGTACCAGAGGCTTCATTACCATGTACGTTATAACTTAACCATACAATTGCAATTTCTGGATTAGCTGTACCTTCTGCAATACCAATATTTTTTAGATTATTTACTCTTATGTTTTCTATGTTATTTAAGTTTTCTTCAGAAGAAACAATAGCATAAGTTAAGGGTCTTCGCTCATTTGTTTTTCCATAAGTATGATAACTTACCATATTAGAATGACCAGCAACATGATTAAAATAATTTACAACATCGGCATGACGTGTAAATTGATCACCTATTTCATAGCCCAAAAATTCGGCAGGAGATTGTAATTTGTTTTGAGAATAGGTTAAGCAAGTCGTTACAGTTACGACAAAGAGTGTGATGATTAGTTTTTTCATTGATCGGTGAATTCTTTTAGAAGGGGTAAAATACCGAGTTAAATTTAGGATTTAATCGGTATTAACTAAAATTTAGGATTTGAAATAGAGAATATTGATAAATTTTAGTATTTAGATAAAGGTTTGTATATGAATTCTTTCAAACTATTAAAAAAAATATAAAAAAGTAGATGAGATCACAATCTGCCGTATATTTATCGACCAAAAATTTTGCTTATGCCTAGTGACTGTATTCCGTTTAGCAATACGAATTACTTTTCTTCTCTTATTTGTGATTATTTAGATCAAAAGTCTGAATTACGACCTTTTTATAATCGTTTTCCGGAATTAGGAAACTTCAAAGATCAAATTAAAGAAAAGCAACACTCTTTTTCTAATGAGCATAGAAAAGTATTGGTGCAAGCTTTACGCAAACAATATAAAGGTGTCGATCCTTCTGATCTTATTAACCAAAATATAGAATCATTAGATGTGCCTACTACATTTACTGTTGTTACGGGGCATCAACTCAATCTTTTTACGGGACCATTATACTTTTTGTATAAAATTATCTCTACGATTAATCTTACTAATGAGCTAAAAGAGAAGCATCCGCAATATGATTTCGTACCTATATATTGGATGGCAACAGAAGATCATGATTTTGATGAGATTAATTATTTTAATCTTTTTGGAAAGAAGATACAGTGGAATCGTAATGATGGAGGAGCGGTAGGAGTTTTTGATACCGAAGGATTAGATAAGGTTTTTGAAATTTTTTCTTCAGAAATTGGATCAGGACAAAATGCAGAATACCTTAAAACCTTATTTAAGAAAGCCTATCTGCAACATAATCATCTTGCAGATGCGACCCGATATCTGGCTAATGAATTATTTGGAGAGTATGGCCTGGTAATTATAGACGGAGATGATCGTGAATTAAAAAGACTTTTTATTCCATTTGTCGAAAGAGAATTAACAGATCAGGTTGCCTATACCAAAGTAGTGCCAAAAGCAGAAAAACTAGAAGCACAAGGATATAAAGTGCAGGTGAACCCCAGAGAAATTAATTTGTTTTATCTGGCAGATGGATTACGCGAAAGAATTATTGAAAAAGAAGAAAGATATTTTGTTAATGAAACCGATATCTCTTGGAGTAAGAGTGAGATATTAAAAGAACTCTCTGAGTTCCCAGAGAGGTTTAGTCCTAATGTAATGATGCGACCTTTGTATCAGGAAGTGATTTTACCTAACCTTTGTTATATTGGTGGTGGTGGAGAATTGGCATATTGGTTAGAGTTGAAAGACTATTTTGAAAATGTAGATATACCATTTCCTATGTTGTTACTTCGTAATTCGGTGCTGATTCAAACCAAAAAGCAAGCCGAAAAAATAGAAAAACTTAATGTTTCTGATACTGAGTTATTTCTGAAACAACATGAGTTAATTAACCTTAAGGTACGTCGTATTTCTAATATAAATATTGATTTTGATCCGCAGCGTAAACATTTAAAAGAGCAGTTTGAAGCAATGTATAAGCTGGCAGAGCAAACAGATGTAACTTTTAATAATGCGGTAAAAGCGCAAGAAATAAAACAACTTAAGGGATTAGATGTTTTAGAAAAACGATTGTTGAAAGCACAAAGACGCAAATTAGGTGATCATGTAAAACGCTTAACGACGCTACAAAATGAGCTTTTTCCTAATCAAAGTTTGCAAGAACGTAATAAGAACTTTGCAGAATTCTATCTGGAGTATGGTTCTGATTTAATTCCAAGATTAATGAAGTACCTGGATCCTTTAAAAGGAGAGTTCTTGATTTTGAAAGAATAGAGGGTAGCCCCTCTATCTATAGGTTTAAAATCAAATCTTGTAAGGAGCAATCGGGTGATAGGTTTAGTTTTTTCCGGAGCCTATAACGAGCCTTTTTTACTCCTTCTTGCGAGATATTGAGAATATTACCGATCTCTTTAGAGGATAAATTCATTTTAAGAAGTGCTAAAAATCGTAATTCATTTGTAGTCACATGAGAATATTTCTTTTTGATTCGGCAATAAAAACCTTTGTGAACTTGTTCAAAATATTTTCTGAAATTCTCCCAGTTCTCATCGTCTCTCAGATCAAAGTTAATGGTTTGTATTAGTTTTTGATAGTTGTATTGAGCATTTTGAGGCTCAGAATGTTTGATAAGGTTTACTTCATTCCTTAAATTCTCCAGGACTTTATTCTTTTTAGCAATATGTAATGCGTAAGTAGTTAATTCATTCTTTTTATAATTCAATTCTGAATTTAGTTTTTGTTTTTCTAAAATTGAACGTTTTATTTTTAGCCTGAAAACATAAAAACTTAAACCAAAAATAATCATGAATAACCCAAGTCCAATGATCAAGAGTAGTTGTTGTAAATTATCCATCTTGGCTTTTTGTTCGAGCAATTCAATTTCAGTATTTTTCATTGTGATTTGACGCTCTTTTTTCTCGGTTTCAAAAATGATTTGTAGTTCACCTACACGCTTCTGGTTTTCTAAAACGTATAAAGAATCTTTTAATCGCTCATAATTTTTGTAAAATTGTAATGCTTGCCTACTTTTTCCTTCCTGCTCTGCAATAAGAGATAAGATATGATTGATTTCTTTTTCTCTTTTCAGGTCTTTGTTTGTTTTATTAATAGTAATCGCTTTTGAAATGTAATGTTTTGCCAGATCTGTTTTTTTTAATTTTAAATAGGTATTCGCAATAGCATTATATATAGATAACTTTGATTTGTTGTTTCCTGTGGTTGGATAATTCGACAATACTTTTTCATAGTATCGCATAGCAGTGTAATATTCTCCTTTTTCATAATACGTATTACCTATGATGTATTGGTTAGATGCGATTGTTTTTTTAAGTCCTATCGATTTTTTGTAGTCCAGTACTCTTTGTAGATAATCTAATGCTTTATCATATTGTTTTAGACCTTTATAACATCTGCCTATATTTTGTGAAATTGAGGCTATAGATTGCTTGTTTCCATCTTTTTCTATTTTAGACAATCCTTCCTTTAGATATTCTAATGCCTCTTCGTACTTATGTTGACTTATCAATATGTGACTAATGTGATAGTATCCACGACCTACTCCTGTGGGATCATTGATTTTTTCATGAAGTTGTATTGCTTTTAGAAAATATTCGATTGCTTTTGGTCGATGCCTCATCTGGTTATATGAAACACCTATGTTTTCTATAGATTTAGCAAAAGAAAGAGAATCGTTTTTAGATTTAAAAATTTTACCAGATTCTTGAAAACTTTGTATTGCTTCGTGGTAATTTCCTTGAAGATTATAAATGGCTCCGATCTGGTGTAAAGCAGATGCCTGACCCCATTGGTGAGATATCTCTTTATTGATAGTCAATGCTTTTTTAAAGTAAACTAGTGCAGAATCCAATTCTCTTTGGTAATAGTATACAATTCCCATACAGTTATATGCACCAGCAATACCTCTTGGTTTTTGAATGCGTTTAGCTATTATAAGTGCTTTGTTGATGTAGATTTTTGCTTGTTTTGGGCTTGAAGTTGCATATTGAATGCCAAGATCATTATAGGCTAATACTAGTGTAGTGTCGGCAGTTTTTTTGTTGGAAACTAGTAAAACTAAACTATCTACGACTTTTTTGTTTTGAGCAGATAGTATATTAATAACAAATAGGATCGTTAGAAGTATATAAGTAGAATAGTGGGGTTTCATTAAAAGTGGTTTTGCAGTTAAAAGTAATGCTTTGATTTGCAGTTTAAAAGAGCTTAAAGGAGAGGTGGTGAAATAATAATTCATGTTTTATTGAAATACTTCTCTACCAGAATTCTGGTAGAGAAGTACACAAAAAGGTTGGGACAAAAGGGCTAACTTTATTTTGTTAATTTATTGGTATGTATTTCTTCATTTTGTGTGTTTTATTAAAAGTCGGAAACTAGTTTTGTTCTTCAAAATTATTACTGATAGAAATAGAATAAAAAAAAAGTAGGGGGACAAAAAGGGGACATGTTCTGTAAGATTAGTAAAAAAAAGGAGCTGAAGCCTAGGATATTTTTTTTGATGTTAATAGAATGTATGGATTTGTTAATTTTAGTTTACCTATTTAAACCTTCGATATAAAGGTTTTAATTATTATCCGTTGTACGTTTTGGAATTGTAAATTGATAAAAAACGTTACTAAGAGTGTTTTATCATGATAAAATAAAGATGAAATAATATGTCATACTATGATTAGAAACTGTAGTGGTTTTTTTATCGTATGAAAGACTAGTGAAAGTAAAACACGATTGATTGCGAAATAATAAGTAGTGCATACAGATACTTTTGTCTAATTTGGGAGGTGAACTACAGGCGTTTTATACATTTATATAATTAACTATACCAACTCTTTTTTTATCCAATTAGGATCTTTAATCCATTTAGTGCTTTTGATCCAGCTACCTTGAGCCTCATTTTTCTTTTTATACGGATCAGTATGTTCTTTAATAAATTCTAAAATAGACATGGTAAGAACCTCATTTTTTTTACTTAGTGAAGTGTTAGATATTATATTTTGATCTATCGTGGTGTTAGGAATTTTTATCATAAGACTCGATATCTGTTGATCAGAAACCTTTATACTGTGCTCAGTGTCATTGGCAAAACACCTTGTATTAGAAAAAAGAATGATAATTATGGCAAGTTTCAAAGTAAAGTTATTCATCGTATTGGGCGTTAGAAGGTTTCTGATGTAAATTTAAAATGATTGTGTCGTTTATAATGACTGTAGTCGACGAAGTGCGATTAAATGTCGACGAACGGTTAATTGGTTTAGATAGAAGGTTTTTGGTAATTGCTTGTATTATAAGAATAATGTTGCCTAAAAACTTAGATAATAAATAATATTAAAAATTATTCCTTTTAGGATTTCGAGGGTTGTAATTTAATTTTATTTTTGCCTATGCAAAACAACGTACTTATTTTAGATTTCGGATCGCAATATACTCAGCTAATTGCACGAAGAGTTAGAGAGTTAAATATATATTGTGAGATACACCCTTATAATAATTTACCCGAGAATATATCAGACTTTAAAGCAGTGATCCTTTCTGGTTCTCCTTTCTCTGTTAGAGGAGAAGATGCTCCTCATCCTGATTTATCTGCAATTCGAGGTAGCAAACCACTTTTGGCTGTTTGTTATGGTGCTCAGTACCTGGCTCATTTTAGCGGAGGAGAAGTGGCCCCATCAAATACACGAGAGTATGGTCGGGCAAATTTATCATTTGTACAGGAGGGAGAACAGTTTTTTGAAAATATTACAAAAGGTTCTCAGGTATGGATGAGTCATAGTGATACCATAAAGAAACTTCCTGCCGGAGCTGTTAGATTAGCAAGTACAGAAGATGTAGAAAATGCAGCATATAGGATAGAAAATGAGCAAACTTATGCTATTCAATTTCATCCAGAAGTATATCATTCTACCGATGGAAAACAATTATTAGAGAATTTCCTAATCAAAATAGCAGATGTTCGACCCGATTGGACACCAGGTTCTTTTGTAGATGCTACGGTAGCAGAGCTTAAGGAAAAAATAGGTAATGATAAAGTTGTATTAGGTTTAAGCGGAGGTGTAGATTCTACAGTAGCTGCAGTGTTGTTGCATAAGGCTATTGGTGAAAACTTGCACTGTATTTTTGTGAATAACGGATTGTTGCGTAAAAATGAATTCTCTGCAGTATTAGAACAGTATGAAGGAATGGGGCTTAATGTTAAAGGAGTTGATGCTTCGGCACGTTTTTTGGATGCATTGGCTGGAGAAAGCGATCCCGAAGGAAAACGAAAAATTATAGGAAAGATTTTTATAGAAGTATTTGATGATGAAGCACATAAAATAGAAGATGCAAAATGGTTAGGGCAAGGAACAATTTATCCAGATGTAATAGAATCTATATCTGTTAATGGTCCCTCTGCTACGATTAAATCTCACCATAATGTTGGTGGATTACCAGATTTTATGAAATTAAAAGTCGTAGAACCATTACGTATGTTATTTAAAGATGAGGTGCGTAGAGTAGGAGCATCGATGGAACTCGATCCAGAATTATTAGGAAGACATCCTTTTCCTGGTCCTGGATTGGCAATTCGAATATTGGGAGATATTACACTAGAGAAAGTTGCTATCTTGCAAGAAGTAGATGCTATCTTTATTAATGGATTAAAAGAAAATGGACTTTATAATAAGGTTTGGCAGGCAGGGGCTATTTTGTTACCTGTGCAAAGTGTGGGAGTAATGGGGGACGAACGCACTTATGAAAATTGTGTAGCATTAAGAGCTGTAGAAAGTACAGATGGGATGACGGCAGATTGGGTAAATCTACCTTATGAGTTTTTACAAAAAACCTCTAATGCAATAATAAACAGAGTAAAAGGCGTTAATAGAGTAGTGTATGATATTAGTTCTAAGCCTCCGGCAACGATAGAATGGGAATAGAAATATACAAATTAAACAGTTAGGGAATTAAAAACAAATCGGATAAATACATGAAAAAGTTCTTATTGATATTTCTGTTGTTGATAGTATCAGGTTCAACTTTTGCACAGCAATATAAAAGTCATACTGTTGAAAAAGGAGAAAATGTATATAGAATAGCTAAACGTTATAATACAACTCCAGAAGCTATATATAGAATAAACCCAACAGCAAAAGAAGGAATTAATGAAGGAGAAATTTTAGCTATTCCAATCACAGATGATCAGGAGTATAATACCCATGTTGTAGAAAAAGATGATACTGTATACAGTTTGTCTAAAAAATACAATATCAGTATAGAAACTATTTATTTGCTTAATCCAGAAGCTGATAAAGGGATTAATATAGGACAAATACTAAATGTAGGTAAAATTATAAAAAAGGATCCTACTGCTATTGATGCGATTCCTGAAAAAGGAAAAGATACTGTACTTGATAGCTTGAAAATTATTCCTAAAGAGCGAAAAATTATTCGATATATTACTCATAAAGTTAAAAGAAAAGAAACGTTATATGGTATAGCGAAGAAATATAAAATTACAGTTGAGGATATAAAAAAGAATAATAAACGATTGTATGCAGAGCAGATAAAGAAGAAAGATAAAATAAGAATACCAGTATATGAAGATAAGCCTTCGCAAGGTGAAATAATTACAGATCCAACCAATTCTAGAATATCTGCTACAACCAGATATACAATAAAACCAAAAGATACTAAATATAATATTGCAAGAAGACACGGGATCACCATAGCAGAGTTAGAAAAACTCAATCCTAATATGAACCCTAGTTTTCCTATCGGAATGCAAATTACGGTACCTACGACTATTTTTGTCTCTCTAAAGGATTCAATTCAACCTGGATTTGAGTTATATGAAGTAAAACCAAAAGAAACTGTGTTTAGAATTTTACAACGTACAGGTATTTCTGCCGATTCTTTGTTTAAAATGAATCCATATTTAAGAGATGGACTTAAAGCAGGTATGGTTATTACAATTCCTAAAGACACATTAACTGCGGTTACCAATTTTGATATGACCAAAGAGAAATATATAGATTTAGATAAAAATCTTTACAATTTCTCTCCTAAAAAAGTAGCTGTAATGTTACCTTTTGGTTTGGATACTTTAAACTTTGAAGCTAGAAAAGATACCGAAGAATTTCTTAAAAGTAAGCAAAGCCTTAGAATAGCATTAGATCTTTATAGTGGAGTATTGATTGCTGTAGATTCTGCCAGGACAAGAGGAATAACTACAGAGCTTAATGTTTTTGATACTCAGAAAAGTAATAATGAAGAGTATATTAAAAAAATAATGGCAGAAAATGATTTTAACGAAACAAATGTAGTGATTGGGCCATTATACCAAACAAATTTAGAAATAGTAGCTTCAGAACTTAAAAAACATAATACACCTGTTTTTTCACCTGCATCAAGAAAGGAATCTAGCTTGTATGATAATTTTTTTCAAACCCGTCCTACGAATGTAATACTTCAGGATAAAATAATCTCGTTTGTAGAAAAAGATTCTATCGATAAAAATATTGTACTTATAGTGCAGCAAGGAGAAAAACATAAACAAATTAAAGAGAAGCTAATGGCTAAATTCCCTAATGCCAAAATAGCTAAAATTGAAGAAGGTAATTACCTTTATGAAGTTAGGTTAAACAAGGTTTTAGATAAGAATAAACCTAATTGGGTCTTTCTAGAATCAAATGATGTAGCGATGATAAGTAATGTTATCCCTTTGCTTAATGCCAAAGCAGAAAGTCATAAAATAACATTGTTTACTACAGATAAAAATAATGCATTTAATAATGATAATATTAAAAATGAACATTTATCAAAATTGCACATGCATTACCCATCTGTAGATAAAGAATTTGATAACAAAGAAGTTGAAGAAGGAGAAGAAGTATCTCCATTTGTTAAAAGATATAAGAGAGAATATGGTATCGATCCTAATAATTGGGCTATTCGCGGGTTTGATATAACGTATGATATTTTAATGCGATTAGGAACCGCTGATGATCTATATCACTCTGCTTCTTATGAAGGAACAACAGAATATGTCGAGAATAAATTTAACTATTCTAAGAAACTATTAGGAGGATATCATAATAGTGCCGCATATCTGATTAAGTTTGATGATGAGTTAAAATTAACTCTGGTTGAATAATTTTTGTTAATTTTGGAGCCTTAAGAATTGACCTGGAAAATCAATTTTTGAAGAAAAATAAAGTATACTAGTATTATTTGGGGAATATTTTTAATACTAGATTAAAAATACATTTTGATATATAAAAAAAGGATTTTTTATATATATTTGATACTGTATTGGTTATCTTTTTTATTATTATTGTTTTTTGAAACAAAGATTTCTTGGCATTATAATTGATTAGATTGGAATATTAAGGAAAACAAAGGAAAAATAAATCGAAATTAGATTCTAGAAATTATGTATTTTTTAAAAATACGTGTATATTTAGAACTAAAAAATAATGCTATTTTGCAGAGAGCAAACAATATTTGCCCCATATTGTGTTCCCCCAGCGTCTCTGAAATAGATAAAAATATAACTTTTATTTGGGCATAATTGTTTGCAATTATGAGTAAGTGCTTTACTATTATTTTAATTTTATTTTTTACCAGTAATAATGGTTATGTAGGGAAATTCTCGTACGCAGAAAGAAGTGAGTTAGACTGGTCAGATTTTAGAGGGAAACCAAATTTGAATAGTCATTATGACGCTAGCGTAAATACAGGAATCACCTATCAATGGTCTTATGGTAAAGATAAAGGAGAAATTGAACTAAATTATCAGGTAGATAGCTATTGCTATCCATCTCTATCTTGGGTTAAGAGAGGACAGATGTCAGAAGGCCTTCTTTCACATGAACAACTACATTTTGATATTTCAGAATTGCATGCGCGAATAATGAGAAAAAGATTGAAAGAGTATAGTGCAGGGAAAAATATAAGAAGAGATCTTAATAAAATGTATAAGCTGGTAGAGAGAATGAGAGTTAATATGCAAGAAAGATATGATGAAGAAACAGATCACTCAAGAAATAAAGAAGCTCAAAAGAAGTGGAACAAGAAGGTAGAAACACTAATGTGGTATTACCGAGATTTTACTAAATAAATTGTTGTTATAACCAACCTCATGGAGATCCAACTCCAAAAGGATTTTTTAATCAAACTAGCCCATGCCAAAATGCCATTTGGTAAATATAAAGACAGATATCTGATCGACCTTCCAGAGTATTATGTTGTATGGTATCACAACAAAGGTTTTCCCAAAGGACTGCTGGGGCAACAATTACAAACAGTATATGAATTAAAACTTAATGGATTAGAATACTTAGTTAGAAATATTAAAAATTTATAATCACATATTTACAAATTCATACCCCGAAAGTTCATTCTCCTGTAAATTTATTTCAGTTTCATTTAGCAAAATACCGTGCTCTGCAAAAGCTTTTAAGTTGGCGAGCCAAAACGTCCAGCCATTACTACATCCATAATGTATTTGTAGCTTACTTTTATCATCCGAAGGGATATCAAACTGAGATAAAGTTACCATAGTTGCATTGTTTTTCTTTTCGAGCTTTACCGAAACTTTTGAGCTGCTAAAGTTAATTTCAATATAGTTGTTTCCATTAGCTTCTAGTACTTCTCCTTTTTCTTTCTCATCCCAATTATGCCATTGCCAGGTGTATGTGTCACCTTTTTGGATGCGCTGTGATGGTTTCCTGATTTGTCCATCAATAGTGGTATATTCAGCTTGCTTTAAAAACCAGGAAGTAATCCCTTTAGAGGTTGCCCATAAATCATATAATTCTTCAATAGATTTATGAATGTAAATTTTTTTGGTAAATGAATCCCATTGTAACTTTTCCATGATTAAAATGATTTTGATAGTGTATTAAAGATAGTGAATATTAAATTTTAATACTGAGAGATGTATTGGTGTTAAATTCTTCATAGAGATCATTCAATTTTATTTTGAATTGAGTAAGTTTAATCACAGTTATTGATAGAGTGTTTTCTAGTTGTAAAGCAAAGACATTCTTCTTTCTTGTTTCATGCAAATCTTTTAAAATGAAAATCACAAAACACTTACTTTGCCTTCTTGTTGTATTTATTGTGTCGCAAACCAATGCGCAAGAGTTTAAAGAAGGGCCTTTCTCTCAATTAATCATCAGAGGTATAACACTAATTAATGGTAATGGTGCGCCCCCAAGAGGACCAGTTGATATTGTTGTAGAGAATAATATAATTAAAAACATTATTGTTGTTGGATATCCAGGTATGCCAATTAATGCTGTTAAACGTCCTGTATTAAAGGCAGGAGGTAAGGAGCTTAATGCAGAAGGAATGTATGTGTTGCCGGGTTTTGTAGATATGCACGGGCATATTGGTGGAGTGGCGCAAGGGGCAGATGCTGATTATGTTTTTAAATTATGGATGGCACATGGTATAACCACTGTTAGGGAGCCTAGTGGAAGAGGTGTAGATTGGACAATGAAGTTAAAAAGAGCAAGTGAGAAAAACGAAATTATAGCTCCTCGCATTTTTGCATACACGGGATTTGGACAGGGTAGTACTTCGCCAATAAGTACTCCTGAGATGGCAAGAAAATGGGTTCAGGAAAATGCAAAGAAAGGAGCAGATGGGATAAAATTCTTTGGAGCAGCTCCAGAAATTATGACAGCGGCATTAGATGAAAATAAAAAATTGGGACTACGTTCTGCCTGTCATCATTCTCAAACCGATGTGGCCCGATGGAATGTCCTAAATTCTGCAAAAGCAGGACTTACTTCTATGGAACACTGGTATGGATTGCCAGAGGCGTTGTTTGAAGATAAAACCGTTCAGCATTACCCTTTGGATTATAATTATCAAAATGAACAACACCGATTTGAAGAAGCGGGTAAACTATGGAAACAAGCAGCGAAACCCTATTCTGACCATTGGAATAAAGTGATGAATGAGTTAATAGAACTCGATTTTACATTAGATCCAACCTTTAATATTTACGAAGCGAGTAGGGATTTACAAAGAGCTCGTAGAGCAGAATGGCATGAGACTTATACATTGCCTTCGTTATGGAGGTTTTATCAACCTAGTAAAATCTCACATGGTTCGTATTGGCACGACTGGGGAACAGAACAAGAAGTAGTTTGGAGAGAAAATTATCGACTATGGATGACCTTTATTAATGAATATAAAAATAGAGGAGGACGTGTTACGGTAGGATCAGATTCCGGATTTATTTTTCAATTATATGGTTTTGCTTATATACGAGAATTAGAATTGTTTCGAGAAGCTGGTTTTCATCCTCTTGAAATAATTAGGGCAGCTACATTAAATGGAGCAGAAGCTTTAGGAGTATCAGATAAAATTGGTTCTGTCGAAGTAGGTAAACTAGCAGATTTTGTAGTAGTAGAAGAAAACCCACTTCAGAACTTAAAAGTGCTTTACGGAACAGGAGCCATTCGATTAACAGATGATAATAAAGTTATTCGGGCAGGAGGGGTTAGGTATACTATTAAAGATGGAGTGATTTATGATGCTAAAGCACTTCTTGCAGACGTAAAAAGAATGGTAGATGAAGCAAAAGAAAAAGAGAAGTTTACTATTTTACAACCAGGGATAATAAGGGAGTAATACTAGTTGAGAGTGTAAATTAAACCTTGTCTGGATACAAAAGATTTACTTTACATGCCATCACTAGTTATAGTAAATTTAAATAGGTATTTTTTTTGAATACTTAGCTTAATATAATATGTATATTATTCTTTACTTGTTTTATCAATTTCTGAAAGGCAAGTTTTGAACTTTTCGATTATTTCATTTTCGAGATAATATAAATCTACCATTGTTACACCTAAAAAAGAAGCAATCTTATTAAAGTTTTTGATGTCAGAAAAATCGTTGGCATAGAGGCCTTGCATAGCTGTATTTCTAAATTGATTGTATAGGTCTATTTGTAGGTATACTTCATTCATTTTTTCTAAAAGATCTATTTTTATTTCACCGATTATACCGGTTTGTATTGCAGTTTGGTATGCAGATTTTTGTAATCTTGGTATTCTAAGTCCTCTCCAAAAATCTAAACTTATAGTGTCTTTAGGTGATTCAATTCTCGGCATTTTTTTTATTTTTTCATTTACCCATACATGATAGTCTTTCACTTCCAGAATTAAACTTTTATTTTTTTCTATTTCTTTTTTTATGCTCTCTATAGTTCGATCTTTAGATTCTATTGTCTTTAGGTTTTCATTCCAATTACTTCCTAAAATCCCAACATAAACTCCAATGGCTACAGGTATAAGATCAAGAAATATTTTTGCTATAGTTTTTTTGAAATTCATAATTATTTAGTTAGCCGTTAGGTCATTAAAAATAATATATTATATCTTAAGTGTATAAAAAAATCCTTTTGTGTATGATATCACAAAAGGATTTTATAAAGAAATAATATTTTAAATTAGATATTATTATGTCGTTTCAGCAACTTTGGAAAAAACATCAATGTCTACTTGATTTCTTGTAAGATCTTCAGATGTTTCGCGCTTACGAATCAAATGCGCTTTTCCTTCATGCCATAATACTTCTGCCGGGCGATAACGAGAATTGTAATTACTAGACATAGAAAAACAGTAAGCACCTGCATTTTTAAAAGCAATAGTATCGCCTTCATTAATTTCAGAAATCCTTCTATTTGTAGCAAAAGTATCTGTTTCGCAAATGTATCCAACTACCGAATAAAATCGTTCTCTTCCTTTTGGATTAGAAATATTAAGAATCTCATGATGAGAATTATAGAACATCGGTCGAATGAAGTGATTAAAGCCACTATCAATTCCGGCAAAAACAGTAGATGTAGTTTGTTTGATTACATTTACTTTAGCCAAAAAGTATCCCGCTTCACTCACCAGAAATTTACCGGGTTCAAAACCTAGCGTTAGTTCTTTGCCATATTCTTTGCAAAAAGTATTAAAACGTTTAGTCATTTTACTGCCAAACTCCTCAATATTAGTTTCAATATCACCTAATTTATAAGGTACTTTAAATCCACTTCCAAAATCGATAAAATCAAGATTTTTGAAATTCATGGCAGTTTCAAAAAGTATTTCGCAGGCTCGTAGAAATACTTCAATATCCAGAATATCACTACCTGTATGCATATGTACTCCATTAATACGCATTCCTGTGTTTTCTACAATCCTAAGGATATGTGGTATTTGATGAATTGATATCCCAAATTTACTATCTATATGACCTACCGATATTTTACTGTTTCCTCCTGCCATGACATGTGGATTCATACGGATGCATACTGGGACATTAGGGTGTTTTGTACCGAATTGCTCCAGGATAGAAAGATTATCAATATTTATTTGTACGCCTAAGGCAGAAACTTCTTCTATTTCTTCAAGAGAAACCCCATTAGGAGTAAAAACAATATTACCTGGTTTGACACCAGCCTTTAATCCTAGTTCTACTTCTTGAACAGAAACAGTGTCTAGCCCGGCTCCTAATGAATTCATCAACTTTAAAATAGCAATATTAGACAGTGCCTTGACTGCATAATTAAGTTTTAACCGTTTGACTTTCTTAAAAGCATCAGAAAGACGATCATACTGTGAGATAATTTTTGAGGAGTCATATACATAAACTGGACTCCCAAACTCATTTGCAATTGCTAATAAATTTTCATTTTCCATTGTGTCACAAATTTAAGCCTACGAAATTATCAATAAAATTAGAGATATCTGTGTCTTGAAAAGAAAAAATATAACGCATAAGAGAAATTAAGATTTTTAACTTGCGTTTAAGGAATATAAACAGTCTTAATTAGTACATTTAATAAAAAAATTATGTTACCTCTTTTTCCATTACAAACCGTTGTTTATCCCAAGGAGCGATTGTCTTTACATATTTTTGAAAAAAGGTATCAACAATTAATTAATGATTGTGAAGAAGAAGGGGGTTTGTTTGGTATACCCACATATATTGACCAAAAATTGGAATATGGTACTGAGGTAAAACTTCAAAAAATAGCTCAGAAATACCCGGGAGGAGAGAGTGATGTGATATGCGAAGGGATAAGAATTTTTAGAATCACAAACTTTTACCAGCAATTTCCTGGTAAACTATACGCAGGAGGAGAGGTAGAATTCCTTAGGGATAATGATAGTAGTGAAGAAGAGTTGCAGGAAGAATTGCTTAAAAATATCGCTATTCTATATGTAGAATTAACGATAGATAACCCTCCTGTATTTGATATTCCTTTTGTTAGTTATCAGGTAGCGCATAAAATAGGATTGGCTTTACATCAAGAATATCATTTGTTGAAACTTCGGAATGAGGTAGAAAGACTAAAATATTTGATTAGTCATCTTAAAAAAACAATTCCGGTGGTGAGAGAAATGAATAATGCTAAAAAAGCAATCAAAATGAATGGGCATTTTAAAAATTTCGATCCTTTAGACTTTGAAGATTTTAAACTGTAATGAATAAGAGACGATCTTTACCTGTATTCACACATTTTTTTGATGGATTATGGGGTAAAAAGAGGTTGGTTTTTTTTACTATAAAAAGATTGGCACAATAACTTCACTTTTCCTATTTTTGGAACTCCTAAAAAAGGCAAAAAAATAATAGTATGAACTTACACGAGTATCAGGGTAAAGAGATATTAAATAGCTTTGGCGTGCGTATACAGCGCGGTATTGTAGCACAAAATGCAAACGAGGCTGTAGCTGCGGCAAAACAACTTACTACAGAAACCGGAACAGAATGGCATGTAATTAAAGCGCAAGTTCACGCCGGTGGACGAGGAAAAGGTGGTGGAGTAAAACTTGCTAAAAACCTTAAGGAAGTAGAAGAAGTAGCAGAACAAATCATAGGAATGAATTTGATTACTCCTCAAACTTCGGCAGAAGGTAAGAAAGTTCACCAGGTATTAGTTGCAGAAGATGTATATTATCCTGGAGATAGCGAACCGAATGAATTTTATATGTCGGTATTGCTAAACCGTACTTCTGGACGTAATATGATTATGTATTCTACAGAAGGTGGTATGGATATCGAAACTGTAGCAGAAAAAACTCCTCATCTAATTTTTACAGAAGAAGTTGATCCATCTGTTGGGTTACTTCCTTTTCAGGCAAGACGTGTTGCTTTCAATTTGGGATTAAGCGGAGCCGCTTTTAAAGAAATGACCAAATTTGTAATGGCATTATATACAGCTTATGTTAAATCAGATGCATCTTTATTCGAGATAAACCCTGTTCTTAAAACAAGTGATGATAAAATTATGGCAGTAGATGCCAAGGTGACTTTAGATGATAATGCATTATATCGCCATAAGAACTATGTAGATATGCGTGATATCAGAGAGGAAAATGCAATCGAGGTTGAAGCAAAAGAAGTAGGACTTAATTATGTTGACCTTGATGGAAATGTAGGATGTATGGTAAATGGTGCTGGTCTTGCAATGGCAACAATGGATTTGATTAAGCAAGCAGGAGGAGAGCCAGCAAATTTCCTTGATGTAGGAGGTACTGCTGATGCAAAACGTGTAGAAACAGCATTTAGAATCATCCTTAAAGATCCAAATGTAAAAGCAATTCTAATCAATATTTTTGGTGGTATCGTTCGTTGTGATCGAGTAGCACAAGGAGTTGTAGACGCATATAAAAATATGGGTGATGCGATTAATGTGCCAATTATAGTTCGTTTGCAAGGTACTAATGCTGATATCGCAAAAGAATTAATTGACAATAGTGGGTTAGATGTACAAAGTGCAGTACAGTTTCAGGAAGCTGCCGATAAAGTACAGGCAGTATTAGCGTAATAACTAATCAGATTTTAGTATATATTAGAAGCGATCTATTGATGATCGCTTCTTTTTTTTATAAAAAAAACACCTAAAATATAAATGCCATGAATACAAGGATAGAAAAAATAGTTCAGAAATTAGATATGAACCCACATCCTGAAGGTGGGTTTTATAAAGAAACCTATAGAAGCGAAGGCGTTATTCCTCAACATGTGTTAAGTAAGGAATATAGTGGAGAACGTAATTATTGTACTGCTATCTACTTTCTTCTTACCTCAGACAATTTTTCGGCGTTTCATAAAATTAATCAGGATGAAATATGGCATTATTATGAAGGAGCTTCTTTGTTTGTACATGTTATCGATTTAGAAGGAGAATATCATCGCTATTCTGTAGGTATGAATTTAGAAGAAGGAGAGCTGCCTCAATTGGTGGTTCCTGCCGGTTGCTGGTTTGCTTCTAGTGTGAAAAAAGAAAGTAGTTATTCTTTAGTAGGGTGTACAGTATCGCCAGGTTTTGATTTCGATGATTTTGAATTGGCAGAAAGAAAAGACTTAATTCAGCAATTTCCAAAACACAAGAATATAATTACTCAACTTACAAGAGATTAACACAAGAGCTGGGAGGTGCCTTTTTTAGGGAGTTTCTATGTTAATTGCATTTGATTAGTTTGTTAATCTGTGTTAAATATTCCTGTTTAGTGTAACAAATTTGGATAATCAATGGTCTTATAAGTATAAATCAATAAAAACGAATAGATCATGAAAAAATTGAATGTATTACTTTTGGCCGTTGCCTTTGCAATAAGTAGTGTCGCAAGTGCGGGTACTAATCCAACAAAAATAGAAAACGCTCTTAATAAAGAGATTAAAACATTATTAAAGAAACCATCTTTTAAGATTAAAAAAGAATTAACAGCCTATGTAACATTTACTTTAAATAGTAAAGGTGAAATCGTAGTATTATCTGTTGATTCTAAAAGTGAAACCTTAGATGGTTTTATTAAGAGTCGATTAAATTATAAAAAAGTAGGAACACAATATGGTTCTGAAGCTAAAGTATTCAAGATGCCTGTGCGTATCGTAGAAGAATAAGGTTGTAAAACATGTGAATGCATAAAAAGTCCTGGGAATCATCAACCGGGACTTTTTTATTTTTCAATAGTACAGCTCCTTGACAGAATATTAATTTTTGGGATTCAGATTGAATTACTTACTTCTTTTTAAGCTTGATGTGCTAATAAGGAAAAGCTGTAGAGTCCCAGGTAAAATTGTTTTTTATGTTTCCTGATAAATGTACTGGTAACCATATAGCATAGGTTTCATTTTTGTCTTTATATTCTTCAATTCTAAAAATTACATCCATCATGCTATCATAATCTTCTTCTATAGGTTCAGGGAAAAAATCATAAAGCGGATGCTGATCATTAGTTTCTGTTAATAATCTAACCGCCATTGCTTGATCTTTTACCTTAAAAGAATCAATATCTGGGTGGATTTCAAATCCATAAAGCTCTACACAAGCTAGCGTTGGTGGTGCAAAACGTCTTGGGAAAGCATCGCAAAGAACCCCTTGTAGCATTAAAATATCTCTTCCTAACGACAATGCATCTTCAGTTTTTTCAAGAACACAAAATTCCCATAGATTAAAACCTGGAATCTCCATTTTTATTAAAATTTCACTAGGATTGCAATTGTAAGGTATACCATCTATTGCTAAAGCAATAATTTCTTTCAAAATAGTATCTGTTGCTTTTGTAAGTTCTATTTTAAACCAGGGATAAAAATCACCGATATCATTATGATCATATTCCGGAAATTCTCCTTTAATAGAGTTATACAATGGCGCAAGTATTCTTAAGTTTGGACCAATAGATTCTCTGAAACCAGAATCCTTTTCAGAGAAATAGAATGGCTTGGTTTCTGTTTTTACATGGGTTACACTATATAAAGCACTCATAGTTTATAAGCTGATTAAATTGTTATTTACCAATAATATAATTAATACTTACCGTTGCCAGATCAGAATTCGGAAACTTAGAAAAGTATTTGTCATCACTTTTTAACCCTACTTCCTCAATTACTTTTAAGAAAGAATCGATCTCTAAAATATACTGATCAGAAAATCCATGCGTAGCATCATAAGCAGTAGCTGCAGTTTTACCAAGGTTTTTAGCGGTTAATTCTGGAGATATCGTATGTAGTTCTATGACGATTAATCCAAATTTTTCAATATGTGGAGCCCACTTTTTAAAATGATCTTTTAAATTTCTTTCGACATCGCTATTAAGCAGTCGTTTTCCCCGATAAGCAAATGCACCAGTAGATTGGCTAGGAGTATCCAGTTGTGAAATGGGATCGCTCCAGATCCTATTGTGATCTAGGAATGTTCTTACCGATAATAAATCTTTTAGTGCTATAGTATAGTTTTCTTTTAGGTCTTTTTCTAATAAGTCAGGATCGCTGATGTCTCCCCAGATAACTTTGGCCCATATGTCTGCCTGAATTAAATTAGCTCTGGTAACTTTTAAAGCCGCTTTATTGTAGTCTGCACCGACCAAAAATAATGGATAATCATCTAAGTGTTTGCCACGAAGTGTTTTGGATTCTATAACCTCAAAAAGATGAATTAAAAAAGCACCATTACCACACCCCATGTCTAGAATTCCTTTGGGTTGCTCATCCAGAGGTTTGTTAAACAGACTAATAATGATTTCATCAATCTTTTTGAAATAGGTAGTATGTGCACCTCCACTTCCCCATACATTCATTTCTCGATCTACATGTATTTCGGTATCACTCTGGGGCTCCCATAATACATTGGGGTCACCAAATAATAAAGCATCCATTTGTCGAAACATGGGGATGTAGGAAACAGTAACACCATAGGCAGAAGCCCTTTTTGCAAAAAATAATCCTTTATTGGTAAAAGTATAGTTCCCATTTGATTTGCTAAACCACCCCAGATAACTTAAGAATGTAAGAATGGTGTTAAAGCTTTCTGGAAATTTGTGGTATTCATCTGCGCTAAAAGATGCTTCCATAAAATATTTATGAAACATTCCGCCCATACCCAAATGTACTGTAGTTGGCCCTACCAGAATACCTTCAATATGTTTAAGGATTTGATCTTGGATTTGAGTAATTGTACTATCTTTTTCAGAGGGTAAGCTAAAGCGGTTTGGATATTTTTTAAATAGCTGTTCTAGTTTATGAAAAGGCTCTAATTCAAACTTTCGAGGGTGAAATTTACCAGAATATTCCAATAGATTAACCACGTCTTCATATAGATAAAAATGATTAAAAGCCAATTCAGAAAGTGCATTGGTTTTTATAATTACATCATCCTTATTTACTTTGTAATCCAGCCAACCTTGAGCGCTTAGTATACGCAGAGCAATATTTAGATATCCTTCATTGGTCTTATGAGATGCTGCAATTTGTGAAACTGATGTTTCTTTATTGCTAATTAAATAATCGGTAATATTGTTTTTATAAAGAGAATAGGCAACAGGGGCTACAGCAATCCCGTCTAAATGACAAAAAAGCTCTTCTCTAAACAATTGTTTTTCGGCTGCAGTAAGCATAGATACTTAAGTTGAATAATTGTTGAGTAAAAATTATTAATCTCAACCAAATTAAGCATTTATTTTGAAGTAAAAAACGTTAGTTGGTGTTCTTATTCTTTGTAGTGTCTTTCTTTTTTTCGGGCATCGGACCTCTAAGATGAATAATTAGCCCATTTAAGAAGTTGCGTAGTATTTGATCACCACATTCCATGTATTTTGGGTGGTTTTCATTCCTAAAAAATGCACCTAGCTCGCTTTTGGTTACTTTAAAATCTACCAATGCACAGATTTTTACAATATCGTCATCGCGTAATTTATGTGCAACTCTTAATTTTTTAAAAATATCATTATTTGTTAAACCCATACTGCAAAGGTATATTTTTTTGAATTGATATTGGGATTAAAATCAGAAGTTGAGTGTAAAGAATGTTATACAAGTTTCGTTGAAAATTACTATTTTCGACAAAAAGTAATTGGTTTATGTACAGTAAAGAAGAGAAATTAAGTTTGCTTTCTGAAATGATACAGTTTGCTAAAGCAGATAAAAAATTTAAAGAACAGGAATATAATTTTATCATGGTCATTGCATCGCAACTTAAGATAACAAAAGAAGAGGTGGATACTTTGATAGAAGAAGGGGGAGAAAAAAAGAATTTACAGCCCGAGTCACAAAGAATTCTTCAATTTCATAGATTGGTGCTACTTATGAATATAGATCAGGAAACTTCTCAATTAGAAATTCATAAGATAAAAGAAATAGGATTGCATATGGGGCTTAGGCTAGAGGCTATTGATACAGTTCTGGAAAAAATGAATGAATACCCTAATAAGATTATTCCGCCAAAGGAATTGATCTCTATTTTCACACGTTTTTATAATTAATGAGACCGTAAACTCAAAAGCTGAAAGCGAATTGAGTTTACTAGGTCGAATTATCCCACTGTAGAGTGGGATCTTTTTTTTGTATCTGGATGCTCTCAAAAGCTGAAAGCGAATTGAGTTTACTAGGTCGAATTATCCCACTGTAGAGTGGGATCTTTTTTTTGAATCTGGATGCTCTCAAAAGCTGAAAGCGAATTGAGTTTACTAGGTCGAATTATCCCACTGTAGAGTGGGATCTTTTTTTTGAATCTGGATGCTCTCAAAAGCTGAAAGCGAATTGAGTTTACTAGGTCGAATTATCCCACTGTAGAGTGGGATCTTTTTTTTGAATCTAGGATGCTCTCAAAAGCTGAAAGCGAATTGAATTTACTAGGTCGAATTATCCCGCTGTAGAGTGGGATCTTTTTTTTTGTATCTGGATGCTCTCAAAAGCTGAAAGCGAATTGAGTTTACTAGGTCGAATTATCCTGCTGTAGAGTGGGATCTTTTTTTTTTGTATCTGGATGCTCTCAAAAGCTGAAAGCGAATTGAGTTTACTAGGTCGAATTATCCTGCTGTAGAGTGGGATCTTTTTTATCTAGATGTTTTTCTGATCGAGAGATTGATTGTTGATCTTTTAAATATTTAAGCTTTTGTAAGGATTATGATCGTACTTCTCAAAAAAAAGCTTCAAGATGCTATGGTTAAGATGTTTTGTCATTCTTACAAAAGGATGTTTTGACAAAATGTCATTAATCGAATGTGTTTTAATGACAAAATGTCGCAAAAATTAAAACGGAACCCAAATTGCTATATACTCATTGTAATTGAAATTTTGAATAACCTTAAAAAATATACAATGAGTTTACTAAAAAAAACAGACAGATTACCTTTCCTTTTTGATGATTTCTTTACTACCGATTGGCTTGGAGGAACATCTAATATTAATAAAATAGGTGTAAACACTCCAGCAGTTAATGTTAAAGAAACAGATGAAGATTTTGTGGTAGAATTAGCTGCACCAGGACTTACCAAAGAAGACTTTAGTATTGAACTGAATAATGATGTTCTTACCATTTCTTCTGAGAGTACATCAGAAAAAGAAACTAAAGATGAAAAAGGAAAGTACACGCGAAAAGAATTTGGATACAATGCATTTAAACGTTCATTTAGTCTCCCCGAAGCAGTAAATGGTAACAAAATAGGGGCTTCATATGAAAACGGAGTGTTATTGGTAAAACTTCCTAAAAAAGAGGAAGCAAAAGTACAACCAAAAAGGTTGATTGAGATTTCATGATTTGATTGATTTGAGATTTAGTTAGTTAATGTTTCAAAAACACTCTTTATAGTAAAGGGTGTTTTTGTTTTTTAATCCAGGTCTAAAATAAAATAAATCAACTAAGGTATTTTGATCTCTTTGAATAGTTAATTTTTAGTCATTTCTCAGAATATTGAAAAAATATTTGTATTATTGTGATATCAAAATGATATTATTATGAAACACGAGAAAAATATAAAAGCAAGTAGTGGTTATCTAATGTTAGGTCTACTTATGTTAGTTATAATAGGGATGGTTACTGGTTTGCTTCTAAGTGGCAATCCCTTATTTATAATTCTTATAATGGTAATATTGTTTATCATTAAAGGTTTTTTTATTGTAAACCCTAATAGTTCTAAAGTAATGGTGTTATTTGGGGCATATAAAGGAACAGTAAAGAATAACGGTTTCTTTTGGGCGAATCCTTTTTATGCCAGACAAAGAATTTCTTTGAGAGCCAGAAACTTCTATAGCGAACGGGTAAAAGTGAATGATAAAATTGGTAATCCAATTTTGATTAATGTAATTTTGGTGTGGAAAGTAGCAGATACATATAAGGCAGCTTTTGATGTTGATCAGTACGAAGAATTTGTAAGAGTACAAACAGATGCAGCCGTAAGAAAACTTGCAGGCTCTTATCCGTATGATAATTTTGCTGATGGGAAACAGGAAGTAACATTACTATCTGGTATGGATGAAGTAAATGAAGCTTTAGAAAATGAAATAACAGAGCGTTTGGCTATTGCAGGAATAGAAGTTCTCGAAGCCAGAATTGGATACCTGGCATATGCCCCAGAAATAGCAAATTCGATGTTGAAAAGACAACAAGCTGTAGCTATCGTAGCAGCACGTAAAAAAATAGTAGAAGGAGCTGTTGGTATGGTAGAAGATGCTTTAACCAAATTATCTGCAGATGATATTATAGATTTTGATGATGATAAGAAAGCATCTATGGTAAGTAATTTAATGGTGGTTCTGTGCGGTGATAAAGAAGCAACACCAGTAATTAATACTGGGACATTACATTCGTAATTTATGAGTAAGAAAAAATCATTTGTTCTAAGAATAGACCCAGAAACTTTTAAGTCGATTGAAAAATGGGCTGATGATGAGTTTCGAAGTGTTAATGGGCAACTAGAATGGATGATACATAAAAGCCTTAAAGATGCTAAGCGTTTGAAATCTAAAAAAAAATCTAACGACTCTGAAGAATAGTATATAGATTTTAAATATTTGCTATTGTGAAAATGCTCCTGATATACCGGGAGCATTTTTTATAGTGATATTTAAATAGAACTTACAACTAACCTGGATTTGATTTTGCCTACAAGATAATATGCGAAAATAAGATTTGGGATCCAGCAAAGCCATGCTACTATTTGATATGCAATGATAAAATCTCCAATAAATATATGAAGTATAGGTAACCATATTCTAAGTGTTACTGCAGAAAAACAGGCTGCATAGCTATAATACATGATAGTTTGATGTTGGGATATCCGGACAGTTTTGGCATACCAGTATCCTTTAACAGTAGTATATACCCAAAGTATTCCTAAGCATATAAATCCGAGAGATGCAATAATTCCTCCTGTAGCAAAGAAGCCAATATAAATTCCCGAAACTCCACTTATAAAGACCATAATCACATAGGTTTTTCCAATACGTTTATGTAATTCTGATCGAGAGATTCTTATTTTTTTATTAAACTGAATCCAACCTGTCAGTAGTGCGACACCCCCAAAAAAGATATGACTATAAAAAGCAATATTCCAAATGGTATCGGCAAGTAAGTCACTACTTTTCGAATTTAATAAACCAAATTCTCGATTCACAAAGAGATATACAAAAGGATAGAGGCCTATTATAGTACTTAATAGAGCTAAAATGACTTTGATAATTTTTTTCATCATCTGTGAAATTAAAGATCCAGCCACTTTTTAAAATTAGAAGTCCTCTCCCGGGAAACAATAATCTGTTCATCATTCACAGGCTTTAATTTCAATAATAATCTACTATTAAAATAACTATGAATCTCAACCACAGCTTTAACAGAAATCATAAACTTTCTATTAATTCTAAAAAAATGAACAGGATCTAGAATTTCTTCAAGTTGATCTATAGTGTATTCAATAGGATATTGTTTTCCTGTGTGGGAATGCAAAAAAATAATTCCTTCATGGGACTTAAAATAAGCAATATCGTCAACATTAAAAGTGTTAAATTGATTTCCAACTTTAACCATAAAACGACGTTTATATTCTTTTACAAACAAGTTTTTAATGCGTTCGAACTTTACATCATCTATCGATTTACCAGACTCTGTAAAACTCTTTTTGTATTTGGCGAGAGCGTTTTTTAAATCTTTTTTATCAATTGGTTTTAGAAGGTAATCTAATCCATTATACTTAAAACCTCTTATGGCATATTCGTTATATGCCGTAGTAAATATAATAGGAGGGTGATCTTCTAGTGTGTCTAAAATATCGAATCCATATCCATCATTTAATTGAATGTCCAGAAATATTAGATCGGGGAGTGGGTTATTCTCAAACCAATGTCTTCCGTTTTCTACAGAAGTGATTTGACCGGCAATCTTTATTTCTGGAGCTAACTCTTCGATGAGATTTGCCAAACGCTTAGAGGCTATATTTTCGTCTTCAACAATTACAGCAGTCATTTTATGAAACTTTTACCATGGTAACTTCTTTTATATCTTTGGTCAATAGTGGGAGCGTAACTTTAAAGTATTCATGCTCTGTTTCTATTAATACTTCTTGATTTGTATAAAAGGAGTACCTCTTTTTAATATTTTTAAGCCCTAATTGTGTTGATTCTTCTTTTTGTTTTCTTACCCGTAAATTATTCTGAATAAGAATACTACTTTTTTCTATAGAAATAATACTAATCTCCAAAGGTCTTTCTTTAGAGTAATAATTATGCTTTAAGGCATTTTCTACGAGCATTTGTAACGATAAGGTAGGAATTACATATTCTTTTGGATTAACCGAAATATGAGTGGTTATACTAAGTGCGCCTTCATGCCTCACATTCATCATAAATATAAAAGAATCAAGAAAACTTAATTCTTTTTCCAGGCTAACCAGATCTTCTTCACGATTATCCAGAATATATCTATAACATGTTGCTAATCTGGATACAAAATCAGATGCCAGGTCCCTGTCTTGATACATTAATGACGTAAGTGTATTTAAACTATTGAATAAAAAATGGGGACTAATTTGATTTTTTAAGGACTTATATTTAGACGTCATAACTTCTTTTTTTAGTTTGTCCATTGTATTTTCCATTTCTTTTTTCTGTTTTAGAGAATAATAAAAGAGATTAAAAATAACAACGGCAAAGCCTAAGAGTGTAGCTCTAAAAAAATCTATTCTAAACCGTAACCAGGGTTTATCTGCATTAATTTCGCAAACATGATTAAATTCAAAAATCGCTAAATAATATAACGAAGCAGCTATAGGAATAAAAATCGCCATATTTATAGCAATAATCTTCATACCATTATTTAGATCCAGACTTTTACCTTCATTAGATTTAACCTCCCTTCGTATTAACCAGTCATTGGTCTCCCAGGTGAATATGAAAAGAAAAAAGGCAGTCAAATAATAAAATAAGCTAGTTGCATCAAATTCTGTGACATCACCGCTATGGTCGATAGTCGATTTAATAAGGAAATAAACCACGTTTATAACAATAAAGCGAAATGTAAACTTCTTTATGTATGCTTCAGATATCATATGTAAAAGTCAATAATAGATGTATCCTTTTTAATAGTACAGGTAAAGATACATAACTGATATGCAATAATCATTTTTAGACATATTCAATCGTCAGATAAGATGCTGAATTGTTTTAAATAACGTTTGATCTGATAACATAGGGTACTACTCCATTTTATACTATTCAGACTTGTTTTTGACATTTCAAGAGTAAAAATACCAGCTGGGTATTTTAAATTTTAAGAGTTAAAAAAGAAGTCACAGATTTGAACAAAATAGGAATCAAATCATGAGAAAAATCACTTTTGTATTTATTATTGTACTAGGATACATAGCAAATGCACAAACAGGAATCATTAAAGGTCTTGTTGTTGACAAACAATCAGAAAGCCCTTTACCCGGAGCTACAATTGAGTTATTAAATGTAGAACAAGCTATCGGGGTGATAACCGATATAGATGGGTATTTTACATTAGAAAATGTACCGCTTGGTCGTCAAATGATACGGGTAAGTTACATTGGGTTCGAATCGATTACTATACCGAATATTGTAGTAACTTCTGGTAAGGATGCAGCAGTTAATATAGCACTAATAGAAGCTTTTGATCGGTTAGATGAAGTTATTATTACATCAGAAACAAGCAAAGCTCAGGCCATAAATAAACTTACATCTGTTTCAGCGAGACAGTTTGGCGTCGAAGAAGTAACCCGTTTTTCGGGAGGAAGGAGCGATGTTGGTCGTTTGGCAGCAAATTTTGCAGGTGTTTCTTCTCCCGATGATAGTAGAAATGATATTGTGATACGAGGTAATTCTCCTGTTGGATTACTATGGCGGGTAGAAGGAGTACCCATTCCAAGTCCTAATCATTATTCTACCCTGGGAACGACAGGAGGACCAGTTTCTGCCTTAAATCCTAATCTGTTAAAAAACTCAGATTTTATTACTTCGGCTTTCCCTGCAGAATATGGAAATGCAATAGGAGGAGTATTTGATCTTGGATTTAGAAAAGGTAATGTTGATGATTACGAATATACTGGTCAGGTAGGGATTTTTACAGGAGTAGAAGCAATGGCAGAAGGGCCTTTAGGTAAAAATAAAGGTTCGTTTTTGGTAGCCGGAAGATATTCGTTAGTAAGTCTCCTGGGGATAGGAGCAGGAGGAACATCGGCCACACCAAATTACTATGATGTTTCATTTAATGTAGATTTTGGAAAAAGTAAACTAGGTAACTTTTCATTGTTTGGGATTATTGGTTTTTCTGATATTGAATTTCTTGGAGATGATATCGATGAGGATGATCTATTCGCTGCCGAAGATGAAAACTCTAAGGCAGATTCTGGTTTTGGGGTGATTGGTCTTAAACACCAGATCAATATTGGTTCATCCTCTTTTTTAAGAACAACAGTAGCTGGATCTTTTGCAACTAATGAATTTAAAGCAGACCGCTTTATTGAAAAAAAACACTCCGCAAGAACGTATTATAAAATATACTGAAGCTGATAATACAGAATCACGCCTCACGTTCTCTACGCTTTTTAACTCTAAATTGAGTAGTAAAAGTACATTACGAACAGGAGTTTTGGTAGAAAATTTTGGAATAAAGTCTGTAGAACGAGATCGTACAAAACAACCTGATAATGATGGTGATGGTGACCCTGATCTTTTTACATTTACAGATATAGACGAAAATCTAAGTATCATTCAACCCTATATTCAGGGGCAGTTTAGACTTACCGAGAAATTAACATTAAACGCTGGATTACACGGTCAGTATAGTACGCTGAATGAACAATTTGTATTTGAACCCAGAGCAGGACTTTCTTATAAGGTTAATCAGAATCATCGTTTTAGTTTTGGATATGGATTGCATCATCAACCAGTTCCTTTACCATTATTGTTTTTAAATGAAGACGTTAATGGAGAATTGGTACAGACCAATCTGGATCTTGATTTTGTGAGAAGTAATCATTATGTATTAGGTTATGATGTAAGAATTAGTAAAGGCTGGAGAGGTAAAGTTGAGGTATATTATCAAGATGTTAGTAAGGCTGCGGTAGAACCTTTTTCGTCAAGTTATTCTTCTTTGACAGAAGGAGCAAATTTTGGATTCGAAAACGATAGGGTATCTCTGGTTAATGAAGGTAGCGGTTTTAATCAGGGGATAGAACTGACTTTAGAGAAGTTTTTTAGTGATGGATATTATGGATTGTTAACCACTTCGCTATTCGAAAGTAAGTATGAAGGAAGTGATGGTGTAGAACGAAACACACCTTTTAATAATGGATATGTGGCAAACCTTCTTGCCGGAAAAGAATTTACTATTGGCAAGGCCAAGAAAGATGTATTATTTTTCGATACTAAGCTAACCGTATCGGGAGGAAGATATTTTACCCCTGTTAATTTAGAAGCTTCACAATCAGCAGGTTTTCAGGTGTTAAGAGAAGATTTGGCTTTTAGTGAGCAAAATGATGACTATTTTAGATGGGATGTTAAATTTGGATACAAAATCAATAGTAAATCAAAAAAACGTTCTCACCAGTTTTATGTTGATCTTCAAAATGTAACGAATAATGAGAATATTTTTACGCGTCGTTATAATCGTTTAACTAACCAGGTGGATCAAGTTGATCAAATTGGGTTCTTTCCTGATTTTGGATATCGTTTTCAATTTTAAACAAAATTATATCTCATTAATAGGGCAATGCATAATATAGAAGTGTATAACAGGAATCATTTAGAGATCATGAGGAATATTTTGAACACCAAGTAAATCTGCCTACAAGTATTGTATGTGATTTTTTTACAAAGAGGCTGTCTAATAATTTACTTTTTAGACAGCCTCTATTTATTTACCTCCTCTTTTTTATCTTTTCAGAAATAAAAACATTTATATCATTTTGTAATTGCATTGGAATATTCTCGTTTTCTATCCATGTATGGATATCTCCTAAATACTCCATACCGAGATAATGTGCACTTTCTATAAATGGCATTGTAAAGCCTGTCTTTAATTCTGATCCAGAACCACAGCTTATCATTCCCATCTTTTTTCCTACTAACTTTTTTCCGGTTGTCTTTTCAATTTTTATACAATCCGTTATCCTGTCCATAAAAGTTTTCATGATTCCACTCATTGCATACCAATATACTGGTGTAGCAAAAATAAGAGTATCGTAGTTCTCAACGATCTCTTTTATTGTGGGTAGAAAGTCATCATCCCTATTCTTAAAATCATAATCAAAAGGACCTATGTTTTTAGATCTCAAATCTATAATATCGAATCCGGTTCTTTCTTTTATAAATAATGCTATTTTGTTAGTATTTCCATTACTTTTCGAACTTCCTTGTAGTATTACGCCTCTCATATTCTGGGTTTAAAGATTATAGAGCAAAGCTATTTTGTTTATAGCACTTATCAAATAAGGGGCAAATTTTACCCTATAGTATTTGCTAATCTAATTTACTAAGAGGGGTAAAAACAGAAGAAAACTTATGCTTTGAAGTTGACTATACCATTGTTTTATTACAATAGGATGATTTTTCAAACTCTCTAAGGTTAATAGAAAGAATAGGTACATCGGGAAACATCGTTTTTAACGTGCTGACTATTTTTTTAGAAAGATCAGCTTTTTGATGATCATTTCTACCTTCCATCAGATTACCAAAAACATGAATAAAGTCATCTTTGGTATTTCCTACAGTGTAGTGTTTAAAGGGGTTGATTCTTACTTTAATATCTCCTGCAGTAAAAAGCCCGGTAGCATCGGCCGCATTGTATACGGCTTGTATGATTTCTTCAGGTGATTTTAATTGAATGATGTGTTCGGAGCAATCTAATATGAAATGCGGCATGTACTATTTTATTAAGGGTTTGATTCTTGCTTTCTATACACGTATGGAATCTAATTATTTTGAAAATACGCTTCAACCAGTGCAATCTTCTCTTCTTTTTGTTTGTCGGATAACCAGCTTGCTTTGAAGCTGTTTTTAACTAATTCTGTAATCTGTTTTTTAGAAAGATTTAGTGCTTGAGCAATGCCTATATAATTCTCGTTCATATATCCTCCAAAATAGGCTGGGTCATCAGAATTAATGGTTACTAATAAACCTTTATCCATCATTTCTGGTAAAGGATATTTTTTTAAATCGTTAATCACTTTCAGTTCAAGATTAGATAAAGGGCATAATGTTAGTGGTATTTGTAAACTTGCTAGTTGTTTTACTAATCGATCATCTTCTAAACATCGGTTGCCATGATCAATGCGAGTTACTTTTAATAGATTAATAGCTTCCCAGATATATTCTGCAGGACCTTCTTCTCCTGCATGAGCTACTGTTATAAAACCTTCCTCTTTTGCTTTAGCAAAAACGCGTTCGAATTTTGAAGGTGGATTTCCTACTTCAGAAGAATCCAGACCAACTCCGCTGATCCATTTTTTGTAAGGTAAAGCTTGTTGTAATGTTTCAAAAGCCGAAGCTTCATCTAGATGCCGTAAAAAAGATAGAATCAATTTGTAGGTAATCCCTAGTTTTTCTTTACCATCCTCTAATGCACGATAAATTCCTTTAATAACAGTGTCAAAAGAAATACCTCTATCGGTATGGGTTTGAGGGTCAAAAAAAATCTCTGTATGTACAAGGTTTTGTGTATGTACTTTGGTAAGATATGCCCAGGTAAGATCATAAAAATCCTGTTCTTCGATCAATACATTGGCACCAGCATAATAGATGTCAAGAAACTCTTGAAGATTGTTGAAGCTATACGCACTTTTTAATTCATCGACTGTAGAGTATTTAATTTCTTTATTGTTTCTTTTTGCAATTTTAAACATCAACTCAGGTTCGAATGTTCCTTCGATATGTAGATGAAGTTCTACTTTAGGTATGCCTTCAATAAATTTTTCAATTGAAATATTACTCATAATGGTCTTATGTTTTTTGATAGCATGATCATCTCAAGATTTACACTATGAAATGATTTAAACTTTTTGATCCTGTATCTTGTTTTGCAACATTTTGATCTCGTCTCGCAATCGTGCTGCAGTCATGAAATCTAATTCTTTAGCGGCTTTTTCCATTTCCTTACGAACATTTCGGATTCGTGTCTCTAATTGTTCTTTGGTGTAATATGCCGTTTCTTCTTCAGCAGCTTGTAGGGTAGGAGCGTTTTCAAAAGTATAAGGTTCTACTTTTTTACCAGCTAAGGCATTATCCAGAGATTTTTTAATTGCAGTTGGTGTAATGCCATGTTTAGTGTTGTAAGCTATTTGTTTTTGTCGTCGGTATTCTGTATCATCAATAGTTTTTTGCATGCTATCTGTAATTTTATCGGCATACATAATTGCTTTTCCGTTTACATGCCTTGCTGCTCTACCAACGGTTTGTACTAATGATCTTTTGTTTCTTAAAAAACCTTCTTTATCAGCATCCAGAATGGCTACCAATGATACTTCAGGAAGATCTAACCCTTCTCGCAATAAGTTTACTCCTATCAATACATCAAAAATACCTTTCCGTAAATCTTGCATAATTTCTACCCGTTCTAATGTATCTACATCGCTATGGATATATCTACAACGTATATCAATTCTGGTAAGGTATTTTGTTAATTCCTCTGCCATTCTTTTGGTTAGTGTGGTAACAAGGATACGCTCGTCTAAATCAATTCGCTTTTGCATCTCTTCGATGAGATCGTCAATTTGATTTAAGCTAGGGCGAACTTCTATTACAGGATCTAATAATCCTGTTGGTCTAATGATTTGTTCTACATAGGTTCCTTCACTTTTTTGCAGTTCGTAATCTGCTGGTGTAGCACTGATATACATGACCTGATTTTGGATCGCTTCAAGTTCTTCAAACTTTAAAGGCCTATTATCCATTGCCGCAGGAAGTCTGAAACCATATTCTACCAGGTTTTCTTTCCTGGAGCGATCCCCACCATACATGGCATGAGTTTGAGGTATAGTAACATGACTTTCGTCAATAATCATTAAATAATCATCGGGGAAATAATCGAGTAAGCAGAATGGTCGTGTACCTGGATTTCTACCATCGAGGTAACGAGAATAGTTCTCAATACCAGAACAGTAACCAAGTTCTTTAATCATTTCCAGATCAAAATTGGTACGTTCTTCTAGTCGTTTGGCTTCCAGCGGTTTTCCAATTTCTTTAAAATATTCTACCTGTTTTCCTAAATCGAGCGCAATTTGATCAATTGCATTATGTAATATATCGGGAGAGGTTACAAACATATTGGCAGGATAAATATTCAATTGATCGTATTTCTCAATAATAGTATTGGTCTGTACATCAAAAGATTCGATCTCTTCAATTTCGTCTCCAAAAAAATGTACTCTAAATGCATCATCGGCATAGCTTGGAAAAATATCAACAGTATCTCCTTTTATTCTAAAATTTCCATGTTTAAACTCAGCTTCAGTTCTCGAATATAGACTTTGTACCAAGCGGTGTAATAGAGCTGTTCTGGATACAAATTGTCCTGATTGTATCGAAATCACATTCTTCTTAAATTCTGCAGGATTACCAATACCATACAAGCAAGATACAGAAGCGACAACCAAAACATCTCTCCTTCCTGATAAGAGCGAAGAAGTGGCGCTTAAACGTAGTTTTTCAATCTCATCATTGATTGATAAATCTTTTTCGATATAGGTCCCCGAAGTTGGAATATAAGCTTCTGGCTGATAGTAATCATAGTATGAAACAAAATATTCTATAGCATTCTTAGGGAAAAATTGTTTAAACTCAGAAAAAAGCTGGGCGGCCAATGTTTTGTTATGCGCCAATATTAGAGTTGGTCGCTGTACTTGTTGGATTACATTAGCAGCAGTAAAAGTCTTTCCTGACCCCGTTACGCCTAAAAGCGTTTGATATTTTTCGTTAGATTCAATACCTTCAACCAATTGTCGTATTGCTTCTGGTTGATCCCCAGTGGGTTTGAATTCTGATTCCAATTCGAACTTCATGTATCTTTTCTTTTTCACAATAAAGATACTGAATCCAAAACCATTTATTTTTAAATAATCATGACATTTAACAATTAAAAGGCTGCTTGTTTTTTTAGAAACCTTTTACAAGCATAAGTAATTCAATCTAAAAGTTAAACAAAAATATTTTTAGTATGATTTTAAATTTGGGGAAATATTTATTTGTTAAATACGTATTTGTTGACAGTGTTTTCGATTTCTTTAATAAGAAATATAAGTTCTTTAGGAATATTTTTAGTTCCTTTAATGCTAATAGTATCATTACAATAAATCAATTTCTTTTGTGGCAAATCCCTTAAATTTGGATTATATGTTTTAGTTTTAAAATCTAACTCAAAAAACTTGTCATAAATTTCATTCACTTTTTTTTGAGAGATTGCTGCAGTGGAATGACCAATGATTTTTACATTTTTTTTACCAATAAATATTGCATTACCTTTTATAGGTAAGACAAACTTGTAAGCAGGACATGCTCCAAAACATTCTCCTGCGATAAATGTTATAGAATTATTAGCAATTGTAGAATGTGGTTCGCTATAACTATTATTACTTTTACAACCGATAAGAACAAATATTAAACCTAGTATTAGTAGTGCGTTATGTTTGATTATTTTATAATGTATAACCATTATGCGATAAGTTTTAAAAAATTAGGTGTCTTTTTATACAACAGTAAACTTTTAGAACACCCTATTTTTTATTTACTTTTTAAATAGTATCATAATTTTTTTGCAAATTCCTTTTTTATAAGTAGAAAAAATAACCTGTAAAGTTGTTGTAGGAACAAAGTTTTTTTTGTTGGCATGGGATTTTAAATCAGTTTTTAGTGATTTTTTTTAAAGGAAACTCCTTGTTGTAATATTATTATCAATAAAAAGAAGATAGAGAACCTAAAAATATTTTATAATGATGATCCTTAAATTTAGAGATTCTAGGTGTGTTTTTCAGACATAAATCTGTAAAAGAGAATCATATATTATCATTTTTGTAGTGTGATTCCTGATGGAAATATTTGTATTGAATTTTTGGTTTAATCAATTCTAAGAATAAATCGGATATATTAATATTATTATCGAATTAATGAGAAACTTCCGGTAAGAATTCTACCATCCTCCAATTCTACACGAAACCAATATTCGCTAGAAGGCATTAGTTGCCCATTAAAAGTCCCATCCCATCCAGGGGTACCTGCTCTTAGCTGCTTGATTAGTTTTCCGTAGCGATTAAATATAAAGATTAGTGAATTACCCATAATCTGGTTTGATATTCCTTCTACGTTCCAGGTCTCATGAAAACCATCCCCATTTGGAGTGAAATATTTTGGAAATCCAACAACCGAAATATCCTGAGAGGTTACAGGAAGACATCCGTTTTTGTCTCTTACATACACCCTGTGAAACCCTGGAGGTACATTGGTAAAGGTTGGATCATCCTGATATGCACTCAAAACCCCATTTATCTCTATTGCATATTCATAATTACCCAAACCTTCTGCATTAATGGTAACGGTATTATTATCTCTTGCATCATTGATATCGATAGACTGTATAGTCGCTACACTGGATGCAATTACAGTTACTGTTCTGGATTTAGAGCATCCCGTAAGTGTGCTGATAACTTGGGCTGTATATGTTCCTGGCTGGTTCACAAAAATGGTTTGAGTAGTTTCATTAGTAGACCAGAGAAAAGTGAAATCACTAGCATTACTACCAAATAATAAACCTGTATCTATTTCAATGTTTGCTTGGTTTTGGCATAAGAAATATTGTGCTTCAGGTTCAATATTAGGTAAAGGATTAAGAAATAATTGTACTTGATTAATACCAAAACATTGATTGAGGTTTTCTACTCTAGCAAATACTATATCTTGTCCTTGTGTTAATAAAGTGGTATTAGTTGTTGTTGTTATAGGGTTAGATTCACTTAAAGCATCTGTTATAGTTTGATAATACATAACTGTTAAATTAGGTGTAGTTATGCCAAGCAGTATTTGTGGATTAGCCAGTGAAAGATCAAATTCACGAAACCCATCTTCTGTACCATCATCATCACATAATCTTAAAATTGCATCATTTGCAGATGTAACACTTACTTCCAAGTCTAAAGTTGAAACCCTAAAACATCCATTAAGATCATCTGTAACACGAACGAATAATTGCTGATTTATCGCAGTATTTTGGTATGTAGTTGTATTTGTAATAGCCGGAGTACCTGCATTTGCAGATGCAATATCTTCAAAGAATAATACAGTTCTATTTGTTGTACTTCCCGTAATCTGATTACTAGCTTCATTAAGATTAAAAAGAGTGATGCCATCTGTTGGATCCATGAATTCATCACATTGTATTAAAGAAATGGCATTTGCTACAGGCAAGGGGGTTACTTCTAAATTAAATTGAATAATACTAATGGTATTTATACATGGTTGTGTTGCTGCATATTGTGCTCTAACAAAAATCGTCTGAGGATTCACAGTATTTGTAAAAGGAGCGTTTTTATCTATAATACCAGTTCCAGTATTTGCATCAGTAAGAGATGAATGATATGTTATGATATTGATAGCAGGATCTAGTCCGTTAAGAATTTCATTGTCTTTATCTCTAAGTAAAAAAGAAACAAATCCATTTGTATCATTGCCATCATTGGCATTATCACATACCGTGAATGGGGAAGGAGTGGTTATTTGCGGCCCAGGAATGGTTATCAATGTGAATGTATCAATGATAAAACAACCAGTAATTGTATTTTCTATGCGTACATGTATGGTTTCATTATTTTGAGTACTTAGATAAGGGCTGGCTAAGGGTGAGTTGTTAATACTGGCATCTTCTTCGGTATTATGATATGAGATTGCTGTATTGGTCTGTGTTCCTAATATAGCAGCTGTATTACTATTTAAATCAAAATTTGTTCTTCCGTCACCAGAGTTTCCTATGACATCACATTCTGTAAGATCAAGATTTGCCGTAGTGCCTGCAGTATTAACAGGACTATCTGGAAGTACTGCTGTACCGGTAAATGTAAGGTCAAAACCTCCGTTCTGAGAAAAATTATCAATTAAAATAAAATACTCTTCTCCTGCTACGGCATCTATAGCACGTACAAACCCATTTCCGAGATTTCCGGGACCTTCACTCAGATCCGTTTCAGTGCTATTGAGCCCTGTTAAGGTAGAGACTCCAGCCGCTGGAGGATTGGTAGAGGAGCATCGAATAGAACTACCTAAAGTAGAGCATGTAACATTAGGTCCGTAAACTGCAAAATCATAATCTTCGGCAGTGCTTGAGGATTCTGGTGTTATGGTGAATGCTAGCGTTCCTGATTGAACAATATTAACTCGTAACCATAAACTTTGACTTTCTGTAAAAGAACAAGCAGGAGCATTGTTACCAGGTAATGCAAAATCGTTGGTACCTACACCGTTAGAGTTTAACTCTAGATTAGTATCTCCACAAACAATAATAGAATTAACACAATCGGTAGGTTCGTTTTGTGAATAACCGATAAAAAATACAGAAGTAAGAAGTAAAGTTAAAAGTAATTTTTTTTTCATTTGGGGTATTTATATTGTCGGTCAAGATACTAATAAGTTTACTATTCTCTATAAACTCTATGGTAAACATAGTTAACGAATAAGAGAGAAACTTCCGGTAAGAATTCTACCATCTTCTAATTCTACACGAAACCAATATTCGCTAGAAGGCATTAGTTGCCCGTTAAAGGTCCCATCCCATCCGGGGGTACCTGCTCTTAACTGCTTGATTAGTTTTCCGTAGCGATTAAATATAAAAATTAGAGAATTACCCATAATCTGGTTTGATATTCCTTCTACATTCCAGGTTTCATGAAAACCATCCCCATTTGGAGTGAAATATTTTGGAAATCCAACAACCGAAATATCCTGAGAGGTTACAGGAACACATCCGTTTTTGTCTCTTACATACACCCTGTGAAACCCTGGAGGTACATTGGTAAAGGTTGGATCATCCTGATATGCACTCAAAACCCCATTTATCTCTATTGCATATTCATAACTACCCAAACCTTCTGCATTAATGGTAACGGTATTATTATCTCTTGCATCATTGATATCGATAGACTGTATAATTGCAGAGCTGGATGCAATTACAGTTACTGTTCTGGATTTAGAACACCCAGTTTGTTGGTTTGTAATTTCTACAGTATAATCTCCGGATTGATTTGCTAAAATTGTTTCTGTAGATTCATTCGTTGACCATAAGATTGTAAGATCATTGAGATTACCATTAGTTGGTAGGCCAGCATCGATTTCAACATTTGTTTCGTTTTGACATAAGAAATACTCAGAATCAGGTTCGATATTGGGTAACGGGACTACAAATAAACGTACACTGCTTATCCCAAAACATTCTCCTCCATTTTCTTCAGCTTTTGCATAAATAATATCATCACCTTGAGTGTTTTGTGTACGATTGGTAGTGGTTGTAATAGGGTTTCTGTTTAATAATGCATTTTCTGTATTTTCATAATATGTAATCGTTAATCCGGGGGTAGTAATGCCTGATAATACCTGTTGATTTGCTTCAGTTAGATCAAAAACGGTAAACCCATCTTCGGTACCATCATCATCGCAAACTCGTAACTCGGCATCATTTACATCGGTAGAGCTCACCTCTAAAGTAACAGTTGTGATGTCAAAACAATTTGTATTGTTGCTATTAATTACCCGCACATATACCTGTTGATTATTTTGATTATTTTGAAATACATTTTCATTACTGATTCTTGGTGTTCCTGCCTGTGCAGAAGGTTGATCAATAAAGAATTGGGTTGTATATTGATTATTTCCGCCGGTAAGCTGATCGTTTGCAAGATGTAAATCAAACAACGTAATATTATCTCCAATAGTTTGATACGCATCACACTGCACTAGTGTGGAAGCAATAGCAGTCGGGACTTCGAAAAAAGTGGCATTAGCAACGCCAATGAGAGGGCAGCTACCATCATTAAGATCAACTTCTAATCTGTAGTTGGCTGTTGTTGTAATATCTAAAAAGTGAACAACATTTGCAATCTGATTGTTATCTACAAACCAGGTATAGCTGGCACCTGGGATATTTTGATAAAACAATCGGTATGTACCTCCTTCACATAAATCAAGATTAACGTTGTTAGGGTCTCCATTATTGATGATATCAATATTTTGTGCAAAAATAGATTGAATAAAAGGAGGAAGTCCAAGAAGAGCATTTCTAGAACCATCTGTATTAACAAGTATGCCTTGCTCATTATAAACGATACTGGCTGCAGCTGCTTCGGGATTTTGGATTACGCCAAGGTAATCACCTCTCTGGGAATTAAAATCATATAACGATCGATAAATCTTACCATCAGGACCGAGTTGAATAGCTCCTGCGTTAAAAGAAAAAGTACTTTGATTATTTTGATTAAGAATTCTTTTTCCGCTTGCGGCAATTTGATTATCCGGCAATGAGAGATCATATTGCATTAAGAAACTTTGTCCGTTTCCTTCATCTCCAATATCGAAAGTAGCATATAGTCTTTGTCCGGTTTGAGAAAACTCTATTCCATAGGGAGAATTGCTATTGCTTAACTCGATTTCATTACTAATAGTTCCTGTGGTATTATCAAAATTGTAAAGTAAAACTTTTCCTGGTCCATTACCTGCTGTGACAGTTGCAAAACCAAAATGTGCTACAGCTAGTTTGTCACCATCTGGTGAAGCTTTAATATACCCTAAAGCATTACGCCGATACCCAGAAAGAGGAACGGTAACCCCAATGCGAGAAGTAACAGGTGTAGTGTTAACTCCGGTTTGATCAACTTTAAAAGCATAGAATGTATCTACAAAATGTGTAATTACCCAAAATGAATCACAATCATCACTTTTTACAGCTGTAATTTTTTCTGAACATTTGTATAGACTTTCTAAGTTATTTGACGCGGTATAAGTAACTAAGGGAATGTTTTTTTGTCCTGCTACTAAAGCTCCATTTCCTCCATTCAAAGACATATCTACAATAGAATACATAAATCCATCGTTTACCCCATCTCCATCAAAAGTAGTAGGATCACTATCAGCGTTGTCATGATGAGGCTCATCTACAGTAAAAACGATATACAGATTTGGAGAGTTTGGTTGAGGAACAATTAGTGCAGAAGAGGTACTGGAAGGATCACCTTTTAACCCTGTACCATTTTGCATAATAGCATGCGATCCATCCCAAACGGTAATGCCATCGGTATAAAATAATAAATTTCCTGTTGCATCAGATATTGTAGTGCACCCTTCAAGTGTGTTTACTCTACCATTAGTAAGTGCTGTAGGGGGAGTTGTATTAAAACTTATACCTGCATTCTGACCAAAATACCAACTGTTAGCTTCTCCTTGACTATACAGCAATGAATGATGAAAGAATAAAGCAAAAAAAACTACATAAATGTATCGCATAGTTGAGCTCTGAAGCTCAAATATATTATAAATCTCTCTTTTTAAGCAAGTAATAAGATAGATATATAAAAACAACTGTCCAAACCAATACGATTAAGATTTCATACCAATGTACAGTATAATCTCTTTGAAAAGTTTCTCCTAATTGACTTGCAGCCGATTGAATAAAATTTAAACGCGTAAAAGGCTCATTAATCAAGGTTGCCATAGATTCTAAAGGAAAAAACTGTACGATGTTATCTGCAATTTCGGTTCCTCTAAATAGTTTAAACTTTAGCAATGCGAATATAATATTTTCTACAACCCACCAGATAAATAGAAACCCAAGGGCAAAGGCAGAACGCTTTACAAAAATCCCGAGGAACATACAAAAAGCAAAAAAACCAATTAGTTTTATGAAATACGCTAGAACATATTCCAGGTCAGAGAATATGATAGAAAACTCATTATAATCAGAGAAGCTTAATCCCAAAATCATAGATACTACGAATAAAAATAGGGTAGAGATCAAGGCAAAGACACCAACGGTTAGAAACTTAGAACTAATGAATTCTTTTTTACTTAGCCCGTCGATTAGATTTTGTTTTAAGGTTCGATGACTGTATTCATTGGCCATCATAGAAACAATAACAATAGCCAAAAATAGCTTAGACCATGCAGCTATATACGTATTAAAATGCCATATATATGGGAAATTGAAAATCCCCTGATCGGCTATTCTAAATTTTACACCGGCAAAATTAAATTCTATAGATGCGATTAAAGCGATAAAGGTTATTAATATAAAGTACGTTATCGTAATTACCTTTGCGGCTTTGTTATATTTTAGTTTTTGAAATTCTATATTTAGTAGTCGTAACATGGCTTTAGTTTAAATTGTTGGTTAATTGTAAGAATTGTTCTTCGAGACTTTCTTTTCGTTTCACAAGGTGTGTAAGAACTATTCCCTCTTTAAATAGTTGCCTGTTAAGACTTTCTGCATCCAGCTCGTGTGCTAAAAATGCAATTATTTTTCCATCTTCTTCTTTGAAATTTTTAAAATCATTATGCTTAGATAACCACTCTGTTAATGTAGATTTTTGATCACTTTTTAATTCGAAAAACCCGTAACTCGCATTCATTTCATCTACACGTCCAGAATACAGTTTCACGCCTTTTCGTATAATCACTACATGGCTACAAACTTTTTCTACTTCGTCGAGTAGGTGAGATGCTAAAAGAATAGTGGTTCCTTTAGAGGCTATTTTTTTGATGATTTCACGAATTTGATGTATCCCTTGTGGGTCTAACCCATTAGTAGGTTCATCAAGAATTAATATTTCGGGATCATTCAGCAAAGCAGAAGCAATAGCTAATCGCTGTTTCATTCCGAGAGAGAATGTTCTAAACTTACTATCTTTTCGATCTAACAACCCTACGACTTCAAGCTTTTCGTCAATTTTACTGCTGTCCACCCCTTTAATTTGGCATACCAATTTAAGGTTTTGGGCCGCAGTCATATATGGGTAAAAGTTTGGGCGTTCTATAATAGCTCCAACTTTTTTTAGTGCATCATGAGTTGATGTATTGCCATCAAACCAGATAAACTCACCAGAGGTACTGTTAACAACATTAAGTACGATACCCAAAGTAGTAGATTTACCACTTCCGTTTGGACCAAGAATGCCGTACACATTTCCCTTTTTTATAGTAAAAGAGAGGTCTTTGACAGCTGTTAGTGCTCCAAACTTTTTGGTGAGATTGTTTAAGGTGAGGATATTTTCCAATTGTAATTGTTTTTGGTGGTTATATAAAACAAGACGACAAGTATAGGGTTTTGTTACAAGAAAGTTGATAGTTGTTGGTTGTAAGTGTATGTTTTTTTGATGTAGATGGTTATTTGTTGAATGTAAGTGTATATTTTTTGATGTAGATGGTTATTTGCTGAATGTAAGTGTATATTTTTTTGATGTAGATGGTTATTTGTTGAATATAAGTGTATGTTTTTTTGATGTAGATGGTTGTTTGTTGAATGTCCGCATATGTTTTTTATTGTAAATTATTGCTTACTAAACGGTATTCAGCAATTTTTTTTAAAAGTGATTTGTACATCTGAAATTTGTAAATTGCTTTTTTACAAAAAGGACTGTTATGGACGAAAAATTAATGTCGAAGAAAAAACCAACGTATCCTATCAACGATAAACTGGATGCATATCTGAAAGAATGTAATCGTAAAATTAAGATTCCGGTATTTTATGATGATTTACTTAGGTTTTCGGGTTCTATAGTTGTTTATGATAGTAAGGATGAGGATACGTTATGGGTACGGGTGTATTACGAAGAACATGAGCGACCAGAAATAGAATCCAGTCTTAAAAAAGTATATACAATTCTACATTCTGATGGTAATGAAGATGCTATTGAGTTTCTTAATATCGATGCTATAGATTATTGTACTTTTGGAAACTCAAAGCCTTTTAGAATAAAAGTTAGAAATATCCTTAATGATAATTATACATATATCTATGTAAAAAAGGCAGATGCTTCACGTATTTATGGATTAGAGTTAGAGCATATGTTTTCGCCAAATAGAATTAACTTTTTGGTATATAAAAATACACTTATAGAAGAACATATTGCAGGGATTCCAGGGGATGTATTTATCAAGGATTTTTTACCTGATTTAAGCGATCAGGCCAAGTCACAGATAGCAAAAGAATTTGTAAAGTTTAATGAGCGTTGCCAAATGCGATTGCTAGGAGATATGCGATCTTATAACTATGTAATTATTCCTATTCACGATTTTGACCATGTAGAATACAAGATAAGAGCTATTGATTTTGATCAGCAATGTTATGAAGGGAAACTAAAAGTATATCAACCTCAGTTTTTTAAAGAGAATTTTGATATGGTAGATATTGTGATGAATAAGTTGCAATTGAGTTCTATCGAACAATATAAAAAAGAAGAACGTTCTATTTTGGCAAAACGAGTATTAACATCGAGATCCCGTTATGAAAATTTGGTTGAATGTATGTGTGCCGATCGAATCTCTACCCAAGAAAACTTGAAAGAACTTAGAGAACACCTCTATAATTTTACTTTGGATTTAAAATTTCGTCGCAGCAAATCAATGGGTGAAGTTCTTAAAACGGCAATGGATTTTGTACGACGTAATTATGAGAATGTGAATATGAGACGATTATTAGAGTGACGAATTATGTCTTAAGTCAGTAGTTAGAGGTTAGAAGTCAATCTTGGAATTGTACATCGAACCTCCCACCTCAGACATTTGATCTATTTTATCTTCTTCTCTAGTTTGATATTCTTTTGTTTAAGTAATTCTATTTCTTTCTGTAACTGCTCGGTTTTCTTATTTTGTGCAATCATATACAATGTAAGCTCTTCAATTTTTTGAAGCAGTTTAGCATTCATTTCTCCAAGTTGAATACCATTTTTCTCTACATCAGAAGCCGAAGGGATATTAGGTAAATGTCCTTCTTCTACAATATGATGTTCTACTTCCTGTAAAGAAGGTAGGTTGTAATTATTTTCGAATACATAATCAGGCCAACCAGTTAGATCAACTTTTACTTCTTTGGCATGTATTTTACCATTTACAGCAAGTTTTGAATCTGGGGCTGCTGTTCCTATACCAATGTTTCCATTACGTTTTATTGTAAATTGCTCATTAGTCCCATCTCCGCTGTCTATTATAAAGCGGTCATTCCATATAAATTTAAACCTTTGAACCTGACCACCTGTCTGTAACCTTAGTGTAGCATCTGCTCCTGAAGCATCTCTTGGATCTCGAACGAATAATGTTGCATTGTTTTTAAGAATATCAACACTGGATGATGGAGCGGTTGTTCCTATTCCAACTTTTCCGTCATTTGCTAAAGACATAATAGCACCAAGTGAGCCAGTGAATTCATGAATCACACCTGTTCCTCCAGTTATTATATTGTAGTATTCAGTTTTAACACCGCCTTTAAGACGGAAACCATTATATGAGTTAGCATTGCCATAATCAAATGAAATACTTCCATTAACAACAAGAGCTTGGTCTGGAGTAGTCGTTCCAATTCCTACATTACCAGTAGTAGGAAACGTGTTGTTTTGAGCAGTACTGATTAATGACACCAATACAAAAGATACTGATAGAAATATATTTTTCTTCATAGTTTAAAAATTAAATAATTATAGATTTTGTAATAGGGTAGGAATTCAAAGGTAAATATATATAAATGTAGTTTGTAATTGCAAGAGGTTAATGAATTTATAGAGTTGAGAGAAGTCAGTAGATTAATTAAACAGTTTTAAAATTTTTATCCAAGTAACTGTGGTAACCTCATCCAAATAGAACCGTATAAAATTTCACAAAACTGTCCTTATTTCTTGAAAACTCAAAGAATCAGGACAATATAATATCGATAGCTCCCTAGGTTTGGCAAATATTAGAAAACTAGATGTTACTTTAAAAACAGATAGTGAAATCTTAAAGACATATCCCTGAGTGTCTATAAAAGTTTAGGAGATTTTAATTTTAAAAATTTAACCATGTTGTCAAACATTTTAAACTTTACCAATGGTAAAACTATGAGAAAATTATTGATTAAAAACACCTTACCCCTGGGTGTATGTTTATTTCTGTTGGGTTGTACAGATCACGATGAGATCATGCATGAACCTGAAACTGAAGAATTAGGATGGAAAACCTTGGCAACATTGCAGCTGCCCAATAACAATACTGTAACATTCGAATTTAATGGCGAGGGTTTTTATTACGAAGAAAGAGGTTCGATGGACAATGAAATAATTGATTTTGACGAGAACGATGGCTGTCTTAAGCGATTTTTATTACTTACAGAAGACCATGTTGCAGTACCAAAAGCATTTATGGATTCACCCGAATCTGAAGATGTACAAAAGTTGATCTCTACCAGAAAAATGATAGAGAACCATAAAAACCCCATAAGAATATCAGCATCAACGATGTCAAAATTAAAAAATCGAGCTGCTTCACCTGTTCCTGTTCAGTTATCGCAATGTAATAGCTTCCTTACAGGAGGGAAAAGAGTATGGGTCAATAGTTCAACCAATTCAGGTACAGCGTATTACTTTAATTATACACCTTTTAATTGGAATGCTGGTCCGGATACACATAATAATTGGACTGTAAGGAAGTCTTGCAGAGGACTTCGCTTTAAGGTTGGAAACTGTGATTATGACAGACAGGTTAAATTTAGCGTAACTGAAGGTGAAGGAAATCATTTCAAAGAGATTAGACAAATAACTCTTTCACCTCGAACTCAGGTATCGTCTGGTTATATTTCAAATAAGTGGTTTAAACAAAGAGTAAGGGGGATAGAATTTCATTGTGATTGGGATGTATGGAATGATAATAGAAAAGTAGGAGGAGAAGTACTCTTCTATCAGAAAGGACCAGATACTTTTGATAATCCATTTGATTAACATCGATTGAAACAAAAATAGAATCACACTTTTTTTAAATGTGTCCTCCGAACAGGAGTAAGAAACGAAAAAAGTGTAAGACCTATGCCGTTTGATCTAAGATCAGATTTACAAACCTGAGTTGGGCGTAAGAAAATCAAGTCAATTCGGGTGATCTGATACTTCGATATAGCTCAGTACAGGTTGGAAGATTGTGTCGAGAATAGTGATTTTCTATCCAAAAAAACTATTCTCGATACAGTTTTTCTCCACGTCACCTCGAGCGTAGTCGAGAGGTCATTCTGAAAAACTATTCGAATTGACGCTTTTTATAACATTTTGGTTTAGGTCGAACTCAGGTTACAAAATACCAATTCCCAGAAGTAGTGCAAAGACAATTAATAAAACCCCTACTACTATTTGAATCGTATGTATGGTGATTTTTTTAAGAAATTTATTCCCAATATAAGCTCCAATAAAAGCCATTGATGTTGCAACTATAAGTATAGGGTAATTAAGTTGATCACCCAATTGCATAAGATCTTTGGCATATATAGTTAGTCTCGAGATATCGATAAAGCAGGCAATAACAACTCCTGTGGCTATAAAAGCTTCTTTACTAAGTTTTGCCCGAATTAAAAAAGCTGTTCGTAATGCTCCTTGATGGCCTGATAATCCTCCAAAAAAACCACTTAATACGCCACCCCAAGGTAAATATTTGATATCAAATTCTAATCGTTTCAACTTTGGAATAAGATCAAATAGAGAGAAAAAGATTAATACTATAGCAATAGATATTTTTACTGCTGTGATTTCATATAGGGTATTAGAAATAGTGTAGCTAAATAAGGGATCCATATAGGTGAGTTTTCCTAATGTATATGCACCAAAAAAGGCAAATACAATAGCAGGTAACCCAAAACGCATTACGGTTTGCAAATTAGCTTTTTTACCAACAAGAGTTAGTTTGAATAGGTTGTTAAGCAGGTGCACTATTGCCGTAAGAGCGATTGCAATATCTATAGGAAAGAATATCGCAAATACTGGCATCAATAATGTACCTAACCCAAAACCAGAAAAAAATGTTAATCCTGATCCTAATAAAGCTATAATACCGACCAGAATAAAATCCATAATAGATAGTTATTAGCTTTTTGCTTTCTTAGGTCTTTTGTTCTTTATTGAAATATACTAAGTAGTAATACATTTGTTTTTCTTCGTCCCATCCTTTTTCTACAAATTTTTCTGCAGACTCTGGGTTGATGAAATCCATCTTTATCTGCACATTAGTGTCTAGATTGATGACATTTTTCATTTTTTTGCGAGCAGCAGTTACTGCATTATTGGCGATAGGAAAGGTGGTAAGGTCCTCGATCTGATATTTTGGTGCTTTTTCTACTTTGTAATGCTTAAATTCTGGAATCAAATCAGGATTATCAATTACATCATTTAAAAATGCAGACTCTTCAAATTCATCATTTTTGGCAAAGTGGTTTACAGCACGATTCATAAACATCACTTCTTCTTTTTTATCTTCGGCAGGAAGCACTACATCTTTTGCAAAATCCTGGCAGAATTTCATGTATTTTTTAGTGTAAAAATTCTCATCAGCAAAAGCTTCTACACCTAAGAAATGTTCTAACCAGTATTTCGTATCGTATCGATTAGAATCTACAGAAAGAATCTTATAACCTTCTTCTTTTTTGTGATTAAAAATTAAGCAGCCTTTATCGAGTTTATTCAGGTTTACACCTTGTTGAATTAATAATTCGATATCAGTTTCTTTTTCTTCAAACTGAAGGAAATCATGTTTTAATTCTGATTTAAAAATACCAATAGCATCAACTTTTTCATTATCTATAGTTACGTTATCTAAATATGTAACATATACCTCACCACTTTTAATATGTGGATGTTGTGATTGTTCAAACAATAATGAAGCGATTCGTTTAGATTTTTCATGAACTGAAGAAGGATGTTCAAAAATTTCGGTTACGATCTTAAACAGAGGATTAAATTCTATATCTACCTCATTGGCAAATTGAAAATAATTTTCTTCCTTTTCTCTAAAAGGTTTAAAAAAATACTCTTTTAGAAGTGCCGTTAATTCATCATTAAGGGCATATGGTGATTCTGACAAGAATAAATTTTCATTTTTATTCTTGTTTCCAACCTGATGAACCGATAATGATTCGATTTGAGTGCTATATAAGTTGATCATTTTTTATAAGTTTCAAAGCTACTGAGTAGCAGAGTTTGTAGTTTGTTTTGAGGTTTTAATGGTTTTAATAAAGCTTGAAAGCATCCGTTCTAATTCCCTAGTGTCTTCATAAATAGCAATGAAGTTGTTTTCAGATATAAAATTCAAGTTTTTTCCAATTTCTAATTGCGTTTGTAGCTCAAAAAGTGAACTCATAGCAATATTAAGAAATTTTAAGTAATCATTTTTTCCTTCTCTTCCATAGCCTTCGGCAATATTACTAGGAATAGAAATTGAGGCTCTTTTTATTTGAGATGTAAGACCGTAAATTTCTTCCTGAGGAAAACCTTTAGTTTCCTGGTATATCTTAGTAACAAGGGTTATAGCTTTTTGCCATATTTTTAAATTTCTGAAGGTACTCATATATACTTTGTGGCTTTGCTTCTATGAAACTTTGTTATCTAAATTAATTCCAATTCTCATCAAATCCCAAATCTTCATATTCATCAAGATCCATAAAATCTTTATTTTCACCTTCTTCATTAAAGTCGTCTAATTCTTCTGCTTTAAACTCTTTATCAGGTGCCTGATCAGGTATTTGACCATGAATATACATTACATTTGGATATTCTCTTCCGTTTTCATATTCAGCAATTTCAGCAAGTTCTACCAAAAACGTCCACATGTTTAAGAAGTCATAGATATAGATTAACTTGGGAGAAGCCTCATGAGCCACATCAATAAGAGTAGTTTCATTCATTAATCTAACAGGCTGATTACCATCACTCATATCAAATAATGATATTTCTTCTCCTTGATTCCATTGATCATCACTAATGTAAAAAGAAGCCATTTCTGTTCCGTCAAAACCAAAAGATTGGGTTATTACATTATGAAACTGCTCTAAAGTAGCATCTTGTTCTATTTCAATATCTCTAAATACATCTTCTTCTGTATCCAGGATAATTCTGAAACGGTATATCATTATTAAATTAATTAATTTGGAAATGCAAAGATACTATAAATGCATTGTTATTTACTAAAACGATGTAATGAAAAAGTCATTGCCCCTAATAAGAAAAAAGCAACAATTTGATGTAATACCCCTAATACTATGGGCACTCTAAAAATTAATGTAAATATTCCTAGCAAAAACTGGATACATACGATAATTACTAATGTATTTAATGAATTAGATTGAGTATTATTTTTTTTAATTCTTTTACTTCTATACCAGATAAAGGCAATAAGCCCTACAACTATATAAGCCAGATAACGGTGTATGAACTGAACTCCACTCTTTCCTTCTACAAAATTCTTGATTAAAGGAGATTGTTCTATATAAACGGATTCATGAATTAAAGCTCCGTCATTCATTAACGGCCAGTGGTTATGTAATAGACCAGCATCTAAGCCAGCGACAAAAGCACCATAGATAATCTGAAGTATAAGTATCGATAAGGCCCATCGAATCAGATTTCTAAATTTAGTGTCAATTTGTTTTTTGTCTGGATATATAAGATCTAGAGCTACCCAAAATGTATACGCAAAGGTTATAAATGCTGCAGTGAGGTGCATTGCAAGTCGATAATGACTTACATCGGGTCTGTCGATTAACCCACTTTTTACCATAAACCAACCAAGGAAACCCTGAAAACCTCCGAGTAACATAAGTATTATAGATTTTTTTATTGTGGGTGTGGTAAGTTGTTTTCTAATTAAAAAATATACGAAAGGTACTATAAATACAATACCGATAAATCTTCCGATGACACGATGTAACCATTCCCAAAAATAAATATCTTTAAAATCTTCGAGAGTAAATTGATGGTTTATCTTTTGATATTCGGGGTATTGTTTGTATAGATCAAATGCAGCATTCCATTCTGTTTCACTCATAGGAGGAATAGTACCAGAAATTAATTTATAATTAGAGATCGATAGCCCAGAATGAGTAAGTCTGGTAATTCCACCAACAATAACCATAATAAAAATCAATAAGCAACCTGTGAGCAACCAATATATTACCTTTTTATTGTCTTTTTTCATTTTTTATTCAAAGTTTCAAAGTGACAAAACTTGAGAGTTATAAAGTTGAATAGTAAGAAAGTGTAACGATACTTATTTTGAATTTTCATTACTTTCTGTAATCAACCCTAATTCTTCACCTTTCTTTACCATATATTCATAAGCCGCTTCATGTTCATTAGGAATCTCTCCTTCAAGAATTGCTTCTTTAATGGCTTCTTTAATGATTCCTATTTCACGAGAGGGCTTGATATTAAAGGTTTCCATAATCTCTTCCCCTGTAACAGGTGGTTGAAAGTTGCGAACATGATCTCGTTCTTCAACTTCAATCATTTTTTGCCTTACAATCTTGAAATTATTATGATATTTTTTAAAACGTTTAGGATTTTTGGTTGTAATATCGGCTTCACAAAGTGTCATTAATTCTTCAATATACTCTCCTGCATCAAAGACCAGTCTTCGAACAGCAGAATCTGTAACTTCTGTTGCAATTACTATAGGCCTGGAACTCATTAATACCATTTTTTGAACAAACTTCATTTTTTCATTTAGCGGCATTTTTAGACGCTTAAATAGTTTGAATACCATTTTTGAACCTACAAATTCATGGCCATGAAAAGTCCATCCAACTTTTTTGCTAAACTTTTTGGTAGGAGCTTTACCGATATCATGAAGTAAAGCTGCCCAACGCAACCAGAGATTATCTGTATTTTCGGCAATATTATCTACAACCTCTAAGGTGTGATAAAAATTATCTTTATGTCGTTGTCCTTCGACTTCATCAATACCCTTTAGCGCAATAAGCTCTGGTAGTATGTAATCCAAAAGACCGGTTTGTTCTAGTAATATAAAGCCAGTTGAAGGTTTATTACTTAAAATAATTTTATGTAACTCATCTACTATACGCTCTTTAGTAATGATCTTAATTCGATCTTTGTTTTTTGCAATAGCCTCTAGCGAGGTAGATTCTATTTTGAAATTGAGTTGTGTAGCAAAACGAATTGCTCTCATCATTCGCAAAGGATCATCAGAATACGTAATATCAGGATCTAGAGGAGTACGAATTATTTTTGATTTAAGATCTTCTAAACCATTAAAAGGATCCAGTATTTCTCCATAATGTTCTGGTGATAGGTGTAAAGCAAGAGTATTAATCGTAAAATCCCGTCTATTTTGGTCATCTTCTAAACTTCCGTTTTCTACGATGGGATTGCGACTATTTTCAGAGTAAGATTCTTTTCGTGCTCCAACAAATTCTACCTCGATATCATCAGCTTTTAGCATTGCAGTACCATAGGTTTTAAAAACCTGTACTTTGGGATTACCCGGTAAAAGATTAGAGACTTCTTTTGCTAATGCTATACCGCTGCCAATAGCAACGATGTCAATATCTTTAGCAGTTTTTCTTTGCAATATATGATCTCTTACAAATCCACCGATAACATAGCTGTCTAGTTTTAGACTTGCTGATGCTTTGGCAATTGTATCAAAAATTGGATGTTGTAATGCTTCTTTATAATTTTTGATTTCCGACATGAATCAATTACTTCCTAATAATTTTTACGGTACTATCTCCTCCTATTTTAATAATCGAAGAAGGTTTAGCTCCTTTTTTTTGTAGGGGCAAATTTACGACATAGTCTACGCCTTCCAAAATTGCAGCAGGTATTTCTTTTAAGTTTTTTGGAGCAGGCATACCACTAATGTTAGCAGAAGTTGAGACGATAGGTCTTTTAAGCTTCCTAATTAGTTTTCCGCAAAAAGGATCTCTTACCACTCGAATACCTAATGTGTTATCATCTGCAATAATATTTTCTGCAACATGCAAAGGTCTGTCATAGATAATAGTAGTGGGTTTTGAAGCATATTTTAGAATATCATAGGCTACTTCAGGAACTTCTTCTATGTATTGTTGCAGCATTTTAAAATCACTAACCAAACAAATCATGGATTTGCTTTCTTCCCGTTTTTTTAAGGCATATACCTTATCAACTGCTTCTGCATTAGTAGCATCACAACCAATACCCCAAATCGTATCGGTAGGATAGAGGATAATCCCTCCTTTTTTTAGTGTGTTGATTGCATTTTGGGTTTCTATGATTTGATCAGACATTAGTTTTGAATTAATAGATGATTATGAAATGGTATTACTTTAAAACTTTTTTTGTAAGAAAAGTTAAAGTAGTTGTAATTATTGTTTTTGCCGGTAACATGCTTACTGTTGAAAACATTCATTTATGAATTGGCCAATTTCATTATACAAATTCTGAATGCATGACAGAAATTATTTTGTGCAAAAATAATCTTAAAACCTTAATATTATGAAAAAAATCATTTTTTTACTGTTCATAATGACAGTAATCATTTCTTGTGAAAAAGGAGATGTCAATTCTATTGAACATGAGGCAAGTGTCGAGTCAACTATTGAATCAAAAACGGATAGATTTTCTTTTAAAGATTGGAATGAATTTAATGATCTTTATTCTAAGTTTTCAAAATTAGGTATGGAGGAGTTAGAAATGAACTCTTTTTTCTCATTTGATAGAGACCTGGAGGTTTCACCTGCAATTCAAGGAATTTTAAATAATGATAATGAGTTTGAATTAGGAGGTAAAATCATTTGGTTTAAGGATGGTAAATTTTATGAACTTGATGCAGAAGGAATTGCAGCTCAAAAATCTAATATAGAAAACCTTAAAGAAGTTGGTTCTGTATCTTACACCCGAGTTGATCCTAAAGGAGTACCTGGTAATGAGACAGGAATAGGTGCAGCAAAAACAGTTGTTGTAGATAATCAATATGAATTTAGAAAACAAAGATATGTAGAGAATTGCGGTTCGGGTAACGTTCAAGGAACTTCTCCTCGAGCTTTTAAATATGTGCACGAAGTTTATGCAGAACATTTAAATACAGGAGGACCTTTCCGGGTAGATACTTATAGAATATTCTTACGAGTAAAGTTAGAATATAATCCTAAACGTAGAAGATGGAGACTTTCTGGAGAAAGAAGAGAAATTTCAATTAATTTAAGTAATAACTCTTTTTTAAGAAACCATAATGGTCCGGTTTCATCTCATCCAAGTGATGTTAATAATCGTTCTGTTGTATTTTCATCCTCTTGTGCTACCCATCAAACATTACTTCTTAATTCTGTCACTGCTCCGGGGCCAATAGCTGGTGCTCATTGGGATATTAATGTAAGCGGAACCATAACAGAGAAGATGTATGGTGATGTAGAACGTAACCGATGGAGAGATCGAATTAATTGGTAGTTTGATAAACGCTAAAATTAGATAGAATTTAAAAAACAAAGGGTTCCAATGTTGGAACCCTTTGTTAATTTGTATATAAAATGCCTTCTGTATTTTGGAGTAAGTGATAAGTTAATTTAATATTCTTATTATCCAAAGAAAGCAGATTATTCATCTCTTTCTTAGATCTTACTTTTTAACAACTGTAGCATACTGCAGATATCTCATATCCATTGCTGTAAATAGAAAAGGAATATTATATAGAAATGGCTTAATAGATTTTGTTTTATTAATACCTTTATGAAGTACTATTTTATACCCTAATCTCGTATACATATTTGCAATACTCTTACCAGTAAAGAATCGCAAGTGTGTTTTATCCATTATACCGTGTTCTTCATATTCCCAATTCTTTTTAAGTACCAGGTTTTTTAAAGCACTATGGTATCTCATATTAGGTATCGAGCTTATAATGACACCGTTTTGTGATAGTTTGTTTTTTATTTTTTCTAACACCCAATATGGATCTACAAGATGTTCTAATACATCATTGAAGTAGATCACATCAAAATGATTATCTGGTAGCTCATCAATAAATTTTTCACATTCGCCAATAAAAACTTTGTCGAGCACTTTTTCGGCCTTTTTTCCATGCTCCGGCATCAATTCAATACCCCAGGTTTCAGTATTGTGTTTTTCTTTAATAAAAGCAGCAAAAGTACCTTCTCCACAACCAACATCTAATACTGTTTTTGCTTCTTTTGGGAAAAAAGAAAACATTTCATTTCTGATATTATTGTAGTACCCCTCGGGTTTATTGTCATAATCCATTATTATAATATTTTTTAGTTAATGATAATTTTTGCAATTACATTTTGAATAGAAATTATCACTTTATTTTTAAGGTGCAATTACTAAATATCATGCAAATATATCGATCTATAGTAAAATCACATTAATTAGTATAGGTAATTGAAGTGTAATAATTTTTTAAAACCTTATAAAAAAGATTATTTTTTTACTAATAAAATTTGATATGCATTAATTAAAATCTCCCAATCTTTTTTTAGCATATACTCTACAACTGTTTTTCCTTTACCGCCTCCGGGAAGTCTGCAATCATCTATTAAAACGATAGATTTATCATGCAGCTTATCTTCAGCCAGGATGAATTCTTGTAAGTGATGCTCTTGACTGTTTTTTTGAATCTCTATATCGGTTTTTGAATAATCATAGCTATCTAAGTATAGAAAGTCGATAGATTCGTTGAAATTCTTTAAGAAGTCTAGAGAATCTCCTAGATATACTGTTGTACTATCTTGTAAGTTTTCTTCTTGTACTGCTTCCTGAGCTCCTTGCACAGAATCTTTACTAATATCCACAGAATGCATTTTTGCACTATTTTCTTTTGCCCATTTACCAAAAACGATTGTTGCTCCACCATCAGTTTTAGTCGCTTTAAGACCGTTTCTAGAAGTTCCTGTCTCTACCAATATTTTTGCATTTCGTTCATTTAAAAGCTGCAATGTTTTAGAAAAAGTTATGCGTCTTCTTCTAAAATTATATTTGTAGGGCATAAAAGGATATAATGACTTATGTTTAATAAGCTTGAGGATTTTGGGAAATGCAATCCCCAATAGCACAATAAGTAAAATGATAAATAGATAATTCATTATAATAATTTTAATATAATGCTGACAAATGTATTGATTTTAAAAATTACTTTTTTAGCAATATGATTCTTTAGTTTTAGTAAGTTTGTCTCTATTATTATTTAAAACATGAAAATAACACTGATTAGTCTAGATGTTTTGGGGATTAACGATGAAATTGCCAAGAGTCTAAAAAAGCAGGGATATGAAGTTAATCATATAAACTTTCACACTTTTAGGTATCAGTATCCTACGGTTTTTCACCGAATTTTTAATTTTATTGGGAAAACTTTTTTTAAATACGATATAAAAAAGAATCACCTAAATAAAGAAATCCTTAAGCGATTGAACGAAATTGGGAAACAAGATAAAATCCTAATGCTTAACGCTAATTTTTTACTTCCTCAGATTATTAAGAATATAAGCTCATTTACTGGGAATTTGACAGCATTTTTTAATGATAATATAGAAAGAATACCAAAAATATTATTAGTAGCTCCTTTTTTTGATGAGGTATATACTTTTGAACCCAACGATTCAAAAAAGCATAATTTTAAATTTGCGACAAATTATATTTTTAAAGAAAACAAAAATAACCTACCGATAGAACAAGAGGTTTTTAATATAAGTACATTTAGCAAACGATCTAAATTTATAGATGATATAGCTTTAAAATTAGATGGGTTAGGTGTATCCTATAAAATTATCAGTTTTGGGAAAAAGAAAATTGAATCCAAAAGTAGTGTAGAGTACGTTACAGAACGAATAAATATGAAAGAGGTTAATGAGTTAGTAGCTCATTCTAATGTATTGTTAGATATTCATAGAGAAGGACAAGATGGATTATCGTTTAGAGTTTTTGAAAGCTTAGGGAATAGCAAAAAACTAATAACGACCAATGCAGCTATTGCTAGCTACGATTTTTATAACCCAAATAATATCTTGATAATAGATAAAAATAATATTCAAATTCCTAAATCTTTTTTTGAGAATGAATATGAAGAAATACCAAATGAAATCTATCAAAAGTACCTGATAGATAATTGGATAAAGAGAATTCTAAATTTATAATAAGGTGAAGAATAAAAGAGTATTTGTAGATTTTCATTACTTAAAAAACTTAAATAAAGGCTTTGGGCAATTTTCATATCATTTATCTAAAGCTTTTTCATCTATTGATACTGATATAAATTATATTTTTTATACCCCCAAAAAAGGAGGTTATAAATCAATATTTGATCAAAAGAATATTTTTGTTAAATACTATTATTCAATACATCGCCAGTTGGGTATCTTTGGTCGTAATTATATATTTCATTCTACCAACCAGCTAAGTAAAATAGAACCTTCAAATAAGAAAATCCCATATGTTTTAACGATTCATGATATTAATTTTATGTATGAGGATGCAGTAGATCAGAAAACGAAGGATTTTATTCAAAAAAAAATAGATAGAGCACAAGTGCTTGTTTTTGTATCGCACTTTACCAAAGATGAGGTGAATAAGCATTTTGATGTTACTGCGTCAAAAACACAAAAAGTAATCTATAATGGCAATTCTTTAAAAGAAACCTCGTTAATTGACCCTGAAAAGAATACAGATGATTATCTTTTTTGTATTACGGAAATGAGACCGTATAAAAACCTGGAGAAGCTTATTTTGATGATGAATCACATTCCAGAAAAATTTAAACTTATTCTTGCAGGAAAAGGTAGTAGCGATTATGTTTTACATTTAAAAAATGTAATTAAAGAAAATAACTTAGAAGATAGAGTTTTTTTGAAAGGTATTGTATCCGAAGAAACAAAAGTGAAGCTGTTTACTAATTGTTTTGCTTTTGTATTTCCTTCTTCAAGAGAAGGATTTGGATTACCAGTAGTTGAAGCATTAAACTTTAATAAACCTATTTTTCTTTATAATAAAACTTCTTTACCCGAAATAGGAGGAGAAGCATGTTTTTATTGGGAAGAATTAGGGGCTGAATATATGGCTGATGTGTTTTTAACAAAAATTGCCTATTTTGAGTCTAATAGACTTATAATGGAGGAAAAAATTAAAACCCAATTAGAAAAATTTAGTTGGCAAACAGCAGCATTAGAATACAATGAAATATACAAATCCTTACTGTAATTTATACTAAGTGTCTAAGTTTGTCTTATCCCCAAATACTAATTACCGAGGAACCGTATCAAAAAGTTACTTTTGTTTAGATTATTATACATAAAGAATGCAACGTAAATTTATCATACACCCAGATTATAAATCAGTTGAAACCGAAGTGCAGAAAACAATAGCGCATTTTGATGATTATCATGAAATATTGGGAGATGCAGAACGCAATGTTATAAAAATTGTAGAGATTGAAGGTAAAAAGTATACTATCAAATCATTCAAGATTCCTAATTTTATAAATCAGGTTGTATATCGATTCTTTAGAAAATCAAAGGCAGAAAGGTCTTATAATTATGCAAATAGATTATTAGAACTGGGAATAAAAACTCCATTCCCATTAGCCTATGATTTATATACTACCTTTTTTTTATTTAGAAAAAGCTATTATGTTAGTGAATTGCTCAATTATGATCTTACGTATCGCGAATTAGTACATGAGCCAGATTACCCAGATCATGAAGCTATTTTAAGAGCTTTTACAAGATTTACGTATGATCTTCATGAAAAAGGAATCCTGTTTTTAGATCATTCTCCTGGGAATACCTTGATTGTAAAAACAAGTTCTGGATATGATTTTTATTTGGTAGATCTAAATAGGATGGAGTTTGGAGATTTAGATATGGAAACCAGGATTCGTAATTTTTCGAGATTAACACCCAAAAAGGAAATGGTTGCAATCATGTCTAATGAATATGCTAAGTTAACCGGTGAGGATGAATCAATACTGTATCAAAAGATGTGGGGACTTACCGCAGCATTTCAAAAGAAATATCATGATAAAATAGCCTTAAAAAGAAAAATCTTTTTCTGGAAGAAAAAATATCGGGAAGATTAAAAATGAACGGTTACGATTAAAGCGAAAGCCATTTTTTAAATTTCCCTAGCTTTTCAATAGCGACAAATATATTATTCTCGTGCGATGCAGGTTTTAAAGCTACTTTTATCCTCGACTTAGAAGAATAGTACATTTCTCCAATAGATTTTAAATGAACAATGTATTTTCTGTTTATTCTAAAATAATCTAAAGGATCTAACTCTTGTTCTAGTTTTTTTAAAGAGAAATCAATAGGTATTTTCTTACCATCCCATAGTTTAATGAAAGTTAATTTTTCATCTGTATAAAAATAGGCAACCTGATTAATATCTATAGTTTTTAAACTGGTATTCATCTTTACTAAAAATCGTTTTTTGTATTCATGCTCATTGTGTAAAAACAAATCTTTATATTTTGGAAGCTGTTTCTTGTTAAGTGAAAAAAACTTATTTATACTACGTTGTAGAGTTTCTTTGGTAACTGGCTTTAAAAGGTAATCAATACTATTTTGTTCAAAAGCTTTGATAGCATATTCAGAGTATGCCGTTGTAAATATTATAGGAATCTTAATATCTAATATTTTAAAAATTTCGAAAGAATACCCGTCAGATAAGTTAATATCTAAAAAAATGAGATCGGGATTTTCTGTAGATAGGTATTGTATAGATTCGTTTACAGAAGAAAGTACTTTTGTGATTATAATTTGGTCATTAACTTCCTGAATTAAGTTTTGTAATCTAATGGCAGCAATACTTTCGTCTTCTATAATAATACTTTTTATCATAATTCAGGTTCTATTAAAGGAATATAAGCAATATAATTGCCATTGATTATTTTAAAATGCGGAACTTCTGGATGCAGCATTTTATATTGATTGATTAGATTTTTAAGCCCTATTCCTAATGACTTTTCATAATGATGATTTTTAGGTTGAAAGTTATTCATTACTTTAATGCTATTACCTTCACTTATAATAGATATTTTTAACGGTTTATTACTCTCAATGACATTATGTTTTATGGCATTTTCTAGTAACAACTCTAAAGTCATAGGAGGTAGTAAAAAATTAAGCTTAGCTTCTTCGATATGATCTTCAAGAGTAATATGTTCTCCAAACCTTATTTTTTGTAAGGACATATAGGAGTATATTAATTTAAGTTCTTTTTTTAATGTTACTACAACTTCTTCACTTTGGGTTAAATTATACCTGTAGATATTAGATAATTCCTGTAAAAAATATTCAGCTTTTTTACTATCAATACTGATTAAACCCAGAAGACTGTTGAAACTATTAAAAAGAAAATGGGGGTTTAGTTGTTTTTTTAAAGCTAAATATTGAGCTATTGATTTTTCACTTTGGTATTGGGTTAGCTTTACTTTAATATCTTGTTTTTCTTTTTGAGACTCAAGAAAAATCTCAATAAAATATACAAATACAATTATAGAGAAACAAGCAAGTAATACTGCCCAAAAAGCTAAATCAAAGAAAGGTTCGGGGCCTTCATCATCATTAAAAAAATAAGAACTAAATCCTTTTAAAATAAAAGTTAATACTAGAGTTTTGATTGTAATAACTATAGCCCAAAAACTTAAAAAGCGTACTTTGTTTTTGCTTGTTATAATTTTGTTTGCAATAGTGTTTTTGATATACAATCTTGACCAAAAGACAAATAAAGTAAAGGAAAAACTGACAGGTAACAGAATTAAGGTTTCAATGATACCTTCTTCTAAACCATCGGCATAGATTTCACTAATAAGATGAAGAGCATTCAATAAAAGAATGATGAGCAGATAAAAATATATTCTGTTACTTTTCAATGTATACTATTTTAGTTTTCAGTAATAGTTACAGTATCTTCTTCTACATCTACTACATAAAAATACCCAAGGGCGCGATTGTTACTATTGTCTAAATTTATCAAATTTCCTCGTATTGATGCCGGAGGAGGATTACCAACTATTGGATTTCCTAAATTTCCAGTTTGGGTAAATAATTCTTTAAGGTAATCAAAATAAGGCTCTGATATAGATAATTGCTGTGCGGTTGCAATATCTCCAATTTCAAAAAAGATATCTTCGTTAGGTTTAACCCCAATACGTTGTTTCCCATCAAAAAATTCATCAGATACGATTAGTACTTGGCTATTCCCCGGATCGGGAACGGTGACGAATTCATTATTTTTGAAGAGTCTGTAATGGTAAAAATTTTGAACATTAATAGGGTCGGTTGTATCAAATTTTATAAAGTATCCTTCGTCTGCAAAAACAGTTTCTTCTTCAAACTCAAAATAAAACTTATCGAATCTGGGGACCTCTTCCTTTAATATGTCGGTTCCCTGGTATGTTTCTCCTTTCCATACGATTGTGATAGTATAGGTGTTTCCAATTTCGAGGATTATGTCTGAGTTTTCATAAAATCCATTGTTTGTATGTTCAAAAATCCAGGAATTCGTACCATTAGATATAGTAACCTGAGCATCACTAACGAAAGGAAAATCTTTATTAGATAAAAAAGGTGCTGTGGTTAGTAATCTTATTTGTTGTGTGGTAACGGGAGTTTTGATATTTCGTTCCAAACCTCCGTCGATTACTAGTCGAGGTGGTGTTTCGACTAGAGAGATATCATTAGTAACATCTGTTTCACAAGAAGAAACGGTTATAATTAATAACGTAAACAGTATGGTGATTATATTTTTCATGCTAATAATTTTTTAAAATTTAAATTCGTATGATATACTAGGTACGATCCCAAAGAATGATAATTTGGTTGCTTGTGTCATTCCTGTAGCGATCTCTACGTTGTTAGTTTCGCCAATTTCATTGAAATAGATCGAGGCTGCATTTTGCCTGTTATACAGATTAACAATACTGAAAACCCATTTTCCTTTTTTACCTTTTTTTGGATTTAATGTTGCAGAAATATCTAATCTGTGATATGTAGGTAATCGATTGCCATTTCTATTGTTATAATCGGCTACTACTAGTCCATTTTGTGTATATCGTCCTGTAGGGTAAGTAACTGGTCTTCCTGAACCAAAAATGAAGTTTGCTCCAAAATCCCATCTATTATTAAGTTTATAGAAACCAACCAGGTTTAGTTCGTGTAATTGATCACTATTGCTGGGGTAGTATTTATTATTGTTAATACCCAGTACTTTGTTTTCAGAGCGAGCGAGGGTATAACTCAGCCATCCTGTAAGCTTGCCTTCGTTTTTGTTAAGCTGTACTTCAAGTCCATATGCTCTTCCTTTTCCTTGTACGACCTGAGTTTCTATTTCTTCAGTAAATAAAAGGTCTGCTCCGTCAATAAAATCGGTTACATCTTTTAGTTTTTTATAATAAGTTTCAAGGCTTAGATCATATTTCCCTTTTTTAAAAGATTTAAAATATCCAAGTGCGAGCTGATCTGCTGATTGTGGTGATAAATACGGGCCACTGGGCGACCATACATCTAGAGGAGTAGGAGAAGTAGTATTAGAAATAAGATGTAAATATTGATACATTTTATTATAACTTAGTTTTAAAGAATTAGATTCGTTTAAAAGGTATCGAATAGAAATTCTAGGTTCAAAACCATTAAATGTTTTAATGCGTTTTCCAGAACTATAATTCGTGATCTGTGTAACTTCATTTTCTTCATAAATATCTTGTTCTGGGTTATAGGAAAGAGGAGTTCCTGTATTATATTCACGAATATCTTCCTGTCCTAACCTTGAGAAGTTTGACCAACGTACTCCATATTGTAAACTTAAATCTTTAGAAAGTTTTTGTTTTAAATCGGCATAAATACCATTTTCTAAACCAAATTTCTGACTAAATTCTTCCTCATTAATAGTAGAGCCTTTAAAAGGGGATATTTTTCCTGGTTTGAAATTGTAATAGGTAATATCGATACCTGTCTTAAGAGTATTATTGTTATTAATAAACCAGGATAACCTTGGTTTGAAATTATAGTTAGTAATACTGGATTTCCATCTAAACTCAGATCCTGTTCTCAAATTATCAAGGTTATAATCGTAATTGCTGTAGATAGCAGAGGTTTGCAAAAAGAGTTTTTCGTTAAGAATACTAGTCCAGCGTAAGGATGTCGATGTGTTTCCCCATATGGTTCCTAAAAACTTATCTAGCTCGAATTTATCCCTGCCAAAATATCCTGATAAAAATAAACGATTGTTGGTATTAATATTGTAATTCGATTTAAGGTTGAGGTCATAGAAAAAAAGCGAACTATCTTTAAAATCATCGGTAAGAAAAGTAAACAAGTCAATATAAGACCTCCTACCTGCGAGCATATAGCTTCCAGAAGCTTCTTCTTTATTCCCTTTTAATATAGGCCCTTCTATAAGTGCTTTTGCCGAAATTAAACCAACTCCTATTTCTCCACCAAACTTTTTAGTACTACCCTCTCGTTGTTTAATATCTAGTACAGATGATAATCTACCTCCATATATTGATGGGATTCCTCCTTTGTATAGCTTTGCATTTTTAATAGCATTAGAATTAAAAACAGAGAAAAAACCAAACAGATGAGAGGCATTATAAATAGTAGCTTCGTCAAGAAGTATAAGGTTTTGGTCAACAGATCCACCTCTTACATTAAATCCAGAAGAAGCTTCATTAACACTGGATACGCCAGGTAATAATTGAAGTGATTTTAATACATCTGGCTCACCAAGTATAGCAGGTAGTTTTTTGATGGTTTCTCCTTTTAAGGATATCACACTCATTTCGGTCGACTCGATATTCTTTCGGGTTGTATTAGAAGAAATTATAATCTCATCTAATTCTGCCAATTCTTCGGTGAGATCGAAGTCTATTTTCTGATTGCCAGTTATACTAATCTCTTTACTAATGGTTTTATATCCTAAATAGCTAATTTCAATTTGATGAATGCCTTTTTTTAGGTTTATAGAATAAAAACCATAGTCGTTTGTGGTAGTTCCGTAAGTATTATTAATAATAATATTAACTCCCAGTAGCTTTTCTCCAGAAAGATTGTCTTTTACATATCCACTTATTGAAAATTTTTCCTGGGCATAGCTTCCAAAGCAAAATAGACAAAATAGGTATACAAGTTGTTTCTTCATATTTGATATAGTTTTAAACAATTTTTATTCAAAACTATATCTGTTGTATACTATGTATTCTAAAATAAAGAAGAACCTCGAAAAAACCTGATAAGCCTGGTTTTTTTTAAAAGAAGAATTTTTTTCCGAGAAATAATAAAGAAACCTCTAAATGTTATTTTCGATTTTTTCTAAATAACCAAAGCTTTACATATCTCATAAAAACTGCATATGCCTGAACATAACCTATAACTAAACCAGGAACACCATCTCTAAATCCACTTTGTATAATGTAATGTTTTAAAAAGGCCCAAAAAGGTTTTATTACAAAATGATATGGAGTTAATCGTTTTGTTTTTTTGTCGTAATCTTCTGCTTGCCAGGAAGCATATCTGTTTAATTTATTGATATAAGCGTCAAAGGTAGTGTATGTGTTATGGTAAAATTTATTTTTTAATATTCCTATTTTACCTGGAGTAACAATTTCTTCATGTACATGTCTGTCATCATATTTACATTGATCTCTATGAAATAATCGAATAACTTTATCATTTCTCCATCCACTATAATGTATCCTTTCTCCCATAAAATGATTCATTCGCTTTATCCAGTATGCTACAAAATTATCTTTTCCGGGATCTTTTAATACCTCCAGCACTTCATTTTTAAGCTCAGGGGTTACTCTTTCGTCAGCATCAACTAATAATATCCACTGGTGCGTAGCTTGAGGAATAGCCCAATTTTTTTGAAACGAAGGATAATCGAATTTTCTTTGAATAATGAAATCTGTATATTCTCTTGCGATTTCGACCGTTTTATCTGTGCTAAAAGAATCAACAACCATAATTTCATCAGCAAATGAAACTGATTCTAATACATCTTTGATATTATGTTCTTCGTTATAGCAGGGGACTATAGCGGTAACTTTTTCTCTATGTAAAATCTCTTTTTCTATGATGATTTGGTTTTAAAAATGCAAATTACAAGTTTTTACTTAAAAAATTATGCAATTGATTAATGAATAATTCTGTTTTAAAATTAGGGTAAAGTTCTAAAGAATTCTTTTTAAGTTCTTTATTGCTTTTGTTTAAAAATAATTCAGGCATATAATCAGATAAGTGAACCGATGTTTGCCTTTCTCCATCCTCAAACATATTCCAATCTTTTTTATGAATCCAGGGAGAAAAAATAGTAAAAGTAGGTATATCAAGTGCTTTGGCCATATTTACAGCGCCTCCTTCGTTGCCTATTAATGCATCGCAATGAGAGAGAATAGCCAGGAATCCTCGTAAACTTTTGGCAAATACATCAAAATGAATATGCCTCTGCGTTTTAGGCATGGTAAGGTTGTAGATTGTACGGGCATCTTTTTCCTGATTCGGGATGTAATTAAAAAGAATATTTGCATCGGTATTCTTAACAATTGCATCTATAGCTTCTGCCATATACTCGAAAGGAAGTGTTTTTCTCATTTCACTTCCCAAAACACTAATCATTATTAACGGCGTCTTGGTAACAATCCCGTTGGATTCTAAAAACTCACGAGCTTTTTCTTTTTCTTCTTTAGTTAAAAATATTTTCGGTCTTGTAATCTCAGAAGTGATTCTGTTTTCAGGAAAAACCAAACGTAATCTATTTTCTATTGCTATACTAGCATTTGTAATAGGAACAAGATTTCTTTTAATGGTTTTTGTGTAAAAAAACTGAGTATACCATTTATAGAAAGATACTCTTTTTGAAGCACCAGAAAATAGAGTGATGAGGTTGCTTTCTAATTTCCCATATACATCGATTACATGATCATATTTAGACTTTCGTATTTCTTTTAGAAAAGCATAAAAGGCCCTTTTGTCATTTTGATATTCATTTTTAAACTCTATAATATGATCAAAAAATGGATTTTCTGTTATGACAGATTTAGTATTAGAGTTCACCAAAAAATCAATAGTAGCATTAGGGTGCTCTTTTCGTAATGCTTCACAAATAATAGTACTTGTGAGCACATCACCAATCATCTTTTGTTGAATAACCAAAATCTTCATATGCTATTGATCAAAATAATTGAGCTTGTCCTAAAAAAGAGAAGACAAGCTCAAGTTTCTTTCTTCATACTTTACACTATACGGCTACATCATATTCACGAAGAGCATCATTAAGTGAAGTTTTCTTGTCTGTACTTTCCTTACGTTTTCCAATAATTAAAGCGCAAGGTACATTAAATTCTCCAGCAGCAAATTTCTTAGTATAACTTCCTGGGATTACAACAGACCCTGCAGGAACAACCCCTTTTCTTTCTACAGGAGTATTACCTGTAACATCAATAATCTTGGTAGATGCTGTTAATACTACATTAGCACCTAACACAGCTTCTTTTTCTACTCGAACTCCTTCGACTACAATACATCTGGATCCTATAAATGCATTATCTTCTATAATTACAGGAGCAGCCTGTAATGGCTCTAAAACACCACCAATGCCAACACCACCACTAAGATGAACATTTTTTCCTATTTGAGCACAGCTACCCACAGTTGCCCATGTATCTACCATAGTTCCTTGACCTACATAGGCTCCTATGTTTACATAACTAGGCATTAAGATAGTGCCAGGAGAGATGTAAGCACCGTGACGGGCAACAGCATTAGGAACTACACGAATTCCTTTGGCTTCATATCCTTTTTTTAATGGAATTTTGTCGTGATATTCAAAAATCCCGGCTTCTAGAGTTTCCATTTTTTGAATAGGGAAATATAATACTACTCCTTTTTTCACCCATTCATTTACTTGCCAGCCACCTTCTACAGGTTCTGCAACTCTAAGTTTTCCAGAGTCCAATAAGTTAATTACTTCACGTATTGCACTTTGCGTATTTGATTCTTTTAAAAGCTCTCTGTTTTCCCAGGCTTTTTCTATGGTTTCCTTTAGTTGGTTCATCGAATAAAAAATTTTGGTAAAGATAATAGCTTCCTTCGAAAAAAGTATCGATTATAGATATTTTAGGAAACCATTAATAAATAAGTGTCGTTTTGTAATAATATTATATTTTTGCAAAAAAAAAGGAATGCCACGGATTTTAGCGATTGATTATGGAGGAAAACGTTGCGGGATTGCAGTTACAGATGAGTTGCAGATTATTGCTTCTGGGTTGACTACTGTAGATACTGGTGATTTATTATTATGGTTAAAAGATTATGTGTCTAAAGAAGAGGTCGAGCTTTTTATAGTAGGAGAACCTAAAAGGTTGCATGGAGAAGCTTCAGAAAGCGAACAGTTAATTTTACCTTTTTTAGAAAAATTGAATAAATTACTTCCAGATATTCCTGTAAAAAGAATTGATGAGCGCTTTACCTCTAAAATTGCTTTTGATACAATGATTGCTAGTGGTATTTCAAAAAAGAAAAGAAGAGATAAAGCATTAGTAGATCAGATTAGTGCGACGATTATACTGCAAGATTATTTGTATAATCGATAAATAATTAGAAATAAGAAATAAAATATGATACTTCCCATTGTAGCATACGGAGATCCGGTATTGAAGAAAAAAGGAAAAGAGATAACCAAAGATTATTCCAAATTGTCAGAATTGCTGGATAATATGTTTGAGACCATGTATAATGCACATGGGGTAGGATTAGCAGCTCCACAGATTGGACTTCCTATTCGATTATTTATTGTTGATGCAGAACCCTTTTCTGAAGATGAAGAATTATCTAAAGAAGAAGCAGATCGGTTAAAGAACTTTAAAAAAGTATTTATTAATGCTACTATTTTAGAAGAAACAGGTGAAGAGTGGGCTTTTGCCGAAGGGTGTTTAAGTATTCCTGAAATACGAGAGGATGTATTTCGTAATGAAACTATAAAAATTCACTATTTTGATGAGAATTTTGTAGAGCATACCGAGACTTATGGTGGGCTGGCGGCAAGAGTGATTCAGCATGAATATGATCATATCGAAGGTGTTTTGTTCACAGACAAACTATCGAGCCTTAAAAAACGTTTAATAAAAGGAAAACTAGCAAATATTTCTAAAGGGAAAATTAATTCAGAATACAGAATGCGATTTCCTTTACTAAAAAAAGGTAGATAATCACAGGCTACTTTTGATATTTATGTTGGTTAAATGTTTGATTTTTTAAAACGAACTACTGATATTTGCCAACTTTGTGAGGGAGATGAGCAAGCTTTAAGAATTTTAGTAGTGATTGAAATAATTGGCGAGTAAATTCCTTATCGATCTGCATTAATACAGATCTGATCTTTAAAAAGAAATATATCATAAATAGATAAAAATATATGAGCTTAGATAAAATATTAGCAATTTCGGGTAAACCTGGTTTATATGAGTTAAAAACTCAAACTCGAAGTGGGTTTTTAGCAGAATCTTTATTAGATGGAAAAAGATTATCGGTAAGTATAAGACACAATGTAAGTGTGCTTAGCGAAATTGCAATTTATACATTTACAGAAGAAGTTCCTTTACGAGAAATCTTTAAAAAGATTTTTGAAAAAGAAAATGGCGAAAAAGCTATAAGTCACAAAGAATCTAAAGACAAATTAGAAGCTTATTTTAGCGAAGTGCTACCAGATTATGATGAGGATAGAGTGTATGCTAGCGATATGAAAAAAGTAATTCAATGGTATAATATTTTACAATCTAAAGGATTAACAGATTTTGATGAAGCAGAAGAAGAGAAAGTTACTGAAGAAGAAGAATAAGAACATAATTTTTTATAATAAAATCCTGTCGTGAGGCAGGATTTTATTTTTTTATATGTGTTGTGAATTCATTTTCAAATTTTTAAGTTGTTGAAGGAATATGGATAAGTTACATAATATTGATTGATTTTCGATGTATGATTTGATGACTTCTTTGTATTTTTGCGCAAAATTTTAATACAATCTTACTAAATATTTAGTTTACATGGCTAATACCAAATATGTTTTTGTAACCGGAGGCGTGTCTTCTTCTTTAGGAAAAGGGATTATAGCAGCTTCTCTGGCGAAATTATTACAAGCAAGAGGATACAGGGTTACAATTCAGAAACTGGATCCATATATAAATGTTGATCCGGGAACCTTGAATCCATATGAACATGGTGAATGCTATGTAACCGATGATGGAGCAGAGACTGATCTTGATCTGGGACATTATGAGCGTTTTCTGAATACACCAACCTCTCAAGCCAATAATGTAACTACAGGAAGAATATATCAAAGTGTTATTCAAAAAGAAAGAAGAGGAGAATTTTTAGGAAAAACAGTTCAGGTTGTTCCACATATCACAAACGAAATAAAGGAAAGAATACAGATTCTGGGAAAAAGCGGTAATTACGATATTGTAATTACCGAAATAGGAGGAACAGTTGGAGATATAGAATCTTTACCGTATATAGAAGCTGTACGGCAGTTAAAATGGGAACTAGGAGATGCTAATGCTTTGGTTATTCATTTAACCTTAATCCCTTACCTATCGGCAGCAGGAGAGTTGAAAACAAAACCTACCCAGCATAGTGTAAAAACATTGATGGAAAGCGGGATAAAAGCAGATATTCTAGTATGTAGAACAGAGCATGAACTTTCTGATGATTTAAGAAGAAAATTAGCACTTTTCTGTAATGTTAGACAAGAAGCAGTAATAGAATCTATCGATGCATCTACAATTTATGATGTACCTAATTTGATGTTAGAAGAAGGCTTGGATAAAGTTGTTCTTAAACAATTACTTCTTCAAGATGACGATAAACCTAATTTGGAGAAATGGAATGATTTTTTACAAAGACATAAAAATCCAAAATGCCAGGTCACTATTGGACTTATAGGTAAATATGTAGAATTACAAGATTCTTATAAATCGATTTTAGAATCTTTTATTCATGCAGGCGCAGAGAATGAAGTGAAAGTAAATGTGGTAAGTATACATTCAGAATATATTACTAACGATACAATAAAAAATGAAATAGCTCACTTAGACGGGATTTTGGTTGCACCGGGATTTGGTGAACGTGGGACAGAAGGAAAAATAAAAGCAGTGCAATTTGCAAGAGAAAATAAACTCCCGTTTTTTGGAATTTGTTTAGGAATGCAAATGGCAGTTATTGAGTATTCTCGTAATGTTATGGGAATTAAAGAAGCTTCTTCTAAAGAAGTAGATGAAAATACACCACACCCAGTAATTGATATTATGGAAGAGCAAAAAGATATTATAGATATGGGAGGGACTATGCGATTAGGTTCCTGGGATTGTGAATTGAAAGAAAACAGTAAAGTGTTTGAAGCATACGGAAAATCTATGATAGCCGAACGTCATCGCCATAGATATGAATATAATAACAATTATAAAGAACAATTAGAAAAAGCAGGACTTAGGACTACAGGGGTTAATCCAAAAACAGGATTGGTAGAAATTGTAGAAATTCCAGATCATCCTTGGTTTGTTGGGGTTCAATACCATCCAGAGTATAAGAGTACAGTTGCAAACCCACATCCTTTGTTTATTGCTTTTATAAGAGCAGCTGTAGAATATTCAAAAAAGAATAAGAATGCCAAAGTGTCACAAGGATAGCAATTGGCCAGATAATTGACAACAAAATAACAATATATAATTCTAAAAGCCTTTCTGAGTAATCAGATAAAGGCTTTTTATACATCAATACATGGAAGAAAAGAAATTTGATCTTAATTCGATAATTGGATTTGCACTTATTTTTGGAATCATCGTTTGGATGTTCTATCTAAATCAACCAACTCCAGAAGAAATTGAGGCAGAAAAAGCTAAAAAAGAACAGTTAGAGTCAGAGACAAAAACAGACAAGGAAAAAACTACAGATTTTGTAAAAGAAAGTGAAGCTATCATAGCAAGTCCATCAGATTCTGTTGCATTATCTAATGCAAAATCACAATTAGGGGCATTTTCGTATTCTGCTAGTTTACCTTCGGCCAAAGATGAATTTACCAAGATTGAGAATGAAGTTTTGAGCCTTAAAGTAAATAATAGAGGAGGGTATATCTCTGAAGCATTATTAAAAAACTTTAAAACCTATGATTCGGTTCCTGTATACCTGATTAAGGATGGGAAAAATGCTTCTTTCAATATTAATTTTGGAACCACAGATAATAGAATCCTAAATACAAAAGATTTATTCTTTGAACCTACGATAACCAAAAACGGAGAGAATACAATCTTATCTATGAAACTAAAGGTTTCGAACACCAAATTTCTAGAGTATCGATATGAACTGAAACCAGATGAGTATATGGTTGATTTTACAGTTCGATCTCAAGGGTTACAACAAGTAATTAATAGTGGGCAAACAGTAAACCTAGATTGGCAACTGCAAGGGATAAGACATGCTAAAAGTGCAGCATATGAAAATCGATATACCGAGGTTTTATATGAATATGATGGTGATAAAGATGACTATTTAGGACAAGGAGAATTTGCAGATGACGAAGAGCAAGATGTGAGTTGGATAGCTTTTAAGCAACATTTCTTTACTTCTGTGCTGCTAACAGATGCTCCATTCAAAAAAGCATCTTTTACTTCTAAAAATATAGCAAATTCAAGTGAGTTGGATGATAAAGATATAAAAGTAACCAAAGAATTTTCTGCCTCTATGCCTTTAGAACTACAAGGAGGAGAGCTTAATTATTCAATGGATTGGTATTATGGTCCTACTGATTATAGAATTTTAAATACTTATGAACGTAATCTTGATGAAATAGTACCTCTAGGTTGGGGAATTTTTGGGATAATAAATAAGTATTTGTTTATACCGTTTTTTGCATTTTTAAGTGGTTTTCTACCTTATGGGATCGCTATTATTGTGATGACTATTATTGTACGTATCATTTTATCTCCTGTTACATACAAGTCATATTTATCACAGGCTAAAATGAAAGTTTTACGACCAGAGATTACAGAAATTAATGAGAAGCATAAGGATAATGCGATGAAGAGGCAACAAGAAACAATGGCTCTTTATGGTAAAGCAGGGGTTAACCCGATGAGTGGTTGTTTGCCAGCAGTAATGCAGATTCCTGTTTTTTATGCCTTATTCAATTTCTTCCCAAGTGCATTTCAATTACGACAAAAAAGTTTCTTGTGGGCAGATGATTTATCTAGCTATGATACTATAGCAGAGCTGCCATTTACAATACCTTTTTATGGAGATCATATCAGTTTGTTTCCTATACTGGCATCGGTAGCTATTTTTATCTACATGATGATGACTACAGGGCAAACTATGCAAACACAACAACCAGGGATGCCTAATATGAAATTTATTATGTATTTATCCCCATTAATGATGTTGTTCTTCTTTAATAACTATGCGAGTGGTTTATCATTATACTATTTTATTTCTAACCTAATTACTATCGGGATTATGTTAGTCATTAAAAATGTGATTATTGATGAAGATAAGATTCATGCCAAAATTCAAGAAAATAAGAAGAAACCTAAGAAACAAGGTAAGTTCCAGAAAAAGATGAAAGAATTAATGGAGCAGGCAGAACAACAACAAAAGACAAAAAAGAAATAACCTTTATGTCGATATATTTTAGAAAAGCTCCTGAATAAGGAGCTTTTTTTTAATTTAACCTTCGTTTTGTGAATTTGATTTTATAATATTGGTATACTTTTTGGAGATTAGATGTGTTGAAATAATGTCCCAAATTAAATTGTAGTTATGCGAAGTATATTTTTATTTTGTAGTTTATCTTTTCTTGTATGTTACTCTGTTTTAGGTCAAAAATATAATGCATTTGATGCTAATGGTAAACGACATGGTAAATGGCAAAAAAAATATGAAGGTAGTGAACAGCTACGCTATGAAGGAAAATTTGATCACGGAAAAGAAATAGGAGAATTTAAATTTTATCAACCTAACGGAGGTAGTTCTCCTACAGCAATTAAGTTGTTTTCTAAAAGTAGCGATACTGTTAGTGTTAAATACTTTACTCAAAAAAGGAAAGTAATAAGTGAGGGCCAGATGATTGGTAAAAACCGTATAGGAATATGGAAATATTACCATAAAGGATCCGATAAGATCATGATGACTGAACAATACCAATCTGGAAAATTAGATGGAGAACAACTTACCTATTTTGAAAATGGCCAGTTAACCGAAAAAACTTCGTATATCAATGGCAAGCAAAACGGAAAAAGAACTATGTACTCTGATACAGGTGTGATTATAAAAGAATTTACCTATGATAATGATCAATTACATGGGATTACTAAGTATTATGACATAAACGGAGTATTGATTATCGAAGGAAATTATAAAAGAGGACGTAAAAATGGTATGTGGAAATACTATAAAGAAGGAAAACTCTCTGAACAAAAATTATTCCCGGTTCAAAAAAGAGGGTTTTAAGATTGATATATAAAATATCGGTATAGATAAAACCATAAAGCATTGCGCTAGCATTGCTTTTTTTATTTATTACTTTTGCATAAAATTTTAAAGATTAAATACAGCATTTTTGATGAAGAGAGTAATCGTAGGATTATCGGGTGGAGTTGATTCTAGTGTAGCCGCATATTTACTTAAAGAACAGGGATATGAAGTTATTGGCTTGTTTATGAAAAACTGGCATGATGACTCCGTTACAATATCTGATGAATGTCCTTGGTTAGATGATAGTAATGATGCATTATTGGTAGCAGAAAAATTAGGAATACCATTTCAGACAGTTGATCTTAGTGAAGAGTATAAGGAACGTATAGTTGATTATATGTTCAACGAATATGAAAAAGGACGTACACCAAATCCGGATGTATTGTGTAATCGTGAAATTAAATTTGATGTTTTCCTAAAAATTGCGTTATCTCTTGGAGCAGATTATGTGGCTACAGGGCATTATTGTAGAAAGGATACTATTATAAAAGATGGAAAAGAAGTATATCGTTTATTAGAAGGAAAAGACCCTAATAAAGATCAATCCTATTTTTTATGTCAATTATCTCAGGAACAACTGGCAAAAACGCTTTTTCCTGTAGGTGAATTACTGAAACCCGAAGTTAGGGATATTGCTAAAGCGCAAGGTTTAGCAACCGCAAATAAAAAGGACTCTCAGGGATTATGCTTTATCGGGAAAGTTAGATTGCCAGAATTTCTTCAACAAAAATTACAACCAAAACAAGGAAATATTATTGAAATATCTCCTTCAGAAAAAAAATATCAACGAGAACATCCTCAATTTGTATCCAAAAGAGACGAATTAGAGTTTTTATCTAATAAATATACGTATGATATTAATGATGGTAAGGTAGTAGGAAAACATCAGGGCGCACATTTTTATACTAAAGGACAACGCAAAGGTTTGGCTGTTGGAGGTACACCAGAACCACTTTTTGTAATAGAAACCGATGTAGAAACGAATACTATTTATACGGGTCAGGGAAAAAGACATCCTGGATTATATAGAAAAGCTTTGTTTATAGCTATAGAAGAGCTGCATTGGGTGAGAGATGATCTTAAATTAATGATAGATGAAGAGTTGGAAGTAATGGCAAGAATCCGATATAGACAACCGTTAGAGAAAGCTAGATTGTATAGGGTTGACTCTGGGGTGTATGTGGTTTTTGAAAATAATCAAAGCGCAATAACCGAAGGTCAATTTGTGGCATGGTATATCGAAGATGAATTAGTTGGGTCTGGAGTAATCTCATAAAAATTAAACTACACATATTTATATAGTATGAACAAAATTAAAGAGCTATTTAATATTCAATACCCAATAATACAAGGAGGGATGATATGGGCAAGTGGTTGGAGATTAGCAAGTGCAGTGAGTAACTCGGGAGGATTGGGGCTTATAGGATCGGGATCTATGTATCCAGATGTGCTTAGGGAGCATATTCAGAAATGTAAAAAAGCAACTAGTAAACCTTTCGGGGTAAATATTCCGATGTTATATCCCAATTTGGAAGAAGCTATACAAATTATTATCGAAGAAGGTGTAAAAATAGTATTTACCTCTGCCGGGAATCCAAAAATATATACGCCCTACCTTAAAGAAAAAGGAATTACGGTAGTACATGTGGTAAGTAGTCTTAAATTTGCTTTAAAAGCACAAGAAGCTGGTGTTGATGCAGTGGTAGCAGAAGGGTTTGAAGCAGGAGGACATAATGGACGAGATGAGACTACTACACTGGCATTGATTCCTATGGTTAAAGAAAGAATAAATGTTCCTTTAATCGCAGCCGGAGGTATTGCTACAGGTGCAGCTATGTATGCTGTTATGGCTCTGGGGGCAGATGGTGTTCAGGTAGGAAGTCGCTTTGTAGCAAGTGAGGAAGCATCTTCACATATCGATTTTAAAAATATGGTGGTCGAGGCAAAAGAAGGGGATACGCAACTTACTCTAAAGGAGTTAGCCCCGGTAAGACTACTTAAAAATAAGTTTTATCAGGATGTAGCAGCACTATATACTACAGCACCTTCGGTAGATGAGTTAAAAACACTATTAGGACGCGCCAGAGCAAAAAGAGGTATGTTTGAAGGAGATCTAAATGAAGGAGAATTAGAGATAGGACAAGTGTCAGGATTAATTCATGAAATCAAGCCTGCTGGGATCATAATAGAAGATATGATCACAGAATTCAATACTGTACAGTGTGAAATGAACGATGTTTCGCTATAAAAATATTTTTTATTCCGAAATAAGACAAGTAATATGTTGCTCGCAGATATTTAGTGTATTATAAGAATTTATACGTTGCTGTATGGTTTGTATTGTTTCTAGATATTTATTTGTACCTAATATTTTCTCGGTAGCATTTTGTATTGTAATTACTCGAGGTTTTTCTGTTTTTAGATCGATACTGATTCCAGAATAATCCATTCTGGAGCAGATCTCATTTTTACCTTCATTAACTCCTGCAGTAATCATTGGTACACCGTGTTTAATACTAAGTAAGGCACTGCCATACCCTCCATTCATAATAAAAACATCTATATGAGGCATTACAGCATCATAAGCTATAAAATCTTCGATATAATAATGTTGTTGAGGATATCGTTTTTGTAAACCTTTAGTGTCGGTATAGCTTGTAGCTACCAGAACTATGTAATTTGAATCTTTAAAAGCTTCTAGGGATGGAATAATAAGTTTTTCTAGATTTTTCTCTACTGTTCCCTGAGATACCAATATGACTTTTTTAGAGGTGTCTAGAATAGTACTCCAATCTTTTTTTATCTTTTGATTTTTGTTATTAGTTTGAACTTGTAGTGCACCAACATATTTTATAGAAGCTGGAAGATTATACCTTGGGTAATCGATTTCAGGAATCCCATTTTGCAAAAAGATATCCGATTGTAAAGGGGCTACATCAAAAATAGTTAGATTTTCTTCTTCGGGTAAATCCAATGAACGCAACAACTGATTATACGCAACTCTTGTTTCGTCAAAAATAAGCTTGTCTGCCATTAGCTTTATAAAGTTCTGTTTTCTCTTGCCAAAAAATGTTGTAGCGGGCTGATGACCAATGCCGTATAAAGGAATATCGGGTGCAGAAAGCGCTAAAGGTACAACTCCTATGCTAGCAATAGGTATATTAAGTTTTTTCTTAACAATAGATCCCGGGAAAGTGTTGTCGCATACCAAAATGTCAAATGGAAAAACGTCATATATTTCTGCTATATCTTCATAGTAACCTTTCATTCTATTAATAAACAGATTAATGATATCAAACTTAATATGCGCAATTCCTTTTAGCTTTTTTCGATCAGGATACATTTGATCTATTTCCTCTATTTTAAGTTCCTGTGCATTTCGAAATGGTAAATACGGTATTCCCATTTGATGTAGCTTGTTTTTATACCCCTCTCCTGTATACCATCTTACATCATATCCTTTTGTTTTGAGATGGATTGCTATAGCTGTCATAGGATTAAAATGTCCATCTGCGGGTATACACGCGAAAAGGATTTTTTTTTGAGACATCAGTGTCATTAAGATATGTTTTTTAGGAGGGTAAAATTATAATACATTAAAACTAAACCTAATTTTTGATAAAACATTACTTTTGAAATAAAAAGATAAATGAACTCAAGAAAAGATCAGCTTCTAGCTTTTGATAGGTTATTAACTATCATGAATGAGCTTCGTGAGCAATGTCCGTGGGATAAAAAACAAACATTTCAGTCGTTAAGACATTTAACTATAGAGGAGACTTATGAGCTTGGTGATGCAATTCTGGATAATGATCTGGAAGAAATAAAAAAAGAGCTTGGAGATTTGCTATTACATATCGTGTTTTATGCTAAAATTGGGAGTGAAACAAAGGCTTTTGATATTGCAGATGTTGCCAACGAGATTTGTGAAAAATTAGTTCATAGGCATCCTCATATTTATGGAGATGTTATTGTGGATAATGAGGAAGATGTAAAGCGTAATTGGGAAAATTTAAAACTTAAAGAAGGAAAAAACAGCGTTCTCGAAGGGGTTCCTCAATCTTTACCAGCAATGGTAAAGGCAAGTAGGATCCAGGATAAAGTGGCCGGAGTGGGGTTTGACTGGGAAGAACCTTATCAGGTATTTGAAAAACTTAAAGAAGAGCTTGACGAATTACAACACGAAATAGAAGTAGAGGATCATGAAAAAATAGAATCAGAATTTGGAGATGTTCTTTTTTCTATGATTAATTATGCTCGTTTTCTTAAAGTGAATCCAGAAGATTCATTAGAACGTACGAACAAAAAATTTATAAAAAGGTTTCAGTATCTAGAGTCAAAAGCAAAAGAAAATAATAAAAGCCTTAGAGATATGACACTTGCTGAAATGGATGTTTTTTGGGAAGAAGCAAAAAAACTATAGTCATATTTATTAGGTCTGTTACTCCTATATATTATTATCAAAGAAAATATATAGTATTGAGAACAGTTTAACAGTTTACCAAAATTAAAATTTTTAGAAGTATGTGGTTTTTTTAATGGATAAAAAGTGTTTAATCGATTATGAAGCTATCTAATCCTATTTATTCTTACCAAGTTTTTTATTTATATGTTAGAACATAAAAATAACTGGTTTTTTGACAAGAAATAGATTAACGAATACTGTTTTAGCGCTTTTCTGTTATGGTTTTTACTTATTTTATTATCTCAAAAAGCCTGTAAACATTGATTTTTTTGGTAAAATATTATCGGGACACTCTTCTATAACAATTTTTTAACAGAAAGAAATCGTAAATTAGTGCTTTAATTCATCATCAATCAATCGTGAGGCTAACTCAAAGAAGAACAATATTAACATACTTGTTTTTCATCTTTATTTTGTTCATTCCTTTAAAAGGATATTGTTTCTTTATTGAAACAAGTGAGAGAAATGAGGATGAGAATTCTTATAAATTATTATCTTATAAAGATCAGTTTTCTAATAGGTCAGATTTTGTATTTGCTACAGAAGCTGATCAAGTTATAGTACAAGAAAAAATAACTGATTCTACAGCTATATTCAAAGATCTGGCATTTTCTTATGCTAAAATTGATCAGCCCAAATTAGCTTGTGAGTTTATTGAAAAGTATATTAGATCAACTCTTGATGTAACTTTTGTTGATCATATTAAATTTGACCAAATAAGTACATCAGAACCCCATAAACAACTTGCGGAGAAGTATTTAAAACAATTTGGTTGGCTTGCCCTCTTCTGTTTTTATATTTCCTTTGTAGGTTTTTTTATAACTATAGTATTAAATTTTCGTAAAGGCACTGATAAGACAGCTAGTTTGTTAATGAGTATTTTTGTATTCCTGAATTCATGTTTCATGGCCCATTTGGGACTGTATTTTATGAATTATGAATATTATTGGCCGCATACGTTATTTATGTTTTCTACGTTTGGGCTATTATATGGTCCTATTATATATTTTTATTTTAAAAGAGCCTCGCAGAACTATAAGTTCAAACGTTTGGATCTATTACACTTGATGCCGACCGTATTTCTGGTACTATTGTTGTTACCTGTTTACTTATTACCCGCAGAAGAAAAACTTAGAATGGTCATACATTATGAGCGACCATACCTTACTTTAATTTCAGTTGCTAAGCTATTATCATTGTTAGTTTATGGTATTTTAATGGTTAATGTTTATGTTCGAAGGGTTAAGGAAAAGTTCTATTTTTCGAAACAGTTAATTAATTGGCAGCGAAACATAATGATATTTTGTGCTGTATATATATTGTCATATGCGGTATATGCATTTTTAAATGTATTGCATTTAGCTAGTGGATTCTTGTTTAACGTACAGGTAGTTTCGTTAGCAGTTATGGTCTTATATATTAGCTACTCTGCATTTGTTCAACCTTCACTATTTGGAAAATTAAGAATAGTAAAATCTGAAGGTGAAAAAGAAGAAAAAATACTAAAAAATACAAATAGTAAATACGAAAAATCAGGACTAACACCAAGTTTGTCACTAGAGCTTAAAGTAAAGTTGTTGTATTTACTCAAAGAAGAGAAAATTTATAAACAAAATGATATTACGCTTCATAAAGTTTCACTATTACTAGATACCACAAGACACAATACTTCTCAGATTATAAATGAACATTTCGGACTTAATTTTTTTGAATTAATCAATAAATATAGAATAGAAGAAGCCAAAGAGATTTTAAAAGGAGAGAAGCATAGAGGTTTTAATATTATTGATGTGGCTTATGAAGTAGGCTTTAATAATAAAGTTACTTTTAACAAATCGTTTAAAAAATACAACCAAATTACTCCCTCAGAATATTTAAAACGATTTGTAGCATAGTGCAAGAAATTTTAAGTGAAAAGTAAGTTTTTTCCTTTTCTGAAATGCGTTTTTTATTCTTATTTTCACTCGTTCATTTATTTGAAAACCAGTAAGATATGCTGTTGAAAAAAAGATATTCAGAACCAAAAAAAAGAAAATAATAGCCCTATTATCGGTGTTAGTTCTCTTTAAAAGGCTTAAGTGTTGATATTTATTTTTTAGAATATGCTCTTTTCTGCGCTTTTTTAGATCAAATGATTCATTTTTCTCATTTTTTTTAAAAATATTGATTTTTTACTTGTAAAAAAACATCTTTTTTGTATTAAAATTGTAATCTGCCAAGTTGATTTTAGTACTCAAATCACTTTCAATATATGTGTATTTTCAAAAACTTAAGGATTGTTAATAAACAATGCTTATATTTATGATATCATAAATAAAAGAATGGATAAATTAAGTATATGTTGTTTTTTTATGAAATTTTATATCAATTCGTAAAAATGTAAGCGTAGTTATACATGTAATTCTTTTCTTCCTTTTGTGATAAAGCTAACTATTTAAGTTTAATCTTTTTTAAAAATTCTATTTATGAGGTTACATCATTACAAACTATTTATGCTCGCTTTTTTGATATCGGGCATGATGTCTGCTCAACAACAAATCTCTGGAACTGTTCAGGGAGAAGGAGGGCTACCATTACCTGGGGTTAATATTATAATACAAGGTAAATCTACAGGTACACAAACAGATTTTGACGGGCAATACGCAATTAATGCCGATATAGGCGAAGTGCTTGTGTATTCATATTTAGGTTTTGTTACCCAGCAGATAACTGTATCGGGGCAAAATGAAATTAATGTAGTACTGAAAGAAGATGTAGGAGTATTAGAAGAAGTAGTTGTGGTTGGATTCGGTACCCAATCAAAACGGTTACTAACTGGTAATGTTTCAAAAATTGAGGCAGGTAAAATTGGAGGTATTTCTACACCTAGTGTGCAAAATGCATTAATAGCTAAGGCGCCAGGTGTACAAATTACACAAATTAACGGTAAGCTAGAAGGGGGTGTAAAGGTAATTATTAGAGGACTTTCTTCAATATCGGCTTCTCAAGAACCATTATATGTTATTGATGGAATTGAGATGAATAATAGAAATTCGTCCTCGATTGGTGCGAATTTGAACCCTTTATTAACGGTAAATCCAAATGATATTGCATCAATTGATATTTTGAAAGATGCATCTGCAACAGCTATTTATGGGGCAAAAGGAACGAACGGAGTTATACTGATTACAACCAAAAGAGGTAAAGAAGGAAAATCACAGGTTTCTGTTGATCTTTCTACCGCATTTGGAAAACCAACTAACAAAAGAGATTGGTTAAATGCTAGCCAGTACGAAGAATTACTTCGAGAATCTGCATTCAACAGATTTGGAGATCAGGTTGCTGCCGATGATTGGGTAGACAATAGATTGCCAAGATATGAGGGAGATCAGGATTGGAGAACTCTTGATACAGACTGGCAAGAGGAAGCTTTTCAAGATAGCTATGTTAATGATATTAATGTGTCTATTTCTGGTGGAAATGAAAAGACGGTAAGCTTTATATCTGGATCAAGCAATGATTCAGAAGGTATTATTAGAGGTAACGGTTTAAAACGTTATAGTATGAGAGCAAACATAGATCACAATGTTAGCAAAAACCTTAGCGTTGGTGTGAATGCAAGTTATTCAAGTACTGTGATTAACAGGATTGCAGGAGATAATGCATTTGTTACGCCTTTGCAAGTTATTGCGCAAGTACCTACATCACCAACTCATCTGTTAAGTGGTGAGCCAAATGGTACCAGTGGTACAGGCACGAGAACGTTATATGCTAATTTCTTACTGCAAGATAAACACTCTTTCCGTAAAACTTCGATTAGAAGGATTTTAGCCAAGGTATTTGGGGACATAGACATCTTTCCATCCCTAACTTTGAGATCAGAGTTTGGTTATGACTATTTATATCAGACAGTTGATAGAAATACAGGTAGACTGGCACCATTTCAATCTACAAATGGTCAAAGTTTTGCTTCAGATGATGGTACAGAAATATTATCTACAAATAATTATTTTACCTATGATTATTCATCGGGAGGAGCATCTAGTCTAAATTTTGTTTTAGGTATGACGTATACTAGGCTAAAAAACAGAGCTAATTCGGTAACAGGGGATGGTTTTCCTACCGATAGTTTTAGATCTGTCTCTAGTGCAGCAACAATTTCGGCGGGTACTGGTACTTTTACAAACTGGGCACAGCTAGCTTATTTTGCCAGAGCATCATATGATTTTAAAAAGAGATATCTTATAAACGCTACTCTTCGTCGTGATTCATCCTCTCGATTTGGTAAAGATAAAAGAAATGCATTTTTCCCTGCAGTTTCGGTAGGTTGGATTGTGTCTGAAGAAAACTTTTTACATGATTCTAGTATACTATCAAATTTAAAACTTAGAGCCAGTTGGGGAGTTAATGGTAATACTCCAACGGTGGATTTTGGATCTTTAGCTCTATATGGAGGTACTAATTATGGTGGTGTTTCAGGTATTGCTTTTACGCAAATAGACAACCCTGATTTAAAATGGGAAGAAACCGCGCAACAAAATTTCGGACTTGATTTTGGATTTTTTAATAATAGGATAACTGGTGAAGTTGATTATTATATTAAAAAGACAGATGACTTGATATTTAATCAACGACTTCCGTATGAAACAGGTGCTCCTAATAATGCTGGAATACTTAAAAATATCGGAGATCTAGAAAACAAAGGATTTGAATTTGTGTTAAATACAGTAAATATTCAGACCGATAACCTTACATGGGAGACTAGTTTTAATATTGCTACAAATAAAAATGAAATTGTTAGTGTGCCAAATGGTGATGATTTGATCACAGGTCAAAATATTCTTCGAGAAGGAGAAGCTATCAACTCTTTCTATATGGTAGAGTATGCAGGTGTAAATCCAGATAATGGTGATGCAGAATATATTTTGAACACGACAAATGCCGATGGTACAATAAATAGAGGAAGAACTAACGATTTCTCACAGGCAGAACGAATTATTGCCGGAAATCCTAACCCAGATTTGTTTGGAGGTTTAACAAGTACACTGAATTACAAAACGATTGATTTTTCTTTTACTTTTCAAGGACAATGGGGTGCCCAGGTATTTAATGGTGCTGGACAGTACCAGGAAACAGGTTTTGGAAACGGTTTAGATAATCAAGATGTATATATTTATGAGAATAGATGGCAAAACCCAGGAGATATAACAGATGTACCTCAAGCAAGATTATTTTTAAATAATGGACACTCTAATAGTACTAGATATTTGCAAGATGCAGATTTTATAAGATTGAGAAATATAACACTTGGATATTCTCTACCACAAAGTGCATTGGATAAATTAGGAATGAGTAAGATAAGGCTCTATGTGGCTGGATTAAATCTTCTAACTTTTACAGATTTTAGAGGGTATGACCCAGAATCAACTAATGATGATAATAATACTAATACTAACGTGGGTAGTACTTTTTATTCTGCACCACCGGCAAAAGTATATACACTGGGTGTTAATTTAACATTTTAAAAAAAAATAGATTATGAAATTTTTGAAATATTTAATATTAATAGTGATATTCAGTACTGTATCGTGCGAGAATGAACTGGATATAGAGCCACAACAAAGTGTTTCTAATGAGGTAGCCACATCAACAGCAGCAAATATTGAAGCTATTCTTACCGGTGCCTATGATTCTGCAAGAAGTGGAGACCCTACTCTTGGAGGCGGGAATTATGATGGAGATTTGGCAAATATTGCTGTCCTGTATGGTAATACAGACCAAATAGAATGGAATGGAACATTTGCTAACTTAAGAGAGTTGTTTAACAAAGAATTGGATAATGTTAATACTAGTGCAAATGGAATGTGGCGTGATGCTTATTTGTTATTTGGTGCTGTTAATACAGTAATGGCAAACTTAGATAAGTTTGAAGATGAGGATCAAAAAAATAGAGTTGAAGGAGAAGCATTATTCTTAAGGGGACTCGCATACTTTGATATCATACGTTTGTACGGTCAACAATATAATGCGGGTGGAGGGAATACTCAAGCTGGTGTTCCTATTGTTTTGGATCCTCCAAGTCTTGAGCGATTAGTTCCTAGAAACTCTGTAGAAGAGGTGTATACGCAAATTATACAGGATTTAACAAGTGCTTATAGTAAACTACCTGATACTAATGGAGACAGAGCCGATAAATATGCAGCTCAGGCAGTATTGGCCAGAGTATATTTGCAACAAGGTAATTATGCTGCTGCAAGAGATGCTGCAGATGATGTGATACAAAACAGTGGGCATAGTTTGATGCCTGATTTTAATGCGGTTTTTGATTCTGATGATAACACAGCAGAAAGTATTTTTTCATTTGTCGTTAATACTCAAGAAGGAACCAATTGGCATGTAGTGCACTTTGCAAGCGAAGCTTTAGGAGGTAGAGGAGGAGATATATCGATTGCTCAGGCCTATATAGATAAGTTTGATTCTGCAGCAGATGAAAGAAGAAACTATACCTATACAGACGGGGGATTAACATTAAGCTCTAAGTTTGTCAGACAGTTTGCTAATACGCAGCAGATCAGATTGGCAGAAATGCATTTAATAAGAGCTGAATCTAACTTTAGAGAAGGTACGTCTACTGGCCAGGCTCCATTGGCAGAAATAAACGCTTTAAGGGCAAGATCTTCTGCTCCTGCACTTGGTGCCTTAACCATTGATCTCATTTTAAATGAGAGAGAACTAGAACTAGGTTTTGAAGGGTTTGTTTTACATGATTATAAACGAACACAGCGAAATATAGCGGGATTACCTTATAATGATAATAAATTAGTTTTTCCTGTGCCTCAACAAGCAAGGGATAGAAATGATTTGTTAGAACAAAATCCAGGGTATTAAACTGGTTTTTAAAATAAAGGAATACTCTTAATTTTTATAAGTAAAATTGCCCACCAATACTATTGGTGGGCAATTTAATTTTTACACTTCTTTGATAGTTATTTCATGATCTGCTTATTCTTCAAAATAAAATTGATGGTTCTTACTATCATAGATGTTATTGATAGAGATAGTTATAACCCAAAAAAAGTTGTTTTTAATATACTAAGAATATAATTTTTATGGCTATAGGTATTAATCATGGCTTTAAAAGCATATTGTACCGTATTGATCATAATTTTCCTGTTAATTTTCAAACTTTGTTAATTACATTATTGGCCTTATATATTAGCTATACAGCATTTGTCAAACCAAGTGTATTTGGTGGATTAAAAATGATAAAAAATAGAGCGGAGAAAGGGTCAAATAATAGATTGAAGAAATATATAAAAACCAGGCTTTATAGGACACCTCTCCTTAGAATTATTAGAAAAGGATGAAATATATCAAAGAAATGATATGAGTCTTCAGAAGCTTTTATAATTACTTAATACTTCAAGGCATAATACTTCCCAAATGATAAACAAACACTTTAATCTTAACTTTTCTGAATTGATTAATAAGTATAGAATTGAAGAGGCAAAAAAATATTAAAAGATAAGCAATATCAATATGAGAATTTCAATAGTATTGATGTGGTTTATGAGGTTGGTTTTAATAACAAAGTGACTTTCAGTAAGTCATTCGAGAAATACAATCGAATTACATCATCAGAATGCGTTAAACCCTAAAGGTAAAGGGTTTTGTTTACGGGTAAACTTTCTTCGGTAAAGGGTAAAGGCTTATAGGGGTTACCTTTTTTTATGCCTGTAAAATGTTTCTTTGGGCTATAATCATAAATAGGGGGGATGAATGTATTATTTCCATTTAAACTTTGTTCAAGTTTTGTGAAAGTAAATTTGAGTTAGCCATCAAAATATTCTAATCCTTCCTTTTATGGTTATATCTAATAACTATGTTAAGTATTAATTTTTTGAAAACTTTTTTATCTATGAAAGTACATTATTACAAGTTTCTAATGTTATTTTTCTTTGTGTATAGTATTTCTTTTGCACAAGGAGAAAGCATATCAGGAACAGTTACAGATGATAAGGGATTACCTCTTCCGGGTGTGAATGTCCTTATCAAAAATACAAATAACGGAACTCAAACCGATTTTGATGGAAATTATACAATCTCTGCTAGTAGAGGTGCCGTAATTTCTTTTAGTTATGTTGGTTTTGAGACCAAAGAAATTGTAGTTAACGAAAAAACTACTATTAATGCGCAATTATCTACTTCTTCTTCAGAACTGGAAGAGGTTGTTATTGTTGGATTTGGAACAACAACAGAAAAAAAAACTAATCCAAAGTATAGGAACTATTAGAACAGCAGCGATTGAAGATATCCCAGCTGTTACAGCACAAGAGTTATTACAAGGACAGGCTAGTGGTGTTCAATTTACTCAAAGTTCGGGTGTACTTGGTGCTGCTAATGTAATTCGTGTTCGAGGAATTTCTTCTCTTAATGGAGGTTCTCAACCATTAATTGTTATTGATGGGGTACCGTTAAGTGATGATATTAATACATTTAATAATGGAGGAAATACAGGATTAAATCCAATTTCGGATTTAAATCCTCAAGATATTGCTTCTTTTTCGGTACTTAAAGATGCTGCTGCTACAGCAATTTGGGGTTCTCGTGGAGCTAACGGAGTTATCTTGATTAAAACAAAAAGTGGAAAACCTAATACAGACACTAAAATAAATGCAGATGTATGGACTTCATTTACAGATGTGACTGATTTGGTTGACATATTAGACTCAGGTCAATATGCTCAATATCGTTTTGAAAGAGGACAAGCAGGAGCGAGTGGAGGAATTGGTGCTGTTACCGATCTTCCTTTGCAAGGTCCAGATTGGTTAGATCTAGCAACTAGAACTGGATTTTCACAAAATTACAACGTATCTGCTCAAGGTGGTGGAGAAAAAACAAGTTTTTTCTTAGGAACTGGTTATTCTAAATTAGAAGGTGGAATTGTAGGAAACGATCTTCGAAGAATTAATGGAAGAGTTAATTTAAACCATAAGGCAAATCGTTGGTTAGATCTTGGTTTAAATTTATCTGTAACTAATACACTTAATGACCGTATTAATACAGAAAACACAACTTTTGCCCCTTTAACATCTGCATATTTAATTAGACCTTTCATTCAATCAAGAGACGATGAAGGTAATTTTATAAATAATGACTTTATTCAAAATATTGAAGCAATTGAAGCTTTGCAAATAAATCAGGTAGAGAGTACCAGAGTTATTGGTAATATGAATGCTACAATTAAGTTTACAGATAATCTTAATTATAAGGGTTCTTTTGGAATTGATCGAAGTCAAATTGATAACTTTACAAGAGTTCCCGAATTAATAGACCCTTCTGCAGATGGAGGAACTACACCTGGAGGTAATGCTCAGAATTTTATAGCAAATGATAACAGAATTATAACAGATCATACTTTAAATTTTAATAAAACATTTAATGATATCCATACTGTTGGTGCAGTAGCTGGGATATCATACCAGGAGACTACCTTTAATACTATAAATGTAGCAACCGAAGATTTCCTTTCTGACGATTTGAGAAATGTCGGAAATGGTGCTGTTCCAACTTTAACGACTCAGTCTAGAGCCAAAAGAAGTTTATATGGAGCATTTGGAAGAGTTAACTATGATTATAAGAGTAAGTACCTTATTGAAGGTTCTTTCAGAAGAGATGGTTTCTCAAGATTTGGAGTTAATAACAGGTTTGGTAACTTCTGGTCGGTAGCTGCAGGATGGGTAGTTTCTGAAGAAGAATTTATACAACAAATAGAAGCTATTAGTCTTTTAAAGTTAAGAGCTAGTTATGGTACTTCAGGAAATGATAGAATCGGTGGATCTTTTCCTTCGTTAGGATTATTTGGTTCTGCTGTACCTGCTATAGCTGCAACCTATAATTATAATGGAAGTGGTGGTCTAGCACCAACTCAAGCTGGTAATGCTGATTTGACATTTGAAGAAAGTGCAACATTAGACTTGGCTTTAGAATTAGGGTTGTTTAGAAACAGAATAAACCTTAATGTAACTTATTTTAATAAGAAGACTACAGATTTACTGTTAAACGTACCGGTGACCGAGATTACAGGTTTCCCTACCATTACCGCTAATGCTGGTGAACTAGAAAATAGAGGTTGGGAATTTGGATTAAATACGAAAAATGTAATTACCGATAACTTTACATGGTCTACAGATTTTAATATCTCTTTTATTGAGACAGAGGTAATTTCTTTACCAGGAGCAAATGATTCTCCAGAAGGAAGGTTCATTGAAGCTGCAGGAGCAAGACAAAGAGCAATAGAAGGGCAGTCAACAAATAATTTCTATTTAGTAAGATATGTAGGAGTAAACCCTCAAACTGGAGATGCAGAGTATCTGGATAGAGATGGTAATGTTACAACTACACCAAATTTTGATACAGATAGGGTAGTTGTAGGAGATGCTTTACCAGATTTTTATGGAGGTATTACAAATACATTTACATATAAAAACTTTGATCTTAGTTTCTTAATGTCATTTACGTATGGTAATGATATATTCCTTGATGGATTACGATTTGTTGGTGCACCAGATAGAGTAGGATCTTTTAACCAATCGGTTGATGTATTAGATTACTGGAAACAACCTGGAGATAACGCAACGTACCCAAGATTAGGGAGTTCAACAGAAAATCTTTATAGACAATCTTCTACATTTCAGTTAAGAGATGGATCTTTCTTAAGAATGAGAAACTTAACTTTTGGTTATACACTACCAGATAGCCTATTGAAAAACAGTAAATTATTCAAAAAGGTAAGAGTATATGCAACTGGTAATAACTTATTTGTGATAAAAGGAGATAGCAATTTAGATGGCTTTGATCCTGAGGTAACTGATGATATTAATCCATTAGTACAAGGAGAGACTTTCTTTACTGCTCCACAGGCAAGACAGTTCTTAATTGGAACCAGAATCACATTTTAAATCTAAATACATAGGATATAATGAAAACAATTCTTAAAAAATATAAAATACTGCTATTAATTGGAGTTTTAAGCTTCACCTATAGCTGTGATGATGAACTTGAAATCGATCCGGAAGATAATCTTACTGAGAATGTAGTTTTTTCTTCAGAATTTGCGATTAGAGGAGCACTTACTGGGTTGTATGGACAAGCTCGAGAAGTTGATGCTTTAAATGGTAATAGATATGCTCTTTCTGGAATACAATCAGACGAACTAACGTTCGTAGGTTCTTTTCCTACATTGGCAGATTTGTTTGAATATGCTACTCAGGCTACAAATACTACTACCCAAGAATCTTGGGATGAAGCTTATGAAATCATTAATAATGCTAATTTCATAATAACTAAAGTTCCTGAAGTAGATATCATAGGTTTTACAGATGAAGAAAAAGCACTTGTAGTAGCTGAAGCTAAATTTATGCGTGCTGTGATGTATTTTGAAATGGCTAGAGTATATGGGCAACCAATTCAGTTTGATAATGGTAATAATCTTTGTATTCCTATTTCTACTAAACCTTTTGATGGAGATGCATCTCCAACAGATTTCGAACTTCCTCGTTCGACAGTAAATGAAGTACATGCTTTTATCATTCAGGACTTAGAAGATGCTATAGCTGGATTACCGGTTGGTACAGATAATACTAGAGCTTCTAAAGGTTCAGCACAAGCTTTATTGGCAAGACTTCGCTTATATAGAGAAGAATGGTCTGAAGCAGCTAATTTAGCAAATGAAGTTATTAATTCAGGTTCTTACCAATTTGGGACTAATTACTCATTTTTTAAGACATTAGCGAACGAAAGTGTATTCGTCTTAGCAAATAATGCTACAGATGGTGCTTTTGGAGGTAGTGGTCTACACAATTTTGCAAACCCTTCTCCTGCAGGTAGAGGAGATCTTTATTATTCAGATTTCTTAGTAAATAGTCTAGAAAGCGGTGTTGCAGCTGTAGGGAATACAGAAGGAAAAGATTTAAGACTGGTTGGTGTATCAGCTCCTGGTAACGATGCAAATGGTGTAGAAGAAATTTTCCAAAATAAAATTAGTGCTACTGGTAATGATCCATTACCTATAATTAGAATTACAGAAATGTATTTTATTAGAGCTGAAGCTAATTTAAGAGGAGGTTTATCCGTTGGTGATACTCCATTAAATGATATTAACCTTATTAGAGGAAGAGCTGGTATTGTAGATTTGGCAGCGGTAACATTAGACGATATTCTTGAAGAAAGATTAAAAGAATTCGCAAATGAAGGCCACAGAAGAATGGATCTTTTACGAAACAGATTGCCATTAAGACAATCAGGAGATGCTCAGTTTGCAGCTTCTGCGTTTGGTGCCAATAAAACTATATATCCGATACCTGCGACTCAAATAAATTCTAACCCAGCATTACAGGGACAACAGAATCCAGGTTATTAATTGGAAATACACACTGTTTGTTATATAAACAAAATTACCCGTCAACTCATAGTTGACGGGTAATTTATTTTTAGCTTATCTGTTTAATTTCTTTGATTCAAATTGGGATCTGTAAAATTTGAAACAAACTTCTATAAGGCATTTCCAAAGTTTTATATCACCACAACTTAAATCGCTAGGAAATATATAAGCAGGATTTATTTATGTTGTTTAGAAACAATTGATTACTGCTATTTTTCTATACGCGAAAAGAGAGAAAAAGTTTTAAATTGGATGTGAATGTATACACGTTCCTGTATTTTTAGAATAACTATAATATTTTCGAATGACTTAGATTGTATGATTAAAGTTGCCTGATCTTGTTTAGTTTGGCTTTCCAAACATCTAAGTTTTCTTTATATTTTTCGATATTCTTTCGTACATCTCTTACCATTGGATTGTCATCTTTGGCATGTTTGAAGAACTGAAGATTGTTTTCTAATTGACGGATTTCGCCATTAACTTCATCGATTTTTTTGCGAATAAAGCTCTGTTCGTTTCTAAGAGCTCGATCATCACTCTGGCCGGATAAAGTATTTAGTTTATTTTCGTATTTAATCAGTTCTGTTTCTTTACGGCCCAAATTAAGTTGCTGAAAGAAACCATCCAGAATTTTATTATATTCTGCTTCTATATTTTTCTTTTTATATGGCACTCTACCTAAAGTTTTCCAGGTAGCAATGTTTTCTTTTATAGTTTTAAGATCGACTTCGGTATCCCCAGAAAGCTCTAGTTTTTTAAGAGTTTCGATATGTTCCTGTTTCTTTTCTAAAGAAACGAGCTCTTCTTTATTAGCTTCATTTCTTTCTGCATGAAGCCTATCAAAATAAGAATTACAGGCGTCTTTAAACCTTTTCCAGATTCTATCACTATCTTTTCGAGGGACATGACCAATCTTTTTCCAATCAGATTGAATTTTTTTCATAAGTGGAGTAATAGCAGTAAAGTCATCACTGTCTTTATTATCTTCTGCTATCTGGATCAGTTCCATTTTTTTATTTAAATTATCAAACTGATCTTTTTTAAGGCCCTTATAAAACGCATTTTTATTACGATTAAAATCTCTTACAGCAGTTTTAAACTCGCTCCAAGTTTGTTCATTTAGATTAGAAGGTACTTTTCCCGCTTTAAAAAATTGATCCCTTAACGCCTCAATTTCTTTTATTTTTTGTTGCCAACCATTATGGTTTTTAGGATGATCCTGGCTAACTTCAATAATTTTTGCAATGATCTCTCTTTTTACTACTAGATTTTGTTCGTAGACTTTATCCTGATCTTTAAAATACCTCTGGCGATTTTCATGAATTTTTTTTGTTAATTCACTAAATTTTTCCCAGATAGGTTCTCTATATTCTTTTCCGACAGGCCCCAGATCTTCTTTCCACATTTTATGAAGCAACTGCAATTCTCTAAACGCTCTATTAACATCGGTCTCTTGTGCTAATTCTGTGGCACGCTCAATAATCTTAAGTTTTTGCTCAAGGTTATGTTTAAAATCAAGATCTCTAAATTCTCTGTTTAAATGCAGAAAATCATAAAAATTCTCAGTATGATGATGATAGGTATTCCATACAGTATTGTATTTATCCCTTGGTATAGGACCTGCATTGCGCCATCTTTCCTGAATACTTTTAAAATGATTGTATGTTGTATTTATGTTTTCGTCTACATTAAGTAAACCTTTTAATTCATCAATCAGCTCTAACCTTCTTTTTAGATTTTCCTGAAGGTCTTTTTTAAGGTTTTGGTAATATGAATTTCGTTTTTCTTTATAATCAAAATAAACAGAATTAAATTCTTTTTTTATTGGCGTCGAATAGTAGAAATCTATAATATCACCACCATCAGCCAAGAATTCTTCCTTTTTTTGCTCTACTTCTTCATTAAATTTTTCATTAAACTCACTTTTGATTTCCTCAACGTGTTCTCTAATTGCCTGAATTTTTTCATTTTTGATCAACTCTCGTAATTCTTTGATCAATTCTTCTTTATTCATGGCATGATAATCCTTCTTCTCGATATTATGACGCTCTATGGTGCTCTCATCTTCGCTATGCTCAGCGACAGCTTCATCCATTTGATCTTGAATTTGATCCTCACCAGCAGGAGTTTTAGGCTTTGATTCTTCTTTTTGTATAGTAATTGCATCGCTGCTCTCGTCTACAGATTCCTTTGCATCATTTTCTGAAGTAGGTGCATCATTACTATTCTCTACAGTAACTTCATCTGGAGTAGGCGTATTTTCTTTTACGTCGGTGTCAGAATTTAATGCTTCTTCTGAAGTTGTAATACTATTTTCAGACTCAGAATCTTCTTCTATAGCATCTGTAATCTGTGGATTAACTAATGTTTTAGGTTCTTCGTTTTCAGAATCTTCTTCTATGGCATCTGTAATTTGTGGATTAACCGATGTTTTAGATTCTTCATTTTCAGAATCTTCTATTTTTTCAGTAGTTACTTCATCAGAATCTTCTGATTTAACAGCTTCCAGATTTTCAGTTTCTAAGTTTACATCTAAAATCTTAGTCTTATTTTCTTCATTTCCATCTGCCTTAGGCAGGTTATCACGTGTGGACATTGTGTGAGCGTTTTTGTTTGTCTGAGTTTAATGCCTGACTAAGATACTAACATATTAGAAAAACTCAAAGTTATTGAAAGGTTTTAAGATTACTTAAAAAGAGTTTTGGTAAGAATTTTATGACAAAATGAGCTGAAAATTACATATTCCAGATTTCCCAGGCCTTTTCTGCTTGCAGTATTAACATTTGTAATCCGTTAGAAACAGTAGCTCCTTTTTCTTTTCCTTTACTCATAAAAGTAGTTTCATCCGGATTATAAATCAAATCGTATAAAACATGATTTTTGGTAATATATTCATAAGGGATATCTGGGTAATTATGAATGTTCGGATGCGTTCCTAAAGGGGTACAGTTGATTATTAGTTTGTATGCATGTATAATATCTTCATCGAGATCGCTATAACTTAGTTCATTAAAATCAGGATTACGTGATACAAATGTATAATCGATATTTAGATGATTTAATGCATAAGCAATAGCTTTTGAAGCACCTCCTGTACCAAGAATTAATGCCTTTTTTATCGTTTTGTTGAGTAAAGGCTTTAAAGATTCTGTAAAACCATAATAATCGCTATTATATCCTTTTAATTTTTGATCTTTATCAAACTTTATAACGTTTATTGCTCCAATTTCTTTGGCTATTGGGTCCAGATCATCCATATACTGAATTACTTCTTCTTTATAAGGTATGGTTACATTTAAACCTTGTACATCACGATCTTTGGTAACTTCAATAAAATCTTTAATTTGGGTAAGATCAAAGTTGTTATATTCACAATCTAGATTTTCTTTTTCAAATTTTTCTGAAAAATAACCTTTAGAGAAGGAATAACTAATGTTTCTACCTAATAAACCGTATATTTTTTTCATTTTGAAGTTTTTAACGTTTTTTGGCCATACCATTCTAACCATAAAACGATGCCAATACCTACGAGAATATAAAAAATCCCAATATAGGTTTCGATAGTTGTAAAATCGGGAAAATAACGATCGTAATTATCGAGTATAGGATTACCCAATGCATCAATTTGTGTGTTTCCTAGAGTATCGACTTTATAAATTTTATTCTTCCAGGGCCAAACGACACCTAGAGAACCGGTTATAAATCCAATGATCGCTGCAAAAGTTGCATTTTTATAGTGCTTTAAAACATATCCTAAAAAATGGGATAAGGTAACTAAACCTGTTAATGAACCAAGACTAAATACAATAAGTACTTTTAGTAATCTAGTTCTGTGAGTATCTTCTATAAATGAAAGATCCCAACGTATTAGATCGGCTATTGTATCATATAAAGCATTTACAGAATCAACTAGTAAAAGAACATAATTGCCTAGTAAAATAAGAATAAAAGAGCCAGATAATCCAGGTAATGTCATACCAGATACACCAATAATACCACAGATAAATACAAACCAAAGATTGTCATTTTCTTTTGCAGGAGCCAATAAACTAATACTAACCCCAATTATAATACCTATAATAATAAGACAGATGTTTCTTCTGTTCCAATCGTTAAAATCTTTTACTATATAATAAATAGAGCCAATGATCATCCCAAAAAATGCTGCCCATACGTATAATTCAAAATGAATAATGAGGTAATCCAAAATTTTAGAAACACTAAAATAGCTAATTAACATTCCTAAGATTAAAAGGCCAAGAAATCGTCCGTTTATGTATCGCCAAAAGCTTTTAAACCTAAAATTGATAAAAAGCTTAAATGCTTTAAAATTTATTTTCTGAAGAGAATAGATAAATTCTTCATAAAACCCGGCAACAAATGCAACGACACCTCCAGAAACACCAGGGACTTTATTTGCAGCACCCATTGCAAGACCTTTAATAACAAGGAAAAGTCTATCAGTAAAGGTTCGGGTACTTTGTTGCATTGGTTAGTCTGGTTTTTTTACAGAAAGGCGTTCTAAGATAAGGATTAATAGAAAACCTATAACTATAAAAAGTAAAACCCAAATCATTTTAACATCACCTTCAAATTGACTTGGTAGAATGCTCTTTTCTATGAAAGGAACCTCGATTCCTTCAGAGTTTGTTCTCCAGGATTCGACTTTTTTCCAGGGCCATAACTTATTTAGTGAGCCTATCATAAACCCCGTAAGTATAGCTAAAGTCATATTTTTATGATGTTTAAACATCCAGTTAAGTGCTTTAGAAAACAATTTCAACCCTATAGCGGCACCAATAGCCATGATTAATATTTTATAAATAGCTTGCCACAAGATATCAAAATCCATTTGTACAACTCCGTTACGTAATTGGTTCAGAATATCAATAGCTGTTTGGTAAACTCCAAGGATAAGTAGTATAAAAGCTCCTGATACTCCTGGTAATATCATGGCAATGATTGCAATGAATCCACAAAACATAAGATACCAGTTACTATCTGGTGAAGCCAGAGGTTCTGCTATAGTGATAAAATAAGAAAGTACTGCTGCCAGAATAATACCAATGATTACTTTTGGTTTCCAGGCAGTGATTTGTTTTCCAATATAAACGATACTGGCAAGAACTAATCCAAAGAAAAATCCCCAAAGTAATAAAGGTTCATTATGAAGTAACCACTTTATAAGTTTTGCAAGAGAAAGAATACTGGTTACAATACCTAAAAAAAGAGCTGTTAAAAAAGATAGGTTATATTTTTTCCAGGAAGTTTTAAATCCTTCTTTCTTCCAAACCGAGAAAAAACCAAGATCTAGTCTATTAATAGTTTCAATCAATTCTTCATATATGCCAGATATAAATGCAATAGTTCCCCCAGAAACTCCAGGAACTACATCTGCTGCTCCCATTGCTAATCCTTTTGCAGAGATGATAAGGTAATCCTTAAGATTTCTTTGCATTCTTATTGTTTTTGATGTTTTAAGTTAAAACAAATGTATGGATTTTTGCAATGTAATCGATTAGAAAAAAAACAGTCTTTTTTAGAATTATTGGTATTCAGAAATAATGTTTCTAACAAGAGTAAGATTAAAAATCTTTTCAAAAAGTTCTTCCAGAACGATATGATATTCATAGTCAAGATCTAAGGCTTTTCTTATATGAAACTCACCTTTTTGATAATCTTGTAGTTCATAGTATAAACCAGCAAGTCTATATTGAATTTCTGCATTATCGGGATAAAACTCTATAGCTTGGTGTAAATTTTGTATTGCAGCATTTGATTCTCCTATAAATCTAAGGATATCCGAACGATTTAACCAGGTTTCTAGTTCATAATTCCCTAACTCGATAGCTTTTCTATATCCTCGTTCTGCTTCTTCAAAAAAAGCAAGTCTATTGTTTATTTTTGCGTAACGTTTCCAGTATAAAACATTTTCACCATCAATGTTTATAGCTTTGTTTGTATAGTATAGCGCTTTTTGATAATCGCGTTTACGCATGTAGAAATCAGTAATGGCTATCCATCCTTTATCCAATAATGGATCTTCATGTACGGTTTTGGAATAGTGTTGAATTGCAAGGTCATCTACACCTAGTTTTTCATAACATTTTCCTATTCTTAGCAAAGCAAAAGAAGTAGGGTCATCTAGCTCTAATGTTATTCTATAGTTTTCTATAGCTTCATTATGTCTTTTTAGTTTTTCTAATACTTTTCCTTTTTCTAAATAAGCACCAATAAAATATTCATCACTTATAATTGCAAAATCATAAGCTGCTAGAGCTTTTTCATATTCCTCTAGATCAAAATATTGTTTGCCAACCTGGTGCCAGGCGACTTCACAATATGGATTTTTATTTAGAAACATGTTTAGATATTCGATAGCTTCTTCATGTTGCTCAAGAAAATCAAAACAGTATATCACATTGTATAAAGCAGAGTAATCCTGATCATCTGCTTCGAGGCATTTCATAAAATTGATTTTTGCATTTTCAAAATCATCCATAAAAAGATATTCCATTCCTATAAGGGAATACACATCAGCAGCATCATTTGTATAGCTAAGTGCCATCATTAATAACTCTATGGCTTTTATATGATCGTTTTGTTTAGAAAGAATATTAGCTTTTTGAATGTAGATTTCTTCATTTTCTGGCTCTATAGCGTGTAGCTGAGCCAAAAGATGATCTGCTTTATCTAAGCGATTTTCAAAGACGAGAATTTCGACTTGCAATAATTTAAGATTAACAGATGACGGATGTTGAGAAAGTCCCAAAGAAATTGCTTTTTTTGCCTTAGCAATTTTTCCGTTTTCTAAATAGTGATGAATAATAGACTCAAATTCATCTGAATCAAAAAACTTAACATCATTAGATCTCAGCATAGACTCGTATCGAGTAATCGAGAAATTATTTTCTTCTTCTTCGTGGTTAAATCTCATACACGTTGATTAAAGATGCTCAATAAATCATAAAATTGATGTAAATACTTTTTTTGTCTTCCCCAACAAATAAAAGTATCTAATAAATCCATTACTTAATCTATTTTCGCATTATTGATTTCCTCAGTATTAAAATTACAAATGAAATTGAATAATAATACTTCAAAAACCAATTGTTTTTAACAAACTAATTAACAAAATACGTACCATTATATAGATAATGATATAGAGTTTTTCTTTTATAGAAGCCGAAATGTATTAATGAATTTGTGAAAATAATGGATGGTCTATTAAAGATACGGTTTTTTTAATAAAACTTCAATGATTATCGTTTAAATTTTGCTGTCTAATATTTGATCTAAAGCAGTAAGGATGATTTGACATCCTTCCCTGATTTCACTTTCGGATATAGTAAGTGGTGGTGTAATACGTACTGCAAGGGGCTCAAAAAGTAACCAAAATAAAATTAATCCATGGTCTTGGCATTTTAAAATAACTTGGTTTGTTATTTCTACAGAAGGAGTTATAAAAGCTAACATGAGACCTAGTCCTCTGATTTCTTTAATTAATGGATGAATTAATAGTGACCTGAATAGTTTTTCTTTTTCGAGCGTAGCTGCCATTACGTCACTTTCTGTAATTTCCTGTAATGTTGCCAAAGCGGCAGCTGCAATGACAGGATTTCCTCCAAATGTTGTAATATGGCCTAATTTAGGATTGTCCTGTAGTTGATCCATCATTGTTGTCGAAGCGGTAAAAGCCCCAATCGGAAGTCCACCACCCATTCCTTTACCCATTACAACGATATCAGGGACAATGCCGTAATGTTGAAAGCCAAATAAGGTTCCAGTTCTTCCAAATCCAGGTTGTATCTCATCTAGAATTAACAATGCTCCAACTTCTTTACACTTCTTTTTTACTTTTTTTAGATACTCGTATTTAGGTTCGATAAATCCCGCTCCTCCTTGTATAGTTTCTAAGATAACCGCTGCGGTTTTGTGTGTGATTTGTTGTATCTCTTTTTCGTCATTAAATGTAATAAAAGAGGTGTCAGGAATTAATGGCCTAAATGCTTGCTTACGTTCTTCATATCCCATTACACTCATAGATCCCATTGTGTTGCCATGATATGCTAGTTTTGCCGCAATAATCTGACTTCGACCTGTAACTCTTCGGGCTAATTTTAAAGCCCCTTCAATAGCCTCGGTTCCTGAGTTGGTTAAGTAGGTTTTTTCTAATGGATGGGGTAGGTGAGAAGCTAATAGTTTGGTAAGTTCTACAGCAGGTTGTTGTATGTATTCACCATACACCATGACATGTAGATATTTATCTAACTGATCCTTTACTGCACGTATAACTCTGGGATGTTTGTGTCCTAAGCTACATGCTGAGACTCCAGCAACAAAATCCAAATATTTCTTGTCATTAGTGTCATAAATATAACTACCAGTAGCATATGAAACTTCTATAGCTAAGGGATGTGGAGTAGTTTGCGCTTGATATTTGAAAAAATCCTGTTTCAAGATTGTTTTTTTACTAGATTATCGGGTTTGAATGCGTTATCCGATATTTTTACACAAAAAGATATTAGTGCTCTATATTGATACTATCTTTTTGATTTTTTTTCTTTTCGGTATTAAGATCTTCTTTTACTTTCTTTTTAAAAGGAATAGAATCTAGTTGTTCGTTAGTTTCTTTGAGCTCGGCATCTTTAAGTTCTTGCTCTAATAATCGAGAACCTTCAGACTTATTATCCTCTAAACGTTTAACAGTCTCTTCATCAAAGAAATCTGCTTCATCTTTTGGTAATGGGATTCCTGTTATTTTGGTAAGCTCAGGAGGTGATTCTCCTCTAAATAGATCAGCCTTGCTATTAATACGTTCATCACCACGCCAATTAAAACCAGAGAGCTCACGAGCATTTTCTGGTAGGTCAATTTCACGATATAAAGTACCATCAATATTCTGGTAATAATAGACATCTTCAATCTCCCGATTATTTAATAATAATCTGATTGAGCTAGAGAGTACTTTATTAATACCAATAAGCTTTAGCTCCCCTTCGCTTTCTCTCTGGTAAAATATAGTTTCTGTGTTTTTATCTATATCTACCTGGTAGAGTTCATTTTCTTTAAATAAACCATAAAGTATTTGGCCTTTTACTTGATTGAACCCGGCTTTAAGAGTGTCTTCTTGTACTAAAAAAGCATTTTGGTACACGATAAGTGAATCTAACTTTTCTGTCTTTGTATTCGAGATAATTTTTATGGTATCACCTGTCATTTGATTTCTTTGCGACCAAATAATAGGTCGGCCAATCATTTTAGTATATCCTGTGGTCTGATCTACATTAATAGAATCACTTTTGCCACTCATATTACTCTTATAGATTCTCACATCATAAAAACCATTCATTATTCTTCGTTCGGGTTTACCGGTGACCATAAGTGTATCACTGTGAATAAAAATAGAATCTTTTTCCTGCAAAGTAGCTGCGAGTGCTCTCTTTGTGATAAAAACAGAATCTTTTTCTTTAAAAACCTCTGCATAATGACCTGTAATCACAGAATTATTTGCCGTATCTAATACTCTAATATTATTAGTAGCCGAAGCAAATTGACTAGCACTATTGTAAAAAATACTATCTCCAAAAACAGTGCGTTTATCATAGTCGATTTTGGCATTTTTGATAGCATATCCAGTCTTAACTTTAGTGTCATAGAATCCTCGTTCACAATATAATGTGCTTTCTTTACCTTTAACTGTCGAAGGACCATATAGGTATGCATGACCATTTTCTGTATAATAATCCAATCGATCAGAATCGACCGTGTTTTCTGGATTTACAATTTTTACTGTGGTATTAAATGAATATTGTTTTCTATCCATAAAGTACCGTCCAATTTGACTGGTTAATGTATTCGAAGAATCCCGAACTGTTCCTCCACTACGATAATAAGCCTGTTGCCTAAGTCGATCAAAGAATAAAGTATCGGTACGCAATGTATTCGAAGGAGTTTCCATAAATACATCATCGCTTGCATACGCAAATTTAGTATTACCATTATACTCAGCATATTTACTAGTCATGATGATAGTATCTCCTTGCTTCATTTTTACATTTCCTAAAGCCTTAACAAACTTATCTTCACCATAGTGAATAGCTTGATCACACCATATCTCAATCCCTTCATGTTGCATATATACCTGTTTGTCTACTTTAGCCAGGATAGTTGCCCCAGGAAACCGATTTTGATCTTTTATAGTACGATCAGATTGAACTTTGATTTGTTTTCCTTCCTGTGCAAATGATGCTACCGAAAATATAAAAGCAAATAGTATATAGAGGAATTTGTTTTTCAAGTGTTTCAAATTTGTATGCAAAATAACGAAAATTGTATCTAATGATTGTCGCTATAGCAGTAAAATAAAAAGTAAGTCATGTTCATTTAATAACTTTATGTCTAATCTTATGTTGCATTTTAACATGTTTTATCTCTGTAATACTTTAAAAGCAAGTAATTTCTACAATGAGTATAGGGTTGTAGTTTCATAAAAAAAGGATAATGTGTAAGTTTTGTACGATCAAAGGACTAATACAGATAAAAAGAAGCAAATAAGAGAAATTTTCGAATTTTTTAACACTAGATCTACTTAAGCATCAGTAAATTGCGATAGGAAACAACAAAGGTAACGATCAATGCTATGGGGATAGCATCATCTTAACTTTTATTTTTTATCAAAGGCAAATTTGTTTATTCTGATCCATTGCTAAGAATAGATATAGAGCTGCTTTTTTTTTAAAAAAAAAAGAACAGTTGAGGTCGTTATACTATTAACAAAAAGATAATAGATGGTTTTGAAAAAAAACTTAGGGGCTCTATTTTTTTTGTTTTTTTGGGGTGCTGTGTTTTCTCAGGAAAAGCAGTTGGAAAAAGCAAATGAAGCTTTTAAAAAGTATGCCTATATAGAGGCAAGGGAAATGTACTTAAAAGCTATAAAAAAAGGAGGTAAATCAATAGAGTTATATGAAAGATTAGGGGATTCATATTACTTTAATGGTGAGTTAGAAAAAGCAGCACAATGGTATCGGGTATTGTCTTCTTTGTATCCAGAAAAGATAAAATCAGAATACCGAACCAGGTATACACAATGCTTTAAAAGTACTGAAGAATATAAAGATGAAGATGATATAGCGCATTGGTTGTATTCAAGCAATGATGAAGGAGTTGAACAGATACATGACTCACTAGATAATACTTTATCGAAAAAAGATAAGCCAAAGGAATTTATAATTGATACCTTAAATATCAATTCGAAATATTCTGATTATGCTCCTAGTTTTTATAATGGTGAATTAGTATTCGCATCTTCGAGAAATACCAATAACTTTTCTAAAGTATTACACGAATGGAATGATCAACCATTTTTGGATTTGTATACAACTACACATGTTTCTGAAGAAAAAAGTATTGAAAAATTAAAAGGGACTATTAATTCGAAGTTTCATGAATCTTCTGCAACTTTTAGTAAGGATAGGAAAACGGTCTATTTTACTAGAAATAATTATTCTAAAAGAAAATCTAAAACAAATACAAAAGGCGTTGTTTTATTAAAAATATATAGAGCACGTTATGATAACGGAAAATGGGGAGATGTAGAAGAACTGCCTTTTAATAGTGATGAGTACTCAATAGCACATCCCGCATTATCTTCAGATGGCAAATACTTATATTTTGCAAGTGATATGCCAGGAACTCAGGGGAAATCAGATTTATATGTGGTAAAAATAAATGAAGATGAAAGTTTTGGAACGCCTAGAAATCTAGGAGATTTAATTAATACTTCGGGCCGTGAAACTTTCCCTTATATTAGTGATAAAGGAAAGTTGTTTTTTGCAAGTGATGGTCATAAGGGGCTAGGAGGATTAGATATTTTTATGGCTATTTTAAATAAGGAGGGAGTCGCAGAAGTTTATAATTTAGGAAAACCTATTAACAGCCCGAAAGATGATTTTACTTTTATTATCAATGAAGAAAGCAAAACTGGGTATTTTGCGAGTAATCGTAAAGGTGGAAAAGGTGATGATGATATCTATGGTTTTAAGCAGATAAAATCATTTCCAGATGGCTATTATCGTAAGCAGGAAATTATGCGAAAATTAGAAAGGGTAATAGAGTTAAAACCTAATAAGGAAGGAACTACTTCGTTATGATATTATGAATTGATAGAGAATATATTTTAGATTTATTTTCTGATAAATGTTTTTGCTTTTATATATTTATGGTAAAACAAATAACTATATGAAAGTAAAACTATTTTTAATTTTCGTTTTTATAAATCATTTTTTTTATGCTCAGGTCGACAGGAATTCTATATTAGGATTGCCTAATGTTACTACTGTTCAAATGAATGGTATTGTAACTCCTAATCGAGGATCGATAGTGTATAATACTACCGATGATAAAATATACTACTGGGATGGAACAAAGTGGGTTGCTGCAAATGAATCAGCATCAGACGGAGATGTAAAATTTAATGTTGCTACTGCAGATCATGGTGGATGGTATATTTTAGATGGTCGTAGTGTTGCGACGCTTTCGGCTACGGCTCAAGCAGTTGCTGCTAGTCTAGGATTTACCACAAATTTACCCGATGCAACAGATAGAGTCTTAAAGCATCCTGCAGGAGGAGAAAATATAGGAGATACAGGGGGACAAGCGAATACAACCTTAGTTCAGGCTAATTTACCTAATGTTAATTTTACAGGTACAACAAATACTACAGGGAATCATAGGCATGGTTTTGCAGGTTTTTTTTCTAACCAACGTGTGCGAAATGGTGTAGATACAAATAGAAGAATTTTATTGGCCGGAGGAAATACAAATACTGGTAATACAGGGAATCACAACCATAATGTAACACTAAATAGTGGAGGAGCAAACCAATCTTTTGATCGCTATCAACCTTATCTGGTAATTAATACTTTTATCTATTTGGGAAATTAAGACTATACATTTACATTATACATATAAAAAATAAGAGCGGCTGTAAAATACAGCCGCTCTTATTTTTTATAATGCTATTTTTTACCTGTGTATGGTTTGCGTTCTATCTGGTCCTACAGAAACAATTGTAATTGGTGTTTCCAGCTCTTTCTCTAAAAACGAAATGTATTCATTTAACTCTTTAGGTAATTGAGAAGGATCGGTCATTCCTGTAAGATCTTCGGACCAACCTTTCATCTCAGTATAAATAGGAGTTACATTTTCAGGTTCTATATTGTAAGGTAAATGAGTAATTGTTTTACCCTGGTATTTATAAGCGGTACATATTTTTAAGGTATTAAACCCACTTAGTACATCGCCTTTCATCATCATTAATTTTGTGACACCGTTTACATGTACTGCATATTTTAGTGCTACAAGGTCTAGCCATCCACATCTTCTTGGTCTACCTGTAGTAGCTCCAAATTCATGACCAACTTGTGCCATTGTCTCTCCATCTTTATCAAATAGTTCTGTCGGAAATGGTCCACTACCAACTCGAGTAGTGTATGCTTTAAATATACCAAAAACATCTTTGATCTTATTTGGTGCAATACCCAAACCGGTACATGCTCCTGCTGCTGTAGTATTTGATGACGTTACAAAAGGGTATGTGCCAAAATCGATATCTAATAAAGACCCTTGAGCACCTTCTGCCAGAATTGTTTTTCCTTCTTTTTGAGCTTGATGAAGGTATTCTTCACTATCAATAAAAGTAAGTGTTTTTAAAACTTTAACCGCTTCAAAAAATTCATTCTCTAACTCTTCCAGATTGTATTCTATTTTTGAATCATAAAAATCAATCATTGCTTCATGCTTATTGGCTAAAGCACGGTAACGTTCTTTCCAGTCATTTAGTTCTAAATCCCCAACTCGAATACCATTTCTACCAGTTTTGTCCATATATGTAGGGCCAATTCCTTTTAAAGTAGAACCAATTTTTGCTTTTCCTTTAGAAGCTTCAGAAGCAGCATCCAGAATCCTATGTGTAGGAAGAATTAGATGGGCTTTTCTAGAAATCAATAATTTTGATTTATAATCTAAATTAAATTTATTAAGATTATCCAATTCTTTTTTGAAAATCACAGGGTCTATTACGACACCATTTCCAACCAGATTTATGGCTTTATCATGAAAAATTCCGCTAGGAATAGTATGTAACACATGTTTGATTCCATCAAATTCTAAAGTGTGACCGGCATTAGGACCACCTTGAAATCGTGCAATAATATTATAATCTTTTGTAAGAACGTCTACAATTTTTCCTTTCCCTTCGTCTCCCCATTGAAGACCAAGTAATAAGTTTACCGCCATTAGTTATCTTTATTAGTTGGGTTTTTTTTAGTTCCGTAGAAATACAAAGAATGATTTGTAATATCTACATCAAAAATTTCTTCGATTGTTTTTTTTATAGATTGAATTCTAGGATCACAAAACTCTAATACATCCCCGGTATCAGTTAAAATTAAGTGATCATGTTGTCTATCGAAATATGATTTTTCGTATTGAGCTTGATTTTGTCCGAATTGATGTTTTCTAACCAATTTACATTCTAATAAAAGCTCTATAGTGTTATAAAGTGTGGCACGGCTTACCCTATAATTTTTGTTTTTCATTTTGATATATAATGATTCGATATCAAAATGCTCATCACTTTCGTAAATCTCTTGAAGTATAGCGTATCTTTCGGGTGTTTTTCTATGACCATTTTCTTCTAAGAAACTGGTGAAAACATTTTTAACGATAATTTGATCGTTTTGTGTAGTTGCTTTAGTACTCATACGTTTAAAAACGCAAAGTTACATTATTTTTTATTAGTGAGACTCTGATTTAAAAACGATTATTTAAGGTTTTTTAAAATTATCTGATTTGAACCGATTTGACCATAAAAAAGAATCTTTGTAAAAAATAGTGTGATTCTTAATTCATAATTCCTTTTTGAGCAAAAAAACAAGTTTTTATTCTCTTACAACTTTATCAATACCACTTATTTTTGAAAGGTTTTTCATAACCGTTTTTAGGGTATTCTTATTTTTGACACCTACCGTTATTTTACCAGTAAAAACACCGTCATTAGTATCAAAATTCATGTTATATATTGCAAGACTCATATTGTTTGAGATAATTTGTGTTACCTCATTTACTACACCGATATTATCGATACCATTTAGTCTTATTACAGCCTTAAATTCTTCCTGGCTAGAATCAATCCATTTCGCAGGAATAATACGATATGCATAGTTACTTTGTAGCTGTAGCGAATTTGGACAATTGTTTTTATGCACTTTTATGCCTTCATTAACCGTTATAAAACCAAAAACATCATCTCCAGGAATCGGATTACAACAATTAGATAATTTGTATTCTAGTTTTTCTGAATCTTTTCCAAAAACAAGCAAATCATATTTCGATGTAATTTCCTCCTTATTAACATCTTTAATGTTACCTCTTCGAATTCTATTTTTGATAAAATTCATAAAGACATTACTTCGAGTGGTAGCGAACTCTTTGATTTTTTGATTGTCAATAGTTCCTATACCTACTCTGTAAAATAGATCTAAACTTGTTTTAAGTTTAAAATAGAGTACAAGTTCATTAACAACTTTCTCGCTCATTGTTATTTTCTGGGAGCGAAGTTTACGTTTTAAAACGACTTTTCCGTCTTCGGCAATTTGTTTTTTCTCGTCTCGTAAAGCAGATTTAATTTTGGATCTTGCTCTTGCCGTAGTAGCATAATCCAACCAGCTAGAAGAAGGTTTTGATTTGGTCGAGGTAATGATTTCTACCTGATCACCACTTTTAAGCTCATGGCTTAGTGGTACTAATTTACCATTCACTCGAGCTCCTCTTGTTCTTAATCCAACCTCGGTATGTACACTAAAACCAAAATCGAGTGCAGTTGCTCCTTTTGGTAATGATTTTAAATCTCCTTCAGGTGTAAAGACAAATATTTCTTTTGCATAGAGATTTAATTTAAATTCTTCTACAAAATCTACAGCGTTTGTTTCAGAATTTTCTAATGCTTCCTGTAATCGATTAAGCCATCCATCTAACCCTTGATCATCTTTTTCTTCAGTATTTTTATATTTATAATGTGCTGCATATCCTTTTTCAGCAATTTCATGCATACGCTCACTGCGAATTTGTACTTCTACCCATTTGCTGTCTGGGCCGATAACGGTTATATGTAAGGCTTCGTAACCAGTAGACTTGGGTTGAGAGATCCAATCTCTTAAGCGAATAGGGTTTGGTCTGTAATAATCGGTTACTACAGTATATATTTTCCAGGCAATAAACTTTTCATTCTCTATATTATCAGACTTGTATATTATTCGTATGGCAAATTTGTCATACACTTCGTCGAATGAGATGTTTTGCTTTACCATTTTTCTACGAATCGAAAAAATGGATTTTGGCCTTCCTTTTATTTCATAATTTAATCCTTCTCTATCAAGACCTTCTCTAATCTGATCAGAGAATTTTTTGATATATTCATCTTGTTCTTCCTTACTCTCCTTTATTTTTTCCAGGATATCTTTATATACTTCGGGTTCGGTATATTTCAATCCCAGATCTTCTAATTCTGTTTTGATATTGTATAAACCAATTCGATGAGCCAGAGGGGCATATATATACAAAGTTTCGGATGCAATCTTTACCTGCTTATCTGGCCTCATAGCATCCATCGTTTGCATATTATGCAAGCGATCCGCAATTTTAATGATAATAACCCTTACGTCATCATTAAGGGTAAGAAGCATTTTTCTGAAATTCTCGGCTTGTAGAGAAATGTCTCTATCTTTTTTTAGAGAAGAAATTTTGGTAAGGCCATCTACAATACGAGCTACTGTTTCACCAAACATTTGCTCAATATCTACTAGAGTATATTCTGTGTCTTCTACAACATCATGAAGTAATGCCGCAGCAATTGATGTAGCATCCAGTCCAATTTCACTAGCTACAATTTTTGCTACCGCAATAGGATGAAAAATGTAGGCTTCACCACTTTTACGACGTTGATCTTTATGGGCATCAACAGCAATATCAAACGCCTGTCGTATAAGTGTCTTATCCTCTTTAGTAAGATCTCTATAACTAATACGAAGCAATTCTTTGTATTGCTTAGCAATCTGTTTATTTTCTTTATCTATAGCAGCTTCAGTCATAACATAAAGTTTTTTAAGAAAGCCCTATTAAGTATCGCGTGTGATATCCCCTACGTAATATTAACCGACAAAATTGTGCCTTGAGATTAATGATTAAACTATATTTTTTGTCATTAATAATTAAAAATACAATTAAGAAATGTAACCACCAAGTCTTGAGTAAGGGATTTATTTTCTGAGATTTTTAATTCTTTGTAAAAGAGTAGGATGCGAGTAATGAATAAATACCATAGCAGGATGAGGGGTTAAGTTGCTAAGGTTGTTTTTTGAAAGTTTTTTTAAACTATTAATTAAAGCTTCATTATTATAAGTTTCTTTTGCATAGTTATCTGCCTGATATTCGAAAGCTCTAGAAACTATATTCATTATTAATCCGGTTATTTCTGAAATCGGACTATACAAAATTCCAAAAGCTATAAGTCCAATATGAAACGAAGGAGTTGCTACTCCTAGTGCCTCAGATAGGAGTGGATTTGCTATAAAAAGCGATAAAAACCATAATGTTAATCCGGTAAGTGCAATAGATAAAAACAAATTAACGATCACATGCCTTTTTTTATAATGCCCGACTTCGTGAGCTAATACGGCCACAATCTCTTCGTTATCAAGATCATTAATCAATGTGTCATAAAGAGTGATCCTTTTTTCGCTACCAAAACCAGAAAAGTAAGCATTTGCTTTAGTACTTCTTTTAGAACCATCAATAACAAAAATATCTTTTAACTGAAAACCAACTTTCTTAGAATAAGCTTCAATCGTATTTCTTAGTTCTCCTGGTTCTAAAGGAGTTTGTTTATTAAAAATTGGAACAATAAGTTTTGCATAAAACATATTCATTGCCAATGTAAATATAGATACTAAGGTCCAGGCATACACCCAAAAAGAGCTTCCTGTAATTTGGTAAAACCATATAATCAATGCCAAAAGTCCTCCGCCGACAATTATCATCATTATGATGCTTTTCATTTTATCAATAAAAAAGGTTTTTGTAGTGGTTTTGTTGAAACCAAATTTTTCTTCAATAACAAAAATTTTATAGTAAGTAGCAGGAGTAGAGAGAATATCACTACCAATCATTATAATTCCAAAAAAAAGAAGACCAACTATAATTGAATTATCTGAAATACTCCTTGATATAGTATCAACTAAGGCAAATCCATCTAAAAAGAAAAATGCAAGCATTATGCACAATGAAATAGTAGAGGAAACTAATTTAAATTTAAAATTAGCTTCTTTGTATGCTATGGATTTCTGATATTCTTCTTCAGGGTAAACGTCTGTAAGTTCTTCGGGAATCTGATTGTTATAGTGTCTAGAATTAAGGATGTCTAATAGAGAGTCTATTAGAAATACAATAATGATAATAGCTATTAATAAGTAAAAAAGGGAACTGGGGGTCATTGGTTTAGAGCAATTAGTAGTTTAAAGATTTGGGATATGTAGGAAACGGTAAGGTAATGATTTTTAATTGATTTTCAGTACTATTTTTAATCTTTTAGCCCGCAAACCCTCGTTGGCGTTTTGCTTCAAAAATGAGAATTCCAGCAGCAACCGAAACATTCATTGAGTCGATTACACCGCTCATTGGTATTTTAATATTTTGAGTTGCACTTTCTAAGAAAATATCACTTAATCCCGTAGCTTCAGTACCAACCACTATAGCAGTGGGTCTGGTATAATCCTGAGTGTGATAATCTACAGATTTTTGTAATGCGGCACCATAGATATTGATATTGTGCTTTTTTAAGAAATCTATAATAGCTGCAGAAGATCCGGTTGCAATATTGTTGGTAAATATACATCCAACGCTAGATCGTATGATGTTGGGATTGTATATATCAGTTTTTGGGTTTGCAATAAAAACCGCATCTAATTGTGCAGCATCTGCGGTACGTAATAAAGCGCCTATGTTACCAGGTTTTTCTGGAGATTCAGCTACAAGAATTAAAGAGTTTTTTGATGATAAGGTAAAATTTTTGATATCATTATCTTTTGAAATAGCCACCGCTAAAACTCCTTCGGTTGTGGTTCTATAGGCCAGTTTTTGATAGATTTCTAAAGTAATTTCAAACAATTCAATTTGATGTTGAGAAGAGGTAAGTAGTGCCGAAATTTCTTTAAACGAAATAATAGAAGAACAATAATAAAGTTGAGTAATTGTATACCTTCCTTGTATAGCTAATGTAATTTCACGTTTACCTTCAATAATAAAATGTTTTTCTCTTTTGCGAACTCTTGATTTTTCTTTAAGCTGATTAAGAAATTTTATTTTATCATTCTGAAGACTTTTTATTTGGTTTTGCATAAACGCAAAGATAATAATAGCGAATAAAAAAGTGTTTTCTTTTTTCTGTATTTAAGAAGGGAAATCTTGGATGTACTTATTGATTTCTTTGATGATTTTAGAGTAGGATTGATTTAGTTCTATAAAGTATTCTTTGAGCAGGCTAAATTCTAACTTTTCTTTTGATGAATATTCTATTTTTTGTAGAATATCTGTTTCATTTTTTAAACCAATAGTTTTAAAACTAGATTTAAGTTTGTGAGCAGTTTCTCGCGTAATATCCCAATTTTTTTCTTCAATTGCCTGTTTTAGTTTTTGGTAATCTTTTGGAGTTTCATCAATGAATATTTGTAAAACTCCTTGAATAATTTCGATATCATTATCAAAAGTCTTTTTTAGAAAGGACAGGTCACAGAATTTTTTAACTTCTGAAGATGTTGGTTTATCTGCACTAACAGAAGTAGTGGTATCGTTTTGTATGTTTTTAGATAAAATACTTAATAGTATCTCTTCAAGAGCCTGTTCGCTTAATGGTTTAGTGAGATAAAAATTCATTCCCGATTCTATTGCTTTCTTTTTTGATTCTGGGAACACATCTGCCGAGCAAGCTATTATAGGTATTTTGTTAATCTTATCATCATCAGAGTTTCTTATGATTTCTGTAGTTTCGGGGCCATCCATTACTGGCATATGCATGTCCATAAGTATTAGATCATAGGTGAAGTTTTTAAGTTTTTCTAATGCAATCATTCCATTATCTGCAATATGTGCATCTATATGCCAATTAGAGAATAATTGCTTTATAAAAAACTGGTTCATTTTGTTGTCTTCAACTACCAGTACTGTCACTCCAGATAGGTTATGGTTGTTTTCAGACATAGTAGTGTGTTTCCTATTTATTTCTGTAGATCTAAAATTACTTTTGGCGTATGTAATAGAGAAATCAAAAGTTGATCCTGCTCCTGGTTTACTTTCGGCTTTAAGTACTCCTCCTTGTAACTCGATAAGTTGTTTAGAGATTGAGAGACCAAGCCCCGTTCCTTCGATTTTATTTTTTCCTGGCTTATGTACCTGGTAAAAACTTTCGAAAATATTCTTAAGTTTATCTTTAGGGATACCAACTCCTGTATCTTTTACAGAAAAATTAATAGTAATTCCTTCTGTGCTTGATTTTTCTGTTTTTACCTGTATCGTTATCTCACCAGTTTGTGTAAATTTTATAGCATTACCTATTAGGTTGATTAGAATTTGATTTAACCTAAGTTGATCTCCAATAATAAATTTAGGTACAGAAGGATCAATAAGCATGGTGTACTTTAAACCTTTTTCGTCTGCTTTTATTTTAAAACCACGTGAGATGTTAGTAATTAATTCTTTAAGGCTAAAATCTGTATTGTGTAATGTGAGTTTTCCAGCTTCAATTTTAGAGAAATCGAGAATGTCGTTGATTAATATCAAAAGATTTTCGGCAGAAAACTGAATTCCATCCAGGTTTTTTTTATCTATATGGGGATTACTAAAATCACTCTTTTGTAAAATACCTGTAAGTCCCAAAATAACATTAAGAGGAGTCCTGATTTCGTGACTCATATTAGACAAAAAAACGGTCTTTGCTTTAGTAGATTTCTCTGCTATAACCTTGGCTTCTCTAATTTCGTTATCAATAATCTTTCGATTGGTGATATCTCTAAAAAAACCATTGAAAAGATAGTCATCTTTGGTTTCAATTGCAATAACAGTAAGTTCTATATATACAATAGAACCATTTTTCCTGTTTACAGAGGTTTCTACTCTTTTATTGATCAGTTCATCATCTCCGGTTTGTATATAATTACTAAAACTTCTTTTTAGTTCTTGTCTAAGTTTATACGGGACTAATGAATAGATACTGTATCCAATCGTTTCCTCTCTTTTTAGCTCTAGTATATTCTCTGCCTGTTTATTCCAATTCAATACAATTCCTTTGCTATTTACTAAAACCACACCATCCATTGCCGTTTCTAATATGGTTGTATTTAAATGTTCGCTATATTTTAATTCTTCCTCTACTTTTTTTCTTTCTACAACTTCTTTGGTAAGTCTTTCGTTAATTTCTTCTAAACTATAAAGCTGTTTCTGCAGCATCTTATGCATTTGTTGTTTACTAGGAAAGTTGATCAGGTCCTTAGCAAGGATTTCTTCGGGAATTACATTTAGCGTTGCAGTAAATGAATCTAATAAATGATAAGATTGAAAATGTTTTTTATAAATAAGTAAATAGATATTGGTGATTGCATTTATACCTAAGCTATTTTTGATTTTAAGAAAAATCTGATTAGAAAAATCTAATAGATTTTTTCTCTCCTTGATCAGGTCAATAGTGCGAAAATTATATGGTGTATCCAGGTATTTTTTGATATAAATAATTTTAGAATCATTATAGCTACCAATAAGTTCTGAAGATTTCTCTAATACGTTAGAGAGAAAAACTTTACACAAGATTAATTCTTGCTCTTTTAATGGGTCGAATATTAACTTGAAGGATGTATGCTTGAATAGTGAATTATATCGTTCTATAATTTGATTACGTACAAATTGTTTACTAGGCCGTCGTATTGCATTTTTTTCTGTAATATATTCTTCTAGGAATAAGTATAATTCTGGTAAAAACTCAATTTTTTTTACATAAGAAAAATCTCTAAAAGCTTTTACTTTTATTTTTAGATTAGAAGTATTTTTGGATATGTCGATCTCTTTCCAAAGAAAATCAATTAGATCAATAATTTCTTGCTCTTCTTGGCTTTTTTTTGGACTGGTTTTCTTAGCGGTCGTTATTCTTTTAAACCATTTTAAGATCATCTAGGGTCATATTTTGCTGGCTTTATATATTTTATAAAAACCTAATGCCGATAAACCCCATGTAAGAATTAGTGCGATAAACCAAATGTAGTTGCCAAAAGTATCTCCAAATATATTCTTGAAAATATTATAGCCAAAGATATGAGCAATTTGCATATGAAGATGTCCGAGAGCCATAACTACAAACCCCCAAGCAAGTAGTGTCATTCCCGATCCAAATTTTCCGCCTTTTAACTTTGTAGCCGTAAGAAAACTAAATATAAGTGCAATGGCCAGAAAAGGCATTTCTAAAAGACCAAAAATTTGTTCTGCTCCTAAATCGCTAGGGTTAGAATGTGCACTATGATCTTGCGCCAATAATCCCTGACTCACTAAAAGTAATACTGATATAATCAAAAAGTGTTTTTTTTTTCATATCTATTCGGTTTTCTTAAAAGTAATGAAAAAATACCAATCCACATTCTTTTTAATGGATTAAATACTGTTTTTGACGATGAAATACAGCGCTTCGTAAATGTTAGAGATAAAAAAAATCCTGCTTCAAAAGCAGGATTTTTTATAAATGAGATTGTATTGTTTTACTAAAAGAATTACTTTACTTTTTCTACAATTGCTTGAAAAGCTTCTGGGTTGTTCATCGCTAAATCGGCAAGAACCTTACGGTTTAATTCGATATTATTAGCTTTTACTTTTCCCATAAATTGAGAATAAGACATACCATGTAAACGGGCACCCGCATTAATACGAGTAATCCATAATCCACGGAAAGTTCTCTTTTTTGCTTTACGGTCTCTATACGAGTATTGCATCGCTTTATCAACCGCATTTTTTGCTACTGTCCAAACGTTTTTACGACGTCCGAAATAACCTTTTGCTTGCTTAAGAACTTTTTTTCTTCTAGCTCTTTTTGCAACTGAATTTACTGATCTTGGCATAATTTAAATTTTTTAGTAGTAGGCGGTCGATAATCGACTCTTGATCATTTAAATTTTATTTCTTAATTCGAAAATTATTAATCTAAAATTATGTAGGCCTAACTCCTGGGTTTATACTAATTCTAACCTGATTAAAAAAAATTACTTTAAACGTAATTGTTCTTTAATACTATTTTCATCGCTTTTATGCACTAATGTTGCGTGCGTTAAAGCAAGCTTACGCTTTTTAGATTTTTTTGTCAAAATATGACTCTTAAAAGCGTGCTTTCTTTTGATTTTACCAGTACCGGTAAGCTTAAAACGCTTTTTTGCACTGGATTTTGTTTTCATTTTAGGCATTGTATCCTTGTTTTTATAATCTCACTTATTATCTTAATAACTCTTTTTGACAAGAGTTTCTTATTTTTTTGGAGCGATAAACATAATCATTCGTTTACCTTCAAGTTTTGGCATTTGCTCTACTTTGCCATACTCTTCTAGTTCTTGCGCTAACCTAAGTAGTAGAATTTGACCTTGATCTTTGTATATGATTGAACGTCCTTTAAAAAAGACATAAGCTTTTAATTTGGCTCCTTCTGATAAAAACTTAATAGCATGCTTTTTCTTGAACTCATAATCATGCTCATCTGTGTTAGGGCCAAATCTAATTTCTTTAATAACAACCTTAGTGGCCTTTGATTTTAAGGCTTTGTCTCTTTTCTTCTGTTCATAAAGGAATTTCTTATAATCCATTATTTTACAAACAGGAGGCACTGCTTTAGGCGAAATTTCTACAAGATCAAGTTCTTGCTCCTCAGCAAGTTGTAGCGCTTTTTTTGTTGGGTAAACACCAACTTCTACATTGTCACCCACAAGACGCACTTCATCAACACGAATTTTATGATTGATTCTGTGTGCATCTTCTTTGATTACTCTTAGTGGTTTTTGAGACCTTCTTCTTCTTATTGCTATGACTTAAAATTTTAAATTAAACTTAATTTTATCGTTATCCATTAAACGGCTTTAGCGTTTTATTAATTTCTTCTTTTATTATTTTAGAAAACTCTTCAATTGATATAGCTCCTAAATCTTCACCACCATGTTTTCGAACCGATATGGTGTTATCTCTCTCTTCTTGTTCCCCTACAATGATAATATAAGGAAATTTATTCATTTCTGCCTCTCTAATCTTTTTACCTATTGTTTCATTTCTATGATCAGCAAGGGCGCGAATTTCGTCATTTTCTAACAAATTTAAAACTTTTTCAGAGTATTTTTCATATTTCTCACTGATAGAGAGTATAATAGCTTGCTCTGGCATTAGCCACAGAGGGAAATTACCTCCTGTGTGTTCTAACAAGATAGCAATAAACCTCTCCAAACTACCAAAAGGAGCTCTATGAATCATTACAGGTCTGTGTAATTCGTTATCACTGCCTTTATATGTAAGATCAAAACGCTCTGGGAGGTTATAATCTACCTGTATGGTTCCTAATTGCCAATTTCTTCCTAATGCATCTTTTACCATAAAATCGAGCTTAGGACCATAAAAAGCAGCTTCTCCACTTTCGATTATATAATTTAATCCTTTATCTTTTGCAGCATTTATAATGGCATTTTCTGCTTTTTCCCAATTTTCGACATCTCCAATATATTTATCCGGTTTTTCTAAGTCTCTTACAGATACTTGTGCTGTAAAGTTTTCAAAACCTAAAGATCCAAAAACATATAAAACCAAATCAATTACTTTTTTAAACTCTAGATCTAATTGATCAGGAGTACAAAAAATATGAGCATCATCCTGAGTAAAACCTCTTACACGAGTAAGTCCATGAAGCTCTCCACTTTGTTCATACCTGTATACAGTGCCAAACTCGGCATATCGTTTAGGTAGATCTCTATACGACCATGGTCCACTATTATATATCTCACAATGATGAGGGCAATTCATTGGTTTTAGTAGGAATTCCTCACCTTCAGCAGGAGTATTGATAGGTTGGAAGCTATCTTCGCCGTATTTTGCATAATGACCAGAAGTGACATACAATTCTTTCTGACCAATATGTGGTGTGACTACCATTTCATAACCAGCTTTCTTTTGTGCTTTTTTCAAAAACTGTTCCAAACGATCACGCAAAGCAGCTCCTTTGGGAAGCCAAAGCGGCAATCCCTGACCAACTTTTTGAGAAAAAGTAAAAAGCTCAAGTTCTTTACCTAGTTTTCTGTGATCACGTTTTTTTGCTTCTTCAAGTAATTCTAAATATTCTTTTAGCTCTTTTTGCTTCGGAAAAGAAGTTCCGTAAACCCTCGTTAATTGTTTGTTATTCTCATCACCACGCCAATATGCACCTGCAACACTCATGATTTTTACAGCTTTAATAAGCCCGGTGTTAGGGATGTGTCCTCCTCGGCATAAATCAGTAAAAGTATCATGATCACAAAATGTTATTGTGCCATCTTCTAGGTTTTCAATTAATTCTACCTTATACTCATTATTTTCTTCTTTGTATTTAGCTAAGGCATCAGCTTTAGAAATAGACCTCATTTTAAAATCATGTTTTCCTCTTGCGATTTCAAGCATTTTATCTTCGATTGCTTTAAAATCTTTTTCAGAAATAACTTGATCTCCCAGATCTACATCATAATAGAACCCGTTATCTATAGCTGGACCAATAGATAACTTAACTCCGGGGTATAATTCTTCAAGAGCTTGGGCAAGGACATGAGATGTAGAATGTCTAAATGCTGTTTTACCTTCATCATCTCTCCATGTAAACAAAACTAGGTTGCCATCTGTGGTTAATTTTGTGGAGGTTTCGATAGTAGTTCCGTTAAATTTTGCAGAAATTACATTTCTGGCAAAACCTTCACTAATATCTTTTGCAACATCCATAGCAGTAACTTCGCTATTGTACTCTCTAATCGAACCATCTGGTAACGTAATCTTGATCATCTTTTTCTAATTAAAGGGGTAAAGATAATACGATAATAAAATCCATACAATATATATAAGATATAATTTAGTAGATTAATATTGTAGTAGAGGTATAGAGTAGGGTATTGTTGATTTTTATTGGGTTTCTGCGGTACTTTTGTAATATCAGTTATGATTATCTAATGAAGAGTTCTAATGTTGTTTATACTTTTTATGTTCATGTAAAGTTTGTGATATCAGAGTGTTAAAAAAAAGTTTCAAAATAGTTACCAAATTTTGTTGATAGAAGGAAAAAGGATTGTATGTTTGCACCCGCAAAACGGGATAATGTTTTGTGAGTTCATTGAGAGGTTTGTTTTTGGTTTTATAGTTAAGAAAAAGTTTTAAAAACTTTATTAAAAAAATCTTGTCAGAATAAAAAAGGGTTGTATGTTTGCGCCCGCAAAACGGGATATTGTTTTGTATGTTCATTGAGATTGGATTAGAGGATTAAGTAGGGTTGATTTTTTTTAAAAATAATTCACAAAAAGTTTTGCTAATAATAAAAGGGGTTATATATTTGCACCCGCTTAGAGAAACAGCACAAGTTCATAAAAAACAGTAGTAATGGTTTAGGGTGTTTTAGTTAACATTTATGGGGTTCGATTCCTTATTTACGATCTATAATTAATAGCGATGAAGATTGCTTTATTAATTAAACGAAGTTCATAGACATATTGATTGACAGCGCGTATAAAGCTAGAGATAGTTTATACAGAGAATAAAGACTAGAGACATATTGAGATACGATTATAATTCCGTTGTATTGTTTTGAATAATATTTAAAGACAAACGATGAAGAGTTTGATCCTGGCTCAGGATGAACGCTAGCGGCAGGCTTAACACATGCAAGTCGAGGGGTAACAGGAGTGCTTGCACTCGCTGACGACCGGCGCACGGGTGCGTAACGCGTATAGTACCTACCTTATAGTAAGGGATAGCCCAGAGAAATTTGGATTAATACCTTATAGTATCTTAAGTGAGCCTTCACTAAGGATTAAAGATTTATCGCTATAAGATGGCTATGCGTTCTATTAGCTAGTTGGTATGGTAACGGCATACCAAGGCTACGATAGATAGGGGTCCTGAGAGGGAGATCCCCCACACTGGTACTGAGACACGGACCAGACTCCTACGGGAGGCAGCAGTGAGGAATATTGGACAATGGAGGCAACTCTGATCCAGCCATGCCGCGTGTAGGAAGACTGCCCTATGGGTTGTAAACTACTTTTATAGAGGAAGAAACCATTCCACGTGTGGAATGCTGACGGTACTCTACGAATAAGGATCGGCTAACTCCGTGCCAGCAGCCGCGGTAATACGGAGGATCCAAGCGTTATCCGGAATCATTGGGTTTAAAGGGTCCGTAGGCGGTTTAGTAAGTCAGTGGTGAAAGTTTTCGGCTCAACCGGAAAATTGCCATTGATACTGCAAGACTTGAATTATTGTGAAGTGGTTAGAATGTGTAGTGTAGCGGTGAAATGCATAGATATTACACAGAATACCGATTGCGAAGGCAGATCACTAACAATTAATTGACGCTAAGGGACGAAAGCGTGGGTAGCGAACAGGATTAGATACCCTGGTAGTCCACGCCGTAAACGATGGTTACTAGCTGTTCGGACTTCGGTCTGAGTGGCTAAGCGAAAGTGATAAGTAACCCACCTGGGGAGTACGTTCGCAAGAATGAAACTCAAAGGAATTGACGGGGGCCCGCACAAGCGGTGGAGCATGTGGTTTAATTCGATGATACGCGAGGAACCTTACCAGGGCTTAAATGTAGATTGACAGGTTTAGAGATAGACTTTTCTTCGGACAATTTACAAGGTGCTGCATGGTTGTCGTCAGCTCGTGCCGTGAGGTGTCAGGTTAAGTCCTATAACGAGCGCAACCCCTGTTGTTAGTTGCCAGCGAGTCATGTCGGGAACTCTAGCAAGACTGCCGGTGCAAACCGCGAGGAAGGTGGGGATGACGTCAAATCATCACGGCCCTTACGTCCTGGGCCACACACGTGCTACAATGGCCGGTACAGAGAGCAGCCACTATGTGAATAGGAGCGAATCTATAAAGCCGGTCACAGTTCGGATCGGAGTCTGCAACTCGACTCCGTGAAGCTGGAATCGCTAGTAATCGGATATCAGCCATGATCCGGTGAATACGTTCCCGGGCCTTGTACACACCGCCCGTCAAGCCATGGAAGCTGGGAGTACCTGAAGTCCGTCACCGTTTAGGAGCGGCCTAGGGTAAAACTGGTAACTGGGGCTAAGTCGTAACAAGGTAGCCGTACCGGAAGGTGCGGCTGGAACACCTCCTTTCTAGAGATTTCCTTTTATAAGGAAACCAAGAAATGATACGATGGAATGTATCTTAGTTGTTTTTAGTCTTTATGCTGTTAATTAATTATTTAGTTGTTAGTTTTTGGTTGTTAGTTGATTGTTTCAACGATCAACAATTAACCACCAACACACAACTATGAAGAAGTCTCATAGCTCAGCTGGTTAGAGCGCTACACTGATAATGTAGAGGTCGGCAGTTCGAGTCTGCCTGAGACTACAAGTCGAAAGACAGACAAGAAGTTTATCCTGAGTTTATCGAAGGGAGTCTGGCTGAGACTACGATTTTAATTAGTGATTCATGATTTAGAATTACGGATTAAAAACTAAGTTCATATTATATTGAAAGGAAATTCTAGGAGTTAGCGTTCACGTTAAGAAAGTAGGAGTTATGTTAAAGTTCTAACAACTATTAACTGATAACTAACAACTAATACGGGGGATTAGCTCAGCTGGCTAGAGCGCCTGCCTTGCACGCAGGAGGTCATCGGTTCGACTCCGATATTCTCCACGATTCTTTAGGTATAAGTATTGATAGATTATAAAGCACAGGATTCATGAAATGAAATAGTCTTTATATTCATTGATTTTATATTGTTATTAAGAAAAACGTTCATTGACATATTGATTTAAAAATACGAGCATTAATTGTTTACAATTAATGAACATAAAAGAGGTTGATACTAATTTAGTTACTTTATTAGTATCGGCAAAAACTAAAAGAGCAAGTTAAAGCAAGACGCATAAGCTAATTAAGGGCGTATGGGGAATGCCTAGGCTCTCAGAGGCGAAGAAGGACGTGATAAGCTGCGAAAAGCTACGGGGACAGGCACATACTGATTGATCCGTAGATATCCGAATGGGGCAACCCACTATATTGAAGATATAGTATCCTTTCGAGGAGGCGAACCCGGAGAACTGAAACATCTAAGTACCCGGAGGAGAAGAAAACAAAAGTGATTCCGTTAGTAGTGGCGAGCGAACGCGGATTAGCCCAAACCTGTATTGTTACGGCAATGCAGGGGTTGTAGGACTACAATATAAGATATGTAATGAATTAGAATCCTTTGGAAAGAGGAGCCATAGACAGTGATAGCCTGGTATAAGTAAAGCACATTGATTTAGTAGTATCCTGAGTAGTGCGGGACACGTGTAATCCTGTATGAATCTGGCGGGACCATCCGTTAAGGCTAAATACTCCTGAGAGACCGATAGTGAACCAGTACCGTGAGGGAAAGGTGAAAAGAACCCTGAATAAGGGAGTGAAAAAGATCCTGAAACCATACGCTTACAAGCGGTCGGAGCGCATTTATGTGTGACGGCGTGCCTTTTGCATAATGAGCCTACGAGTTACTTTTACTAGCAAGGTTAAGATGTTCAGCATCGGATCCGTAGCGAAAGCGAGTCTGAATAGGGCGATTAAGTTAGTAGTAGTAGACGCGAAACCGTGTGATCTACCCTTGGGCAGGTTGAAGCTTTGTTAATCCAAAGTGGAGGACCGAACCCGTTGACGTTGAAAAGTCTTGGGATGACCTGAGGGTAGGGGTGAAAGGCCAATCAAACTCGGAAATAGCTCGTACTCCCCGAAATGCATTTAGGTGCAGCGTTGGTATAGTTTTATAGAGGTAGAGCTACTGATTGGATGCGGGGGCTTCACCGCCTACCAATTCCTGACAAACTCCGAATGCTATAAAATGTTTACCAGCAGTGAGGGCATGGGTGCTAAGGTCCATGTCCGAGAGGGAAAGAACCCAGACCATCAGCTAAGGTCCCAAAATATATGCTAAGTTGAAAAAACGCGGTTGAACTGCTTAGACAGCTAGGATGTTGGCTTGGAAGCAGCCATTCATTTAAAGAGTGCGTAACAGCTCACTAGTCGAGCGGTTCGGCATGGATAATAATCGGGCATAAGCATATTACCGAAGCTATGGCCTCCAACTAGTTTGGAGGGGTAGGGGAGCATTGTAGTGACGTTGAAGGTGTACTGTGAGGTATGCTGGAGTATCTACAAAAGAAAATGTAGGCATAAGTAACGATAATGCGGGCGAGAAACCCGCACACCGAAAGACTAAG